>CAVYVT010000001.1:0-15440 GCA_963772035.1 uncultured bacterium
CGGCGGCTAGTTGCCGCGGACCTTGTCGACAGCGTCGTCGACCTTGTCCTTGGCCGAGCCGGCAACGTCCTTGACGGTGCCGGCGGCCTGGTCGGCCTTGCCCTCGTCCTTGAGGTCGTCGTCGCCGGTGACGTCGCCGGCGGCTTCCTTGACCCGGCCCTTTGCGTCGTCGGTGTTCTTGGGTGCGTCGTTCATCTGAATGTTCCTTCCGATGGTTGGACTGAGCCGATACCCCGGCCGAAGCCGAGCCAAAACGCGTAACAGAAACGGGCCGCCCCGGGGGGAGGGGCGGCCCGATTCCGGCACTCGTTTCAGCAAACGGGCCGCCCGGGGGGAATGGCGGCCCGCTTGGCTTGGACTGAGATGCTCTATTGAGCGTCTCAGTCGAGGGTCCGCATAAAGCGTTGTCCCCTCGACACTCGTTTGCCCCACCCCCACGCTTCTAAACCCGCCGAAATAAAGATTTGCCGGGGCTTGCAACGAGCGCCACGAGCACCCCGAAAGCCGTGCCTATTCCTGCTCGCGCAACCTCTGAGCTTCGGGCAATCTCTTCAGCTTTCGGAGGGTCGCCGTCTCGATCTGGCGGATCCGCTCGCGCGTTACCCCGAACGCCCTGCCCACCTCTTCGAGGGTCAGCGGCTCATGGCCCCTGAGCCCATACCGCAACTCGATCACCTGCCGCTCGCGGGGCGGTAAAGCGTTCAGCGCGCGCTGCACGTCCTGGCGCTGAAGGTTCTCCGTCGCGGTCTCGAACGGCTCTTCCACCGTGTCGTCCGCGAGGAAGTCGCCGAGCTCGGACTCGTCCTCGTCCCCGACGGGCTTCTCCAGCGACACGGGCATCTGGGCGATCCTCAGGATCTCCCGCACCTCCTGCACGGTCATCTTGAGCTCTTCGGCGACTTCCGCCGGCTCAGGCTCCCTTCCCAGGGACTGCACCAGCTGGCGCTCGACCTGCACCACCCGATTGAGCTTCTCTCCCATGTGCACTGGGATGCGGATCGTCCGCGACTTGTCGGCGATCGCCCTGGTCACCGCCTGGCGGATCCACCACGTCGCGTACGTCGAGAACTTGTAGCCCCGCCGGTAGTCGAACTTCTCAACCGCCCGGATCAACCCAAGCGACCCTTCCTGGATCAGGTCGAGGAAGCTGAGGCCCCGGCCCAGATACCCCTTCGCGATCGACACCACGAGGCGCAGGTTCGCCTCGACCATCTGGCGCTTGGCGACCATGTCCCCGCGCTCGATCCGCTTTGCAAGCTCTACCTCTCCCGCCGCCGTCAACAGCTCGACCTGGCCGATCGAGCGCAGATAGAGGCGAAGGCAATCCAGGCTCGGCTCCACCGTCAGATCGAGCTGCGGCCCCTTCTGCGCGCCCTTCGACTCCTCGTAGGCGCTCACGCCGTCCGCGGCGATCACGTCCACCCCATGCTCGATCAGGTGCGCGTGAAGGTCCCGAACCTGCTCCTTCGTCACCTCCACCTCTTCCAGCGACGCGGAGATCTCCTCGAAGGTCAGATACCCCCGCTCCCGTCCCTGGGTGACGAGCTTTCCGAGCCCTTCGATTTCGGGCACGGCGGGGCCATCCCCCTCCTTGTCCTCCGATCCGGCTGGGACAAACAGGACATCTGCCTCTCTGGCCAATTGCTTCCGGTCCTTTCCTCCGTTTGGTACCGAAGCGGCGCGAAGCATATATGCAAACGAGGCGAATGCGACAACTGGCACGAGCGGCCGTACCCGACTCCGCTTTCCGGGCCGCAACCCGGCGCTACTCTCACTCGCATGAGCGATGCAACCGCTCCCCGCGAGCTACGCGACGTCCAGGCCGGCGCCCCGGACACGCGAGTCAGCCTCACCCGCGTCGGCGTGCGCGGCGTCGAGAAGGTCATCCACGTCGCCTCCCCTACCGGCGGATCGCCCGGCCTCTTCTTCGCCGAGCTCGAAGCCTTCGTCGACCTCAACCCGGACCAGGCGGGCGTCCACATGTCGCGCTTCGAGGAGGTCGTCAACGAGGCGATCGATGCCGTCGTCCTCTCCGAGGCCCTCCGCGCCGAGCATCTCGCCGCGCATATCGCCCAACAGGTCCGCGAGCGCCAGGACGGCTGCCGCGCGGAGGTGCGGATCGAGGCGCGCTATCCCGACACCGTGAAGGCTCCCGCCTCCGGGCTCGACACCCAGGAGATCTACAAGCTTCACGCCGTCGCGGTCGCATCGACCAAGGGCACACGGACCCTCACCGGCGTCGAGGCCCAGGGCATG
This sequence comes from uncultured bacterium, assembly GCA_963772035.1. GTDB lineage: Bacteria > Actinomycetota > Thermoleophilia > Solirubrobacterales > 70-9 > JALZKA01. The sequence continues at coordinate 2,257 of CAVYVT010000001.1, forward strand.
ACCGCCTGCCCCTGCGCCCAGGGCCTGCTCGCCGACGCTGCGCGCGAGCGGCTCGAAGCCGACGGCTTCACCACTGACGAGATCGAGCGCATCTTCGACGCCGTCCCTGTCGCCACGCACAACCAGCGCGGCATCGGCCAGCTTCACCTCGGCGCTCCCGAGGGAGTCGACATCGACATCGACGCTCGCGACCTCCTGAAGATCGTCACCTCGTCAATGAGCTCGGAGATCTACGAGCTCATGAAGCGCTCCGACGAGCGGGCCGTTGTCGAGAAGGCCCACCGGAACCCCCGTTTCGTCGAGGACGTGGTCCGCGAGATGGTCCGCCACGTCGCCGCCGAGTACCCCGAGTTGCGCGACGGCGGCTTCTTGGTCGCCCGCCAGGAGAACCTGGAGACGATTCACCGCCACACCGTCGTCGCCGAGCGCACCGGCCTGGTCTCAGAAGTCCTCGACGAGGTCGAGACCGGCACCCACTCCCGCCGCCATATGTCGCAGCGAGAGTGGCTCGAAGAAGACGGCTAGGCCACCGGCTCCGAGACCCGCTCCGGCTCGGCCGGCGGGCTTCCAGTCGGCTCCCGCTCGGGCACCACTTCGGGCTCCATGTGTCGCTTCAGGCCCAGGAAGTAGTCGGCACCCGAGATGAGTGTCATCGCCACCGCCGCGTAGACCAGGATGTCAACGCCGACCGGAGTCGGCTCGAACGCGATCAGGCCGAAGATCGCCACGACCTGAAGGCCAGTCTTCGCCTTCCCCAGCCAGCTCGCCGAGATCACGACCCCGCGCTCGGCTGCGACCGAGCGCAGGCCCGTCACGGCGAACTCGCGCGCGATGATCACCATCGCGACCCATGCGGACAGCCGGTCCAGCGAGACGAGCGAGACCAGCGCGGCAGTCACCAGCAGCTTGTCGGCCAGCGGGTCCATCAGCTTGCCGAAAGTCGTCTCTTGGCGCTGGCGCCGGGCGATGTAGCCGTCGAGGCCGTCGGTCAGCGCCGCGATCGCAAACAGCGCCGCCGCGATCACGTCGCCCTCCTTCGTCTCGTTGAGGAGCGCGACCACGATCACGGGGATCATCAGGATCCTCAGGACGGTGAGGATGTTCGGCGCGTTGAGAGGAAAGAGCGGGAACACGCCCCGGGAGCCTAGAGCGATTTCGCAAGAAGCCCTCCGTTCACCCGTGGTGGGGTCTAGTCTGCGCGGCAATGGCCGTCGACTACGTGTACCGGCTCGAGCAGCCCCACGTCGCTGGGCAACTCGCGAAGGTATGCGCCCGCATCGCGGAGCAGCACGGCCTCATCGGCGACGTTCACACCGTCTCGATCGGCCGCGAGCGCTCGATCCGCGAGATCTCCGTCGAAGTACGCGATGACGAACAGGCAAAGCGCGTCGCCGCCGAGCTCGGTCAGGTGGAAGGCGTGCGCGTCATCTCGTTCTGGGATCGCGCCCTCCACGCGCACGAGGGCGGCAAGCTGAACGTCGTCGGCAGCCACGAGATGCGCACCCTCCAGGACATGCGCGACGTCTACACCCCCGGCGTCGCCCGCGTCTGCCTCGCCATTGCCGACGACCCGGCGCTCGCCTACCGCTTCACCATGATCGGGCGCACCGTCGCCATCTGCACCAACGGCACGCGCGTTCTCGGCCTCGGCGACATCGGGCCCGTCGCGTCGATGCCCGTCATGGAGGGCAAGGCCATGTTCTATCGCCAGCTCGCCGGCATCTCGGCTATGCCGATCCTCATCGACGCCGAAGATCCCGACTCATTCGTCGAGACGGTGAAGCGCATCGCCGGCGGCTTCGGTGGCATTCACCTCGAGGACATCCGCGCGCCCGACTGCTTCGAGATCGAGGCGCGGCTGATCTCCGAGCTCGACATCCCCGTCATGCACGACGACGTCCACGGGACGGCCGTCGCAACCCTGGGCGCGGTCTACGTCGCCTGCGCGCAGGCCGGCATCGACCTCGCCGATTCCGTGGTGGGACAGCTCGGGCTTGGAGCCGCCGGATTCGGCATCGCGAACCTCATCCGCGAGGCCGGCGCCAAAGCCGTCATCGCCTCCGACCCCATGGAGGCGTCGCACGAGCGAGCGCGCAACGCCGGCATCGAGGTCGCGCCGTTCGAGGAGGTCATGGAGCGCGCGCGGATCGTCGTCGCGACGACCGGCCGCCCAGGCCTCATCGCCCCCGAAATGATCCACGACGGCCAGATCATCATGGCCCTGACCAACCCCGACCCCGAGATTTACCCCAAGGAGGCCGAGGCGGCCGGCGCCGCATTCGCCGCCGACGGCGCGATGGTCAACAACGTGCTCGGCTTCCCCGGCATCTTCCGCGGCGCCCTCGCCGCCGGGTCGGATGTCATCTCGACGGGCATGAAGCTCGCCGCGGCGCGCGCCATCGCCGGCCTCACCGCGGAATCGGAGCTCGTCCCAGACGCCTTGGACCCGGCCGTCCACGCCGAGGTCGCCCGCGCGGTCGAGGAAGCCGCACGGAGCGAGGGCCACGCGAACCCCGAGCGCGTCCCCGTCGGTTTGTGAGGGTCTGACCCCGGGTCTGACCCCTTTTGGCGGAGTCGTGCCTGGCTCAGACCTTGGAACGGCGGAAGGGGTCAGACCATTCGCTAGTCGCGCAGCGCTTTCGCTCGGGCGAAAACGGCGTCCAGCATCTCCACGGTCAGCTTGCCCGTGAACGTGTTCTGCTGACTCGGGTGGTAGGAGCCGAGGAGCGCGTAGGGACCGACGCTCGCCTCCGCCATGTGCCCGAACTTCGGCTTCGGGCGTGGCGTCTCGTGCCCGCCGGCACGGAGGGCGCGAAGCGTCCCGTCCCACGCGAACGAGCCGAGGCACACGATCACGCGCACCTTCTCGAGCAGCCCAAGCTCGCGCGCCAGGTACGGCACGCACTCGTCGCGCTCGGCCGGCGTCGGCTTGTTGTCGGGAGGCGCGCACCTCACCACGGCGGAGATGTACGCGCCGCGCAGCTCCAGCCCGTCGCCGGCGCGCACGCTGGTCGGCTGGTTCGCAAGCCCAGCGCGATGCATCGCCGCGTACAGCCAGTCACCCGACCGATCGCCCGTGAACATCCGGCCCGTCCGGTTCGCCCCATGCGCCGCCGGCGCCAGTCCGACCACCGCAATCGCTGCCTCCGTGTCGCCGAATCCGGGCAGCGGGCGCTCCCAGTAGTCCTCGCCTCGAAACCGCTTCGGCGGGTCCGAAGCGCAGGCCTCCCGCCAGGCGACGAGACGCGGGCAAGCGGTGCAGGTCGTCACCTCCGCGTTCAGAATGTCGATCGAATCTCTCAGCGGCGCCATGGGTACATCTATCTCTAGCGCGTTGCCGAGAAACGTTGCGCCGAAGCGGTGTCCGTAAAGTTCTGCCACCCATGACGCTCCCGACCACCCGCATCTCGCGCCGCCGCATGCTGGCCGCCTCCGGCGCCGCCGTCGGCGCGCCGCTCGTCCTCGCCGCCTGCGGGCAGGCCGAGGACGAGAAAGACGAGCGCTCCGAGGACAACGACCCGGACCTCCTGAACGCGGTCCTCGCGCAGCACCTGGCCGTCCAGGACGCGGTCGACGCCGCGGCCGGCGGCCCGCTTCCCGACGTGACGAAGGAGCTCTCCGCGCAGCGAAAGAAGTCCGTCTCCGAGCTCGAGGGCCTCATCTCCGACCGCGACGGCGACGCGACAACGGACGCGGCAGACGCGGCCGAGGCCGAGAGCGCCACGGAAGCGCTCGTCCTTCAGCTCGAAGATTCGATCGCCGCGTCGCTCGACTCGATCGGCGATCTCTCCTCCCCCACCTACCGCCAGTCCGTGCACCGCTTCATCACCGAGGACGCCGCCGCGCTTGCTGCGCTCCGCTCCGAGACCGACGGAGACGTCGCTCCCGACGCATTCGTCCTCGGCGGCTCGTCATCCGAGGAGGACTCCTCATGAGCGGCCTGAGCCGCCGCACCCTTCTCGGCCGCGGCCTCGCCGGCGCGGGCGCAGTCGCCCTGCCGGGAACGCTCGTCGCGGCCGCCACCGCTCAGGCCCAGGAGGGCGAGACCACCTCGCAGACCGACGCCCTCGAGCGCCTCATCATCCTCGAGCAGGCAGCCGAGCTCGCCTACTCATTGGCCGCCGAGGAGGGCGACGTCTCCGGCGACACGCAGTCCCTCTTCGAAGAGCTCTCGATCCACGCCGAGGACCACGCGACCGCGTTCTCGGAGGCGATGGACCAGCTGCTGGTCGATCCCCCGGAGTCGGACTCCGATCCCGAGGAGTACGACAGCCTCAAGGGCTTCGACCCCTCCGCGGACGAAAAGGACCTTCTCGCGTTCCTCGACGACCTCGAGGTGGGCCTGATCGAGGCCTACGAAACCGAGCAGGCAGAACTCGAGGAGCCCGACCTCGCGCGCACCGCCGCCCAGGTCGCCGCAAGCCACGCCCAGGCGCTGGTCGCGCTCCGCCTCCTCGCCGGCGTCAAGCGCGGCCTGACCAAGCTCCCCGATCCATCGACCTCAGCCACCGCTTCGGAAGACGACGACTCGGGCTCATAGGTCGGCTTCATGGCCACCGACTCACTTCGAAAGCTCGCAATCGTCCCGGCGTTCAACGAATCCGGAATGGTCGCGCGAGTCATCCGCGACATCCGTCGCGCGGCGCCCGACTTCGACATCGTCGTCATCGACGACGGCTCCACGGACACCACGGCCGCCCACGCTGAGGCGCAGGGCGCCGTCGTCATCCGGCACCCGTTCAACCTCGGCATCGGCGGCGCGATGCAGTCGGGCTACAAGTACGCGCTTCGCCACGGCTACGACGTAGCCGTTCAGATCGACGGCGACGGCCAGCACAAGCCCGAGTACCTGCCCAAGCTCTTCGAGGCGCTCCAGACCCAAGAGGACAAGGCCGACATGGTCACCGGCAGCCGCTTCCTGGGCGAGCCCGGCTACAAGGTCCCGCTGGGCCGCCGCGCCGGCAACATGATCTTCGCCGTCGTGATGAGCACGATCACCCGCCGGAAGGTCACCGACCCCACCTCGGGCTTTCGCATGACGAACCGACGCGGCATCGAGCTTTTTGCCCGCGACTACCCCCACGACTACCCCGAGGTCGAAGCGATCCTCATGATGCACGCGCACCGGCTGCGCCTCCACGAGGTGCACGTCTCGATGAATGCGCGCGGCTACGGAAAGAGCTCGATCGACTATCCCCGCAGCGCCTACTACATGGTGAAGGTCCTACTCGCGATCTTCATCGGCCTCTTTCGCCGCCGTCCCACTCCGGTCGAGGCGTCGGGCAAGGACGAGATCCTCGGCAGCCCGCCGATGGACACCGGCGAGCTCAAGGCCATCACGGGGGGCGACAAGTGAGGCGCCTCGCCCTCTTGCCGCTGGCGTTCCTCGCCTTCGCGACGCCCGCCGCGGCGGCCGAGGTCGAGGTGACAGGCGACGAAGACACCGGCCTCGGCGAAGCCATCGTCCTCGCTCAGCCCGGCGACACGATCCTTATCCCGGCGGGCAACTTCCTCCTCACGCAGGGAGACGTCCTCGAGGAGAAGGACCTGACGCTCAAGGGCGCGGGCGAAGGCCTCACCACGATCATCCCGACCGGCGGCGGCGATGCACTTGACGACGAGGGCGTGACTGTCGTCGGCGCTACCGAGGGCCCGGCACTGGAGGACTCGGAGGCCGAGGCGGCCGCGGACGGTGACAAGGACGACGACTCCGCCTCCGACGGCATCGAGACGAAGGCGCAGATCATCGCGCTCATCGTCACCTTCGCGATCTTCCTGTTCGTCCTCGACCTCGTCCGCCGGCGCAGGCTTTCCGAGCGCTACGCCCTCATCTGGATGCTCGCAGCGCTTGCGCTTCTCGTCCTCTCGATCTGGACCGGTGGCCTGGACGCGATCGCCGATGTCATGGGCATCCAGGAGCCCGCGAACGCGATCTTCATCATCGCCTTCGCCGTCGGCTTCCTCCTGCTCCTCAACTTCTCGGTCGCCTCGTCTCGCCTGAGCGAAGAGACGAAGGTTCTCGCCCAGGAGGTCGCACGCCTCGAGCAGGAGCTCCGCCACGAGCGCTCGCTCCGCGGCGGCGACCCGAACGGCTTCTCAGGCCGAGCCGAGCAGGCGCAGGACGACCCGCCAGTACGCACCGAGTAGCCGGCCAAGCGTCGGCGAGCCGCCCGGCCTCCCCAGATAGCGCGAGGCGAGCGATGGCGTGAGCGCCTTCGCGAACTCGGCCCCGCTGACCTGCGCCGTCGCCTGGATCTCCCGGCGCTCGCGCAAAAGACGCGGCAGCCAACGCACGACGTCCCACCACGAGCCGAGCTTCTGCGGAAGCCAACCGCCGACGGCGGAGACCGCGACGAGCGCGAGCTCCGTCAACAGGAGCGCGGGCATGATCAGTGCCAGGAGCGCCCCCGGATAGACGCGGATCAGCGTCGCCCAGCGGTTGCGCTCCAGGTAGCGCCATTTGGCCGGCCCCTTGTCGAACTCGTACAGATGGTCCGCCCGCGCATCCGCCGCGACGCCCAGAGTCCCGCCGGAGAGGTGTGCCCGGAGCGAGAGATCGACGTCCTCGTGGTAGAGGAAGAACTCGGCGGCGAATCCACCCAGCCGTTCGAACTCGCCGCGAGGAATCGCAAGACAGGCTCCTGAGCAGAAGCCCGGCTCGGGATAGGAGTCGGCCTCGTCGACCGGCTCGCCCGCACCGCCCGCCCAGGCGATTCCCGTGAAGTGGACGACGCCGCCGCGCGTGTTGACGAGCCGGCCGCGCTCCGCCGTGACGAGCGCCTGCCAGGCAGACCATCCCGATCCGTCGGACAGGGGCGCCGCGATCGCATCCCGCCACCCCTCCGCGACTACCGCGTCGGGGTTCAAGAAGACCAGGAGGTCGCCCACGGCATGCGCAGCGCCGCGGTTGCACGCCGCCGGAAAGCCGTCGTTGGCCACGCTCTCGATGACGATCGCCTCGGGCGCGGCATCCCGCACCACGTCGAGCGTCTCGTCGCCCGAGGCGTTGTCGACGACGATCAGCTCGTCGCCGTCGCCCAGCTCGCGGCCGAGCGCGTCCAGGGCAGGCCGAACCGCCTCGCCATGGCGGTAGGTGACGACAACGACGGTGATCGAGGGGGGCGGCACGCTCGCTCAAACTACAGCCGTGCCGCCCCCGGACGGCTAGCTCGCCGGGACGCAGCCCTCGATGGCGGCCTCGGCATCCTCAGGCTCTGAGACCGAGGAATCGGTGCCCCAGATCACGTTTCCGGCAACGGTCGTCTCCGCGACGCCCATGGCGACGTCCGCCGCCTCGGCCTCGGACTCGGCGGTCTCGGCGTCCTCGAAGACGACGATGGACGCGCCCTGATCGAGGTCCTCGAGCGGGACGTCGAGCTTCTCGTACGAGCTCTCGACACCGATCAACTCGCTGTCGGAGTCGCTCGGCCTCGAAGCCTGCGCCCTCGAGGCAGCCCTGGACGTCCTCGACCGCGACGGTCTCGCCGACAGATCCGGTCTCACCCGTGGCGCCGGTCGCGCCAGACGTTGAAGTGGTGATGGGCTCGTCGTCATCGTCACCGCAGCCGGCGGCGAACGCGAGTGCAAGAACAGCAAGTACGGCAGCGATCAGGCGCATGGAAGAGATCTCCTTCGAATCGGGGTTGAATCACCGCCGGGCTTCCTGCGCTCCCTGCCCCCCGACCGCGCCCGGCGAGCGCGAAAATTTAGCGAACGCAATTCGGGTTCGGGGTGCCTGGCGGCGGTAGGGTGCGGGAAGTGAGCAACCCGCTTCTCGCGCCCATCGAGATCACAGTCGGGCTCGGCTCGCGCGTCATGCGCGACCTCGACGCGATGGCCGAGGTTGCGCGCTCCGTGCCGCGAGCGATCAGCCTCCTCGAGAGCCTCGACCGCCGCGCCGGCCAGGTGTTGGAGCTCGGCGAGCGCATCGACTCCAGAGCCGAGGCCATGCTCGAGCTGGGCCAGTCTCTCGACCGCAGGGCGGAGTCGATCCTCACCCTCGGCGCGACCATCGACGAGCGAGGCGCCGAACTCGTGGCGCTCGGGGACCGATTCAACGAGGTCGGCGAGAACATGCTCGTCGAGGCGCGCCTGGTCCAGCAGCGCGCCGCCGAGGTCGTCGCGCAGGCGAACGAGGTCATCGCGGTCCTGCCTACCGTGAAGCGGGCGATCGAGATCGGCGAGCCTCTGGAGGGAGCGATCGAGCGCTTCGCGCGCGTCGTGGACCGCCTGCCCGGCTCACCCCAGTCGCCAAGCCGCCGAGCGGATTCGAACCGCTGACCCCTTCATTACGAGTGAAGTGCTCTACCAGCTGAGCTACGGCGGCGCGAAGAGCAGTGTAGGCGGGGTCGCCTACGACTCGCCCTCGGCCAGGCGGTAACCGACGCCGCGGACCGTGACGACCAGCTCGGGCTCCTGAGGGTCTTTCTCGACCTTCTGGCGCAGGTTCGAGATGTGGACGTCGCAGGCGCGAACGTCGCCGGAGAACTCGGACTGCCAGAGCTCCTCCATGATCTCGAGCCGGCTGAAGACCTGGCCTGGGCTCTCGGCCAGAAGCCGGAGCACCTGGAACTCGGAGCGGGTCAGGTTGACGGGCTCGCCGCGGACGGTGACGAGGTGGCGCGAGAGGTCGATGCGCACCGCGCCGGCGTCGATCGTCTTGTCCTGAGCGGAAGAGTGGAGATCGAGCTCGCGGCGGCGCAGCTGGGCGCGCACGCGCCCGATCAGCTCGCGCACGGAGAAAGGCTTGGTGACGTAGTCGTCGGCGCCCACCTCGAGCCCTACGACCTTGTCCACCTCGGCGTCCTTCGCCGTCAGGAGGATGATCGGCACCGGGCTGCGCGAGCGCACGTCGCGGCAGACGTCGAGGCCCGACTTGCCGGGCATCATGATGTCCAGGATCAGGAGGTCGAAGTCGATCTCGACCCTGGAGCTTCGAGTCGGCGTCGTCGCCGTCCTCGGCCATGGTGACCTCGAAGCCCTCCTGGCCCAGCGCGTACGCGACCGACTCCCGGACCGAGGGCTCGTCGTCAGCGATGAGGATTCGCCTCGTCATGCGACCGGGGTGGCTGCTGGCTTGGCGGCGGGCAGGCGCACCCAGAAGTCGGCGCCCTTGCCGACCTCGGACGACACGCCGATCTGGCCGCCCATCACGTCGACCATCCGCTTCGCGATCGACAGGCCAAGGCCGAAGCCTTCCTTCTCGCGGGAGTCACTGCCTCGGAAAAAGCGTTCAAACACTCGATCTACCTCATCTGGGGGGATGCCGGACCCCGTATCGGTCACCTCGATGAGGACTTCCTCCTCCGTAGGCCGGCTTGCCCGAAGCGTAACGAGGCCAGGGGCGGAGGTGTGTTTGAACGCGTTGCCGAGGAGCCCGATCAGAACCTGGCGCAAAAGAACGCGATCTCCCTGCGCCGCAAGGTCGGGTTCAACCTCGAGCTCGAAGCCGATTCCGTCAGGTGGGATGAACGCCTGCGCAGCCTCTTCGCAGGCGATCGCGACATCGAGCACTTCGGGCCCGCTCTCGCCCACCGACTCGATCCGCGCAAGGGTCAAAAGCGAGTCGGTCAGACGGGTGATCCGCTCGGTGTCCTGCTCCAGGCGGCGCAGGAAGTGCTCGCGCGCCTCCTTATCGTCCTTGGCGCCTCCCCGGAGGACCTCGACGGCGCCCGAGATCCCGGCCAGCGGGTTACGAAGCTCGTGCGCGGCGTTCGAGACGAACTCGCGCTCAGCCAGCTCTCGGCGAAGCTCCTCGGTCCGGTCGCGAACGACCGTGAGGACGGCGCCCTCCGCCGGAATCTCACGCGCCTGCATCGCGTAGACGCGCTCGCCGATCCGCAGGCCGTCGTGCTCGGCGGTGCCGGTGCGCGAGGCGCGGCGAAGCCACGGGATCAGGGTCGCTGCAACCTTGCCGTCCGCGTAGATCAGGGGCCGGGCCGCGGGGTTCGAGAAGCGGACCGTCCCGTCCGGGCCGACGACCATGACGGCGTCGGAAAGGGCGTCGAAGATCGCGGAAAGGCGGTCGCGCTCGGAGCGGAGCGCCTCGAACGTCTGGCGAAGAGCGGCGCGCATCGTCTCGAGCGCGCGGCCCAGCTCCGAGATCTCGTCGCGCCCGCCGGTGCCCTCGAGCGGGCGGTCGAGCTGGCCCTGGCTGATCTTTGCGGCAGAGTCGGCGAGCTTCTTGATCCTCGAGGTGATCGCGCTCGCGATCAGGAAGGAGATCGCGACAGCCACGACAAGCGCCGCGAAGAGGGCGGTGATGCGATCGCCTCGGACGGCGTCGATCGCTTCCTGGAGCTCGGCCGGCCTGGCGGCTCGCGCCAGGACCACCCCATCGACGATCGCCGTCGCGGGTAACAGGAGTGGCGACTACCGTCGTGCCGCCGGTGAGAGGCTCGACGAAGTCCTGCCCTTCTTGCGCGGTCGACACCGCCCGTCTCGTGTCCGGGACGTCGTCGACGTCGAATCCCTGGGACATCGTCGACGTGATGAGGTTCCCGGAGGCGTCGTAGACCCACGCCGAGAAGTCCTCCTGCGCCGCGACGTCGATCGTGTCCTGTGACTTGCCTGCGTTGACGGCCTCAAGCTCGTTGGCGAGGGAGATCGTCCGGCCGACGGCGAGCTCGTCGAGGCGCTCGTCAGCCGCCTCGTTGCCGCTCTCGGAAACGAGCAGGTAGACGATGCCGGCGGTGATGAGCGCCACGCCCGCGAACGCGAACGCCAGATAGAGGCGAACCCCGAACGGGTTCCGCCTGCCCAATCCCAGGTTTGGAAGCCGCGCCACTCATGGGAATGTACGCGCTATTGCGGGGATTTCCAGGCAGTTCTAGGAAGCCCGCAAAACGGCTTCCATCCTGAACGCGAGCGCCTCGACGGCCAGTTCCTCCGAAACGTTGACGCTCAGGCGCCGCCGCGTGCCCATCACCAGCTCGGCCGCGCGGCGAGCCCGCCGAGGATCGAGCCCGTCGGCATCCTCGGCCAGCTCGGCCTTGCGGTCCGCGTTGAGGACGAGGTCGGGAGCGCCGTCACCGGTGGCCGCAACGTCGCGGAGCCATCCGGCCACCAGCCCAAGTCCGGCGTCGATCGCGTCCGTCCGCCCACGGCGGGTCGCGCGCTTCGCGGCATCCGCGCCTTCCTTCCGAAGCCTCTGCTCGCCGCGCCTGTCCGAGGAATCCTTCGCCTGGTCGGCCAGGACGTCGAAGTGCGCCTTCACCTCCTCACCCGCCTCCTCGCCGCGGCTCCCAGCGGCATCGAGGAGCGCTTTCCACGGTGAAGAGTCCAGCTCGCCCGCGCAGGCGCCACGGGCGAGCGTTTCGGCTTGGGCGCGCAACTCGCGCCCGCTGTCGCTGAGAAGGAGACGCGCCAGACCCAGATCCCCGCCGCCGAGTCGCGCGGCGCTCGTGATCTCGAGAGCGTCCGCATCGGGGTGCTCCTCGCCAAGGCGTCCGGCCAGGGCCTCCGGGCTGAGGGCCGCGAATCCGATCGCCTGGCACCTCGAGCGCACGGTTTCCAAAAGCGCGGAGGGCTGCGACGAGACCAGGATGATGTGCGCGTAGGAGGCGGGCTCCTCCAGCGTTTTCAGAAGGGCGTTCTGGCTCTCCTCCTGCATCAGGTCCGCCTGCTCGACCACGAAGACCCTGTGCTCCCCCTCGAACGGCCGATACGGCGCCGCCTCGATGATCCGCTCGCGAACCTCATCGACGAGATGCTGCGCCCCCGGCGGCTTGAGCCACGCGAGATCCGGATGCGGGGACGGGTCCTGAAGCGCCCGCCGCCGGGCGGAGTCGGGATCCGGCGCCTCGAGCGCAAGCAGCTCCGCCGCGAAGGCCCGCGCCGCCTCGGCCTTGCCGGAGCCGGCCGGGCCTGCGAAGAGGTAGGCATGGGAAGGCGCAGCGAGCGCCGCGGCCAGCGCGATCTTCGCCGACCTCTGCTCGGCGGTGGCGTCGGCGAGCGGCTCTTCGGAGACGGTCATCCGCCCACCGCTCCCATGATCCGCCCGTGCACCTCGTCTGGCTCGCCTCCGCCGTCGACCACGGTGATTCGCTCCGGATGGCGTGCCGCGATCTCGTCGTATGCGCGAGCGACGGTTCGCTGAAACTCGACGCCCTCGGACTCGAACCGATCGGAGCCATCGTCCTCCCCTGCGGCGAGGCGCTGCTGGCCGCGAGCGTGTGCCGCGTCGGGGTCCACCCGCAGGAGCACGGTTCGCTCGGGCATGCACGAGCCGACCACCAGCTCCATCAGGTTCTCGACCGCCTCGAGCCCCAAGCCCCGCGCGACGCCCTGATACGCGGCCGTCGAGTCGACGTAGCGGTCGCAGACGATGTCCCGTCCCGCCTCGCGAGCCGGCTCGATCACCCGCCGCGCCAGGTCCGCTCGAGCGGCGGAGAAGAGGAGGAGTTCTGCCACGTCGTCCATCTCAAGCGCCGGATCCTTGAGCAGGGAGCGGACGGCCTCGGCCATCTCGGTGCCGCCGGGCTCGCGGATCAGGAGCGTGTCCGGGCCGAGCGCCTCGGCCAGCAGCGCGGCCTGGGTCGTCTTGCCCGACCGGTCGATGCCTTCGAGGGTGATGAACACGAGGCGAAAGTATCTGACAGTGACGTGGGAGCACGAAGCTTCTGCGCGTCGAGCCCTCGCCGCTGACGCCGGCGGAAGCGCGCAACTAGGGCGTCACCGGCCCGGAGTGTGTGATTTCGCGACCCCTGAGAGGGCGCGGATCACGCGCGAGGGTTCGAAGCGCCTAAGTAGCGGGACCCGGGTCCCGCGCGACCGAGGCCGCATTCGGCTCCCAGAGCTGGATGCCGTTTCCCTCGGGGTCGGCGAGCTCGGCGAAGCGGCCGTTCGGGTACTCCTCGTCGTGAGCTTCCACCTCGATGCCCGCGCTGCGCAGGCGCTCGACCATCCCGTCGAGGTCGTCGACCCGGAAGTTGATCTTCCACTTTTGGCGGTCCTCCCCGCCGAAGAAGTCGTCGCCAGAGTCGCGGCCGAATCGCCGAGAGGACAGTCTCGCCGCGATCCTGGAACCAGCCGTCGGTCGTCGTAGTCCTTCGACTCGAGCTCGATCACGCCGAAGTGCTCGCCGTACCAGTGGTTGAGCGCGTCGGGATCGTCGGCGCGAAAGAAGATCCGCCGATGCCCGTGACCCGTGCCATGCGGCGCGGGCTACGACTGGGGCAGGTGCC
>CAVYVT010000002.1:0-21725 GCA_963772035.1 uncultured bacterium
ACGCATCACCGGGCGACGGCGCCGGCGCGTAGGACCAAAAGCGCCTCACACAACACGCTCCGGAGTTGTTGGACGTTCCGGCATTGACCGACCAGTCACAATCGGAGGTATGTCTGAGGCAACCGAAACGCGCACGCTTAGAAACTTCATCGGCGGCGGCTGGGTCGAGGCAGCGGGAGGCGAGACGCTCGACGACGTGAATCCCGCCACAGGGGAGGTAACCGCCCTTGTCCCGCTCTCGGGAGAGGCCGACGTTGACGCCGCTGTAAGGGCAGCCCGTGAGGCATACCCGGCATGGCGAGCGACGCCCCCGCAGAAGCGCGCCCGCGCCGTGATGGCGCTCCGCGAAGCGCTGTGGGCCAATCACGAAGAGATAGCGCGCCTCGTCACCGAGGACATGGGTAAGACGCTCGACGACGCGCGCGGCGAAGTGCTCCGCGGCATCGAGTCGACCGAGGCGGCGTGCGGTATCCCGCACCTCTTGAAGGGCGAGAACCTCGAAGGCGTCGCGACCGGAGTAGACGTGGAGCTCGTGCGCCAGCCCGTCGGCGTCTGCGCGGCGATCACGCCGTTCAACTTCCCGGCGATGATCCCGATGTGGTTCCTGCCCTACGCGATCGCTTGCGGAAACACCTTCATCCTCAAGCCATCCGAGCGCGACCCGCGGCCCTCTGAGCGGATCGTCGAGCTGATCGCGGATATCGACGAGATCCCGTCGGGCGTCGTCAACCTGGTCCACGGCGCACGCGACGCGGTCTCGGCGATCCTCGATCACTCCGACATCAACGCGGTGTCGTTCGTCGGCCAGGCTTCGACCGCACGGATGGTCGCCGAGCGCTCCGCCGCGACCGGCAAGCGCGTACAGGCTCTGGGCGGCGCGAAGAACTCGCTGGTCGTGATGCCGGACGCCAACCTGGACACCTCGATCCCGGCGATCATGAGCTCGTCCTTCGGCGCGGGCGGGCAGCGCTGCCTCGCCGGCTCGGTCGCGGTCCTCGTCGGCGACGAGGCAAGGCAGGCCGAGGTCCTGGACGCTTTGAAGACCGCGGCTTCGGATCTGGGCGTCGGACCCGGCGACGCCGACGGCGTCGAGGTCTGCCCACTGGTCGGGCCCGAGGCCCGCGAGCGGATCGTCAGTGCCCTCGACGCGGCGGAAGACGTAGTGCTTGACGGACGCGAGCTCGGCCCGGACGACGGTGGGCCCGGCGGAACGTTGATCGGGCCTTCGATCGTCGAGACGTCCGATTACGAGTCGGACCTCGCACGGGAAGAGCTCTTCGGCCCGCTCTTGACGATCGTTCGCGCTTCCGATCTCGACGAGGCGCTCGAGTTCGTCAACGGCTCTCGCTACGGCAATGCCGGCTCGATCTTCACCACGTCGGGCGAGGCCGCGCGCAGTTACCGGTTCAGCGTCGAGGCCGGGATGATCGGCGTGAACGTGGGAGTCGCCGCGCCCGTGGCCTGGTTCCCGTTCTCGGGCTGGAAAGACTCGATCGATGGGGATCTCCACGCGAACGGCAACGACGCCGTCGAGTTCTACACGCGCAAGAAGGTCGTTACTTCCAGGTGGACGTAGCCCCGTGAACGCCGTCGCCGAGAGGCTGGGTGAGCTGGGTCTCCCCCGCCCCGTCTCCGAGCTGGCCGCGCAGGACTGGGACGTCGTCATCGTCGGCGGGGGCCACAACGGACTGACCGCAGCGGCATACCTGGCGCGTGAGGGCAAGAGCGTCCTGGTGCTCGAACGGCGCGAGCGCGTCGGAGGCGCCTGCACCCTGGAGCGGCCCTTCGCTGACGAGAGATACGTCGTCAGCCCGTGTGCCTACGTCGTCGGCGTCCTCGACGAGCTCGTGATCTCCGAGCTCGGTCTGCGTGAGCGCGGTGTCGAGATCACCGTCGCGGACCCAGCCCTCTTCATTCCCTTCGACGACGGCACGGCGTTCGTGGAGTTCGACGACGAGGAGAGGACGCTCGCGGGGCTCCGCGACCTCGGCATCTCAGAGAAGGACATCAAGGGCTTCAAGGCGTACGGCGCGACCTTCGACCGCGCCCGGCGCAAGCTCCGCAAGGGCGAGCGGGACGCTTGGGTGGGCGACTCCCCTTCGCGCGCAGAGCTCGAGGAGATGCTCGGCGAACAGGAGCTGATCGATCTTGTGTTCGAGGCGTCGATCTCCGACGTTCTCGACGCGCATCTCGACGACCAGCGCATCAAGGACGCGCTCTACGGCCAGGGCCTCATCGCCGCCTACGGAGGACCCAAGGACAAAGGCACGGCGATGATCCACCTGATGCACCACATGGGCGAGCTCGGGCCCGACCGGCCGGGCTCATGGGGCTACGTCAAGGGCGGCATGGGAATGATCTCGTTTGCGATCTGCGACGCGGCGCTGGAGGCCGGAGCTCAGGTTGCCTGCGGCGTGCCGGTGTCGGCGGTCAAGCCGGGCGAGGGCGTCGAGCTCGAAGACGGCACGCTCATCCGCGCGAAGAGCGTGATCTCGAACGCCGACCCCAAGCGCCTTCTCGGAATGCTGAATGCCGGCGGTGCGAACGGCGACGTCCCCGACGCGTTCCGCAACCGGCTCGACGAGTGGAAGGTCCGCAGTCCCGTGGTCAAGGTGAACGTGGCGCTCACCGAGCTCCCGCACTGGACCGCAGCCGACGGCGAGACTTGGCCCGCGGCCGGAACGGTCAACTGCCGACTCGGTCTCGACGAGGCGCAGGAGGCTTTCGAGCGCTCCGCGAAGGGCGAGATGGCGATCGGGTTCACCGAGATGTACTCGCAGACCGCCGACGACCCTTCCGTCGCTCCGCCGGACCGCCACGTCATCTCCGTCTTCTGTCAGTACGCACCCGCGGAGAAAACACTCGAGGACTGGGACAACGGCCTGCGCGAGGAAGCCGGAACTCAGGTGTTCGACATGGTCGAGCGCTTCGCCCCCGGCTTTCGCGATCAGATAGTCGAGTACGAGGTCCTGGGCCCACCCGACATCGAGGAGCGGATCGGCCTCACAGGCGGCTGCATCTTCCAGGGCGAGTGCTTCCCCGACCAGATGTGGGAGAACCGCCTCGCGTCACGCACACCCGTCGAGGGTCTTTACTTCTGCGGCGCAGCCACCCATCCCGGCGGAAGCGTCATCGGCCTGAACGGCCGCAACGCCGCGATGGCGCTGCTCGACGACACGCGCTAGCGGCGCCTCTTCACCCTGAGATCCATGTCCATGTCCTCATGGAGGATGCAGCCGAGCACGTAGCTGCCTGGCTTCTTGAACTTGTGGGAGTAGACGAAGCCCGTCTCGTCCGTGTTGTCCGACTCGAAGTACCTGCCTGGGCCTTGCTGCTTGAAGACGTTGTGATCGTCCACGCCGACCCACTCGAACTTGATCGTCGTGTCCTCCTTGACGATGAGCGACTCGGGGTCGAAGAAGTCGTCGCCGACATTCACGGTCTTCGTAGCCTTGCCCGAGGCGGACGAGCCCGCCATCAAAACGATTGAGATGCCGAGAGCGGCGGTGAGTGAGATCGCGCGGCGCATGGTCCTGCCTTCCCTGTCAGTTCTCGTTCTTCGGCTTCTTCACGCGCACCGAGCCCCGCATGAACGGGTGGATGCGGCAGAAGTACGTGTAGGTCTTGCCGGCCTTCGGGAGCCCCGGCGTGGCGTACTGATTCGTCCCTGTCGTGACACCCGAGTTCATATTGATGATCCCTCCACCGCCGGGCGTTCCTGAGGTCCCGTAGCCGAGCTGTCCCGAATCGAACTTGACCGGCCCGTTGGCGAGCGGATAGCCAATCCCCGAGCCGCGGTTACAGGGCGCCTTGCACGAAGTGATCGAGTGCCAGACCTGCTGGTTGTCCGGCTGGCCAAACTGGGCCTCGAGGTTGGTGAACAAGATGGGCTTGTCCTGCTTGACGAGCGGCGGGCGCATGGGGGTTGAGGGGAAGCCGCCGAACGCCGAATATCCGCCGAGCTCATACTGGAAACCGTCGATGTCGATGCCCGCGGACGTGACCTTGCCCTTGCTCTCGAGCTTGCGCGGGTCGGCCAGACCGAGGTCGACGCCAGCTTCCGCGTCGATGTTCTCGGGGAGACGCCCGTGCGTGAGAATGCCGCCCGCCTCGTACATCGCCTGAACGTCGTCGGCGTCGTCGAACGGGTCCTTGGCGTCGGGATCGCCGGCGGCGGCAACCGCGAGGGGCAGGATGCCCATCGACTCGTACCAGGACGCCTTGTCGACGTCATAGGTCGTGTCGATCGAGACCGTGTCCCCTTCCTTGAGGGAGATCCGCCAATCGGGCCGAGTTGCCTCCATGCTCACATCCCAGCTGACGGCGCCTGCGGGCTCGTAATAGCGAGCCCCCGAGTGGAAGAGCGGCTTCACCTCGGACGGATCGTCGCCGTCCACGGTTCCGGGGTCATCGCCATCGCGAGCGACCTCGAGATCAACGGAGAGCCCGCCGGGGTGAAGGTGACCGGCGCCGAAGACGAGAGTTCGGCCGTCTGCGGGCACGACCCACTCAGCCTCCTCCGAGATCTTGCCCTTCTCCTCAAAGCCCGGGTCCGAGGGACCCGCATCCTCGACGTCATCGGGGAACACGAACTCGCCGTCGCCATCGTCATCGAAGCCACGCTCCGCGTCGAAGACCGGATAGAGCTTCGAGAGATTCTCGAGGTTCACGTTCCCGAGCGAGATGCCCGCGACATCGAGCCATTTGATGTTGGCGTCGGTGATGTCCTCGGCCGGCGGACTGGACACAGGCACCCAGTCGATCTCCCAGGTGAGGTAGACCTGCCGACCGCCTTCCGCTCCGAGATTGTGGATCATGTCGTTGAGCGTCCAGGCTGCGTTTCCGGGGGTTCTGAATCCATAGCCCTGGGGGAACTTGACCTCGGTCTTCTCCTCGCCCGAAGCAAAAGTCGGATTGCCGCTCCTGATCCAGACGACGTGGTGGAGATGAAGGTCGTAGACGCTGGGCGTCACGGTTCCGCCACCTGGCAACAACTCGACCATGCTCGGCTTGAAGCGGGTGATGTACCCCTGGTCGCTCGATGTGAAGGGGTTCTCCGCCCCTGGGCCTGACAGCTTGACGGGGTTGGGGCAGGTCTGCGTCTGGCCGAAGTTGTTCAGGTTCTGCCCGGGGTAGACCGTGAGCGCGGGTGTGCGGCAGGAGTACGTACTCATGTCGTCGTAATCCGCCGACCCGAGGATCTCCTCGCCGGCGAGAGCATGCCCCGGGAGCGCCAGCAAGCTTGCTGCGATCAGTCCCGCCCCGATAAAGCTGCGCCGGATCATGGAGTCCCTTCCCGACCGGGATGCTACCGGTCGGTTGTTGACTTGACGTTTCGGCAGATAGCCGGCCCGGCAGAACACCAGGCATAATCCGCGCTCGATGGCCGAGCCCACTCAGCACTCACTCGCCGGCTCCGGCGGCAACCTCGTTTTCTTCGAGTGGCCGAACGAAGACGCGAGCTTCATCGCCCTCATCGCCCACGGCTATGGCGAGCACGCTCGGCGCTACGACCACGTCGCCGACCGGCTCGTCGCCGAAGGCGCGACGGTCTACGCACCCGACCATCTGGGCCACGGCCTCTCGGACGGAGGGCGTGCGCTCGTCGCCCAGGGAGAGATGCTCACCTCCGACCTTCATCTGGTCGCCGACATCGCTCGCGGCGCGCATCCGGGACTGCCTGTCGTCCTGATCGGACACTCGATGGGCGGCATCGTCGCGACGCGCTTCGCGCAGAAGCACCCCGGCGAGCTGACGGCACTGGTCCTCTCAGGCCCCGTGATCGGCGGCAACGCCGCGTTGTTCGGGCTGCTCGCGATGGACCCGATCCCGGAGATCCCCATCGACCCGGCAGTTCTGTCCCGCGATCCCGACACCGGGGCGCGGTACGCCGCGGATCCGCTCGTCTACCACGGCCCGTTCCATCGCGAGTCCCTGGAGATGTTCAAGCGGTCGGTCGACGACGTCGCGGCCGGCGGCTCCTTCGGCGACCTCCCCGTCCTCTGGATTCACGGCTCCGAGGATCAGCTGGCGCCTCTCGAGGAGACCCGCGTCGCGGTCGAGCGAATCCGAGGCCCCCGCACGGAGGAGAAGGTCTACGAGGGCGCCCAGCACGAGATCTTCAACGAGACGAACCGCGAAGAGGTCCTCGACGACACCGTCGAGTTCCTCCATCGCACACTGGCCTGATCAGGCCAGTGTCAGCTGCTTTCCCCAGTCCTTGTCGAGCGCGGCGGTGTTGCCGCCGGTACCCTCGAAGTCGAGTAGCGCCCGCTTGCGCGGAAGCCCGCCGCCGTAGCCGGTGAGTGAGCCGTCGGCACCGACGACGCGGTGGCAGGGGACGATAATCGGGACCGGCGTGGAGCCGACCGCGCCACCTACTCCGCGAGGATCGAATGTCTGGTCCGCCTCCTCGGAGAGCTTGCGCGCGAGGACGCCATAGCTCGTCGTCTCGCCGAACGGGATCTGGCGAAGCGCCGCCCAGACCCGCTGCTGGAACTCGGTGCCCTTGAGATTCAGGTCGAGCTCGAACGTGCGGCGCTCACCCGCGAAGTACTCGTCGAGCTGGGCGATCGCGGCAGCCAGGGCGCCGGGCTTGCCCTGCGGAGGCGTCGCGAGTCGGCCGGGAAACTGGAGCGCGACCAGGTGGGTGTCGGTACCAACGAGCGTGAGGATTCCGACCGGGCTTTCGTATCGGACTGCGTTCATTTCTCTCATGCTCTCTAAACGATCGGTCGCACCCTTTTCGTGAGGTCCGATCAGGCCTCCGGGTCGAGCAGGGTCGGGGCGCCTTCGGCGGGCGCCGGCGCCTCGTCCTCGAACTTCGCGATCCTCACGCCGAGCAGCCGCACCGGCCGCTCGGGCATGTTGTCACCCAAGAGGTCCAGGGCGACCGCGCTGATCGTCCGCGGGTCGTTCGTGAACTCCTTGACCGAACGGTCCCGGGTGAACGTCGCGAAGTCATCGGTCCTGACCTTGATGCCGATCGTGCGGCCGGAGATGCCGCGGTCGCGCAGCTGCTTGGCAAGCCGCTCGGACTGGCCGGAGATGACCTCCCGCATGCGCTCGGGGTCTGAGACGTCGACGTCGAAGGTCGTCTCGACCGATCGCGACTTCGCGATCCGCTCGGTGGAAACGGGCGCGTCGGAGCGAAAATGAGCGCGATCGTGAAGCGCCCGTCCGTGGGTCTCACCGAAGCGCTCGATGAGGCCGGGGACGGTGCACCGCTGAAGCTGGCCGATCGTCTTGACCCCATAGCCCTCGAGACGACGAGCCGTCTTCGGCCCGATCCCGGGAATGAGCCGGACGCCCTCGCCCTTGAAGCGCTCGGCCGCCTGCTCACGGGTGAGGACGACGAAGCCCCGCGGCTTCTCGGCGTCGGAGGCAACCTTGGCGACGAGCTTGTTCGGCCCGATTCCGACCGAGGCGTCCAGACCCGTCTCGTTGCGGATCCGGCCGACGAGGTCCGACATCCGCGCGATCGGGTCGCTCACCTCAGAAAGGTCGACGTACGCCTCGTCGAGCGACATCGGCTCCACAGGCACCCCTAGCTCGTCGATCAGCGCGCGCACCTCCGCCGAGCGCTCGCGGTAGTGCGCATGGTCGACGGGGAGCCAATGCGCGTCGGGGCAGAGTCGCCGCGCCCGAGAAGCCGGCATCGCCGAGCCCACGCCGAACACGCGCGCCTCGTACGACGCCGTCGTGACGACCGCACGGGGGCCGGTCCCGGAGACGATCACAGGCTTTCCGACCAGCTCGGGATGGCGCTGGAGCTCGACTGACGCGTAGAACGCATCCATGTCGAGGTGAGCGATCTTCCGAGGCACCATTCGATCGTAGGCGCCGCGACTGACGCCGCGATGCGGCGAATCTAAAGGGTGTCTGACACCGTTTTAGTCAGCGCCCGATCTGGACTCCGACCCGCTCGGGAATTCCGGCCACCATCACGCTCAGCGGGTCCGGATCCTGGCCGAGCTCCTCAGCGCGTTCCTTGCGAAGAAGCGCATCGCGAACGACCATCCCGCCGATGAAGCGGAAGGGCTCCGGCGGGACGCGGATCTCCGTGTGGTCGACGATCGCAAGGCGCGAGTAATCGTCTCGGCGGTCGAGCGCGAGCGAGGCGAGGATGTGCCCGACCATCCGCGAGGGGCCCACGCCGTTGCCCGTGTACCCGAACGCGTAGTGGACGCGCCCGTCGAGGGTGCCGACCATCGGAGTGTGGTTCGGCGAGACGTCGATCGGCCCACCCCACGCGTGCACGATGCGGCGCCCTTCGAGCTGCGGGAAGAAGCGGGTCAGGTGAGTCGCCACCTGAGCGACGACGTCCGCGTCCACCTCGGCGTGCCTGCGGAGGCGCGCCCCGTAGACCATCTTCCCCCCTCCCCATCCGAAGGCGATTCTGCCGTCGTCGGTGGTGCGGAAGTAGTGGAGCATGTGGCGGCCGTCGGTGATGCATTCTCCGCCCGTCCATCCGATCTCGTCCAAGACGTCGGGCACCGGCTCGGTGATCACCATGTGGCTGGAAGTCAAGGTGAGGCGCCGCCTGAGGGGACCCACCGCCTCCTGAGCGCCTCCACTGGCGAGAACGGCATGGCCGGCTCGCACGACTCCGCCGTCGGTCCGGACCTCGACTCCGCTGGGGCCCGCCTTCATGCCACGCGCCGCAGAATGCTCATAGACCTCCACCCCGGCCTCGATGAGCCGGCGGCGCAGGCCGAGCGAAAGGCGCGCAGGGTTGACGGTGGCGGAGGCCGGGAAGAAGGCTGCGCCGCGAAAAGCGGGCGATGCGCAGCGCTCCTGCACCTTGTCCGGCGACAAGACCTCGACCGCATCCTCCCTGCCCAGGGCTCTGCAGGCGTCCACCGCCGGCTCCCAGACTCCGTCGTGCGCCTGGGCGGTTGAGATCTGGAGATAGCCGTTGTGCCGGAACGACGCGTCGACCTCCTGGGAGGAGCACCACTCGCCGATCTCCCCGATCGCCGCTTCCGCCGCCTCGGCCAAGGCCAGCGTGCCCTCGTCGCCGAAGGTCTCGCGCATCGACCCAAGGCCGAACCACATCGTGTTCGCAAAGCCGCCGTTTCGGCCCGAGGGTCCGTGACCGCAAAGTCCGGACTCCAGCAACGCGACCCGGGCGTTCGGCTCGGCCTCCTTTATGAGCCACGCCGTCCACATCCCGGAAAAGCCCCCGCCCAGAACTACGACATCGGCCGTCACCTCGCCGTCGAGGACGGCGTTCGCCTCAGGCCTCTCCTCCTGAGAGAGCCAGAATCCCTGCGCGTCGTGGATCACACGGCTCAGTTTGCCGAAGTGCCCACGCGCGCGACGGGATCCTTGCTCCGGGTCAGCCCTGCGGAGTCTGGATTTCCTGGACAGCCCACCCGTTCCCGTCCGGATCCGCAAAGAAGACGAACCTGCCCCAGGGGAAGTCCATGACGTCTGAGACCTCGACGCCGCGGGCCGCCAAGGCGCTTCTCGCCTCTTCGATGTCTGCGACAACCACCTGAAGGCCTTCAACCGACCCGGGCTCCATCTTGGTGAGTCCCTTACCGATCGCGATCGAGGCGGCCGAGCCCGGAGGCGTCAGCTGCACGAAGCGGATCTCGTCGCTCACGGCGTGATCGTGGTCGGCGTTGAAGCCGGCTTTTTCGACGTAGAACTCCTTCGCCCGGTCGACGTCGCTGACGGGCACCGCGAACAGCTCCAGCTTCATCTCGACCCGTTCCGTTCCGTTCATCTCGTTACCTCCATCGTGTTGGGGCATTCCAACCCCATAGACTCTCTCTGACAACAAGTATCTTAGCAGCTAAGCTATTTAGATGTCAAGAGATTCTAAGAATGAGCTCATCGCGCGGCTTATCGCCGCGTACCGCGCAAACACGAGCCAAGAGGCCGCGTTCGACTCCCTGGCTGCCGAGAATCTGGGCCTCAGCCTCACCGACCTTCGCTGCCTCGACCTGGTGCAGGCGAGCGACGGCATGACGGCCGGCGAGCTCGCCACCGCGTCCGGGCTGACCACTGGAGCCGTAACGGCCGTGATCGACCGCCTCGAGCGCGCGGGCTTCGTTCGCCGGCTTCGCGACGACTCAGATCGCCGCAAGGTGAACGTCGAGGTGACCCCCCGCCACTACGAAGAGGCCGGAAAGGTGTGGGCGCCGCTCATGGCGGACTGGCAGAAGACACTCGCATCGCGATTCACGGCGGCCGAGCTCGAGGTGATAATCGAGTTCCTGGAATCCGCGACGAAGCTCGGGGAAGAGCACGCCGAGCGGATCCGGCCGGCGGGCTAGCCCGTCGCTTAACTGAGGCGAATCGGCCGAGCGGGCCGAATGCCGCTCGATCAGCTCGCGCTGCACCGAGCGCCCCTCGCTGCCGTCCCGGCGGCGCCACTCGCCACTCGAGTCGAGGTCCCACGCGTTCATGTCGTCTGCCAGGGAGCGGTCGAGGATGTCCGTGAGCTCAGAGCGGATGCGCTTGTCGGTGATGGGGATGACCAGCTCGACGCGGTTGTAGAGGTTGCGCGGCATGAGATCGGCCGAGCCGATGTAGATGCACGGCTCCTCGCCCGGCCTCTCGAAGGAGTAGATGCGGGAGTGCTCCAGGAAGCGCCCGACGACTGAGACGACGCTGATGTTCTCCGAGACACCCGGGACACCCGGCTTCAGAGCGCAGATGCCGCGAACGTTCAGCTCGACCTTCACCCCAGCCTGGGAGGCGCGATAGAGAGCCTGAATCGACTTCGAGTCCAGGAGCGAGTTCATCTTCAGGCGGATCCGCGCGGGATGCTCTGGCGAATGGGACTCGATCGTCCGGTTGATCTCCGCGAGGATTTCCTCGGCAAGGTTCAGGGGAGCGATCAGCGCCTTGCGGTATCCGGAGGGGCGCGCGTATCCGGTGAGGTAGTTGAACATCTCGGCGATGTCTGAGCCAATGTCCTCGTTGCACGTAAAGAGGCCCAGATCCGTATAGATGCGGGCCGTCTTCGGGTTGTAGTTGCCGGTGCCGATGTGCGCGTAGTGGCGGACGCCGTCGCCTTCGCGCCGGACCACCAGGATGCATTTCACGTGGGTCTTGAGCGCGGGAATGCCATAGACAA
Source organism: uncultured bacterium (assembly GCA_963772035.1). Classification (GTDB taxonomy): domain Bacteria; phylum Actinomycetota; class Thermoleophilia; order Solirubrobacterales; family 70-9; genus JALZKA01. The sequence goes on from CAVYVT010000002.1 coordinate 11,093, forward strand.
CGTGGATGCCGGCCTGCTCGAGCTTCTTCGCCCAGGTGATGTTCGCCTGCTCGTCGAAGCGGGCCTTCAGCTCCACCATGCAGACGGCCTGCTTGCCGCGCTCGGCAGCGGCGATCAACGACGGGACGAGCGGCGAGTCGGCTGAAGTCCGGTAGACGGTCTGCTTGATCGCAAGCACGTCCGGGTCGGTAACGGCCTGGCGAACGAAGCGCTCGACGGAGGTCGTGAACGAGTCGTAGGGATGGTGGACGAGGATGTCCCCCTCGCGCATCGCGGCGAACACATCCCCGTCCTTGCCGTCCTCGCCGACGAGGCGGGGCTTGGTGACGGGCGTGTGCTCGGGGTCGCGCAGATCCGACGGCAGGCCCTTCAGGCCGTAGACGTCCCACAGGTCGGTCAGGTCGAGAAGGCCATTGACCTCATACGCCTCGCGCTCCTCCAGCCCCATCGCAGAGACCAACTGGGAGCGAAGCTTCGGATGCATTCCAGCCTCGACTTCCAGGCGAACCACCTCGCCGAAGCGTCGGCGTCGAAGCTCCTCCTGAACGGCCTGGACCATGTCGTCGGCCTCGTCGGAGACGTCGTAGTCGGTGTCTCGTGTAACCCGGAAGAAGGAATGGCCGACTACTTCCATTCCCGGGAAGAGCGAGCCCACGTTCTCAGCGATCAGGTCGTCCAGGGGCACCAACGTCGTGCCGTCTTCGCCAAGTGGGAGGAAACGGCCCAGGAGCTCCTTCGGCACCTTGACGCGCGCGAGGACGTCGGTGTCCTGCTTGGGGTCGCGCAGCGAAACCGCCAGGCTCAGCGAGAGGTTGGAGATGTAGGGAAACGGCCTCCCAAGGCCGATCACCAGCGGCGTCAGAGCCGGGAAGACCTGGCGCTCGAACAGGTCCGCTAGCTCTTGGCGCTCTTCGGCGGACGCCTCGGCCACCGGCAGGATGCGCACGCCGCTCTTCTCGAGCTCGGGCCGCATCGACTTGAACGTGACGCTCACGCGCTTTCGCTGCTCGAGAACCCGCTTCGTGACCTCCTCGATCTGGGCGGCGACGGTCATGCCGTCCGGACCCTTGGACTCGCGCCCGGCTTCCCGCGCGTCTTCCAGGTTCGCGACGCGCACCATGAAGAACTCGTCCAGGTTCGACTCCCAGATCGCGCAGAACTTCACGCGCTCCAACAGCGGGACGCTCTCGTCCTCGGCCAATTGGAGCACGCGGTCGTTGAATTCGAGCCACGAAAGCTCGCGGTTGAAATAGACGCTGGGGTCATCGAGCTCGGGCGCAGGCGCGGCCTCCTGCGGCTCGTCTCGGGCGTCCGGCGCTTCGCGGCGCGGCCTGGCTCTTGAGTCAATGCCACCGACCCCGATGGTAGTTCGGGAGCCGCCGGCGCTGTCAACACCCGGTGAACGCCGGGCGCTTCCTGGCTACGCCGCGCGAAGGATCGAAGTCGGCGCGCTTGGGACCGGATCCAGATCCGTGCCCGCATCGGCTAGCTCCGGCCGGCGCAGAACCTCGTCGTACGAGGCGGCGAGCTGCCCGAAGGCGGCGTCCCAGCTGCGCCCGCTCACGCGCCTCAGGGCGTTCCGGGAGAGGTGCTCCCGCAAGAACGGCGAGGCGGCCAGCTGGGCGATACCGGCCGCCACGCTCATCGCATCGGGATCCACGAGCCAACCGGTGTCACCGCTTCGGATCAGGGTCCGCGGGCCGCCCTCGTTGACGGCCACGACCGGCAGGCCGCTGGCCTGCGCCTCGGTGATCACCTGGCCGTAGGTGTCGGTTTGCGAGCAGAAGGCGAAGAGGTCCGCGCTTGCATATGCCTGCGCGAGCTCTTCGCGGTCGAGCCAGCCGAGGAACGTGGCCGTATCGCCGAGCCGCTTTCTGAGCTCGGCCTCCTCCGGCCCGCCTCCCGCGAGCAGCAGATGGAGGCGAGGATCACGCTCGCGCGCGATCTCGAACGCTTCGGCCAGGAGATCCACGCCCTTCTCCTTCGAGAGGCGGCCGGCATAGAGGACCTTGAACCTGCCCGGGTAGGCGTTCCTGTTGGCCTTGTCCGCGCTGTAGAGGTCGAGGTCCACCCCGCGCTCCCAGCGGCCGGATCCTGGCCATTGGAACGCCCGACGCGAGTTGATCGACTCGTCGGCGGCCTCGCTCGGCGAGAGAACCAGCTCGCAGCCCGAGTAGAACATCGAGAGCGCCGCGCGCATCCCGGCTTCGAGCGCCGGATCTCCGGAGCGAAGGCGCGCGTAGGCGGCCAGCTCCGTGTGATGGCTGGCGACGAGCGGCAGGTTCGCGATCCGCGCCATGAGCGCGGCTGCGATCCCCGCGGGGCCCGGAGCCGTGACGTGGATGGCGTCATAGGCGCCGTCGGCAAGCGTCTCGGCCAGCTCCGGAATGCTGGGAATCCCGATATTGAGTCCCGGGTAGTGCGGCACGCCAACCTCTGCGACAGCGGGCAAGCGCCTGTCGACTCGCGGATCCGTGCCGATGACCTCGACCTCGTAGCCGGGAACCCCGTGCTCCCGGAGCCGCTCGACGGTGTGGCTCACGCCGTGCATCGAGCCGATCGCGTCAACGATCAGGGCGACCCGCTTCGGCTCGTCTGCGCGCGAGGACAGCTTGCGCTTCTCGGCGCCCAGGATGGCCATCGCCGGCACATAGGGAAGCGCCGGGATCATCGAGTCGAACAGGGGCAGAGCGGCGTCCGCGTAGCGCTCGCCGGTCTCGGCAACCCTCTGAACCTCGCCGATCGCGGCGCTCAGCTTCCGCTCGTGCGCGCGGCGCGCGTTGCGGTGGAGATCCGAGTGGCTGAAGTCGTCCTCCTGCATCAGCTCGATCAGCTTCCGCGGATCCCGCGGAAGCCCCGTCGCATCCAGCCACGTCTTGAGCAGAGCGGTGACCTCGCCGGCGTCCAAGCCAGTTGTCGCCTCGCCGCCGCGGACGGCGCCGTCGCCGACGACCCGCTGGGCGATTTCCAGAACCGTGGCGGGGCTGCAACTGGTCTCCGGCAGGCCATCGGCCTCCCGGAGGAGTGAGCGGGTCGCGAGCGCCAGCGCGGAATGCGCCCACTTGGCGGCGCTCCCCTGCTTGCCGTCGGCCACGGCGAGGCCGTCCCGCACGTGACCCAGAAACTCTTCCGGGGAAGACGCAGGCGGCGTCTCGGTCCAGGTCCGCCCGATGTCCACCCCGGCGTGATCGTCCGATCCGCCGATGCCGGTGCCCCCGTGCGTCTCGATGTAGACGTGGGCTGGCATGTTGAGCTCCCTGGCTCGAGATCCGTTGCGCACCTCCCACACCCCGAAGAGCTCTGCAAGGCGCCTGCGATGCCGAGGCTCAAGGGGCTCCGCCACCTCGAAGAAGGGATGTGCGAGCGCGCACGCGATTCCGTGCTCGTGGAGATAGGCCGCGCACGTCTCCAGATCGAAGGCGTGGCTCCGGAGAAAGTCGTGATCTTCGGGAGTGATGCCGTAACACAGCACGTGCACGGCCTGAGCGCTCTCCCGCGAACCAGGCGGTCAGCTCCTCGGAGATGAAGACGTCAGGCCGGTCGGCCAGCTCGAGGCAGCCGGCGATCGTGTCGTGGTCGGTCAGGGTGAAGAAATCCATGCCTCGCCGCTTGGCGAGCTCATAGGCCTCCTCGGGGGGCGTTGCGCACTCCGGCAGCCCGATGCTGCGCTGGATTCCGAGCTTCGCGACCTCGGAAGCGGTGGAGTGGCAGTGCATGTCTACTCGTGCGCCACGGTGGGGAATCATCGCTGCTCCCTTTCAGATTTGCCTGCATATGGACGCTTCTAGCTTGGACACCAGGACGAAGGTTCCCGTTACGAACCTGGGAATTCGAGGTGAATCCGCTGTGAACGGCCCGTTATCCGAATTGCAACCCAAAGCGCCTCCGGATCGGCTGAACTTCCAACCGTGGCCGTGACGCTAGAGCGCGGAGCGGGAACCGTTCTCCTCTCACGCGGTCCGCTCTCAGTGGAGGTCACGCTCGACCCGGTATTCCTCAATGTCGAGCACTCCGGGAGAGCCGTGTTGGTGGCAACGCGGCTCTTCCTGCGTTCCGGGACAGAAACCGAGCACCTCATCCACCTGACCGAGGGCGTCGTCGCAGAAGAAGCATGGGGCGAGCGCATGGCGGTCGAAAAGGCACAGGTCGAGGCAGCAGGGAGACACGAGATCGTGCTCTCCGCTCGTGCCGGCGGCGCGAATGCCACCGTGACGATCTCGCTAGCCGGCGAGTCACGGGTCGTCGTCGATCTACGCGCGGATCCAATCCCCTTCCGTCTGGAAGCCGAGTGGGACGCGTCGCCCGGCGAGCGCATCACCGGGCTGGGCGCCCGCCACGCCGAGCCGTTCGACCAGACCGGGCGGCGCATCAGGCTCGGCGCCGACCGCCGCTACACGGGGCCGGATTGCCCGCCGGAAATGATGGACGTGGGCGGCGTCCCCCAGGGCGACTACGTCCCGGCTCCGTGGCTCGTCTCGAGCTCTGGGCGCGCGCTGTGGTCGGAGACCTCAGGCCAGGGCCTCGACCTGGACCTGACCGGCCCCGCTCACTCCATCTCCCAGCTCGGTCCCGCCGGGCCGCTTCGCCTCCACGTCATCTGCGACGGGACTCCGGCGGCGCAGCTTCGCCGGTACCTGCGGCTCACGGGCATGCCGCCGGTTCTTCCGGAATGGGCGTACGGGCATTGGAAGAGCCGCGACGTCTACGAGCATCAGCGCGACGTCGAGGAGGACTGGCACGGGTATCGCGAGCACAACATTCCGCTGGACGCCATCGTGATCGACTCCCCTTGGGAGACGCAATACAACACCTGGGAGTTCAACCGGCACCAGTTCCCCGACCCGGAGGGCCTCGTCGGCGAAATGAATCGGGACGGCGTCAGGACCGTTGTCTGGGTGACACCCTGGACCAACCTCGACTCCTCAGACGGCCAGCGCCCGCCCGACTCCGAGTCGGAGCGGATGCACTCCGAGCCTGCCTCCAACTACGCGGAGGGAGCCACGGACGGTCATTTCGTCAGGGCGCCCGACGGAGAGGCGTGGACAGGGCGCTGGTGGATGGGAACCGGCTCGATGGTCGATTTCACGTCCGTGGCCGCGACGCGCTGGTGGCAGGACCAGGCGAGGGGCGTGCTGGAGATGGGCGTCGCCGGCATCAAGGCCGACGACGGCGAGGGCTACTACGTGCCTCCCGACGCGGTCTTTGCCGACGGGCGGCGCGGCGTGGAGGTCGCCTGGGAGTACGGCGACCTCTACCGCCGGGCGATGCAGGAGGTGCTCGACGAGGTTCATCCCGGCGACGGGGTTCTATTTGGCAGACCCGGCTGGACAGGCCAGCAGGCGACCGGCGTCACCTGGGGCGGCGACCAGGTCTCGGACTGGTGGTCGCTCAGAGCACTCGTAACGGCCAGCCTCACCGCGGCCGCTTCTGGATTCTCCAACTGGTCGCACGACGTCGGCGGCTACCTGGGCGAGCGTCTCGCAAAGCGCTGCCCCCGCGAGCTTCTGGTGAGGTGGGCCGCATTCGGCGCGCTGACACCGCTGATGCAGGCGCACGGGCGCTTCGAGCAGGAGGCGTGGCGCTACGACGACGAGACGCTTCGGGCATACCGTGACCTCGTGCTTCTTCATGAGCGCCTGGTGCCGTACATCCGCGCCGCCGCTCGGACGGCCGCCAGGTCTGGCCTTCCGATCATGCGGCCGCTCTGTCTGATCGAGCCCGGCGAACACCGCTCCTGGGAAGTTGGTGACGCCTATGGCTTCGGTCCTTCCATGTGGGTGGCGCCCGTGCTCGAGAAGGGCACCCGCGAGCGCCGCACATACCTGCCCAGGGGCGAATGGCTGGATTTCTGGAGCGGCGAGCCCTGCACCGGAGGAAAAGAGGTGAAAGCGATAGCGCCGCTCGACCGCATCCCGATCTGGATCCGGCGCGGCTCGATCGTCGTCACCTACCCGGCCGAGACGGTCCGCCGCGGCCTCGAGGCCATGCGCGGCAACAACCGGCCGCTCGAGGCGACGCTTTGGGGGGAACCGCCGTGCGGACGAGCCAAGGCGGTCCTGGCCGACGGCTCAGAGATCCATTGGCGGGCTGGGAAGTGGGAATGGCCCCGAGCGCGAAAGGTCGAGTTCCTCGTTCGTTGACGCTGTCATAGCCTTTCGTGTCCACCGATGACCTCCACCTCAGGCTTCACCGACTCTTCACAAGCGCAGCGCCATCCGCCGACGACGCTCTCTCCCATGAGCTACCGGTTCGAACGGCCGGACCGACTCGCGTTCGAGATCAGGCGCGTCGCGACCGAACGCCTCGACAGCGCGCTCGACCAACTCGCCGGCGGCCTCTCCGCGGACCCCGCTGTGGCGGTCCACACCGCGCGCAAGGATCTGAAGAAGACGCGGTCGCTCTTGCGGCTCGTCAAAGACCCGATCGCCGCCGACTTCCGCGTCGAGAATAACCGTCTGCGGAGCGCGGCGCATGCGCTGGCGAGCGTCCGGGAGGCCGATGCGCTCACGGAATCGCTCGAAGCGCTGATCGAGCATCACGGGGCGATCATGAACGCCGAGGTGCGCGCCGGTGCGCGCTCTTGGCTCAGCGAGATGAATCGCGGCCAGGAACCAGGCGCGCATGTCCTCTTCGCCGCCTCTGAGGCATCCGTTCTGATCGCCTGCGCTCGCGACGAAGCGCGCACCTGGGCACTCGGATACGGGAGCTTCAATCTGATCAAAGGCGGCCTCAGGCGCACATACCGGCAGGGCCGCCGCTATCTCGAGGCATCGGTGGACAATCCCACCGACGAAACCCTTCACGAGTGGCGAAAGCGGGTCAAGGACATGTGGTACTCGTTGCGCCTCATGGGCAAGGCCTGGGAGCCGGTCCTCCGGCCCCTCGCGGACGAGGCTCACGACCTGTCGGACATCCTCGGCGATCACCACGACCTGGGTGAGCTGCGGACTGCGATCGAGTCGGGCGAGACGCAGCTGTCCGCGCCGGTACGCGAAGGGCTTACGAGCGCCACCTATGCCAGGCAGGCGGAGCTCCACGCATCGGCTGTCTCTCTGGGCAGGCGGCTCTACGCGGAAGGCCCGCGGCGGTACGTCGAATGGCTGGAAGAGCTCTGGCGCGCCTGGGAGGACGACGCGTCACGACAGGTCGGGCAAGACGGCTTGCCGTCTTCGTAGAGCCAGTCGTCGAAGGAGTCCGGCTCCTCCTCGCCCGTCACTTCCTCGATCAGGTCGTAGAGGTCCTGGGTCGAGACGTTGCCGCCCTCGTTGTCCTGTGCCCAGGTCTCGAGCACCTCGAAGAAGTCCTCGTCTCCGATCTCCGCGCGAAGGACCTGTAGCGCCAGTGCCCCGCGGTCGTAAACGGACCATGCGAAGAGGTTGGCCGGCCCGCCCGGGTCCGCCGGCGGCGGATCCCAGGTCGGCGCGCTCGGCCCATTGGCGTTGTAAATGCGCACGAAGCGGTCCGCCACGGTCTCGCCGCCCGTCTCCTCTTCGTACAGCCACTCCATGTAGGTGGCGAAGCCTTCGTTGAGCCAGATCTCCTTCCAGCGGTCGACCGACACGGAATCCCCGTACCACTGATGGGCGACCTCGTGGATCACGAGTTGCTGGTTCGGCGGGTTCGGGTAATACGAGCGATTCTGGGTCTCCATAGCGAACCCGAGCGACGAGGGATCTGCGATGCCTCCGGTGCTGGTGAAGGGATAGGGCCCAGCGACCGTCTCCAAGAACTCGTGGGCAACTTCAGTCTTCTCGCGGAGCTGATTGAGCGCGGCTTTTCCGAGGTCTCGGTCGACAGCGCCTAGATATGGAATTCCGTTCGCTTCGCCTTCATCGATTCGGAACTCGCCGATCGCTGCGAGGGCCAGGTAGCTCGCCATGGGGTCCGGCTGATCCCACTCCATGGTCCGGCGTCGGCCATCGACTTCTGACAGAAGGAGCTCACCGTTCGAGATGGCCATGAGATCACGCGGAGTGACGAACCTGAAGTGCCAGGTTGCCTTGTCGGTCGGATGGTCGTTGACCGGGATCCATGAGGGCGTCTGCTGTGGTTCGCCCAGAGCAACGGCACCGTCGCCGGTCTTCGTCCAACCGTCCTTGGAGCCGTCGGGATTCTTGACCTGCTTCGGCTTGCCCTTGTATCTGACGACCGTCTCGAACGGCGCCCCGTCCGGAATGACACTCGGCGCTTCAATGTCCAGCTCCTGACCGCTGCGCGTGAAGTCCGCCTCAACGCCGTTGACAGTCAGCTCGGTCACCTCCGGCCCGCGAAAGTCCAGGTTGAATCCGGCCAAGGGGAGCCCGGGTGGAGGCGCGCCGTCATCCGTATCCGCCACGGCGTCGATGGTCGTCGTCGACTTGACCTTCCCCGAGGTCTGATACCTGAGGTCGACGTCGTAGGACTGAACGTTGTAGCCCGTGTTGCCCATCTTCGGGTAGTAGGGGTCTCCCACGCCGTCGGCCCCGAAGAAGGTGATGCCGGCCAAAGCGGCAGCGGCAGTAACGCCCGCGATACCCGCAGCCAAGCCCGCTGTTCTTGCGATCTTCAGCCTCATTCCTCAAGGCGCCCTGCCTGATTTCAAGGTAGCACCGGTTTGGTGGTCTGTGGGTTAAGCGGCGAGGCGCTCGACCGGAGCGCCGTTTTCCGAGCCGTTGAGGAGATCGAGGATGATCCCCTCCCGCAGGCCGCCCTTGCCGATCTGGAGGGGCTGCCCCAGAAGCTCCGAGAGCTTCTCCAAAAGCAGGACGCCCGCGGGCAGCATGCGCACGCGGCGCGGGTCGAGCTCGAAGCGCTTGGCTACGTCCTCGACGGGGTCGCCGGCAAGGACGCGCACTCCGCGCTCGAGTGTCTCGTACTCGAGCACCGACCCGACGAGCGTTCGAAGCGACGTTGCGCTGCCACCCACGGCGACCGCCTGGTCGGGCTTCGGCACCTCGACGCCGTCGAAGAAGTCGTCGATGTAGTCGCGGAGCTTTCGGATCTCCGACGCCGAAGGGGGATCGCTCGTCAGGAAGTCCTCTGTGATCGCACCGGACCCGATCTGAAACGACTTGACCCAGCTGACGCCGTCGTTGACGGTGCCGAGGATGATCTCCGAGGATCCGCCGCCGACATCGACGACGCCGATGTCGCCCGGGACCGGATGCCCGAGAGTCTTGGTCGCGCCGACGAACGCCAAGCGGCCCTCCTCTTCCTCGGAGAGGACATCGATCTCGACGCCGGCAAGCTCCTCGATCTTCTTCACGGCCTTCTTGCGGTTCTTGGCGTCGCGGATAGCCGCCGTCGCGACGGTGCGAATGGCTTCCGCACCGGACTCCTGCGCGAGCTTGACCTGGGTCGCTACGACTTCGCCGACTTCCTCCATCTTGCCCTTGGACATGGAGCCATCCCGCTTCGTGTCGGCGCCGATCTGCGTGTAGGCGCGCTGCTCCATGACTTTGCGGAGCTGGCCTTCCTGCGGCTCGGCGACGAGCACGCGCGTGGTGTTCGAACCGATGTCGATCGCCGCGCAGAGCATCGTCAAGTCAGGCACCGAGTGTGGCAGACCGCGCGGATAACTCAGGCAGTCGCGGCTGCCCGGTAACGGCTTGTTTACAACCAGTTCACGGGACCGACACCCAACCGAGCAGCCGGGCGTGGAATATCCCTGCAATGGCAGAACTTCAGCCCCGCGGGCCCTTCGACCGTGCCGTTCCTCAGCCGGACGACGCTGACGCCTTCTCGGCGTTGTCGGGACGCTTCGGCGTGACGGTGCCGCACGAGTGGTGGCCGTCGGTGCACCTCCTCAAGTCGTTCGAGGCGGCTGGTTTCTCACACGTTCAGGTCGATGCTCCCCCCTTAGGCGTGCTGAGCGAGACCCGGCTTCTGACACGTCACGCGGGCGCCTTGCGCGACGCTCTGACGACCACCGGCTTGGCGCTGGTACTCCATGCGCCGGCTGGGCTCCACATGGGGACCGCGGCCGGCGACAAGGCAATGGATGGGCTGATCGACTACGCGGTCGAATCCGAGGCTGAGCAGGTCGTTTACCACGCCCTCGCGTTCGAAGACGAAGCGGCAAGCGAAAAAGCGATCCGGTTCGAAGCGGCGTCGCTGCGCCGGGCTGTCCGCCGGGCAGAGCTCCACGGCTTCGCGATCGCCATCGAGAACCTCGCCCCTCTCTTTCCGGGGCGAGAAGTGATCTCTGGGAACCCGATGAGCCTGCGGTCGCTGGTCAGGCAGGTCGGCTCCGAGAGCCTCGGTGTCTGCCTCGACCTCGGGCACGCCCATATCTCGGCCCAGCTAAGCCGGACCTCGCTTGCGGCGCTTGTCGAGCCCGTGCTGGACGTCGTCACGCTCATTCACGCCCACGACAACTTCGGCGCTCGCCACGAATCGTCCTCGACCACCGCGTTTGGCGTTGACCCGCTCCGGCTCGACCTTCACCTCCCTCCCGGCCGGGGCAGCCTGCCCTGGCAGGAGGTGGCTCACCTGGTGATGCGTACGACTGCTCCCGTGGTCCTGGAGGTCCATCCGCCGTACCGGCCCCGCGTCGCTGAGCTCCACGACACGGGCTCGCTCCTCTTCGCTACGTCGTAGGCCTGCTGCCTGTTAGGGGCTCGGCGCCTCGAAGGGCGTTATTTCCGGATGTGAC
>CAVYVT010000003.1:0-80008 GCA_963772035.1 uncultured bacterium
ATCCGGCACCGTTATGGGGCCCCGCGTGGGCCGATCGAGGTCCGCTGTGACGAATAACAGGAACGAGACAACGAGGCTCGCGATCAAGACCCCCGTGAGCCCGCGGCCGACGAGCGCCAGGTAAGCGGCGAGGAGGCCAAGCGCAATCGACGCAGCGACCAGCTCCAACCACAGGATCTCGCTCGGAACACGGTTGTTCGAGCGCAGCTGTGCGCACGGTCTGCGCGTCGATCATCTCGTTCAAAGTCTCCACGTAGAGCCGGGGGGCGCTGCCCCTGCGGATCCTCCTCGAGAGCTTCGCCGGCAAGCGTCCAAAGCTGCCGTTGGAGCTCCTCCTCCTCCGCTGCCACAGCAAGTTCCTCTTCGCTTCCCGGAACGTTGTCGGCGAACTGAATCGCGGCCTCGGTGTACTCCACGAGCAAGTCGAGGGAACGCGTGCGGATCGGCTCCGGCAGCGTCTGCGCGCGTAGGTACGTCGTCCCGATCGCGTTCGTTTCCTGGACGACCGTCGCGCGGCGGTCCTCGTATCGCGAGACTGAGAGCGAAAGGCCAAAGGCCAGGATCAACCCAACGACCCCGAGCATCGCGCCCTGGAGCACGCCGATGGGCTCCGTGAGCGTTTCGGACTGATGGCGAACGCGTCGACCAATCAGCGCTCCCAGCGCGGTTGAGCCCACGACCAGGGTGAACACCAACAGCGCAAGCGCAAAAGTCGAGAGATCGAAGAGGATGGCGGGCAGACTAGTCAGCGACGGGAGAAGGTTCCACGATCTAGCCCTCCTCTTCAGTCGCGGTACTGGGCAAAAGCATCAGCGCTCCGATCAAAAAGCAGAGGGCTCCCAGCGAAGTCGACCAGTTCGACGCCGCCAGCGCCAGGGCATCTCCGGTCTCCGGCACGACGAACGAGGCGATGGCCGAGATGCCGAAGAGAACGCAGCCGATGAGGTTGATCACCGCAAGCCTCCACTCCTTCCGCTCCCGATCCCGCATATGGCGAACCGCCATGAAGGCGAGGATCCCGGAGATCAGAAAGCACGTCGACCCGATCACGTCGGGAGTCCAGATCAGCCGGTTGACGTCGTCCGAGTCATAGCTGTCCTGCATCCCGCGGAAGGTGTTGATGTTGAAGAACACGGTGCCGACCAGCTGAATTGCCGTGGCAACTCGATCGCTCCCTTCCGAGTGCCTGAACTGAAGGAACGCGGCGGTCGTGAAGAAGATCGAGCCGACGAAGAACACGGTTCCGTCGGCCGCTGAGCCGACCAGATCGATGAAGCCCGGGAACGGTCCGACGAGAAAACAGACCGAGCCGATGGCGAACAAGACGCCGATCCGCCAGTTGGCGCTTCGCGACGCGCGGCCGCTCTTCCAATGGATCGCCATGGAGAAACTCTGTCATGCGGGGCCGATCCGAAATATGCTGCCCGCATGAACGCGTGCGCGAGCGAGGTCGATCTGGAGCTCCCACCGGAGCCCGGAAGCGTTGCGAAGGCTCGTCACGCGGTTCGTAATCTGGCGCGCACAGCCGGCTCGTCGGAGCAGGACGTGGCCCTGGCGGTGAGCGAAGCCGTTTCGAATGCGGTGATCCACGCTTTCCGCTTCGGCAAGGAGGGGCTTGTCCGGGTTCGCGCGCGCCATCGGGGCGATGAGCTGGTCGTGACCGTTGCGGACAACGGGGTGGGAATGATCCCGGACGTGGACAACCCAGGGCTAGGCGTCGGGACGTCGCTCATTTCGCGGCTCTCGGAGCTGGCGACGTTCGAGTCGTCTGACGAAGGCACGATCGTCACAATGAGATTCAAGGCAAACGAGGGGAGTGCATGACGGGTCCAGGGCAGATGGACCTCGCGGTCAAGATGACCGGCGGCGAGGATGGGGAGATTGCAGTGGTCAAAGCGGAGGGAGAGATCGACCTCTCGAACCACGAGGAACTGGGGTCGGCGCTCTCGTCGCCTCCGTGCTCGGACAGCGCCGGCATCCTGCTCGATCTCACGCAGGTCGAGTTCGTCGATTCGAGCGCCTTGAAGGTGATGCTCACAAGCGCTCAGGCCTTCGGCGATCGCTTTGCGACGATCCTGACCGCAGGCTCCGCAGTCGACACCCTCTTCGAGATGGTGGACGTACGGGAGCGACTTAACGTGAGTGCATCCGAGGAAGAGGCTCTTCAGCGGATTCGAGCGGGAGCGGATGGCGCCCACTAGGCCAACCGGGCTGCTCACCGCCGCAACCGCCGGCGAACACTTCGCGGCGATCGTCGAGTCCAGCGACGACGCGATCCTCAGCAAGGACCCTGAGGGCATCATCACAAGTTGGAACCCCGCCGCGGAGCGCATGTACGGGTATACCGCGGAGGAGGCCGTCGGCTCCCACATCTCGATCCTCATCCCCGAGCACCGGACGGGAGAAGAGCGAGTGATCCTCGACCAGGTCCTCAACGGCGAGCACGTCGCTCATTACGAGACGGAACGCGTGAGGAAGGACGGCCGGCAGATCAACGTGTCGCTCAGCGTCTCGCCCATCACCGGCGCCGACGGCAGGGTCGAGGCCGCGTCGGTCATCGCCCGTGACATCACCCGGCAGCAGCGCTCCATTTCCCTCGCGTCGCGACTTCAGGAAGTCACCGGCGCTCTCGCGCGCGAGACGACGCAAGAGAGAGTCATCGAGGTGCTTCTGACCCAGATGGTGGGCGCGCTTGGAGCCCATGCCGGCGCCGTCGGCCTCGTTTCCGGCGACGAGATCCTCATCTCCGACACCACCGGCTATTCGAGCGAAGGCCTCAGGGGATGGGAACGGTTCCCGGTCTCGGCGGACCTCCCGATGTCGGTCGCGATCCGCAACGAAGAGCCTCTCTGGCTGACCTCTGCGAATGAGCTCATAGCCCAGTTCCCGGCCCTCGGCGTCGTCCACCGTGCGCTTCGAGGCCCTGGCGATTCTTCCGTTGGCGGTCGGAGACGCTCCATTCGGCTGCCTGTCTCTCTCGTTCGTCGAGAGTCACGACTTCGACCCTGAGGAGCGGGCGTTCCTCCTTACGGCGAGTCAGCAGGCTGCCTACGCGCTGAACCGGGCGCGGATGTACGAAGCGGAGCGGATTGCGTTCGAGCGCCAGCGCTTTCTGGCGGAGGCCAGCGAGCTCCTAGCCGGCTCCCTCGACCCCGAGACGGCGCTCGACCGGTTCGCGTCGCTTGCGGTCAGCCACATAGCCGACTGGTGCGGAGTCGAGATGGTCGACGAACGGGGTGGCCTCCACAGCGTCGTCGTCGCGCACGCGGACGAGGCAAAGGTCGAACTGGCGCGCCGGCTGCGCGAGCAGTACCCCATGGACCCGCGCTCGGAGACCGGTGCACCAAACGTGATCCGCACCGGGGTTACCGAGGTCTACCACGAGGTGACAGACGAGATGCTGGTCGAAGCCGCGCAAGACGATGGACACCTGCGAGTTCCTCCGCGAGCTCGGCCTGCGCTCGGCGATGGTCGTTCCCCTGCGCGCTCGTGGCCGGGTCTTCGGTGCGATCACGTTCGTCGCCTCGTCGCCGGACCGCCGCTACGACGACGCGGACGTGGACCTCGCCGAGGACTTGGCGCGGCGAGCCGCTCTCGCCGTCGACAACGCGATGCTCTTCCACCGCGAGCACGAGGCGGCCGTGCTCCTTCAGCGTTCCCTCCTGCCCGACTCAGTGCCCACGGAACATGACGGAATGGAGTTCGACGTCCGCTACAGGCCCGCCGGTCCAGGCATCGCGGTGGGAGGCGACTGGTACGACATCGTGATCCTCGACGACGGAACCGTGGGCTTGACCATCGGCGACGTCGCGGGCCGCGGGTTGACGGCCGCGTCCATCATGGGCAGGATCCGGCCTGCGCTGCGGGCCTACGTCCTCGATGGACACGGCCCCGCCGAAGCTCTCGAGCGCCTTGACCGCCTGATGAAAGAGGCTGAGGTCCCCAACATGGCGACCGTCTTCCACCTCCACTACGACCCGAACAGCAAATCGGCGAGGTACGTCCGAGCCGGACACCCCCCTGCCCTGCTTCGCCACGCCGACGGACGGATCGAGGAGCTGGGCGGGGCCGGAACTCCACCGCTCGGCGTCCTCGAAAAGGTCGAGTACCGGGAGCACGAGGTTGAGATTCCGGCGGAGAGCCTGCTCCTGATGTTCACGGACGGCCTCATCGAGCGCCGCGGCACGAGCGTGCGAGAAGAGCTCGGCCGGCTGGAGGAGTTGATCGGCGAGGCTCCCCGAGCGGCGAGAGAATGCCTCGACTTTCTCGAGAAGCACCTGGGTGCCGACGCGGTGCCCGACGACATCGCGATGGTGGCGATGTCGACTCCGGCTGCCTAACGCCGCGAAAACTCTCTCAGCCGCTTCGATCTGCCAGGCTCGTGGCATGACGACTGCCACCCTCACCCCGCGCCTCTTCAATCCCACCGCCTTCGAGGCCGCCGAGTTCGATCCGGCGACCCAGCGCCTCTTCCGCGCGACGATCGACTGGTTCGAGGCGAAGGGCCAGGAGCGGATCGCCGAGGAGGTCCGAAAGGACGAGTGGTACGGCGACTTCATCGAGTTCCTCGCGAGCGAGCGAGCCTTCGCGATCCTGCTCACGCCTGAGCGCGACGGCGGCGGCGACCCCGACAAGCGCTGGGACACGGCCCGAAACGCGGTCTTCAACGAGATCCTCGGCTTCTACGGCCTCCCCTACTGGTACGCGTGGCAGGTCACGATCCTCGGGCTCGGGCCGATCTGGCAATCGGACAACGACGCCGCCAGGCAGCGCGCGGCCGAACTGCTGGAGGACGGAGCGATCTTCGCGTTCGGCCTCTCCGAACAGGATCACGGCGCCGACATCTACTCGACCGACATGGTCCTGACACCGGACGGCAAGGGCGGTTTCTCCGCGAGCGGCGGGAAGTACTACATCGGCAACGGGAACCTGGCCGGCATGGTCTCGGTCTTCGGCCGGCGCTCGGACTCAGACGGCCCTGAGGCTTACGTCTTCTTCGCCGCGGACTCGCGGCACGACGCGTACAAGCTCCGCAAGAACGTCGTGTACGGCCAGATGTACGTGAGCGCCTTCGATCTCGAGGACTATCCGGTTCGGGAGGAAGATGTTCTCCATACGGGTCCCGCGGCGTTCGAAGCCGCGCTCAACACGATCAATGTCGGCAAGTTCAACCTGGGCTTCTGCGCGATCGGCATGGCCGAGCACTGTTTCTACGAGACGCTCAATCAGGCCGAGGGCCGCGTGCTGTTCGGCAAGCGCGTCACCGAGTTCGGGCAAGTCCGGCGGATCCTCTCCGAGGCCTACGCCCGCCTTCTCGCGTCCAAGCTCTACGGCGCGCGGGCCGTCGACTACGTCCGCACGGCCTCGCGCGAGGACCGCCGCTACCTCCTTTTTACCCCCATCAACAAGATGCAGGTGACGATGGAGGGCGAGCGGATCGTCAGCCTCCTCGGCGAGGTCATCTCCGCGAAGGGATTCGAGCGCGACTCCTACTTCGAGAGCGCGAAGAACATCATCGGCGGCCTGCCGAAGCTGGAGGGGACGGTCCACGTGAACCTGGCGCTCGCGCTCAAGTTCTTGCCCGGCTATCTCTTCGGCTCGACCGGGTTCGAGCCTGTCCCGGCCAAGCGCGAAGCGGACGACGATGCCTTCCTCTTCGCCCAGGGCCCCACTCGCGGACTCAGCAAGATCGCCTTCGGTGACTGGCGCCCGGCGTTCGACGCGTTTCGCGAGGTGCCGAACGTCGCGGTGTTCCGCGAGCAGGCAGAGGCGCTCGTCGCCATGGTCTCCGAGGCGCCGCTGACGCCCGAGCAGATGACCGATGACCTCGACTTCCAGCAGGCCCTGGCACAGGTCTTCACCCTCGTCCCTTACGGGCAGCTGATCCTGGAGGAGGCCGGCGCGCAGGAGACTCCCGGCGATGTCGTCGACCTCATCTTCGAGTGGCTCGTAAGGGACTTCTCGCGGCTTGCGCTCGACCTCCATGGCAAGGCGTCATCGACGGAAGAGCAGCAGCGGTGGGTGCTCGACTCGATCCGCAAGCCTGTGATCGACCCCGAGCGCGAGGACCGGATCTACGCCGAGGTCCGCGCCCTCGCGGGTGCTTACGAGCCGACCTAGCCCAGGCTGTCCGGCCGGATCGTGACCTGATCGCTGCCGATCTCCAGCTCGATCTCGACGATCCCCGGTGATTCGTCGTCCCGCGTGAACTGGCAGCCTGGAATCCTGTCGCCGGCCGCCCCCTCCCACCGATCCGCGATCACTGTCGGCTCCGCTACGGCGACGGTCAGCCCGGTCAGCCCTCCCGGAACGGCACGGTCGCTCCAGCCCTCGCCGCCCCACCGCCATGAGTCCGATGGCCGCGGCTCGGAGAGCGCGACGATCGCGCGCATGTCGCCTGGATGAAGGTGAACCTCGGCGATGTCGTCGAACTCGACCTCGAACACCTCGCGCGCCTCGAGCCCGCTCGCACGCTCGCGGGCGGCCGCGAGATCCTCCACCTGAATCATCGCCATGTACCCGCAGACCGCATCGCCGGAGCGGTC
This sequence comes from uncultured bacterium, assembly GCA_963772035.1. GTDB lineage: Bacteria > Actinomycetota > Thermoleophilia > Solirubrobacterales > 70-9 > JALZKA01. Next base: position 6,546 of record CAVYVT010000003.1, read on the forward strand.
GAGTTGGCGTTGGGCAGTCTGAGCACCCGGCTCTGTGCCGACCGGTGAGATGACCTCCAGAAAGGTGTCGCCGATCGCGAACACCGCGTTCTCCAAGCCGAAGTAGCCGACGGCGGGATCGCGGTACGGCTCGCCGAGGCCATGGCGGTCGCGGAGAAGCGCAACCGTCGGCTCGAGATCCCGAGCCGCGAGTACTGCTTGGCGAAGCCGCGGCATGGAGCGCGGAACCTACCGGCGAGCGCCCGCAAACGCCGCGCCCGCGCGACTTTCTGGGCGCTGGGTGCCGTTCAGGCCGCGAGTTCTTCGTCCAGGATGTCGAAGCACCCGTTCCAACCTCCCCGATGGGAACGAACGGCCTCCTCGCTCCACAGCCCGCTGTGGGTGAAGCGCACATTGGTCGCGCCATCTGCCTCGTCGAACTCGATCTCGATCAGAGTCTCGTGCGGCTCGTCGTCCCAGACCCAGGTGAACGCCAGGCGGGACGGGCGCTCGATGAGGGTGTACTCGCCGCCTCCGCCGTAGAAGACGTTCTCGTCCGTGTCGTGCATTACGACGCGGACCGTGCCGCCGACCCGCAGGTCGACGTGAGCTTCGGCCGTCTCCCAGTTGCGCTCGACGTGCCACCAGCGGCGCATCACCTCCTCCGTCGTGAACGCGTCGAAAACGCGATCCGCCGGAGCAGCGAAGGTGCGCTCGATTCGGAGGTTGGTCTTCAGCCTCATTCGCCGTGTGCCGTCATCCGGCGCAACCGTATGGCTATCCAGCCGCGTGCGGCGATCAGACCGGCTCCCGCGCCCAGCATCGAGGTGAGGAGCTCCTCCGCCGGGACGCCTCCGACGTGGGCGATCATCCGGTGTACTCGTCGTGGCGCCGCCACCACTCGTACGGCGCTGTCTGCGGATAGCCCTCCGGGGAGTCCTCCCACTTCTCCTGCCGGCCGAGAGCGGTCAGGTCGAGGTACGCCCACGCGGTCCCAAGCGCCTCGTCGCCCCGCTCGTTGACGAAGTAGGTGCGGTAGATGCCCTCGTCATCGCGGTAGAACGCATTTGTCCCGTGCCACTCGCCGACTCCGAAGTCCGCGTCGAAGTCGTCGGTGATCGTGTACCACGGGATGTCCCAGCCCATCCGCTCCTTCAGTCGATCGATCTCGGGCTGCGGGGCGCGGGAGGCGAGCGCGAAGGTTGTGTCGCGCGCGTTGATGTGGGCGAGGTTCGAGACCTGGTCGGCCATGAATGAGCAGCCTGGGCAACCCTTCTCCGGCCAGCCCGAGACACCGGGCTCGAAGAAGAACCGGTAGACCACCAGTTGGCTGCGCCCTTCGAAGAGGTCGACCAGGCTCGCCGGGCCATTCGGGCCGTCGAAGCGGTACTCCTTCTCGACGGCCATGCGAGGCATCCGCCGGCGCTCGGCCGCCAGCGCGTCGCGCGCCCGGGTGAGCTCCTTCTCCTTCACGAGCATCTTCTCCCGCTCTGCTTCCCACTCCTCGGCTGACACGACTGGCGGCATGTTCATTTCGGCTCCTTTTCGTTCAGGTAATCATCGACGGCATCGAACAGGCGGCCCCACAGGGCGCGCTGGCTGTCCATCCACTCCGCGGCCTCCGCGAGCGCTTCGACCTCCAGGGTCAGAAGGTGGTTGCGGCCCTCGACGGACCGCGTCAGGACCCCGGTTTCCTCGAGCACCTTGAGGTGCTTCGAGATCGCAGGCTTGGAAACACCGAACCCGCTGGTGACCTCGGCGACCGTTCCAGGGCCGGCAGAAAGGTTCTCGACGATTCCCCGGCGGATGGGATGCGAGAGAGCGCGGAAGGGATCGTTAACCATTACGTTAACTATATCAGCCGTCCTCTACCTGATGGGTGCGCGCTGGTGCTGGCTCTGAAATAGAGTCGTTCGGCGCATTTCCAAGGAGGGAGACGCCGTGCACTCAGGCAGCGCGACGCAACTGCAAGCCGAACTCGACCGTCTCACTGCCCGCTCCGTTCCAGGCATCGCCGCCGTGGTGGTGAGAGAAGGAGAGCCGGTGGGTGCGGCCAGTGCTGGACTGGCCGATATCCGATCCGGAGCGGAGACCACGCCGGACACGGTCCACCTCTGGTTCTCGATGACCAAGATCGTCACGGCTACCGCCGTTATGCAGCTTGCTGAGCGTGGTGCGCTGGAGCTCGACGATCCTGTGCGGCAGTTCGTGCCGGAGTTCCCCGAGCCGCGAAGTGGCTGGCCCGAGATCCGAATCCGGCACCTCCTCAGCCACAGCGCGGGCTTGGCCAATCCGATTCCGGTGCGATGGGTCCATGCGGCCGGGTCGAAGGGACGTGACCCGCGATCCTTCGCCGCGGAGTTGCTTGCCCGCAATCGCAAGCTCCGATTCCCGGCGGGTTCGAAGTCGGTGTACTCCAACCTCGGCTACATCGTTCTCGGGGAAGCGATCGGAGCCGCCGGAGGCGAGCGGTATGAGGAATTCGTGCGCAGTCAGATCCTCGAGCCCCTCGCCTTGGCCCGCACCGGCTTCAGCTATGACTACGCGGGAAAGGACGTGGCGACCGGCTATCAGCGGCGGCTCGGCCCGATGACCCCGCTGTTCCGTGCGATGCTCCCGAAGGGAATCATCGGGCGGCGCGAGGGCCGCTTCTTGGCCTTCAACCGGTTCTACGTCGACGGTCCCGCGTACGGCGGGCTGGTCGGATCCGCGCGTGAGGCCGCGCGGTTCATGTCGCTTCACATCAACGACGGACAGGTCGACGGGGTCAGGCTCCTGCAACCTGAGAGCGTGCGGGAGATGCAGAGGATCCAGGCGTCGGGACGAAACTTCGAGGCTGGGCTTGGATGGTTTCGGCGCGGAAAAGATGCCGTGGCCCGGGCCGACCATCTGGAGCATCTGGGTGGCGGTGGAGGGTTCTGGAACATGATGCGGATCTACCCGGAGCGCCGAGAGGGAGTGTTGAGCATGGGAAACGCAACCAGATACGACCATGAGTCGGTCGCACGCGCAGTCACGAGCCCGCGATCGAACGCCTAAGCTCGGCGGCCGGAAGATGAAGAGCCGCGCGACAATTCTGATCCTGGGCGCAGCCCAGTTCGTGATGGTGCTGGACACGACCGTCATGAACGTTTCGATCTCCGAGGTCGTTGCCGACCTGGACACGACCGTGCCCCAGGTACAGCTGGCGATCACCGCCTACGCCCTTGTGATGGCCGCGTTCATGCTGACCGGCGCGAAGCTCGGCGACATGTACGGCCGGCGCAAGATCTTCGCGATCGGCCTCGGCATCTACGGCACGGGCTCGTTCATCACTGCCATCAGCCCGAACGTCGAGGTGTTGCTCTTCGGCTGGTCGCTGATCGAGGGCTTGGGTGCCTGCCTGGTGATTCCGTCGATCGCCGCCCTGACCGCCGCGAACTACTCGGGCAAGGAACGCGCGATGGCGTACGGCCTGCTAGGCGGCATCGCCGGCGCGGGCGTCGCCGCGGGGCCGCTGATCGGCGGGTTCGTGACGACCGTCTGGACCTGGCGCATCGTGTTCGCGGCCGAGACCCTGGTCGTGATCGCGATCCTGGTCTTCGGCATCCGCAGGGTCCAGCCCGGACCCTCCGTCCAGCGGGAGAAGCTCGACCTCGTCGGAGCGGGCCTATCGGCGATCGGGCTCGGACTCGTGGTGTTCGGCATCCTTAAGAGCAGCGAATGGGGACTCTTCCAGCCCACGGGAGCCCTCGAGATCGGTGGCGAGGAGATCACGCCCTTCGGCCTCTCGGCGGTTCCCTTCATCGTCGCGGCCGGCGTCGTCTTTCTCGGCCTCTTTCGCAGCTGGGAGCAGCGCCTGGAAGAGCGGGGCGGGAAGCCGCTTCTTCGCCCGGGAATGCTTCAGGTCCCGCAGCTTCGGGGTGGCCTCACCATGTTCGTCTCCTCCTACCTCCTCATGGCGGGGACGTTCTTCGTCCTGCCGCTCTACCTGCAGCTCGTAATCGGCGACAACACGCTCGAGACCGGGATCAAGCTCCTGCCCGTCTCGGTCGCGATGATGATCGCTGCCGTCGCCGGTTCGCGCGCGGCCGACCGCGTCTCGCCGAAGCGAATCGTCCGGATCGGCCTCCTGTTGCTTTTCGTGGGCCTGATCGGGACGATGGCCACGATCGATCCCGACCTCAACGGCGCTGCCCTTGCGGTTTCGCTCGCGTTCTTCGGCGGGGGCGTCGGCCTGATCGTCTCGCAGCTCGGAAACGTCGTCATGTCGTCGGTCGGCGAGGACAAGGCGTCCGAGGCGGGTGGCCTCCAGGGCGCGGCGCAGAGCCTCGGGTCCTCCCTCGGCACTGCGCTGATCGGGGCCATTCTCCTTGCGGGACTCACGACCGGGTTCCACGACGAGGTCCGCGCGGATACGTCGATTCCTCCCGAGCTCCAGGAAGAGATCGTGTCCGGCACAGAACAGGGCGTGGCGATGGTCTCAGGTGAGACCGCGGAGCAGCTCGCAACGGACGCCGGCCTCGAGCCCGACCAGGTCTCCTCCCTTGTAGACAGCTACGAGGATGTCCAGATCGATGCGCTCAAGCGGGCGTTCCTCGGCGCCTCGTTGTTCGCGCTGTTCGCGTTCTGGATCGCAGGTGATCTACCGGGTGCGCCCCTTGGTTCGTCAGGAGCCGAGCGGCCACGGGCGCGTGAGCCGGACGCGGTTGCGACTGCAGAAGCCTGAGGCGGGCGACCGTCGTCCGTGAGCGTCAAGGATGATTGGGACCCGGTGTTCTCGAAGATCGATCCAACGAAGGCATTCAGCGAGACGCTGACCGCAAGACGCGCGGCGCAGATCATCGTCATCGCGACGCTTGTCGTCACCCTCGTCGGAGGGGCGACGGTCTGGCTGATCGACCACGACGAGTTCCCGAATCTCGGCGAGGCCTGGTGGTGGGCGCTTCAAACGGTGACGACGGTGGGTTACGGCGACGTGGTGCCGGCGGATACCGAAGGCCGCGTGGTCGGCGCGCTCCTGATGCTGCAGGGCATCGGTTTCATCACCGTGATCGCGGCGTCGGTGACCGCGGCGCTGATCGAACAGGCGCGGAAGCGCCGCAATCTGGACGAGGAGCCCGCGACGATGGCGCACTTCAAGCAGATCGAAGCGCGCCTCGAGAGGATCGAGCAGGCGCTCGGAGCCGATAGCGGCGGGCGCGAAAAGCCGGACGATCCGGCGCCTTAGCGATCAGTCGAGTCCGCGCTCGGCCTTGATCTTTCGCCAGCCGCCGGCGCGGTTGTCGGCGATGATCCCCTGGAACATCTCGACGAGGGCCTTCTCGTTGATCGGCTCGTTCTGGCGAATCTTGATCTGGCGTCCGGTGGAGCCGCCATGGCCGTCGGTGACGATCCCGTGCGGGTCCGGCACGATGCCGCCGCAGTAAAGGAACACGTTCACGTGGTTCTTGGTGGTCTGCAGTGCGCAGATGTTGCCTTGGAGGACGTAAAACGGCTGGATGGTTCGCTTGACCGTCTCCTCGACCTCTGGGTCGGCGCCCAGGATCATCTCGCGCACCCGCTGGCAGATCTCCTGCTGCCATTCCGGCGCCTGAGCGATGTAATCGTCGACTCGCGGGTCACGTTCGTTGCTCATCTGCCGGACGGTAACTCCCCGGCTTCCTGCCTGCTTCGCTGTTGAAGCCCGGCGCTCAGCTTGATCGCTCGCACCGCGCCTGTCGCGCCCGCTTCGAGGGTGATTCCGATCACAACCAGGATGATCCCCGGTATCAGGAGGACCTTCGAGCCGAGCATCAGAAAGCCCAGACGACCGATCAGATACGGCGGCAGCGAGACCGTCACGCCCAGGACCCCACTGACCACTGTGGTGACCATCCGTTCCCGGCGGGAGTAGGTGGGCTTGGCCCCGATAATCCGCGCGGGAACGGCGACGTAGGCCACCATCATCAGTCCGATCACTCCTCCGAGGAAGATCGAGAACCACGGGCTCCCCCATCGCGGCGCCACCGTCGTTGCGAGGCCCAGGAGAAAGCCCACCACGGCTCCGAACCCGGCGATCTGCCGCATGTGAGTCCGGGCTTCGGCGAAGGCGGGACGGATTGGCGCGCCGGGCCGCATGATCGCGAACGCGAACGTCGCGTTGAGGAAGAAGCTCGCGATCGTGAGGGCGATCACGAGGAGGAACACGGGAATGATCTGAAGCCCGTAGATCTCGTCCAGGTCCTGGTCGTAGAGGACGTACGCCCTGAGGATCGCCATCGCCAGCCAGATCCACAGCGCCGGCAGGAGCTGGATGAGAAGGAGCCGCCAGTTGCCGAGGATCAGCCGGAGGCTGTCGAAGAGGAGCACGAATGCGCTGATCGCGAATGCGAGTGGGCGGAGAAGCACGTGCGACTCGCTCATCCGCACGACCGCCTCTTCGATCTTCGACTCGTCGGTGCTCTCGATCGCGGCCACGAGCTCGCCGATCCGGGTGGCGAACTGGCGCAGGCGATTCACGCCCGAATCATGCCCGCATCATGAAACCGTGGCGGCTCGGTCACGCCATGCAGCCTGCCTGACCCTTGGTTTCGGACTATCGTGGCCGTCCCTGTGAGCCCGGTCATCGCAATCCTGATCACTGTCGGGGCGACGGCAATTGCCGTCGCTTCGATGCTGTTCGTCCGCCGCCGCGCTCCCGAGGGGAGCGTCTTCGAAGACGGTGACCGCGCTGCAGGCGCGTTCGGCGTGCTGGCAACCGGGTTCTCCGTCCTACTCGGCCTGATCGTCTTTCTCGCCTTCACCAGCTATGACGACTCGCGCGCCGGCGCCGAAGCGGAGGCTCTCGCGGTCACGCAGCAGTACGAGACGGCGCAGTTCATGCCGGTCGAGGTCCAGGCGCGGCTGAGCGGTGAGCTCGTTTGCTACGCCAGATCCGTCGTTTACGAGGAGTGGCCGGCGCTGGAGGCCGGGACCCTGGGCGACACGCTCAACCCGTGGAGCGCCGCTCTCTTTCGGACTCTCAGGACCACCGAGCCCGAGTCGAACGCCGAGCAATCGGCATACGACCAGTGGCTCGATCACACGGCGGACCGCGAAGAAGCGCGCAGGGACCGCATCCACGGGGCGGTCGGGGTGATCCCTGCGCCGCTCTGGTTCGTGCTGATAACGATTTCGCTGATCATCTTCGCCTTCATGCTCTTCTTCGCCGACCGCGGCGAACGCGCCAAGGCGCAGGCGATGCTTATCGGTTCCGTCACGGCGGTGATCGCGCTCATGCTCCTCCTCATCCAGTTCCTCGACGACCCCTACCGGGATGGGCTCGGGAGCCTCGAGCCAGGGGCTATGGAGCGCGCGCTGGTGATTCTCGACGAGGAGCGCCAACTGAGCGGAGAGAGCGACGCTGAGTTCTGTGACGCGACCGGCAGTCGGCGTGGAGCGGCTTCGTGACCATCACGGTCTGATGTCCTCCGAAGGAACCGGCACCCCGCGACTGGGCCTCCTTCTGGCGATGGCGATGTTCGTCTTCGTCATCGACACGTCGTTCATGAACGTCTCGATCTCGGCGGTGGTCGACGATCTCGATACGACCGTGTCAGGCGTCCAGTCGGCTGTCGCGATCGAAGCCCTGGTCTCAGCCGCCTTCATCATGATCGGCAGCAAGCTGGGCGACCTCTTCGGCAGAAAGCGGGCCTACGTAACCGGCCTCGTCCTGTACGCGCTGGGCGCCGTCGCAATGGTGTTCGCCCAGGGGCTCGCCGCGATCATCGTCTTCTGGGCAGTCATTGGCGGGCTGGGAGCCTCGCTCTACCTCCCCGCGATGCAGTCGCTCATCCACGGCAACTTCGACGGCAAGATGCGAGCGAAAGTCTTCGCGATGATCGGCGCCTCGGGCGCAATCGCGGCGGCGATCGGCCCCCTCATCGGAGGCGCCCTGACGACGCTTCTTTCCTGGCGAGTCGGGTTCGCGATCGAGGCTGTCGTCATCGGCGGGGTGCTGTTGGGTAGTGGGCTTATCCGCGAGGAGCCGTTCACCGGGGACCGGAGCGTCGATCTCGTGGGATCGGTGCTCTCGGTGCTTGCGATGTCGCTCCTGGTGCTTGGCGTCCTCGTGTGGCAGGAGGGCGGCGAGTGGGTCGGCCTTCTTCTCGCGGCCGGGGCGACGTCCGCGGTCGCGCTCGTCTGGTGGCTCCGCCGCCGCAAGAGTGACGGCAAGGCCCCCCTGTTCGACCCGGACCTCTTCAAGTCCAAGCTCTTCAGCTTCGGAATCCGGCAGAGCGTTCTTCAGAATGTCGCCCTGGGCGGCCTGCTCATCGCCTTGCCCATCTACCTCCAGCTCGATCTCGGATACAACGCGCTGGAGGCGGGCCTCTCGCTCGCCCCCCTTTCACTGACCATGTTCTTCGTCGCGGTGCTCGCCGGCAAGAGAGCTGGGCGCCGGCGTCCCGCAAGCCTCATCCGCGCGGGATTCGGGATCCTCGGCCTTGGCGTACTCGCCATGATCCCGCTCGTTCCGAGTTCGGACACGAGCCTCCCTCTCGTTATCCCGCTGATGTTCTGCGGCGCGGGCATGGGTCTCCTGGTATCGCAGCTGAACAACTACACGCTGGCGCCCATGTCCGAAGAGCGGGTTGGCGAGGCCGCGGGCGTCAACTCGTCGATCTCTTCTTTCGGCCTCTCCGTCGGGCTCGCGTTCGTGGGCGCGGTTCTCCTGGCGGCCCTCTCGATCACCTTCACCAACAAGACCGATGCGAGCGACATCCTGCCCGAGGCCGAGAAGGAGCAGATCGCGCAGGTGCTGGAAGACGACGCTCAGGTGATGAGCGATGCAGCGTTGGAAGAGCAGCTCGCTTCGCAGCCGCCGGAGATCCAGGATGAGGTCTCACGGATCAACGACGAGGCGCGTCCAGAGGCCCTTCAGATCGCGCTCGTCATCCCGCTGCTGGTCGCTCTTGCCGGGCTTTTCTGGGGCTACCAGATGATGCGACTTGCCGGATCCGGCGCCGACCGACGCCGCGACACTCTAGGCGTCAGTTCACCCGGACCGGGTGATGCGCTCTCAGGCGTCGTGCGAAACGCTCCCTGATGCAATGCAATCGAAGCACGAGGAGTGAGCGATGTCCGAGATCGGACCCGTTGAGTATTTGATCGTTGCCTTTCCAGGCAACAAATTCAGGGGCGAGATCGGCCCGGCGCTGGCAGACCTGGTCGAGGCGGGGACGATCCGGATCATGGACATCGCGTTCGTCGGCAAGGACGAGGACGGCACTGTCGCCGCATTCGAGCTTTCCGACATCGATCCCGACGTTCGCGAGGGGCTCGAAAACCTCGGGATGGAGCCATCGGGGCTCTTCTCCGAGGAGGATCTCGAGGCCGCCGCTGAGGAGCTCGAGCCGAACACATCCGCCGCGCTGCTGGTCTGGGAGGACGTGTGGGCCCGCGAGGTCGCGGAAGCCATGCGAGCCGCGGGGGGCGTCCTCTTCGACTTCGGTCGACTGCCTCACGAGGTCGTCCAAGCCGCCCGCGATTACGCGATCGCAAACGCCTAACCAAGGAGATTCGAGATGCCACTGATGCGAAGAGGACCGGGACTGATCGGGACGGCCGCCAGGACTGGAGTCGCGATGGGAGTCGCGGGGAGAGTCCGGCACCGCCAGGAGCAGAAGTGGGCGGCGGAGGATCAGGCCCAGTACGAGCAGCAAGCACCACCGCCCCAGGCGGCTCCCGCGGCACCGGCCGCTCCCGACTATGGGGCCGAACTGGCGCAGCTTGCACAGCTCCGCGACCAGGGCGTGATCAGCCCCGAGGATTTCGAGGCGAAGAAAAAGCAGATCCTGGGCATCTAGGCCGGGCGGGCGATTCAGCCCAGATTTGCCGAGTCGGCCGACACCCGTCCGAGAGACCTCTCAGACTCTGTTTCGGGGTGTATCCAGGCTTTTTCCCAATGACCGACGCCCCAATAAGCCGGAATAACGAAAGGAGCACCAAATGAGAGGTGCAGGACGCACGCTGTTCGCCGCAATCATGCTGGTGATGCTCGGAACGCTGAACATCATCTACGGAATCGGCGCCCTGGACGACGCCAATTTCATCATTGAAAGTGGCACAAGGTTCATCCTCGACGATCTCAACACGCTCGGCTGGGTGCTGATCCTCGTAGGAGCCCTCCAGCTCACGGGCGGTTTCTCGCTCATGGGCGGCGGCGGATACGGAAAGTTCATCGGCATCCTCGCCGGCACATTGGGCGCCGTAAGCGCCTTCTTCTCGATCGGTGGGGCCTACCCCTGGTGGTCGATCCTGATGTTCGTTCTGTGCATCTGGATCGTCCACGGCCTCATCATGTTCGACGAGGATCAGGCGTACACCGAGACCCGCGGCTAGTCGAACCAAGCAACGCGCGGAGGACCCGCCGCGGAGTCCCTTTGGGGCTTCGTGCGCGGGTCCTCTTTGCTGCTGAACGCCTTGGGCGCCTGCAGCGGATCGCTGTATGCGCCGCCCCTGATCGCAGTCGCACGCAGGAACGAGCGCCGTCGAATGACTGCCGGGCGGCGTCTAAGCAAGGTCGTCCTCGCCGCCCGGGAGCGTCATCCCAAGCGCCAGCATCAACTCCGGGGCCGCCGCAACCACGCGGGGGGTGCCGACCTGGGGAGCGACCGCGCGCAGGACGCCCAGGATGTCCTCGTCGCTTGCGCCGGCCTTCAAGGCCGCCTCGACCTGGCGCCCGTAGGACGCCGGTGGTGCATCCAATGCGATCAACGTCGCGATGCGGACCAGGGCGACCGTGGTGCCCGGAAGCAACGAAGTATCGGCTGCGCCTGCCCTGAGGCCGACCGCCCTTGCGATCGCGTCCGGCTCCCCGCAGGACATACCGGCAAGCGCGTCCCGAGTCTCCCGGCGAGTCATAACCGGACGCTACGGTCCATGCCCGCTCGGGTCATCCCCCCAAGTGGGTGATTTCACCCTCATCAGGGGATGACCGCATCGAGACGCGCCGCGAACCTACGATGAGGCGATGACGAACGGGGAGAGCAAGCGCAGCGACCGCGCCTGGAGCCCATGGGCCGCGGCCAGGGTGCTGATCGTCTGGATCCTGACGGCTGCCGGGCTTGCATTTGATGAACTGCGATCCTGCCCGGCTTCGAGATCGACGGTGACGGGACCGCGCTGCTTGCCGCCGCGCTGATCGGCTTGGTGAACGCGCTCGTCTGGCCGATCCTCATCCGCATCGCCCTGCCGTTCACGGTTCTCACCCTGGGCCTGGGCGTTCTGGTCCTGAACGGCGCGATCATTCTCGCGGTCGCCCAGGTCGAACCGTCGATGCACGTGGCTGATCTCGGCACCGGCGTGGCCGCCGCCATCGGGATCACGATCGTGAACACGCTGGCCACCGCGCTCCTGGCGATCGACGACGACGACTTCTACTACCGAAACGTGCTCAAGCGCGCAGCTCGGCGTCAGGGCAACCGGGTCGATTCCGATATTCCGGGCGTCTATTTCCTGGAGATCGACGGCCTTGCGCACGACGTCATTCGCCGCGCGATGCGGGACGGCCACCTGCCCACGCTCTCGCGCTGGGTCGCGAACGGCGATCACCACCTCTTTCCGTGGGAAACAGACTGGTCTTCTCAGACAGGCGCGTGCCAGGCCGGGCTGCTCCACGGATCCAACGACGACATGCCGGCCTTCCGCTGGTGGGAGAAGGAGAACGGGCGCGCCATCGTCACAAATCACCCTAAGGACGCCGCGGAGATCGAGCGTCGCCATTCGGACGGTCGCGGCCTTCTCCACGAGGACGGCGCAAGCCGCGCGAACATCCTCTCCGGAGACGCCCCGCACACCCTGCTGACGATGAGCACCGTGCTTCAGCGCCGGCCGGGGCGACTGGGCGAGGACTACTACGCGTACTTCTCGAATCCGTACAGCGTCACCAGAACCATCGCACTGATGGTCGCGGACATCGCCCACGAGCTGTTCTACGCGGCGCAGCAGCGCCGGCGCGACATCCGCCCGCGGATCAAGCGGTCGTTCTCCTATGCGCTGGTCCGGTCGTGGGGAACGGTAATTCAGCGGGATCTCCAGGTCGCCGCCGTCATCGGCGACCTCTACGCGGGGCGACCGGTCGGATACACGACGTTCCTTGCCTACGACGAGGTTGCGCACCACTCGGGCGTCGAGCGGGTCGACGCGCTCGCCGTCCTCCGAAGACTCGACCGCCAGCTCGCCCGGATCGAGTCCGCCGCCCAGGACGCCTCCAGGCCTTACCACCTCGTCGTCCTTTCCGACCACGGACAGTCTCAGGGCGCGACCTTCCTGGATCGCTACGGAGAGTCCCTCGAGGAGCTCGTCGCGAAGACGTGCGCCGCCGAGCACATCGACGCCGAGGACGCGCAATCGGATGAGTCCCTCTCATATCTGGCTGCCTCACTGACCGAGGCAGCCGGTTCGGAAGGCATGATCGGCCGCGCAGTTCGCGCCATCACGCGCAAGCGACAGGACGAGGGCGAGGTCGTCCTGGGCGAGGAGGGCACCGGGGAGAGGGAGCGCGAGGCGGCCAACGAGTCGCTTCCGCCCGAGCTCTCAGTAATGGCCTCCGGCTGCCTGGGCCTCATCACCTTCCCGCGAGAGCCGGGACGCGTCACGATGGAGAGGATCGATGAGCTGTACCCCTCGCTGATGCCCACCCTCCTCAACCACCCCGGAATCGGCTTCGCGCTCGTGCGCTCGGAGCGGGACGGGCCCCTTGCGCTGGGCGCAAACGGAGTCCACCGCCTCTCGGATGGCACGGTTGCGGGCGAGGATCCCCTGGCTCCGTTCGGCCCCAACGCGGCGCACCACGTCCGCCGCACCGACGGCTTCGAGCACTGCCCCGACATCGTCGTCAACAGCACCTACTGGACGGAAACCGACGAGGTTGCCGCCTTCGAGGAGCTCGTGGGCTCGCACGGCGGCATGGGCGGCGAGCAGTCTTTCCCGTTCGCGCTCGCGCCATCCGGCTGGGCGATGCCCACCGAGCCGGTCGTCGGCGCGGAAGAGATGCACCAGCTGATGCGCCGCTGGCTCGCAGACCTTGGACATGAGGCGTTCAGGAAGATGGACGCCGGAAAAGAACCAACCCGAAAGGCCGTTGAAGCATGAACCTCGCGAAGATCCTCCCCATGGCGTTCGTGATGATCGCGGGGCCTCAGATCCTGAGCGCGATCTTCCTGGCGACCAGCGACGGCTGGCGGCGCAACTCCGTCGCCTACATCACCGGAGCCGCACTCTCCATCACGGCGATCATCAGCGCCTCCTACTTCTTCATCAACGGGATCTCGGACAGCGGGTCATCGTCGGACACGATCGACATCGTGGTCCTGGTGCTTTTGGTTCTGGCGGGCCTCCACACCTTTCTCAAGCGCGCGGAGTCGCAACCGCCGAGTTGGATGGGCAAGCTACAAAGCGCCGATGCCAAGTTCTCGTTCAAGCTCGGCTTCCTGCTCCTGGGGGTATTCCCGACGGACATCCTCACTTCCGTCGCGGTGGGCCAGTACCTGGCAAACCACGACTCACCATGGTGGCACTGCGGAGTGTTCATCGGCGTGACGCTGTTCCTCCTGGCCATCCCGCTCCTCGGTTTGCTCGCATTCGGCGAGCGCGCTCAGGCCGCGATGCCGAAGGCCCGCGACTGGATGAACAACAACTCCTGGGTCGTGTCGGAGATCGTGATCGGCCTGTTCGTCGTCCTCACGCTGAACGACATCCTCGGCTAAACGGTGTCAGACACCCTTTAGAAAGGCGTCTGACACCCTGTTCAGGCTGAGTCGAGGATCCGGGTCTTCTCCGTGGCCGCTTCCTCCGGGGTGAGCACGCCCTGCTCCTGAAGCCTCGCTAGGCGCTCGAGCTCCTCGAGGCGGCTCGCGCCTGATAGCGCGCCCGGCACCGCCTCGGTCGGCGCAGCACGGCCGGCGACCCGGCGCTCGCGCATCTCGCGCATCCGGTCCGCGAGCGACTGCGCGATTCCCTCGGGCGTCCCGACGTGGACGTGATCCGGGAACTCCCGGATCATCTGGCGCCTGAGCGCCTCCGTGCCAATCGTGAGCAGAAGGATCAGGACAAGCGACGGAAGGAGTCGCCCGGTCGCGACCACCGGATTCCACCAGAACAGGAGGATCAGGATGGCGGCCAATGTTGCGTAGGCGTACTTCGGCTGACGCAGATACGGGGTCAGCGCGTAACGGATGGCCGTCGCCACCTTCGTCGGTCCCGCGAGCCACGCGGCCACGATGATCGCCACGCCATAGGCGATGATCGACTGGGCGGTCGTCTCCAGGAGCGACGTTCCGATCAGCCACGTGTCGAGGATTGGATTCTCGGATGTTGAGTTGGAGTCGCTGAGCGCGCCCACAACGATGTCGCCGCCCACGTTGCGTGCGATCAGGGCAACTGCGCCGATCGCGACAAACGAGATGCCGACGGCTCGCAGAGTCTCGCGTCTCCTTCCGTGTGCGAGGTAGATCGCCGCGGCATAGAGGAGCAGGGTGATGGCCGTCAGGAGCCAGGCCAGCGTCCGCAGGAGCTTGACTCCCTTCTGGGCGGCGCCGAGCTCATCCGAGTGCATGATCTCGATGGAGGCTGCGCCTGCCGGGAGCTTCGAGGCAACGTCTCCGCCGATACCGACGTTTGCCGCGACGTTCGAGACGAGGGAAGTCAGGTCCAGAGTGACGGTTCCGCCGGTGGTCGAGACGTACTCGCCCTTGTCCTCGATCAGCGCGAGAAGGCGTTCGTGAGCCCTGCGGTTCGCTTCCTCCCACAGAGCTTGGACCTGCGACGATTCGAGGGCCTTGTCGGCGGCCTGACCGGCAACCTGGCGGAGGCCGCCCGCAACCGGCGCGGCGAGGATCTGAGCGTTTGGCGGCAGCGCATTCGCGATCTCCTGCTCCACGTCGATGTTGTCGTAGATCGTCGTGACGATGAAGTTGCTGATCGCATCCCGGATCGACTCGTCCGCGAGCAATTCCGTGCTCGTCTCCGTCCAGGTATCCGTCTCGAGCGCCTGGCGCTTGACCCAGAGGGCGAGCACCGACGTGATGCCGATGAGCGTCGCCAGGATGATCAGGACGATGGGAAGGGCGCGGCGTCGTGGTGCCGCAGTCTCGCTAGGGGTCGTCATCGGTGATCTCCTCATGGGTGTCGGGATTTGATTGATCAGCTTTTTCTTCCGCGTCTCGCGCGTGCGAAAGGTCGTCTGAGATGCGCACCACGGCCGAGACGAGCGGGGCGGACAGGATCAGCCCGGCGGCCCCAAACAGGGCGCCGCCCGCGATCGTGACGATGAGTACCGCCAGCGGATGGATCCCAAGCGCAGCCCCCATGGCAAACGGCTGGACCAGCTGCTGGAGGATCCCGTTGGCGAGGAGCTGGACGATGACCATGCCGCCCGCTGCTTCGGGGCCGGCGCCGCCCAGGGCCAAGAGGACAGAGAAAGCCGCAGCGGTCCAGGCACCGAGGTACGGGATGAACCCGCCGACGAAGGTGACGGCCGCGATCGTCCCGACCAGCGGGACCCCGAGGATCAAGGCCCCGAGGGTGACGACCACCGCGTTGAACCCCGCGACGATGGTGACTCCGAGGAAGTACCCGCGGAGGGCTCCGAGCGTTCTCCCGCTGATGATGTGCGCGAGGGGCCGTGGGACGCCGAAGTGCCCTTCGGCCCAGTGCCGGATCTTGGGGCCGTCGCTGAGGAGGAAGAACAGGCTGAGGATCGTCAGCGCGAGGAAGAAGGCGAGCCCGGAAAGGGCGCTGATGCTGTTTGCGATGCCGTCCTTCAGCTGAGAAAACGACGAGCTGACCGAGGCGGCCGCGTTCTTGTTTGCCTCGGCGGCGGTCGACGGGTCGATGCCGACGTCTTCGAGCCAACCCTGAAGGGTGCTTCGGGCATCGCTCAACTGGTTGCCGATGTCACCTGCTTGCGAGGTGATGCCGCCGATCACCATCAGGAAGAGGGCGGCCCCAATCGCGATCAATCCGAGCATGATGAAGATGGCGGCCAGAGGCCGCGGAATCCGGTGGCCGTTCATCCAGGCAACGAGCGGAGAGGCCACCGCGGCCACGACCGCGGCCGTGATCACAGGCGCGACGATCGTCTGCGTGAGGGAGGCCAGCCACACGAGGCCGACCAGGAGCAGCGCAACGCCGACCAGGAGCCAAGACGTCAATCCGATGTCCCTCAGCCACGACGGTGCCGCAAAGACACCGGTGAGACCGCGCGCATCGATCTCGACGTAGTCGCCTTCGACCGGACCTTCAGCCGCGGCCTGGTCTCCTTGGGCGTGGCTTCGCCGCAGGCGTCCCCGGATTCTCATCCAGGCGAGCCTAAGCGCCGTCTACGGACGGCACATCACCCGCCTCGGGTGAATCTTGGTCCATGTCGAGCAAGCCTGCCGCCCGTGCGCAGGCGACGGCTTCGGCACGTGAAGAGACGCCAAGCTTGCGGTAGACCGACTGCGCCTGCGTCTTCACGGTGTTCTGGGAGACGAATGCCTGGTCGGCAATCTGCCGAAAGCTGTAGTGGGTCGGCAGCATGTGGAGCAACTTCAGCTCAGCCGGTGTGAGCGGCCACCTGCCGACCACAGATTCCGCCGTCTCGGCCTCGGCCCACGCGGTGTCGAGCCACTCTCGCAACACCAACGCGTCGTCGACCTTCCGCAGATAGCGCCCGGCGGAGCCCAAGTGGGATCTGGCCGCGTTGCCGTCGTCGAGCTGGAGCAGGGCACGGGCGAGTGTGATGTGGGTCTCCGCCTCGTACCAGGGAGTCATCTCGTGGAGCCCTGATTGCAGCCTGACCGCGGTCTTGGCGTCCGTCGCGGCGGCAGCCGCGCGACCCCTCCGAGCGCGGATGTACGCCGAAACGGCGAACACCAGCGCCTGCGTCGGATGATCGCTGAGCCCGTAGTGATCAACCTGGGCGAGCGCGATCTGGGATTGGCGTTCGGCCTCGCCCAGGTCGCCCTCATCGACTGCGAGCAGTGACAGCTGCGCACGGCACAGTGTCTCAACGGACGGGGTGCCCGAGGTTCCGGCTCGCACACCGTCTTCAAGTGGCCTGCGAGCTCCTTCGCGGTCGCCGCAGAGATGGTGGGAGACGCCGTCGATCAGATGGCACAGCGCTCTCCACGGGCTATCGGCCGTCAACTGTTCGATCCCCGCCTGAACGTCCTTCCTCATCTGCATCGCGCCGTCGCGCGCGGCACCAGACGCGCGAATGATGCGAGCCGTCGCCGCCGTCACCTGATCGTCCGGGTCGTCCGACACCGCAAGTTGGTCGAGGGCGATTCCGGTCCACAGCTCGACCTCGCCTCCGTTCCCATCGGCCAGCGGCAAGGTCGCGCGGGCCAGGCACAGCTCAGGCGACGTGGCGAGCTGATCCTCCGTGTAGTGCGCAAGCCATCCGCGCACCGTTGCCTGCCGCCCGGTCGACACGTACGCCGCGGCGCTGGCCCAGATCAGGCCGGCAGCCAGCTTGCGGTCCCCTGACTCGACCGCGTGCGGGACTGCGCGGTCGAGGTCGCCCCGGTCGCTGAACCACTCGCTGGCTCGGACGTGGAGCCCTGATTCGACTGCTGGGTCCAGCCTCCCCAACTCGGACTGCAGCATCTCCCGGAGCATGGAGTGGTGCCGGAAAACCTGATCGCGACCGTCCAGGGGGATGATCAAGAGGTTCGAGCGAACGAGGCGGTGCAAGACGTCGGCGGATCCGGTCCGTTCGAGAACCGCGTCGCAGACGCCGCCGGAGAGGCGGTCCAGGATCGAGGTGCGAACGAGAAAGTCCAGCGTTTCCTCGTCGAGCCCGGCGAGGAACTCATCTCTCAAATAGTCCGCGACCAGGCGATCGTCGCCATGAAGGTCCGCGATCGCGGCCTCCACTCTGGATTTCCGGGAGAGCGACAGGCCCGCCAGGTAGAGGCCCACGGCCCAGCCCTCCGTGCGCTCGACCAGCCTCGCGACGGCGTCCGGGCGAAGCTCGAGCCCCGACGCGGCGAGCGACTGTGCGGCCTCGTCGGCATTCATCTTGAGATCGTGGGCATCGAACTCGGCCAGCAGGCGATGGGCCCGCATGCGCCCGAGCGGGAGCTTCGGCTCTGATCGGCTCGCGAACGCAATCTGTGAGCCGGCGGGAACCGACTGAGCGATCGCGACAAGCGGATCCAGGCAATCCGGATTCTCCACGAGGTGGAGATCGTCGAGGACGAGTACGAAATCCTTGCGGCGAGCCTTGATTGCTTCACGCAGGCGGGGAACCACGACGCTTGACACTCGGCCCCGCGGCGTTGCGATCGGCGCGAAGACCTCGTCGCCGATTGGCTCGATCGCGTCGAGAACCGAAGCGATCGCTCCAAGCAACAACGCAGGGTCGTTATGGCGCTCGTCGAGTGTGATCCAGGCTGAGGGGCGTTCGTCCTGCTCGGTCCAGTCGGCGAGGAGCGTCGACTTCCCGTAGCCGGCGGGCGCGACCAGGAGCAGCACGGGCGCGCCCCCGTGGCCGTTCAAGCGCGAGATCAGCCGGTCGCGCCGCACCAAGCCCCCACGGGCAGGACGACCTTCGCCGGGGAAGACGGCGGGTGCGGCGTCGGGGATGCTCGTTCCAGGCATATCGGCGCCCCAGCCTGTCCTACGTCCCTTGCTGAGGGCGCAGCAGGCGTTGCGCAGCCTCAATTGTTGCGCAGATAGCGCGTGGCGGCATTCCGCCCACCCCGCCCGAGTTGTCGACGCTACTGCTCAGTCGGAGCCCGCCGCTAGGCGAGCGCCTTCCGCTTGAGCTGCTCGAACTCCTCCTGGGTGATGTCGCCTGCTGCCAGGAGCGCCTTGGCGTTTGCGATCTCGCCGGCCGCGCCGCCGCCGCCGCTCGCGCCTGCGACCTCGCGGATGTGCTGCTCGTACATCTTCTGCCTCGCCTGAAGCATCTCGACGTTCCGCTCAGCCATGCCCTTGCCCTGACTGATCAGATACACGAGCACGCCCAGAAATGGGACGAGGATGATGAAGAACGTCCACAGAGCTTTGCTCCAGCCGCCTATGTCGTGCCTGCGGAACACGTCGCTCAAGATCGAGATGACTGCCCAGATCCAGATGACCCAGGCGAAGAAGACGATGATCGTCCAGATGACCTCGAGGAGGGGGTAGTTGTTTTCGGCGGCAAGAAGCATTGAATATCTCCGTTGGTAGCGAGGGGTGTTTGACCACCCTACTGACAGGGCAGGAGAAATGGTTTTGCGATTTCGTGTCCTCGCGTGCGACTATGTCGGGCGATGAGCACGACAGAACCCACCTCCCCGCGGCGGCAGCCGACCGTGGGAAACGCCCTGATCGGAGCGGCGGGGCTGAGCGCGCGCGTGATGGCATCGGCGGCGCTGGGCGCAACCGCGGCCGTGCGCGCCGCAACGCAGCCTGTCGCCGCGGCCGTCAGAGGCGGCATGAGCACGGCTCCGGGCCAAGCGGCGCGGGCAGAGGCGTCGGCACTCATCGAAAGCCTTGATGCCGCCGGCCGCGAGGATCTTGCCCGCGCCCAGGCGGAGCTGAACGCAGCTCTCGATCGCGCGACCGACCGGTTCATCACGGACTTGCTTGCGTCACAACGGGCCAAGCTGGCCATCGAGCGCTTGCTCGAGAGCGACGAGCTCTGGAATCTCGTAGACCGCATCGCCAACAGCCCTGAGGTCCTGAACGCGGTCGCCAACGCCAGCGTTGGGCTCACCGGGGTCGTCGCCGACGAGGCTCGCAAGCGAACGGTCACGGCGGATGAGTTCGCCGAACGCGTCGCGCGACGGGTCTTGAGGCGGGCGCCACGCGAACCTCAGCCGCTCGCTTTGGAGACCGCATCCGGAGAGAGTCCGCCACAACCGTGACGGGAGTAGCGCCCGTGACGGCCAGCGCCGAGCCGGAGTACGCGGGCATCGTCACCCGCGGCTGCGCCTTTGCTGCCGACGTCGCGATCGTTCAGGTGAGCCTTGTCGCAGTTGGTGCAGTGATCACTCTCATCGCCGAGGCTTTTGGAGAGGTCTCGATCAATCTCGACGCGCTGGACATCGTCCTGGGCGCGCTCGCCTGGATCGTGGTCTTCGATACGTACATGGTCTCGTTCTGGTGGCTGGCGGGCCAGACCCCTGGGATGCGCATGCTCGGAATCAACGTGCGAACGATCGAGGGCGCGCGGGTGTCGCCCAAGCGCGGCGTGCTGCGGCTCGTCGGCATGGTCCTTGCCGCGATCCCGTTCTTCGCCGGCTACGTGCCGATCATGCTGAACGAGAGGCGCCAGGGATTCCACGACAAGCTCGCCAAGACGGTGGTGCGTTACCGCGCGCCCGAGCCCGTCCGCAGGCGGCCCTAGGCCTTCGCGAAGTACTCGAGCGCGGTCCGCGTCTTGGTCTGCTGCTCGTCGCCAAGCTCGACGCCGAGGCCGCTGAGGTACGCCCTCGCCTTCGCCGCCACCTCGAAGGCGTCGGCTGGCGCGCACTTGGTCGATAGCTCGAGGATCCTGGTCCCGTCCGGGTAGTTCCAGAGTTCGACCGCGAGCTTTCGGACCGCGCCCTTCGGCTTCGTCTTCAGCTTGAACACGTTGACCGGGCCCAGCACGAGCAGGTCCTCGAACCCGACGCCTTCGGGCGCATTGGCCTCGAAGAACGCCCGCTGCGGTTTTGAGAACAACTTGCGAATGGGGATTTCGCCCTGCACCGCCCCCTTCACGCGCGGCTTCTTGAGCGTCCCCTTGTAAGAGGCCGAGCACACGTAGCCGCCAGGCATCGCGTCGACCTCGACCACGAAGTCCTTCGCCTTGCGCTCGTGCGCCTCCAGGGTCGTCGGCTCGACGGGTCGCAGCTTCACGACAGAATCGTCCGGGCGACCCTGGCTGCGGCGTGCCCTGGCCACCACCCCCGCCTTGTCGAGCGCGAGGTCGGCGGTGTCGAAGAAGAAGATCTGGCGGATATACGCCTCGAGAGGATCGATGCCGAGCGCGGTCAGCGTCGAGAAGCGATGCTCCTCGGAGACGGTCAGCTTGAGCTCGACGGAATCCGCGTTCCGGGTCAGCGCAAGCATCTCGCTGACCTGGTCGTCGCTCAGCGTCGGTGTTTCGGGAGCCTTCTTAGCGCGTGCCATGGGTGGATCTAACACCCCTTGGGCCGGCGCTCCATCACGCGATCGGGGTGATTCGCGCTCAGGGGGCAGGGCGAAGCAGCGATATCGCGGCATCGAGCTCGCACGCGGCAAGCGCCGCGTGCCTGCCGTCGGCCAGGAAGCCGAGGACGAGCATGCCGTCGGCGACGGCGATTCCGGTCGACTCCTCCCGGTGGCCATCCGCAAAGCGGAAGCTCGGAGACGCTTCCAACGCGGTGCCCGCGCGGTCGCGCTTGATGAGCCGATGTAGACCCCGGTCGTCGTCCTCGAGCGCAAGCGTGGCGCCTTCGCCCAGATCCACCGCCCCGAGACCGACCCCCTCGAGTTCGAGCTCGCCGCGGTGCGACGCGAACCGCGCGTCGACCAGATTCCCGAAGAGGTCTCCGCGAGTGAGCCTAAGCGCCTCCAGGTCGTGGACCTCTTGCGGCTCGCTTTCGAGGTCGGTTCGCACGAGGGCCACGATCGGATCCTGTCCGGCAACGGGGATCCTGTACGCGTCGGCAGCCAAAGGGGGCATGGGTCCGAGCCACTCGACCTTCATGTCCGAATCCAGGTGCAGCACGTAGTCAGGGGGCTCATCGGAGACCAGGCCTTCAAGGGAAGCCCGCAGCCCGGCCACGTCGTCTGAGGGATCGCGGACCGTGACCGAGACACCGACCGCCCTCGTGGGGTCCGGAAGGCTCGCGAGCGGGGAGAGCGGCGGCTCGGCTTCAGCGGCCGCGTAGTCGCGGTATGGCCACGCGGACTGCATCCCGACATGGACCGACAGCTCCGCGTCTTTGCGAACGACCGAGTCGATCGTCTCCTGGAGCATCAGCGGCGGATAGGCGGCGTGGCCGTTCGCGAAGAAGGTGATGTTCTCCTCGACGACGTTGCCGAGATCTTCAATGTTCACGTCTCCAAGTCGATCGACCAGCTCGCGCGCGTACCGATGGGAGATCCAGTAGGCGTGCGCGCCCCAGGTCGTCCAGGGCACCACCTCGATCAGGTTGTGCCGCCCCGGGTCGCGCCCGGACCAGACCAGTCCGCCGGGCCAGCCGTAGACCATGAAGCCCACCATCATGAGGCCGGCGTCCTCAGGAAGGTTCGCGAGCGTGTCCGGCAGCCGCGCGCCGATCTCGTCGTGGAAGATGACGTCGTCCTCGCAGATCAGGGCCCCGCCCTCGGATTCGGGGACCTCTTCGAGGATCCGGCGCATGGCCTCGACGTGGGAGGCAAGGGCGTGGCGGCCCGCCATCGCCTTCCACTCGTCGCTGGCGTTCCGCGGCGCGTCGTACGCGAAGGCCGGCACGAACGTCGCCCGGTCGAAGCCGTGATGGCTGAACCGGCTCTCCATCCGCTCGCGACGACCGGTGGAGGACTCGAGATGGACGCAGTAGATGGCGGGGTTCATGAACGCGAGATCTTCACCCTGAGGGCGTTACAGGTCGAGGCTACGGGTAAGTGCCCGGGCACACCCCCCACGAGAAGGAGATGCCGATGGAAGGCTCAGAAGTACACGAAGACGGCGAGACCCAGGACCCCGGGCTCGCGGAAGCGCCAACGGGCGCGCCCGTTCCCGAGACCGACGACCAGCCGGGCGGCGCCCCTGAGACCGAGGGCGAGGACATCGAGCCCGAGGGCGGCGGCGCAACCGACACGGAAGAGACACCCGACGCGAGCGGAGGTTCGATCTAGTCAAGCTAGGGCCGTGCACCGGAAGCTGGGCCTCAACGATGTCGGGCGCATCCCGCTGGAAGACGGGATGTCGTGGATCCCGATACGCAGGACCCTCGGCATCACCGGCTTCTCGGTCAACGGTTACTCCGCCGAAAAGGCGGGCGACACCGTGATCGAGACACACGACGAAACCGGTTCGGGATCCGGCGGTCACGAGGAGCTCTACATCGTCACGGAGGGTCGCGCGGCGTTCCGCGTGGGCGGTGACGAAATGGAGCTCGGGGCCGGAGAGGTCCTCTTCGTCGACCCCGCGACGACGAGGGGCGCGAAGGCGCTTGAAGCCGATACGACAGTGCTCGTAGTCGCCGGCCGCCCAGGCGATGCGCTGCCCGTCTCCCCGTTCGAACACTGGTACTCGGCGATCCCCGCTCGCGAGTCAGGCGACTACGAGGCCGCGTACGCGACCATCGCGAAGGCGTTCGACGATTACCCGGGCCACCCGCGCATCCACTTCGAGCTTGCCTGTCTCCGCGCTCTCCAAGGCCGGCGCTATGAAGCGCTGGCCCATTTGCGGCCGGCTGTCGAAGGCGATCGGCGCTGCGCGGAGTGGGCCCGTGAGGACTCCGACTTCGACTCACTGCGCGACGATCCGGAATTCGTCAAGCTGGTCTCGTAACCGAGCAGAGGAGAGAGCATGGGTAACCCGGTCGTTCACTTCGAGGTGTTTGGCGAGGACGGCGACAAGCTGAAGACCTACTACTCCGACATGTTCGGGTGGGAGATCACCTCGGACAACCCGATGAACTACGGCATCATCGATCGCGAGAAGAACGTGAACTCCGACGGGATCGGAATCGGCGGCGGAATCATGGGCATGGACGGAGGGGAGGCCTACCTGACGGTCTATGTCGAGGTCGACGATTGCGAGGCCGCGCTGGCCAAGGCCGAGGAGCTCGGCGGCAAGCGAGCGATGGGGCCCGACGAGGTGCCAGGACAGGGGATCCGGATCGGACAGTTCAAGGACCCTGAAGGCAACCTGGTCGGCGTCCTCGAGAACCTGGGCTGATCCGTTGACTGATCAGGAGGTGCGCGATCGCCGCGAGGCGATCGTCCGCGAGCACATGGAGTCGGAGAACCACCACGACTTCGAGACGACGCTCGGGACGTTCGAGCATCCGCGCTACGAGATCGTTCCGACGGGAGACGTCTTCGACGGCGCGGAGGCGGTCCAGGGCTACTTCGACGACTCGCGGACGGCCTTCCCCGACCAGCGCAACGAGTTGATCGCGCTCCATCACGCCGATGACGGCGTGATCGTCGAGTTCGACCTGAAAGGGACGCACGAGGGCCCGTTGCGGGGCATCCCGCCGACCGGCAAGGCCTTCACATGCCGGACCGCGGCCTTCTTCCTGTTCGAGGAGGATCGCCTGGTCTGCGAGCGCGTCTACTTCGACGCCGCGACGATCATGGCCCAGCTGGGGCTGATCCAGCCGGCGCCGTCGTTTCAGGCCTCCGACTCGGGCTAAGCGCGCAGCTTGTAGCCGCGCCGGAACAGGCTGAGGTTGAGCGAGAAAAGGGCGAGCGTCGCGAGCGAGAGGAACAGCAGCGAGAGCGCGATGTTGGTCTCCTGATAGCCCAGGAAGCCGTAACGGATGAGGCTGATCATGTAGTAGATCGGGTTGAACTGAGTGAGCGTCTCGAACGGCTCGGGCAGGAGCGAGGCGGAGTAGAAGACGCCGCCGAGGAAGATCAGCGGCTGGAGCACGAAGGTCTGGGCAAACGAGACATCGTCGAACTGCTCGGCCCGCACCCCGACGAGCACGCCGAGCTGCGCGAAGAAGAAACCGGTGAGGAACAGCCCGGGGATCAGGATCAGCGGCTCGGAGACCGGCAGGTCAACCAGGAACGAAGCCGCGATGAAGGTCAGAATCCCGACCAGCATCCCGCGCAGGAAGCCGCCGGCGGTGAAGGCGAACAGGAGCTCCGACGGCGAGGCGGGCGAGGACAGCTGATCGTCGATCGCGCGCTGGAACTTCTGCTGGAGGATGGACGACGAGTTGTTCGAGAAGGCATTGATCGCCCAGGCCATCATGATCAGCCCGGGGATGACGAAGACGACGTACTCGAAGCCGTGGAGCGTGTTGATGCGGGTGCCGAGAGCGGCCCCGAAGACGGAGATGTAGAGGAAGGTCTCGAGGAGCGGCGCGCCGACCGTCTGGCGCTTGATCTTCATGAACCGGCTCACCTCGCGCCTGATCAAGGTCGCGAGGCGGATCTGCGCCGCGCTCAAGAAACGATCTCCTCGACCCGTACGCGGGAGAGCTCCTTGCGCCCGACCAGCTCGAGGTAGGCGTCCTCGAGGCCCGAGACCCCGTAGCGCGCCGACAGCTCGGCGCTTGAGCCCTGGGCGACGATCTCACCCTTGTTGATGAACGCGATCCGGTCGCAGAGCTGGTCCGCCTCCTCCAGGTAATGCGTCGTGAGGAGGATCGTCGTTCCCTCGTCGTTGACCTGCTGGACGTAATGCCAGAGCTCGAGGCGGAGCTCGACGTCGACGCCTGCCGTCGGCTCGTCCAGGATCAGGAGGCGCGGACGGTGCATCAAGGCCCGGGCCAGGATCAGCCGGCGCTTCATCCCACCTGAGAGGGTCCGGGTGCGTTCGTCCTTCTTTTCGGTCAGCGAGAACGTCTCCAGGAGCTCCTTCGAGCGCTCGCGGCGCTCCTTGCGAGGCATCCCGAAGTAGCCGCCGTGGAAGTCGAGTGTCTCTTCGACCGTCAGGAAGAAGTCGATGTTCAGCTCCTGTGGCGCGAGCCCGACCGCGGTGCGGGCGTCCTCGTAGTCGTGAACCGCGTCGTGGCCGAAGATCCGGATCTCCCCCGCCGTCGGGGTCGCGAGACCGGTCGAGCAGTGGATCAGCGTCGACTTGCCCGCGCCGTTGGGGCCCAGGAGGCCGAAGAGCGCTCCATCGGGAATCTCCAGCGAGACGTCACGGAGCGCCTCCACCCCGGTTGGGTAGATCTTCGAGAGTCCTTCGATGTCCAGGGCGTGCACGCATTCGAGGGTACGGGGGGTCTACCCGTGCGGAGGTGCGCACGGCCCGGGCACCCGGCCGATGAGATCGCCAGGTACCTCGCAGTGGCCGCCGCCGATGCTCACCGCGCCGAAATACACGCCGGCCATCCACCTGCACGCTCGACGCTGCCACCAGGCCTCCTCCGCGCACGCGGCGACCATGTCGTCGACGAAGGCGATGTCGATCCGATCCTTCAGCTCATCGAAGAGGCCGAGGCGCTTGGAGTTCCGATAGCCGAAGTCGTGGCGCTCACACGCCTCGCGGAAGTGGAACCAGAAGCCCTCCGAGCCGGTGGGCGCCGAGCAGCCGTCGTCCGAGTAGTCCATGCGCGGGTCGTGCTCCGGATCGGCTTTCATGGCCAGGAACTCGTCCAGGGTGCCGTCGAGGACGTCCTCCAGGATCGCTTCCTCTTGTGCGAGCGACTCCTCGGGGGTGAGCGCGGGGTCGCACTTGGCGCCGACCGCGTCGCAGAATGCGCCCTGAACAGCGGACGCGATTCCCGGCTCGACCTTGATGGCCCCAAAGGCCGCCGCGACCAGCGCGACGAGGAGGATCAGCCCCACGTACTCCAGGCTCGCTTGGCCGCTTTGAGCCGCTCCGGCGCGCACAGGCCGACCGTAGGTTCGACCACGTCACGAGTGTGAGCCGAAACGCAACGAAACCGCACCGACTCTCCGCAAGGTGCCAGGCACCACGCTTGGGGACAGGCACCACGCGTGGGGCCTGTCCCCGTCTAGGCCTTGGGTCCGCCGAGCGGGATGGCTCGCAACGCCTTCCACCAGCCGAGCGGGCCTGAGTGCCGCGCGAGCGCCCAGCGGAAGGAGCGCCGCTCGGCGGGGCCGGGTCGCTTGCGCCGCCGCCGGCCGTAGCGGCTCTCGCGGAGCGCGGCGGCGTAGCGCGCCGCTTCGGGGCCGGCGGCACGCCTGAGCGTCTCCTGAATGGAGAGGAGGGTTGCCCCCGGCGAGGGCTCCCTACCCGTCGCGCGGAGCGCGTCGCTGAGCTCGCGAAGCTGAAGATCCGCGCCCTCCGGGGAGTGCATGCGGCGGCGGCGGCGAACGACAAGCCCGGTGCCACCCCCGGCGAGGACGAGAAATGCGAGGAATGGGACTGGTGACCCGCCGTCGTCCTCGACCTGAGCCGGGTCCTGCTGGGACCCCGGCAACTGCTCCCCGGGGTTGCCGCGGAGACCGAACTGACGCCCAAGAGCGCTGTTGATCACGGACGCGTCCCGCCCTGAGCCTGGCACCGAAACGTCGGTGAGGGCTGGAGCCTGACCCGGCGTCGGGTCCACGGTGACCCATCCGATTCCTGGGTAGAGCACCTCCACCCAGGAATGCGCATCCGTGTCCTTGACCGAGTAGGTGCCGCCGGCCTGCCGCGATCCTGGCGCGAAGCCAGAGACCACCCGGGCGGGGATCCCAGACATGCGGAGCATGAGCGCCATCGCGCCCGAGAAGTGCTGGCAGTAGCCGGCGCGCTCCTCGAACAGGAACGTCGGCAGCGGGTCGTCGGCGAAGGGCACGGTCTGGTCGTAGTCGTAGTTGGAGAGAAGAAACGACTGAATCCGTGAGACGGCTTCGAAGTCAGACCGCGCGCCGTCCGTAAGCGCCCTGGTCAACCGGAGTACCCGCTCGTACGGGGTCCCCTCGACGTACGCGTCAATCGGCTCACCCAGGTCCGCGAAGCGGTGGCGTTCATTCGGGAGTTCCTCGACTCCGCGTGGCGGGACGGCGACACTCCGGATGAAGGCCGACTGGCCGGTTCGCTCTTCGAGCGGCGTGAGCGGCTGCGGGAGCAGTAGCGATGTGTAGCGCTCAGTGCCGTGCGGGTGAACTCCGTCCGCGCGGCGGAGCTGGCGGTCAGAGGGATCGGGAACGTATGCGGTGACCTCGTACGAGCTGCCTTCGGGTATCTCGAAGTCCTCGGTTCTCACGGTGCCGTCCCCCGAGAACGCTTCGATGTCGAGTCCCTCGATGTCCCTCGGCGCGCCCGCCGTCACGGCGAGCTTGCTGCGCAGGCCGCTCAGCTCGACCTGGAAGTCGCGGACCCACTGGGGGTTTGACTCGTAATCCTCGATCGAGACGCCTGCGACGTAGTACTCGCCGGCAAGGTCGCCGAACTCGTCCGGGCCACGGGACCACGCGTCGCCGTTGAACTCGTCGAGTACGTACGTCTTCCAATAAAGCGGCCGGTCGGTCGTGGCGACGAAGACCTCGGAGCCCTCCTGTGGCCAGTCGAGGGCGCCATAGGAGTGGTTCCAGTTGAAAGTGATGCGCTCCTCGGAGCCGAACACGCGCCAGTCCGTGTACGAGACGATCGGATCGGACGCGTCCACTCGCGAGGCGAGGGGGAGCGCGATGGCGATTGCCAGTGCCAACGTCGCAGCGCCGGCCGCGGCCCGGGGAAGCGGCAGACGCGGAAGCCACAGGACCGCCGCGACGACCGCGAGCAGCGCCGCGCCGCGAACCAGCTCTGAGCCAGGCGACTCCCACGTGACCGACGTCGCATAGAGGAGAACCAGGACTCCGAGCCCAACCGCGCGGCCGGTGCGCCCTGACCCCGATGGCCAGAAAGCCGCGACCATCGCGAGCGAAATCCCCAGAGGCACCGCGGCCAAGATCCCGAGCTGAGTCCACGGGTCCGGGCCGGCGTACGGCGTGTCGATCTGGCTGACGCCTGCCAGGCCGCGCGAGAGCTGCGTGCCCAGATCCTCCCCGCCGCCCGGAACCAGGGAGGCCAATGGGACCCCGATCGCCAGAAGCCCGCCCGCGAGCATCACCACGAAGACGCCGGCCGTGCCCGCGATCACGACCAGCCGGCGTCGCCCCCGAAGGGCGATGAGCGCCGCGGCGCCGGCCGTGGCGATTCCGACACAGGCCATCCAGCGCCAGGCGTCGGAGCCTTCAACCAGGAGAAACCAGTGGTGTGACGCGAACGCCGCCAGCGCGGCGAACGCAATCACTCTGCGAGCGTCGAGGCTCATGCCGCCCTCGCGCGCGGTCGCGCGCGGGTTGCCGTCGCCGCGCCGAAGCAGCCGGCCACCTGGAACGAAACCGCGCCGGGCGGCTTGAAAGCACTGACCAGGTAGTGGCGGCCGGTGCCCAGGCTTCGCGGCAGAGCAACCGCTTCAGGCGCCCTGGCAGATACCCAGAAGACGCTCCCTTGGAGCCCGGACGCGCGGCTAGGCAGCCTGGTCGGCGCAGCCGAGCCGACGACGGCAAACCGGGCGTGGAGCGTCGGCCAGGTACGCAGGCGCGAGTCGAGCATCGCCGGCCCATGACTCCCCGGCAGGAGAACGGCACAGCCGGTGCTCGACGCGAGGTGCACGCACAGGGACGCGGCGGCACGGACAGCCCTGTCAAGCGCTTCTTCTGAGGCCGGGTGCTCGGCGTCAAGCGCCACCAGCGGGGTGGCCTCGGCGCCCGCCACGATCCGGCGCTCGTGCATCTCGCCACTGCGCGCAACCGCCGGCCAGTGGATGCGAGAGGCTGGGCTGCCGTGCCGGTAGGGCCGCAGGCCGTCGACCTCGAACTCGACGGCTCGAGCCTCCCGGATTGAGGCCGCACCCTCCTCCCCGGCGTTGCTGGCGGTGCCGGCCCCTTCGCCATCCACCGACGCGGGACCCATCACGTGAACCTCCTCGATCCTGGGCAGGACGAGCAGCTCTCCGCCCGCCGGAGCGGCGAGCCGGCGCGAGCGAAGTCCGAGCGGGTCGCGGATCTCCCATGCAGTGCCCCCCAGGATGTGGCGCCCCCGCCGCGGCATGCGGATCTCGATCTCGACCCTGTCCGGGCCGAACGGGCCGGTGGCGAGCGGTTCGGCCAGGAGCGGATGATGGATCGCTCCGCCGGGGGGTGGCACGGGGCCCCGCCGGAGCTCCAGGGCGAGCGGGTAGGCGTCACCCTCGACGATGCGGCTCGGCCCAGGCTCTCCGACGATCGAAGCGCCCCGCACCGAAAGCTCGACCCAGGCAAGCGCGAAGACTGCGATCGCAATCAGCCCGAAGCCCGGGACGATCAGCGACGGCGAGCCGAACGCAATTCCGGCGAACGCGAGCCCGGCCCCCAGCGCCGCCGTCCCGCCGGCCGACCGCACGGCCCTACTCCCTCCGGAATGCGAGCGTCCTCTGAGGGGTCAGACCTCTCATGAAACGCTCACAACGCCGGGACGCGCTCGAGCGCCTCGGCCACGACTTCCGTTGCGTTGCCGGAGATTGACCCCGGCGCGAGGGCGAGCCGGTGGGCCAGGACGGCTGGGGCGAGAGCCTGCACGTCGTCCGGCAGAGCGTGGTCGCGCCCTTCCAGGGCGGCCAGCGCCTTCGCCGCGCGAAAGAGCATCAGGCTGGCGCGAGGGCTGGCGCCAAGGTCCACGCGCGAATCGTTGCGGGTCGCTTCGCACACGGCGACGACGTAGCGCCGCAGAGGCTCGGAGGCGTGGATCGCGGTAACCCCGCGCTGCGCCGCCCTGATCATCGAAACCTCGGTGACGGGCTCGATGTCCTCGACCTTGTCGCTCGCGGCATGCTCGTCCAGCATGGCGGCCTCCGCTTCGGCAGACGGATAGCCCATGGAGACGCGCACCATGAAGCGGTCGAGCTGCGCCTCAGGAAGCGGATAGGTGCCCTCGTACTCGGTCGGGTTCTGGGTGGCGAGGACGATGAACGGGCGCGCCAGCTCGTGCGGATGGCCGTCCACGGTGACGCGGCGTTCCTGCATGCATTCGAGAAGGCCCGACTGGGTCTTGGGCGAGGTGCGGTTGATCTCGTCGACCAGGACGACGTTCGAAAAGACAGGGCCGGGGTGGAACTCGAACCGCGCCTCGCGCTGGTTGAAGACGTTCGTGCCGACGACGTCGGAGGGCAGAAGGTCGGCCGTGCACTGGACGCGCGCGTACTCGGCCTCGAGCGAGCGGGCGAGCGACCTGGCCAGCGCGGTCTTTCCGACGCCCGGGTGATCCTCGATCAGCACGTGGCCCTCCGCCAGCAGCGCCACGATGAGGTTGCGCACCACCTCGTCGGAGACCTTGACGGCGCGGCGGATGTTCTGGGTGAGCGAGGCGCCGAGCCCGGCGATGCCGACCGGGTCGAGATCAGGCGTGCTGGCCATACATGGAACTGTACGGGCGGACGCAAGCCCTTGGTTCAAAAAAGGAGAGCGGGCGGGCTAGCCGCAGATCCACTCCCGGGGGGATCATGCGACGCCCAGCTCTCCGAGGGTGCGCCCCGGTCGCTCGGCTACGCGGACGGCAGAAGTCCCGCGCTGCCGGCGGCGGTTAGCTGGCCGCATTGCGCAAGGTAGGTGCCCGCTCGGACGTCCTTAAAACAATCGGCAAGAAAGCAAAGAAAACGCGGCCCAGTGGTGACTCGGCGCTGCCTGCCTCACTCGTAGCCTTCAAGTGACGAAGCTTTGCCAGTCGCCTTCGAGAGTGACTTCACCTTGGCTTCCGGTGATTCGTTCTCTCTCCTGGACCGCAAGATGCACTTTAGGGCGCGATTTCAGGTTGTCAAGGGGCGCACAGACGTCTACCCCGCAATTTGGGCAAATCGGTGAGATTCAAGAACCGGCGCGAAGGCTGAATCGAACATTTAGTGTCCTCAGCGTGAGGATTCGGGCGTGGGGAATCGCGGCTGCAGTCGCCGTTTTTGGCGTCGTCGCTGTCGCGCCGGCTCAGGCCGAGGCGAACATCCGGGCAAAGGTCGTGCGGACGAAGTACGGGGTCCCGCACATCAAGGCGAACAACATCAAGAGCCTCGCCGCCGGCTACGCCTATGCCTTCGCCGAGGACAACCTCTGCACGATCGCGAACGAGTACGTGACGGTAAATGCCGAGCGCTCCAGGTACTTCGGCCCGAACGAGGACTGGTACTTCTCGGGCAACGGCACCACGTACGAGAACATCGACGCCGACGTTTACTTCGGGTGGGTGAAGGAGCAGGGAATCGTCGAGGACCTGATGCAGAAGCCGCCGCCGATCGGCCCCGTGCGGGGCGTGAAGCGCGGGGTCGCCGGCTACGTCAAGGGCTACAACAGCTACTTGAAGAAGACAGGGGTGGACAACCTCCCCGACCCGCGCTGTCGCGGCGCCGACTGGGTCCGCCCGATCACGAAGGTCGACGTCTATCGCCGCTTCTTCCAGCTCGGCATCCTGGCGTCGTCGGGCGCGGCGATCACGGGCATCGCTACCGCCGAGCCCGTTGGAGCGGCGAAGGCAGCCGAACAGCAGGCGACCCAAGACGAGATGCTCGAGGACGGCAGCGCGCTTTCGAAGCTCCAGCCGCAGATCGGCTCGAACGCCTACGCCTTCGGCAAGGAGGCGACCGAGAACGGCCGCGGGCTCGTCTACGGGAACCCCCACTTCCCTTGGGACGGCTCCGAGCGCCTCTACCAGACCCACTTGAAGATCCCGGGCAAGGTCGACGTCGCCGGGGGTTCCCTTTACGGCGTGCCGCTGGTCCTGATCGGCCACACCCGCGGGCTGGCGTGGTCTCACACCGTCGCCACCGCCTGGCGGTTCACGCCGTACCGGCTCCAGCTCGGTGCCGACCCCCACACCTATCTCGTCGACGGCGAGCTCAAGGACATGGAAGAGACCGAGGTCACGGTGAAGGCTCTCGCGGACGGCGGCGAGCTCCAGGACGTGACCCGCTCGATCTACTCCACCGATTACGGCCCGATGCTCACCAGCCTCGTCGGCATTCCGCTTCCCTGGGGCGCCGGCAACGGCTTCGCACTCGCCGACGTCAACGCGACCAACTTCCGCTACCTCAACCACTTCCTGGCGAACAACAAGGCTCAGTCGGTCCGCGAGTACGACAAGGTCCAGCGCCGCTTCCAGGGCATCCCGTGGGTGAACTCGGTTGCCGCGGACTCGAAGGGCGAGGCGTACTACTCGATGCAGGGTGCCATCCCCTACGTGAACGACGAGCACTCGGCCGAGTGCAACGTCGGCCTGCCCGTCTTCGAGATCCTGGGCCTGCCGATCATGGACGGCTCGCGCTCGGCCTGCGCGTGGGAGAGTTCCGATGACGCTGTCGCGCCTGGGACCTTCCCGCCCGACGAGGTGCCAACGCTCTTCCGCGACGACTACGTCCACAACGGCAACGACTCCCACTGGCTCTCGAACCCCGAGGAGCCGCTCACCGGGTACGACCGCATCATCGGGATCGAAGAGGCCGAGCGCACCTACCGCACGCGGATCGGCCTGATCCAGATCGAGGATCGCCTGAACGGCACCGACGGGCTTCCCGGCGACAAGTTCGACCAGCGCTCTCTCGAAAAGGTCGCGCTCGGAAACCGCCAGTACCTCGGCGAGCTCTGGCGCGACGATCTCGTCACGCTCTGCGAGCTTGCGCCGGGCGGGCTCCTCGTCGGCTCGGGCGGCCCGGTCGACGTCTCCGGAGCGTGCCAGCCCTTGGCCGACTGGGATCTCCGCGACAACCTGAATTCGAACGGCGCGGTCCTGTTCCGCCGCTTCGCCACGCGCGTCCTCGACACCTTCCAGTGCCTGCCGACGGGCCTTCAGGGCCAGACCTGCCCGGGCTCCGAGCTCCTGATGAGCCAGCCGCTTTTTACGGCATCCGACCCGGTCCATACGCCTGGCGGTGGCCTGAACATCGCGAACCCGCTCGTAAGCATTGCCCTCGCCGACGCCGTCACCGACCTGCAGGGCGCCGGCATCCCGCTCGACTCCCCCCTCCTCGGCGTCCAGTCCGAAACCCGAGGCGGCGAGGCAATCCCGATCCACGGCGGTCCCGGAGGCCTTGGTGTCTTCAACGCGATCTCGGCCCCATGGCAGCCCAATGAGGGCGGCTATCCCGACATCCCCCACGGCGGCAGCTTCATCATGGCCACCGAGTTCACCGGCGAGAAGTGCCCGGTGAAGGCCGACACGTTCGTCACCTACGGCCAGTCGGAGAACCAGTCCTCCCCCCACTCGAGCGACTACACGAAGGCCTTCTCGGAAAAGAACTGGCTCGACGCCCCCTTTTGCGCCCCAGACGTAAAGCAAGCGGCGCTGGATACCTACCGGGTCCGCATCGGCAAGCACCGATAGGAACGACCGCCGGGGCGCAGGTGGCTACCCGCGCCCCGGGTCAGTCGTCTATACCGCCTCGATCACGAACGTGGGCGAGCTGTCCGCCGCGCAGCCCGGGATTGCGCCGGCCTTCGCGTAGAACTTCTTGTCGATCCCGGGGTTACCGACGTCCCAGGTGTAGTACTGACCGTTCTTGGACGCCTCATCGGAAGCGACCTTCTTATCGTCGCCACCGCCCTTCGCGCCCTTCTGCTCGTACACGGTGACCTTGCGGTCGTCCATGCAGCTCTTCTTCGGGCTCTCGACGTAGCCGTAGACGTTGCCGGTGCCTTCGACGGTCACCTTCGTCGGAGCGCTTCCGCCCGCGGTGGCGATGCCGGTGAGGGCGAGCACACCGCTGACGATTGCGACGGTTCCGAGAGTGATCTTCTTACGCATTTGGATGGTTCCTTTCGGTTGGTTTGTGCGTAAGGAGCACGATTCCGGGCGGCCGTCACATAGATCGTCACAGTCAGCGTTAAACGTCATGGGGACTCACTAATACGATCCATCCCATGCGGATCACCGATGCACTGGAAGGGCCGGAACCCGTCTTCTCGTTCGAGTTCTTCCCGCCGAAGACGCCCGAAGGTCTCGAGCAGCTCTTCGGCGCCGTCGAGACGCTGCGCCCGCTGGAGCCCGACTACGTCTCAGTGACCTACGGCGCGGGCGGGGCGACACGCGACGGGACGGTCGAGATCTCGAAGCGAATCAAGTCCGATCACGAGATCGAGACGATGGCTCACCTCAGCTGCGTCGGCGAGACGCGCGAGGGGCTCACCGCGATCCTCGACCGCTTTGCCGAGGCTG
The DNA here is from genome assembly GCA_963772035.1 of uncultured bacterium. GTDB lineage: Bacteria > Actinomycetota > Thermoleophilia > Solirubrobacterales > 70-9 > JALZKA01. Next base: position 41,248 of record CAVYVT010000003.1, read on the forward strand.
GGGTCGAGAACATCCTTGCGCTCCGAGGCGACCCGCCGCGTGGGGAGAGCGTCTTCGCCGCCACCGAGGGCGGGCTTAAGAGCGCGGCTGAGCTGACCGAGTTCATCACCGACGGTTGGGACTTCACCGTGGGCGGCGCATGCTTTCCCGAGGTGCACCCCGAGGCGGCGAGCCTGGAAGACGACCTCGCGTATCTCAAGACGAAGGTCGACGCCGGCGCGAGCTTCCTGATCACGCAGCTCTTCTTCGACAACGAGGTCTATTGGGAGTTCGTACGCGCTGCCCGCGAGCGGGGGATCGACGTTCCGATCATCCCTGGCGTGATCCCGATTGCCAGCTACGCGCAGGTCGCCCGCATCTGCTCGCTCTGCGACGCGTCCATCCCGCCCGAGCTCGACTCCGCGCTAAGCGCGATGGGCGGCGACCTCGAAGCCGAGACGCTTCTGGGCGTCGCCTACGCGTCCCGCCAGTGCGAGGAGCTCCTCGCCGGCGGTGCGCCCGGCATCCACTTCTATGCGCTCAACCGCGCCCCCGGGACCCGCGCCGTCCTGAGCGCCCTGCGGGCATCGCGTCCCTGGGAGCGACTCAGAGAGCGCGTGGGCGAAGCTTGATGCGGGCTGCCGACGGGACCTTCGAGTGGAAGGGCTACAACCTCGCGTACTCGGACTACGGCTCAGGAGACCAGTCTCTCGTCCTGATGCACGGCCTTCTCATGAACCGCCACATGTTCGATCGGATGGCCCCCGAGATGGCGTCGCGCGGCTACCGCGTGATCACGATCGACACCCTCGGTCACGGCGACTCGGACCGCCCCGAGGACATGCGCCTCTACAACATGCCCGCGTTCGGCGACCAGATCGCCGCCCTTATCGAGCACCTGGGCCTCGACCGCCCGGTGGTAGGCGGCACGTCGCTCGGAGCGAACGCGGCGCTCGAGTTCGGCGTCGCCCACGCAGGGAAGTCGCGGGGGCTCCTGGTCGAGATGCCCGTCCTGGACAACGCGCTGCTGGGCGCCGCGATGGCGTTCACGCCGGTCCTCCTCGGGCTTCGTTTCGGGCAGCCCATCCTCAAGCCGCTCTCGATACTCCTCCGACAGGTGCCTCGCACGAGCCTTCTGGTCGACGTGGGCCTCGACTGGCTCCGCCAGGATCCGGGCCCCTCGCGCGCCGTGCTCGAGGGAATCCTGTTCCACCGGACCGCGCCGCCTCATGACGAGCGCGTGCGGATCGCCGAGCCGGCGCTCGTGATCGGCCATCCCTCCGATCCGCTGCATCCGTTCTCCGACGCCGGGATGCTGGTGGAGGAGATGGAGAACGCTCGCCTGGTCGATGCCAACTCGATCCTCGAGTGGAGGCTGACCCCGGGGCGCCTCGACGATGTCCTCGATGAGTTCCTGCGCGAGGCCTACGCGCCCGAAACGGCGCCGTCTCCCACGAACCGCTCGCTAGCCTGATTCGTCAGTTATGTCGGGGCGAAAGGAAGAGCGAGAGCGCCTGCGCGAAGAGCGCCTGGCCGCGCAGCGTGCGCAGCAGAGCTCAGGTCAGCGCCGCCTGTACGCGGGCTATGCCGTTGCGGGCCTGATCGTGCTCGCGATGCTCGCCGGCCTGTTCATCGTCATCACCGGCGGCGACGACTCGGCGTCGCCGGAGGCAAGCGACTTCCCGGAGGCCGCCCACATCAACCCGGAGATCGGAGCGGTTCCGGACGGGATCAAGGTGGATGATCGCGAGGGGACCGTGCCGGCCGAGCAGGAAACGGCCGTCCTCGAGGATGCCGCCGAGGCCGCCGGCTGCGAGCTCCAACTCGACCTCGAGGATGAGGGGAACACCCATCTCGACGACGAGGACGCTTCCAAGGTCGACTACAAGACCGACCCGCCGAGCTCAGGTGACCACTACGGAAACGGAGCCGAAAACGCTTCCGGTGCGCTCGCCGACGGCGCCTACGCGGAGTTCCCGCCGGTTGGCCGCTTCGTGCACTCGATGGAGCACGGCCGGGTCATCATCCACTACTCGCCCGACCTCTCCGAAGAGGATCAGCTGGCGATCAAGGGAGTCTTCGACGAGTCGCCCTCCGGCGTGATCCTGATCCCGAACCCCGAGATGGACTCGGAGGTCGCCGTGGCGGCGTGGACACAGCTCGTGACCTGCAAGACCTATGAGGGAGCGGCGACCCTCGACGTCATCCGCTCCTTCCGCGACATCTATCGCGGCCAGGGTCCCGAGTACTTCCCGCTGAACGTCTAGCTGCAAGCGGCCCGACGGACCGGTGCGGCGTTCAGGGGTATGACACCCTTGACCGAAGGTAAACGTGGCGGCCTCGGCCACCGGCAGGAACGTTTTGACCATTCGTCTTCGACAAGCCATTGTCATCGCCGGCTGTGCGGTGATGCTCGGACCCGCGGGTTCGAGCGCGGCGGCCCCTGGGGCGAGCGACTTCACGCAAAAGCTCGGATCCGTCGCCAAGACGTCCTGGGCGGACGGGGATCGCGCGTACCGCTCCGATGTGCTCGAGGCGCCCGCGAGGTTCGACCTCGCAGGGCTCCAGGGAGAGATGCGCGAGGCCGAGCTCCGCGGGCGCGTAAAAGACGGCGCCTGGACCGATTGGACGGAAAGCGCCAACGGCGACCCCGTGTGGTTCGGCGGCATGGACGAGCTTCAGATCCGCACTCACGGCTGGCGCTTCGATGGGCGCGTCCACTACGTGAGCGTGCCGGAGACAAGCCCTCAGGTTTCTGAGCGCGCGCGTGCCGGAGGCATGCCGAACGTGATCTCGAGGCGCCAGTGGGGCGCGAACAAGAAGCGCGGTGGCTGTAAGCCAAGGCAGAACGCCGAGTACGGGAAGGTGAAGGCGGCGAGCGTTCACCACACCGTCTCAGCCACGAACTACTCGCAGTCCGAGGCCGCCGGCCTGATCCTTGGCATCTGCCGCTTCCATCGCAACTCGAACGGCTGGAACGACGTCGGCTACAACGCGTTCGTCGATCGCTTCGGGAACATCTACGAGGGCCGAGCCGGTGGGCTTAGCCGCGCAGTGATCGGGGCCCAGGCCCAAGGCGTGAACGCCCAGACGACCGGGGTCGCCCTGCTGGGGACGCACACGTCCACTCCGATCTCCGATCAGGCCAGGAAGGGCCTCGTGAAATGGCTCACCTGGAAGCTTCCGGAACACGGTCTCGACGGCACGGGCAAGGCGCGAATGGTCTCCGCCGGCGGCGAGACCGCTCGGTACCCCCAGGGCGACAAATTCAGGACTCTCCGGATCATCGGCCACCGCGTCACGAACCTGACCGCGTGCCCAGGCGACGCCCTGGCCGCTCAACTGTCCGGCATCCGCAAGCAGATCATCCGCAAGATCGGCGGAGGCGGCGGTAGCGGCGGAGGCGGGATCGGCTAGCGGGTTCCCTCCGCGGGCTCCCAGGTCTTTGCTGGGCCGTGGCGGATGCGGTCGAAGAGGCCGGCGGCGATCGAGGCGGTGACCGTCAGGTAGTAGGCGGCGATGCGGAACGGAAGCGCCGGTATGACCCGCGCGAGGAGAGCTGCCGCGAGCAATCCGGCCTGCGCCGCAAGCGTGACGGTGTAGATCGTGCCCTCGCCCAGGAGCGCGATGTTGGCGCCCAGCGCGATCAGGTGAAGAAAGGGGGTCGCGTAGCGCAGGGCGCGGTGGCTGAAGATCTCGTAGGCATAGGCGGGCCCGTAGCCGCGCGGGGAGAGGATGCCGTCGTTCAGGAGGATTCCCCAGGCGCGGTTCATCATGCGGCGCTTCCTCTGCCACTCGCCTGCGAGCGTGGGCGCGGCCGGCTCGGTCGCCTCGGCCGCGGGCTCGTAGATCGCCCGCATGCCGCTCTTCACGGTCAGATACGGGAGACAGAGGTCGTGGCTTCGGTCGGAGGGCATCTCGACGTACGAGCCGGCCCGGACCGCGTAGATCGCCCCGTTGCCGGCCGTGACGCCGCCAAGGCGTGACTCGAGCGAGCGCACCGCCATCTCGTAGCGCCAGTACGCGCCTTCCTGGTTCTCCCCCTCCCCTCCGGTCAGCCGGAGCTGCCCGCAGACATACCCGACGTCCGGCTCGGCAAGGGCGGCAACCAGGGCCCCGATCGCGTCTCGCGCCCAGAGGCTGTTGGCGTCGGAGAAGGCCAGAACCTCCCCGCGCGCCTGGGCTACGGCGGCGTTCTGCGCCTCCACCTTGCCGCGGCGAGTCAGGTCGAGCGCCAGGTCCGCGCCCGCGGCGCGCGCCAGCTCGACGGTGCGGTCCTCGGACCCGTCGGAGGCAACGATCACCTCCAGGAGCTCGCGCGGATAGTCGGTCTCGAGCGCATTCCGGACGCGCTCCTCGATCAACTCTTCCTCGTTATGCGCGGCGATGATCAGCGAGACGACGGGAGTGTCAGTGCCCGCGGCGACAGTCGCACGACGGCGGCGGACGCGGACGAGCACGGCCAGCGAGAGCGGATAGGTGACATGCGTGTGGACGATTCCGGCAACGCTCGCCCAGAATGCGATCGCCACCGCGATCATCGGCGGCGCTCCACGAGTTGCCCGTAGAGCGCGAGGGTCTGCGCGGCGATGGAGTCCCACGAGTACGGGCCCGCCGCGGCCGCCGCGGCCGCCGCCTCCAGGCGCGCCCGCTCAGCCGGCTCGGAGATGACGGCCGTCAGCGCCTCGGCGAGCGCGGTGTGATCCCCCGGAGGCACCAGCCGGATCGTCCCGCCGTCCCCTGACGCGGCCACCTCGGGGAAGCCGCCGACGTCCGTCGCAACGATCGCCTTGCCGAACGCGAGCGCCGTGTACAGGACCCCGGACTGCTCGACATCGCGATACGGCAGCGTGACGACGTCCGCTCGCCGCATCATCGCGGGCACCTCGGAGTCCGAGATGAACCGGTCTACGAAGCGCACCGTGCTGCCGATGCTCTCGGCCTGCCTGCGCAGCTCATCCATGTCGACACCGAACGGACGGCCGGCGATCCACACCTCGGCGTTCTCGACCTCCATCTCGGAGACGGCGCGGAGCAGGACGTCGGCCCCCTTGTAGGGGCGGATCAATCCGAACAGAAGAATCACGGGCCCGTCCGCACCCTCGAGCTCGGGAGGCAGAGGACGCTCGGGAAGGTCGGTCAGATAGTCGAACGCGCCGTGCGGAATCACGTGGATCTTCTCGCGCGCGATTCCAGCCTCGGTCAAGCGTCCGGATCCGTACTCCGAGAGAGCAACGACCGCGTCCATCCGCTCGAGCGCCCGCAGCGAAGCCTTCAGGCCGCCGGGTCCGGTCGAGCCGCTCCCCCTCAGGAACCCGTGCGCCGTCCACACCTTCGCCGGCGACTTCGGCAGAAGCGACGCGTCGATCCCGGGCAGCGTGATCCACTGGTAGTGGACGACGTCGGCGCGGGCTGCCCGGCGGCGAGCCCGCAACATGCCGGGCACGTGCTCGGCCATGCCCAGCGCGCGGCGCTGGATGGTCCCTGAGGGCATGCCGCTCGAGCGCCGGTAGAACGACTCGTCGACGATGTAGCCGTCGGGCTCGGCCACCTCACCGTGGATGAAGCTCGAAGTCACCAGCTCGACATCGGCGCCCGCACGGGCCAGCGCCGCGGCGAGAGCGCGGTCGAAAGGTGGCGTCTGGGCCGAGGGATCGACGATCTGAACGCGCATAGGGAACGATTGTCGCGTGGACCTTTCCCTTTGCGTCGTAAACACAGCGGGCCGGGCGCATCTTATGCGCTGCCTCGACGCGATCCGCGACACGCTTCCGGAGGGCCTCGACGCCGAGGTGCTGGTGCTCGACAACGCATCGGGCGACGGCTCCGTCGAGGCCGTGCACGAATGGAACTCGTCCCCGAGCGGGCTGGGCGATCGGCTCCGGTTGATAGCGCTCGAGCGTCGGCTCGGCAAGGCTCAGAACGACAGCACGCTCCTCCAGGAGGCCAAGGGCGAGTGGTGTCTGCTCTTGAACGAAGACTCCGAGCTCTGCCCCGGGGCGATCGAGGCGCTCGTGGGCGCCGTGGGGTCCGAGCCCGAGGTGGCCGCCGCCGGGGCGCAGCTGCTCGCCGAGGACGGCTCGCCTTCCGCGTGCGCGTGGCGACTGCCCGGCCTCAGAACCGCTTTCCTCCAAGCGGTGTTCCTCCACAAGCTGCTGGTGACCCAGAGCGGCAAGGGCCAGGAGGTGCGCAGCGTCGGCTGGGTGCAGTCGGCCGCGATGCTCGTCCGGCGGGAGGCCGCGGCAGAGGTCGGATATCTCGACCCGGAGTTCTTCGTCTACTCGGACGAAACCGACTTCCAGAAGCGCCTCCACGACGCCGGGTGGACGGTGCTCTTCGTCCCCGGTGCGCGGGCGATCCACCACGAGCAGCTGACGAACGACCGCGTCGCGGGACGGCGGCGGCTCGTCGAGTTTCACCGCAACCGGGACCTCTACATGCGAAAGCATCACGGGCCGGCGAGCGCGGCCGCTGTGCGCGTCCTGACCGCTTGGACCTATGCGGTCCGGGCCCTGGTCTCACTCGTCATCCCCGGCCGCGACGCCGGCTGGTTTTGGCTACACGCCCGCCTGGCGCTCAATCCGAAGGGCGAGGGAATCCGCGAGGCCGCCGCCGAGCTGAACGCGCGCCTCGACCGCGAGCCGGGGGTTCGGCCGTGAACGCCCCGACCTCGGAGGTGCTCGCCTCCTGGGAGCTCGAGCGCCTGATGCAGAGGGCCGCGGCAACGCGCTTTGAGCGGACGCGCTACGGCTTCGTCTGCGCGAATCCCGAGCTCTGGTCCGTCTGGTCGGCGAGCCGGACGCAGGTCGAGCCAGACGGCGAGTCGCCGACGCTCGACCAGTTGCGCGAGCTGACGGAGCTTCCCTCGGAGTGGCATCCCGAGCTTCGCCACCGCACCGCTCTGATCTCTCACTCCGACGAGAACCGCGAGGTGGCCTGGTCGCTCGCTCGCGAAGGCTGGGACGTCACTGAGCTGTGGCTCCTCATCTGCCGGGTCCCCCCCAGAGTGCCCGCGATCGCGAAGCCGATCGAGGGGGCGGCGATGCGGCGGCTCAAGGGGCGCCTGGGCGTCGAGCACGGCCTGCCGCCGGACAAGATCGCCCAGTTCGACCGCTACGACGCGCTCCGCGCGCGCGCCGCAGCGCACTTCGCCTACGGCGGCTACGAGGAAGGCAGACCCCTTTCGCTCGCTTCGATGTTCCTCCGCGGCGACATCGCGGCGCTCGAGGACGTCGCAACGCTCACCCGTGCGCGTGGACGGGGCCTGGGCAAGGCCGCGGTCCTGGGCGCGACGGCCGCCGCTCTGCGCCTCTCGGCGCGAGCTGTCTATCTCTTCGCCGTGCCCGAGGTCGCCAGGCGCTTCTACCTGCCGATGGGCTTCGAGCAGATCGGAGCGGCGTGGGATTGCCAGAAGGCGCCCCCTGAAGAAAGGGACGAACAACGACGGCGCTAAGGACGGCGTCCTACCCGCCCGGTCTGTCCACGTCGCGCTCCGCCTGGCGCACCGCCGCCTCGGCCGCGGCTTCGCGCTCGTCGAGTTCGCGCGTTTCGCCCCCCACCACGCGTGAGAACAGAGCGCCCAGCCGCCCGCGTTCCTCGTCGCTCAGGAAGCGCGCCGCCCAGAGGGCCGCCGGGTAGGCAGCGCAGAGCGCGAGCGTCAACAGCAGGCCGCGCAGGCCTTCGTGCGGCACGAGCGTCTCGCCGATTGCGATCAGGGCGGCGGCCAGGAGCACGGCAGTCGCCAGGCGGCGCCACTCGTACGGCACCCAGAAGAGGCGGCGGACGATCGCATACATGAGCGCGACGACGATGGCGTAGGAGGCGACCAAGGCGACGCCGGCCCCGATGATCCCGTACTCGGGCACGAGCACCAGGTTCAGGGCGACGTTCACGATCACCGCCGTCGCGGTGGCCGGGAAGGAGAGCTCGGTCCGCCCCGTCCGGCCGAGGATGACCACCAGCACGAGGTAGAGGGCGTATAGCGCGGTGCCGGCAGCCAATGGCCCGACCACCTCCTGTGCCTCGAAGAACCGCTCGTCGGCCAGGAGGCGGACAAGCCACGGCGCGAGGAGCCACAGGCCGACCACCGCGAACGAGATGACGGCAACGAACCACGAGACGATCAGGGCGTAGGTGCGCCGCGCCTCGTCGTCGTCGGTTATCGAGTACGCGAGCGGTGGCCAGGCCAGGTGGAAGCCGCGGACCAGGACCTGCATCCCGTTCGCGAACTTGACCGCCAGCGCATAGAGGCCGGCCTCGGCCAGGCCCGCGAGGCGCACGATGATGATGCGGTCGAGAAAGGACAGCGAATAGAGCGTGAGCTCGGCCGGCATCGTCGGCAGGCCGAAGCGGAGCATCCGGCGAAGCAGCGGCGGCTCGAAGCGAAGCCCGAGCCGCTTGCGCTCGACCACGAGACGGCCGGCCAAAAAGAGGACGCCCGTCCCGAAGCTGCCGAGGAGAATCGCCGAAGCGCCCAGGTCCGTGCCCACGACGAGGGTGACGGTCACGGGGATCGTCACCAGCACCTGGGCGATCGTGTAGGTGAAGTAGAGGCGGGCCCGCTCGTCGAGGCGGAGGAGCGTCAGGACGAACTCCCACAGCGTCAGGTACCAGAGTCCCAGGATCGCAAGGCGCGCAAGCCCGGCGTTCTCCTCCTCGAGGAGCGCCTCCGAGATGTCGCCGGCGAATGGCAGGGCGATCAGCGCGGCCAGCGTCGTCGTCCAGAACAGTGAGGCGAACGCGGTGCGGACGACGGCCTCCGGCTTCTCCTGAGCCAGGTAGTAGAAGCGCAGGATCGCCTCGATGACGCCAAGGCGCACCACGATCGAGGCGGCGATGACCGACGCCAGCATGACCTCGGCCGCGCCATAGTCGGCCGGACTCAGGTAAGCCGTGTAGATCGGCAGCAGGAAGACCGCGATCAGCTTCGAGACGACGCTTGCCGCGGTGTATGCGGCGCCGGTCGTTGCGAGCCGTCGGAGGTGTTCGAAGATCAAGTGAGCACCTTTAGGTGCGAAAGCAGCGGGTGCCGGTGGTTGTTCATTCCCGGAAGGCGAAGGCCAGCGCGAGCAGGGCCCACATGGCGGGATCGCTCGAGAACCCCGCGTAGCCGAGGGTATGCAAGAAGAGTGCCGCGAAGGCGGCTGCCACCCCGGCGCGAATGTTGTTTCGCGACGGCCAGGGACGAAACAGGACCACGGCCGCGAGCGCGATCACGGCCAGGTACGGGATGAGCCCGATTATCCCCTGCTCGGCGGCCACCGTGACGGGCTCCGTGTGGCTCACTGGACGGCGCACCTTGTCGACCTCGCGCCGGTACGCGGTCGCAAACGACCCCGAGCCCTGGCCGGCGATCGGCGCGTCCTGGAACAGATCGATGCCGCCGCTGATCAGGTTCGTGCGCCCGCTCGAGGTCTCGGCGAGGTCGGTGCGGTCCTTGTCGACGGCCTGGTCAGCCTCGGGGCCTCCAGCGACGAGGACGAGGCAGGCAGCCGCGACCGCGAGCGCCGCGGCGAGCGCGAAGCCGCGCATGCCGAACCGGAACCAGACCAGCAGCCCGAGGCCCAACGTCAGGGCGGCGAAGCTCGTCTGCGAATAGGTGAGCGTGAGGGCCGCCAGAAGGATCGCCGCTGCGACGAGGCCGACCACGGCCTCGCGTCGAGGGCGCCCCCATGCGATCCAGGCGCCGATGCCGATCGTCGCGAGCGCGAGGTAACGCCCAAGGACGTTCGGGTCGCGGAAGAGCGAGTTGACACGGAAGTAGATGTGGAGCTGATTCGCGTCTTTCAGATCCTTGTTCAAGAGGAGATCGCGGCTGAGGTACTGCCACAGCGCCAGGAGCGCGAACCCCGCGGCGACGAGCACCGACGCCAGCAGCACCTGGCCGGCCAGCTTGCGGTGCCAGCGCACGTCCCGAAGCAGCGCGAGCATCGCGGCGAACGGGGCGAGGAAGAAGGCCACGGTGCGGATCGCGCTTGTCGGGTTGTCCGACCACGCGATGCCGAGCGCGTAGACGACCAGCGAAAGAGCGAGCGCGATGGAGAGGTAGCGGACAGCGGGCGACTCGCCCATGCGCGGCGCACTCGCGGTCTTGAGCTCGTCCTCTTGCCGCGTCGCGCACAGCCACAGGCCGCGCAGAAAGCCGCCCGCGATCACGCCGTAGAGCGGGACCAGGAGGAAGTTCGTCTCGCCGCCGATCTGGATCGGAAGCCGAAGCGGCAGCACCGCGAAGGCTGCGATCGCGAATGCGGCGGGAACGCGCTGGAACGTTGCCGCGGTGGCGCCGAGCGCGGTGCCGCCCAGGATGAGCGCGAGAATCAGCGGTCCCGGCTGAGAGGTGAACTGGTCGAAGCGCTCCTCGCCCCAGATCTCGCCGAGGAGGAGGGCAACGGCCGCGGCGAGCCCGATCCCCATCGCCGCGTAGCGGTACCGCGGCTCGACCAGGACGAGCGCGGCGCCCGTGCCGCCGCACGCGATGAGCGCGCCCAGGACCTCGAAGGCCGACGCGCTCACGAGGCGCCCTCCGTGGTGCACGTGTCGCCGAACGAAAGCACGTAGCCGTTGGCGTCGCCATCGTCGGCGAGGTCGCCTACCCGCACGTCGAGCCGCTTCGGGAAGACCATCTCGCGGTCCTCTTCGGGCAGGGTCACGCGCAGCCGGTACCGCCCGGGCTCCACACGCTCGCCGGAGTCATCCCGCCCGTCCCACGTGCACGTGACGACCTCCTCGGACTCGAGGGCGATCGCGGTGGCGAGAGTCCGCGCAACCACCTGGTCGCGGCCGACGATCTCGACCTTCGCCTCGGCCGAGTCGTAGCGGACGAAGAACTCGACTTCAACCGCGTCGCGCTCGTTGAACTCCTCGGGAAAGCTGGTCACCTCGAGCGCGAGGTCCGGCGTGCGCGCTCGATAGACGTAGATGCCGAGGACGAGCGACGCGGCCAGCAGCACGACCAGCCCTGCCCGCCCCAGCCGGCTCGGGGTTCCAGCCGGCGATCCGGATGCGTTCAAGGCGCGGCGCGGTCCTGGCCGAGGATGACGACCACGTCGGCTCCACCCGCTGCCGCCTGAACCTCCCGGTCGATCTCCTGGATCGCAACGTCACCGAGCTCCTTGGCGACCCGGTTCGCGGCTCGCTTCTGGTCGGGCGCGTACATGACGATGGTCTGATCCGTCTCGCGCTCGATGTTCCCGACCTCGCCCCTGACGTATCCCGCATCCTCGATCTCGCTCGCAACACGTCCGGCTATGCCGCTCGCCGTCGTCGTGTTGAGGACCGCCACCTCGATTCCGCCAGGCTCTGTAACCGCTGAAGTGCCGTCGCCCCCGTCGCGCAGCACGCGATCCACGACGATGATCCCGCCCACGCCGAGCGTGAGCGCGACCACGGCGATGACAGCCAGCCAGCGCGGCTGCATGATGCGGGCGACGAACTGCTTCCAGCGAGGGTGAGGCTCCAGCGCCGAGCGCTCCATGGTCACCTGGGCGAGAGCCGGACGCTCGCTTGTGAGAAGGCTCTCCTCCAGGGGGACTGCCGCCGGCTCGGCCTTGCCCGGCTCCTTGATCGCGGTCGCCGCCTTGACGGCCTCGAACTCCATCGTTCCGGGAACGGGCTCGCCGCGATCGGCGTACGCCTTGGCGAGGTCGCGCTCGGCGCTGTCGAGGATGCGCTCCGAGACCGCCAGGTCGGCGCCCGGGTGATCGGGGTTCGCCCGCATCCAGTCGCGCAGGCGGTGGACGTCGCGGCGCTGCGAGAGATAGAGCGGCAGCAGAAGGAAGACGCCGAGCACCGACACGGCCGCGACCAGCGACGTCACCTCAGAGAACGGAAGCAGGTCGGAGCCCATGCCTCTCCTCCTAAGGCACTACGGCGGCGGTTTCTTCGCCGATTGCCCGGTCGTCGAAACCGACCAGGAGTGCGAGTGGCGCTCCCTTCGCCTCGGCGATGACGGCCGCCGACATGGGCTCGATTGGCGTCTCGCCCAGATCAGGCTTGACCTGAGCTGCGAGCGCCTCGGCGTCCGCTTCCGAGTCGGGCGTGAACATGATCACCGACTGCTGCTCGCCGGCGGGGGCGTTGGCGGTGACGCCGGCCTTGAAATCCGAGGAGTCGACGACATCGTCTGCGACCAGGTCCGCGATACCCACCACCGGGTCGGCGACCCCTTCCTGGGTCGTGGCGTTGAGAACCGCGACCTCGATCTTGTCCGAGCCGCCGCCTCCACCGCCCTTGGTGGCCACGGGCTCCGGCTCGGAACTGAGCAGGCCGAACCCGCTCGTCACGATGGCGGCGACGATCAGGCCGATGAGAAGAACCGAGAGGATGCGCGGGTCGACCGGTGAGCGGCGATCGAGCTCGTCCCACTTGGGGCCGACGAATCCGCTCACGCGCTTTCCGAAGGCAGCGAAGCGGCCTGGCTTGTCGGGCTTGTCGAGATCGCCCTTCTCCTCGAGCGCGGCCTGCGTGGCGTCATCGGCCTCGACGGCACGCTCGGGCGCTCGCCCGGCCCACTCGCGAAGGCGTCGCACTTCGCGCGCTTGGAGCACGATCAGGAGGGCCAGGATCGCAAAGCCGAGGAAGGCGACGATCCCGAGGATCGGCCCGATGTCCTCGATGAAATCCATGAGTGAGCGGGGAGTCTACGAACGGACGCGGGGGCGAGCGGCCGTGAGCTCCACTACACGGGTCGCGAGACCCGTTTCGTCGCCTGACGCGACCAGGTCAGTCAGGCGCTCGACGGTCTGATCCACCCACTCCGGATCGAGCGGCGCGGGCCTCACGGCGCGCACTATCCGCTCCGCGCTGGTGGGCTGAGAGCGCTCGTCTTCGTTCAAGAGCTCCTCGCCGAGCTTCTCACCAGGGCGGGGTCCCGTGAACTCGATGGCGATCTCCGTTTCCGGCTCGTAGCCGGCGAGCGAGATCATGTTGCGGGCCAGGTCGACGATCTTCACCGGCTCTCCCATCTCGAGCACGAACACCTCGCCGGTGCCCGCTCCCAGGTCGCCCGCCTTGATCACGAGCTGGACTGCCTCCGGGATGGTCATGAAGTAGCGCTCCATGTCGGGATGGGTGACCGTGACCGGACCGCCCTTCTCGATCTGCGAGCGGAAGATCGGTACCACCGACCCCGAGGAACCGAGGACGTTGCCGAAGCGCACCGAGACGAAGCGCGTGGTCGAGTGGCGCTGACCCGCGGCGGCGACGATCCACTCGGCCATCGCCTTTGAGGCGCCCATCACGGTCTGCGGGTTCACGGCCTTGTCGGTGGAGACCAGGACGAAGCGGCTCGCGCCCGCGGCGGCGGCTGTTTCGGCCGTGACCTTGGTGGCGATCGCGTTGTTGCGAACGGCCTCGAGCGGGTTCATCTCCATCAGCCCGACGTGCTTGTAGGCGGCGGCGTGGAAGACGATGTCCGGATGGAAGCGGCCCATGACCTCGACCATGCGATCCGCTTCCTTGCAGTCGGCGAGCACGGCCTCGCAGCCTGTGAAGTGCCACTGCTCGGTCAGCTCGCGCTCGATCTGAAAGAGGTTGTCCTCGGCGTGGTCGAGCAGGATGAGCAGTTTGGGTCGCACGCGGGCGATCTGGCGGCACAACTCGGCGCCGATCGAGCCTCCCGCTCCGGTGACCAGAACGACCTTGTCCTCGATGTAGGCGCCCACGCGGTCGAGCTCCATCACCACGGGATCGCGGCCGAGCACGTCCTCCACCTGGACCTCGCGAAGCTGGCGGGTGAGCTGGACGCCGCCGCGGAGGAGCTCGAAGACGGTCGGCAGGGTCCGCACCGGGATATTCCGCTCGCGGCAGGCCGCAACGACTCTGGCTCGCAGCTCGCCCGGTGCTGATGGGATCGCGATCACGACCTCGTCGGGCTTGTGGCGCTCGAGCAGCTCGGCGATCTGATCCGTGGTGCCCAGGACACGCAAGCCCAGGAGGCCCATGCCGCGCTTGCGCGGGTCGTCGTCGACGAAGCCGATGGCCTTGACGCCGATGCCCGGGTTCAGCTGAAGCTCGCGCACGACCATCTGGCCGCCCGAGCCGGCGCCGATGATCAGGGAGCCGCGCGTCTTGCGGGCGCGCTGCTCCTTCGACGGCCGCTCGATCCACAGGCGCGTGACGATGCGGGCGCCCGCCAGAAGTGCGGTCGTGAGGATGAAGTCGAAGACGACGACCGAGCGCGGCAGGTTGTCAGGAAACGGAGACACCACGGTGAAGACGACGACCACCGCCGCGCTGGCGAGCGCGGTGGCGCGGAGGAGAGCCGGGAAGTCGCGCGTGAGGAAGTAGCGCCACCACTTGGCGTGGAGGCCCAGGAAGGTGAAGATGATCGCCTTGCCGATCGCGACGAAGGCGACCGATGCCACCAGCATCTCGACGTAGCGGTCGGGGATCTCGCCCGCGTCGATAAAACGCAGGACGAAGGCGAGCGCAAATGCGATTGCGGCCAGGACCGCGTCGGCCAGGAACTGGAGGGCGCGATGGCGGTAGGCCGGATGGGTGAGCCGGCGCATAAGGCGCTGAATTCTACGCTGGAAGCGGCATTACGACCGCTCGCCTGCAATCGCGTGGTCGAGCTCGCGCAGGATGCCGTCGCGGCGCATCTCGTACGGGAACTCGGTGCGGATGCGCTCGCGCGCGGCGACGTGAGCCTCCGGGCCCAGCGCAAGCGCCTCGGTCACACCGGCGGCAACGCTCTCCGCCGTCGCCTCCGAGATCACGACGCCCGTGTCGCCCACCACCTCGGGTAGCGCTCCCGCCGCGGTGACCACGGGTACCGCACCCGCCAGCATCGCCTCGGCGAGAGACATCCCGAAGCCCTCGTGGAGCGAGGCTTGGACGTACACGCCCGCCCTGCGAAACAGAGCGTCGAGATCCTCGTCGGAGAGAAAGCCCGTGATCGTCAGGTTCCGAGGCGCCTTCGACTGGAGCTCTGAGCCGGTGTCGTCCCAGAAAGCGCCCGCCAGCACCCACTCGACGTCTTCGATCGCCGCGGCGGCCTCGCAGAACGGGCCGTGACCCTTGCGCAGGAGGTTCACGTCGTAGACCGCTCCGACGGTCAAGGCCATGCGATCCCGGGGCGCCGCCGGATCGACGTCGGCGAAGCGGTCCGGAATCCCGTGATAGACGACCTCGACGCGCTGCGTATCCATGCCGACGTTGTCCGCGATCTCGCGACGCGACGACTCGGAGTTCGTGACGAGGCGCGTCGCGAGGTTGGCGGTCGAGCGCACCAGGCGCCGTCGTATCCCTCCGCGCTGGGAGCCGTAGCCGATCTCCGGCATCGCGGCTGTGTCGAAGCCGCCGAAGATGAGCAGCGAGGGCTTGCCGCGAATCTTCGCGAAGCGAAGAGCCAGAGCCGTATGCCAGGACGCGAACCAGCCGACGATCGCATCGCACTCGCCGACCTTTCGCCACAGCTCGACCGGCCGCGGCTTGAACCCCTCCTGGAGGTAATCCACCACCTCGTGGCGCTCCTCCAGCGCATCGCGATCGATGCGCGTGAACGTGTTGCGGCGGCTGTGTACGTAGAGGATCCGTGCCATTGAGGGCTCTATCCTCCCAGGCTGCCTGGCGGGGCTTCCGCGTCCCCTCGCCTCCCCACCATGACGCCCTCTCTCGTTACACCTCTCGCCTCGGTCACGGACTTCATCGTCGACCCGATCGTCGACGCCGCGACGGAGTTCATCGACTCGGTCGGCCTCATCGGGGTCTTCATCCTGATGCTGCTCGAATCGGCCTGCATCCCGGTGCCCTCCGAGGCGATCATGCTCTTTGCCGGATTCAACGTCTCCGAGGGCGACCTCACGATGTTCGGGATCATCGCCGCCGGCGTCCTGGGGAACGTCGTCGGCTCCTGGATCGCCTGGGCGGCCGGCTACTTCGGACGCGTCGAGCTGCTCGAGAAGAACCGGCTCGTCCACATCAACGCCAAGCACCTGGCATGGGCCGACGACTGGTTCCAGCGCCACGGTGACGCCACGGTCTTCTTCTCCCGGATGCTCCCGATCATCCGCACCTTCATCTCGCTTCCGGCCGGCATCGCGAAGATGCCGTTCTGGCGCTTCACCTGGCTCACCACCCTGGGCTGCATCCCATGGGTCACCATGCTCGCGTTCATCGGGCGCGAAGTGGGCGACAACTGGGAGGAGTGGCGCGACTACCTCCACTACTTCGACTATCCGGTCGCCGCCGCGATCCTCGCAGGCATCATCTACCTCCTGATCAAGCGCCGAGGCTCGGGCCCGCCGCCCGCGGCAACGGCCGACGCCGAGGCGTGAGCCGCGCCGAGAGTCGTTTCGAGGTACCAATGGCACCTTCAGATGACTCTCACCGCCCCGAGCCCCGTGCGGACCTCCACATTCCGGCGTCTCGTGCGGTCATCCTCGGCTTGGTGCAGGGGCCGACGGAGCTCCTTCCCGTTTCGAGCTCCGCGCACATATCGCTGGTTCCGTTCCTCGCCGGGTGGGAGTGGCAGGAGCTCGATTCCGAGGCGCGCAAGAGCTTCGAGGTCGCCCTTCACGCCGGGACCGCTCTAGCGCTTCTGATCTGCCTGCGACACGAGATCGCCGAGGAGCTCGAGTCCTTCGACGGGCGCAGGGCGAGCGTCGTGGCGCTCTCGTTCGCGCCGCCGGCGGTCGCGGGCCTCGCCTTCGAGCGCTGGATCGAGTCGCTCGGCACACCACGCGCCACGGCGACCGGTCTCGCGATCGGCGCCCTCGCCATGGCCGCAGCGGACACCGCTCCGCGCACCCGTGGTCGCGGCGACGCGACAGCACTCGACGGCCTCCTTCTGGGCGTCGCGCAGGCGTGCGCGCTCATCCCGGGCGTGTCGCGAAACGGGGCGACGCTCACCGTGGCCCGCGCTCGGCGCTTCGGACGCGACCAGGCGAACCTCCTGTCGCGGACCGTCGCCTTGCCGGTGATCCTGGGCGCCGTCGGCCTCAAGGGCTCGCGGCTCGCCAAGCGGGGAGTGACGCCCGGAACCGGGAGGGCGCTCGCGCTGGGCGGCGCGGCTGCGTTTGCCTCGACGCTCGCCTCACAGCGGCTGATCCGGCTGGTCGAGCGCGACCGGGCACTGTGGCCATACGCGGCCTACCGGCTGGCGCTTGCCGCGCTGGTGGTCCGCCGGTCGCGTGGTGTTGAATCAGCGTCGTGACGCAGGACGCCTACACGCAAGCCGGTGTGAGCCAGTCGGACGCCGATGCATCGGTGGCCGCCCTCGTCGCTCACCTCGGGAAGATCGACACCGGCAAGTCGTCACGCGTCGTTCCCCTGCCCGGTCACTATGCGAGCGTGCTGCGGCTCGACGAGCACGACCGGGATCGCGTTCGGCACCGACGGGGTGGGCACCAAGATGGTCGTCGCCGAAGAGCTCGGGCGCTTCGAGACGATCGGGATCGACCTGATCGCGATGAACGTCAACGACCTGATCTGCGTAGGCGCCGAGCCGATCGCGCTGGTCGACTTCATCCTCTGCCGCGAGGCGACTCCCGAGATCTGCGGCCAGATCGGCGAGGGCCTGCGTGCCGGCGCCGAGCAGGCGGGCATCGAGATCCCGGGCGGCGAGATCGCGCAGGTCGGCGACGTCGTTCAAGGCTGGGAGCTCGGCGGATCGGCGATCGGCCTGGTCGACCTCGACTCGATCGTCACCGGCGAGCGGATCGAGGCCGGCGACGTCCTGATCGGCCTCCCCTCCTCCGGGCTCCACTCGAATGGCTACACGCTCGCCCGCAAGGTTCTGGCGGACGTGCCGTGGGATGACGAGCGCCTTGGTTCGCCTCTGGGCGACCTCGTGCTCGAGCCGACCGTGATCTATGTGCGAGCGGCGCTTGAGCTCCTCGAATCCGATGCGGACGTTCGTGGCCTCGCCCACATCACCGGCGACGGCCTGAACAACCTCCTTCGCCTGTCCCGCGACGTCGGCTACGAGCTGTCCGACCCGCTCGACGTGCCGCCGGTCTTCGGCCTGATCCAGGAGCTCGGCGGGATCTCGGACGAGGAGATGCACGAGGTCTTCAACATGGGCCTCGGCTTCGTCGCGATCGTTCCGGAAGCGGACGCGAACGCCGCGGTCGAGCTTCTGTCAAAGCACCACCCGGGCACGCGAGTCATCGGCTCTGTCACCGAGCGAGCGGGGTCCGTCGAGCGGACCTAGAAAGTCGCTCTGCCGAGGTAGTAGCCCACCGCGGCAGCTGCAAGGCCAAGGAGGACGGATGCCGCGACGTAGGTGAACGCCCGCATCGGCTCTCCGGCCTCAAGGTCCAGAAAGGCCTGCACGGAGAACGTCGAGAACGTCGTAAAGCCTCCGAGGAACCCGACTCCCAGAATGGTTCGGGTGTCTTCGCCGAAGCTATGGCTGGAGACGAGGATCCCGAGGAGGAAGGACCCGGCAACGTTGATCGCGACGGTCGCCCAGGGAAGCGCCGGGCCGTGAAACGGAGTCGAGAGTCCGTAACGCGCGAGTACGCCGGCCGCACCGGCGACCGCGACCAGGACGACCGTCATGCGGGGCTGAGCTCCGGGGCCTGGTCCCCAAGCTCGCGGATCAGCTCGCGCACGTTCGGAAGGTCCTTCTCGATCTCGGCCGAGGACGTCTGGCTCGCCTTGCCGCCCGGTAGGCCGATCGGCGCCGCGAGGAGCGCGTCGGGGATGCCGAAGGCGTCAACCAGGTCCACCGCGAGCGGCCCCACGCGGGTCAGGAGGTCGTTCACCTGGCGCGTGATCGCCTTCGCACGGGTCGACGAGATGCGCCCGTGTTCCTGGAACCAGGCGCGGTCGCGCTCGATCTCCGCCAGGGCGTGGAGGTCGCAGAGAATCCCCAGGACTTCCTTGAGACCTTCGTCTTCGGTGCGCTCGACGGCCACCACGAACGCTTCATGGATCTCGCGCTCGGTGTGGGCGCGGGCCGCCGAGAGGACATGGTCCTGGCACTCGTTGAAGACGTCGAAAGCGTCACGGCCGTCGTCGATGCCGCGCTTCAAGCGCCGAGCGGCGCCGGAGAGGATGTGCTCCTCGCGCCAGAGGAAGAGGTTCTTGTGGTACTCGCGGTCGAGCAGGTCCTCCTCGCCTTCTCGCCCCGGGACGAGGTCGTCTGTGAGCCGCCCGATCAGCTCTCGGAGCGCCGACTTCTCCGCCACCGTCTCCCAGACCTGGTTCGCGACGAAGGCCGCAGTGCCGACCGCGTTGAGCTCGCCGAACGAGTCGCGGTAGTCGGTCAGGAGCGACTTCGCGACGAGCTGGAGGAGGATGGTGTTGTCGCCTTCGAACGTTGTGAAGACCTCGGTGTCGGCCATCAGCTCGCCGAAGCGGTTCTCGGACAGATAGCCGGCACCGCCGCACGCCTCGCGGCACTGCTGGATCGTCTCGTTCGCGTGCCAGGTGGCGATCGCCTTCAGGCCGGCCGCGCGAGACTCCAGCTCGCGGCGTGCCCGCTGTTCTTCATCGGACTGCTCGGCCGTGCCGTCGTCGGCGCCGAAGATGCGGTCGAGCTCTGAGACGACGCCTTCCTGCGTGAAGTGGAGCGCGTAGGTCTTGGCGAGTGCGGGCAGCAGACGGCGCTGGTGGACCCGGTAGTCGAGAAGGGGCATCTCCTCTTCGGAGTCGGGCGGGCCGAACTGCTTGCGGCGGTCCGCATGGCGAACCGCGATCGCCAGCGCCGCCTTGGTCGCTGACATCGAGGCGCCGCCGACGCTGATCCGCCCCTGGATGAGCGTGCCGAGCATCGTGAAGAAGCGCCGGTCCTCATTCTCGATCGGGCTGAAGTAGACGCCTTCCTCGCTCACCTGCGCGTAGCGGTCGAGGAGGTTCTCGCGCGGGACGCGCACGTCGTCGAACCAGATGCGCCCGTTGTCGACTCCGTTCAGTCCCAGCTTGTGGCCGCAGTCCTCGATGCGGATGCCATCGCACACCTTGCCCTTCTCGTCGCGAAGCGGGACGAGAATGCAGTGGACGCCGCGCTTCTCGCCGCCGACGTGCAGCTGGCAGAAGACCGCGGCCATCTGGCCGTCGCGCGCGGCGTTTCCGATGTAGTCCTTGCGGTCCTCGTCGGATGGGGTCGAGATGACGAACTCCTGCTCGACCGGGTCGTACGTGGCGGTCGTCTGCACTCGCTGAACGTTCGAGCCGTGTCCCGACTCGCTCATCGCAAACGCGCCGGGCAGGTCGAAGGACGCGACTCGCTCCAGATAGAGCTCGTGGTGCTTTCGCGTGCCCAGGTGATGGACGGCGCCGCCGAAAAGGCCGAACTGGACGCCGCACTTGACCAGCAACGAAAGATCGGAAAAGGCAAGCGTCTCGAAGCTCGCGATTGCGGCGCCGACCATGCCTAGCCCGCCGAACTCCTCCGGGAAGAGCAGCGACGGCCCGCCCGTCTCGGCCAGCGCAGTCGTCCACTCGGCGACCTTCTCGCGGTACTCCTCGGTCGGGAGGGGCTCGTCGGGCTTTTCGAACCTGGGATGAGCAAGCACCGCGCGCACGTGCTCGCGAACCACGCGCTGCTCGCCGTCGAGGAGGATGCGAAGGGCGACGGGGTCGACGCTCAGCGCCTTTGGATCGGAAGTCACCCGGGATGTGTACCCGAAAAGGTCAGACGGGGACGCGGAAGCTGCGCCGATACGCCGCTGGGCTGGTCGCCATGGCGCGGCCGAAGTGCTGGCGGAGCGAGGGCGTCGAGCCGAAACCGGCTCTGTGCGCCACCTCCTCGATCGGCAGGTCGGTTGCCTCCAACAGGCGCCGGGCCTCGCGCACCCGCTGTGAGATGACCCATTGAAGCGGCGTCGAACCCGTCTCGGCGGCAAATCGCCTGGCGAAGTGGCGAGGGCTCATCGCGGCGCGCGACGCCAGTGCGGTGACATCGAGCCGGTCGCTGAGGTTCTCGAGCGCCCACTCGCGCACATCGTCAAGGCCTCCGCTCGGCGGCGGTACCGGCCGCTCGATGAACTGAGCCTGGCCGCCCTCGCGATGCGGCGAGGCAACCATCGCCCGCGCTACCGCGCCACCGAGGCCCTCTCCATGGTCGGTCCGGACGATGTGGAGGCACAGATCGATGCCTGCGCTCAGGCCGGCCGAGGTCAGGACGCGCTCGTCCTCCGTGTAAAGAACGCCGGCATCGACGTCGGCGGACGGGAACATCCGCGCGAGCTCGCCGGCGGCGAACCAATGCGTCGTTGCGCGGCGGCCGTCCAGGAGGCCGGCGTGCCCGAGGGCAAACGCGCCGGTGCAGATCGAGGCGACCCTCCCCCCTCGCTCGTGCACTCCGCGCAGCGCTTCGGCCGTCTGGCGATCCAGAGGATCCAGAAGCTCGCGGTAGCCCGGGACGAACACGGTGTCCGCGGCATGGACCGCTTCGAGGCCGGCCAGGGCGTCTACGCCAAAGCCGGTCGTCGTCTCGATCCGGCCGGGCGATTCCGCGCACGCCGTGAACTCGTAAAGGGGCTTTCCGCGCCGGTACGCGAGGGAGAACACCTCGGCGACGACCGACAGGTCGAATGCGACGAGTTGCGGCAGGCACAGCGCGGCGATCCGGTGCATGGCTGAAATCTAGCGCAAGTTGGCATTTCTGCCACTTGTGCCCCCTCATCACGCCTGAGACCATGCACGTATGCAAATCGCCATCCTCATTTTCGACAAGCTCACCGCCCTCGACGCGATCGGTCCCTATGAGGTGCTTTCGCGCATCCCGGGATACGAACTCACCTTCGTCTCGACGGAAACCGGGGAGAAACGGACCGACACCGGCCGCCTCGGGATCAGCGCCGACGCGACCCTCGAAGAGGTGCCCGAGCCGGACATCCTGCTCATCCCGGGAGGCGAAGGCAACCGCCCGCTCCTGCACGACGAGGAGGTCCTGGATTGGGTTCGCCACGTTCACGAGAACTCGACCTGGACCACCTCGGTCTGCACGGGCTCGCTCGTCCTTGGCGCGGCGGGCGTGCTCGAGGGCAAGCGCGCGACCACCCACTGGTGCTACCGCGAGGAGCTCCGCGAATACGGAGCGGAGCCAGTTGCCGAACGCTGGGTCGAAGACGGCAAGGTGATGACGGCGGCAGGGGTCTCCGCGGGTATCGACATGGCGCTTGCGCTGACCGCGCGCCTCACCCACGACGACGTAGCCCGTGCCATCCAGCTCGGAATCGAGTACGACCCCGATCCGCCCTTCGACGCCGGGTCGCCGGAAGGGGCAGGCGAGAACCTCGTCGAGCTCGTGCGCGGCTACGAACGAGCAGAGGCTTCCTAGAGGCTCAGGACTCATGGAAGTGCCTGACCCCACAGCTGGCGCCACTGCGACAATGGGCGCGTGGCGAACGGTGACGGCGAAGCGACGGGCCCTTACGCGGGAAAGCGCACGGTCGACCTCTTCCTGGTCGCGCTCGTCGCCGTGCCCGCTATTGCGATCGGCGCGATCGCCGCTCTGGCGGTTCGCCTCACCTCGCGCGGACCGGTGCTTTTTCGCCAGGAGCGGATCGGCCTGGGAGGAGAACCGTTCGAGCTGGTCAAGTTCCGCACCATGGCGGCCGGCGAGAACCCCGTATTTCCCGACGCCACGCGCATCACGCCAGTGGGGAGGTTTCTGCGCAGGCTCTCCTTCGACGAGATCCCCCAGCTCCTCAACATCGTCCGCGGCGACATGAGCGTTATCGGCCCGCGCCCCACCCTGGCCTACCAGGTGGAGCGCTACGACGAGCGGCAGCTGCGGCGCCTGAGTGTCCGCCCCGGCGTTTCCGGATGGGCGCAGCTCAAGGGCCGCAACGAGATCCCGTGGGCTCAGCGGATCGATCTCGATCTGGAGTACATCGACAGGATCCAGTCCCCGCTCGCCGACATCCGCATCCTTTTCCGCTCGATGTTCTCCGCGCTTCGCGGCGGCGGCGTCGAAGGGCACCCGGCCGACGACCCGCTGGCGAAGATCGATGGCTGACGATCTGGTCATAGTCGGCGCCGGAGGCCACGGCCGCGAGACGCTCGACGTCGTCGAGGCGCTGAACGAGAACGGCTCGGGCGACTGGAACTTCCTGGGCTTCGTGGATGACGGCGAGGTCCGGTCCGACCGCCTGGACCGGCGCGGGTGCCGAGGTCGTGGAGACCGCCGAGCTCGACCCCGCGAAGGTGCGCTACGTGATCGGCATCGGCGATCCAGGGACGCGCGAAACGGTTGCCGAGCGGATGACCCTGGCCGGGTTCGTTCCCGCGACCCTCATCTCACCCCGAAGCCTCCGTGGGCTCGGACGCGCGGATCGCGGAAGGAGTCGTCCTGGCCGCGGGAGCGCGGGTCACCACGAATGTCTCGCTGGAGCGGCATTCGCAGCTGAACGTGGGCGCGGTCGTCTCCCATGACTGCGAGGTGGGGGCTTTCGTCACCCTCAGCCCGGGCACGTTCGTCAACGGCGATTGCCGGATCGGCGACCGCGCCTTCTTCGGGACCGGGGCGATCGTTACGCCGGGCCTGAGGGTCGGCGCGGATGCCAAGGTGGGAGCGGGCGCCGTGGTCCTCGACGACGTCCCGGATGGGGCGACTGTCGTAGGCGTGCCGGCGCGCCCCGCGTCGTAGGATCGACCAGATCCTGCAATACCGCTCCCCAAGCGGGACTTGGGCGGTCCGCGGCGAATCCTGAGACACCTCTGAGTCAGATGAGCACCGAACCTGGAACAAGAAGCGGGACGGGCCTGATCGGCCAGGTCCTATCGGGCCGCTACCGGCTCGAGTCGAAGCTCGGCTCGGGAGGGATGTCCACGGTCTACCTCGCGCTCGACGAAACCCTTCAGCGACGGGTCGCGGCGAAGGTGCTCCACCGCGAGATGTCGGATCAACCCGACCAGCTCGAGCGCTTCCGCCGCGAGGCCCGTGCTGTCGCGAGGATCTCCCACCCAAACGTCGTCAACGTGATCGACGCGGGCAACGACGAGGACGGCCACCCCTACATCGTCTTCGAGTACGTCGAGGGCGAAACGCTCAAGCAGCGGATCGACCGCTACGGCCGCCTGCCGCTCGACGAAGCGGCCGCTTATGCCATCGAGGTCGGCAGGGGGCTGCAGTCCGCGCACCTCGCTCACATGGTGCACCGCGACGTGAAGCCTCAGAACGTCCTGATCGACACCGAGGGGCGCGCGAAGGTGACGGACTTCGGGATCGCCCTCTCGATGGAGGCCGACGGCCTGACGAAGACCGGCCGGGTTCTGGGCACCACGGACTACGTCTCCCCCGAGCAGGCGATGGGCAAGGCGGTCGATGACCGCTCGGACATCTACTCGCTGGGGATCCTCCTCTACGAGATGCTCCGCGGCGACGTCCCGTTCAAGGCCGAGACGCTTGTCGGAGTCGCGATGAAGCATGTGAACGACCCGATGCCGGACATCCAGGCAACCCGCCCCGGTACCTCTTCCGCCCTCGCCGCCGTGATCGAGCGCGCGACGCAGAAGGATCCGAAGAACCGCTACTCAGACATGGGCGAGATGCTCGGCGATCTCGAGGGAGCGCTCGAGGTCGAGATCGCTCGTGCAGGTGGGGCGGGCGACGAGGCGACAACCGTCCTCGAGTCCGTCCCATCCAAGTCGCGGATCCTGAGCCCGCGATCCGTCTCGATCGTCGGCATCCTGCTCGTGCTTGCCGGCGTCCTGGTGGCGCTGGCACTTGTAGAGCTCGGTGGCGAGTCGGACAAGCCGAACACAGAAGTCGCCGGCGAGTCGACAACCGCGCCTGCCAGCGGCGAAGAGCTGGAGCTCGCGAACCCCGTGGACTTCGACCCGATCGGAGGCGACGGCGAGCATCCCGAGGCGGTGGACCTTGCGATCGACGACGACCCGGCGACTTTCTGGCTCACCTCGACCTACAGCGCGGGACCGGCGCTGGAGGCATCAGGCAAGACGGGCGTCGGCCTGGTCGTCGAGACGGATGAGCCGGTGACGGCGCGCGAGATCGAGATCGCGACCGAGAACCCCGGCTGGACAGCGGAGGTCTACGGGATCTCGGGCGAAACGCCTGATGATCTTGCGGGATGGGGCGACCCGATCACTGCGTCGCCCTTCGAGGCGAAGGACGAAAACACCATCCCTCTCAACGAGAAGGAGGCGGATCGCTTCCTGATCTGGATCACAGAGCTCACGGAGAACTCGGACGACGGCGGCTACTTCGCGACCGTCAACGAAGTCTCGCTCTTCGACTAGCCCCGGGAGGCGTCCTACTCCGGTCCGGATGCCTCCCACGGGACCTGCTCGGCCTCCTCCACCTCAGCGATACGTACATCCCGCAGCGCCACCGGCTCGTCGTCGGCGTTGAGGCAGATCTCGATGACGTTGTCACCGATGGCGAAGCGTAGGTCGCCATCCTCGTCGAGTCGCAGTCCGATGGCGAAGGTGCTGTATCCGCTGGGCTCGCGCATTCATGCTCCTGAATCGCCGACGTTTACACGGCGATCTTGATGCCCGCGCCGGATGCGACGAGTCAGTCCTCAGCCCACGCGGCGGTACGTGATGTCGAA
Organism: uncultured bacterium; assembly: GCA_963772035.1. Lineage (GTDB taxonomy): Bacteria > Actinomycetota > Thermoleophilia > Solirubrobacterales > 70-9 > JALZKA01. The sequence continues at coordinate 66,699 of CAVYVT010000003.1, forward strand.
GTCCTTCTCGAAGGTCTCGTGGTCGTGGGAGATCTCCCAGGTCGCGCGGATCTCCGAGCCGTCTTCTGAGAACTCGCCGCGGAAGCGCTGGCTGAAGTTGAGATCGGAGAAGTCCTCCTTCGTCCGCTCGAGCGTCCAGACGCCGTCGCCGAGCGTCATCTCGTAGACGCGGGCGACTCCACGATCGTCGAAGTAGTGCTGCAGGAGCGTGCCGCGGCTGTCGTCGTAGCCGAAGACGGCGATGCCGTCTGGGGCCTCGGGCACTGGGATCGCCCAGCGCTGCACGAGCATCGGCCCCATGCGTTCAAATGTCACCGTCGCGCCTCCCATGGGCGGCGCGCCCGGGAACTCGACCTCCATCTCCCAAGCTCCGACCAGTCGGTCGAGCTCCTGGGCCGCCTTGTCCGCCTCCGTGCTCGCCATTCAGGTCTTCCGGCCAACCACTTCGAGGTACTCGCCGTGGATCAGCACCGTGCCATCCTCGGCCTCGTTCTGATCGGCGAAGAACGCGTCCAGGTCAGCCTTCAGGTCGGCCCAGCCGTCCCCCAGGACCTCCCGGGCCTTCACCATCGGCCCGAAGTTGGTTTGCAACACCTCCTGATACATCTCGACGCTCTCCTCGCGGAACTCGTTCATCTTCTTCTCGAACGAGAGCTCCACGCCGAGCGGCTCCATCAGGGAGCGGACGTGCTCCTCCGAGCCCCAGAGCGGCGGCGGCTGGAACCCCTCGGGCGGTGGCGGCATGTGTGAGCCGGTGAGGCGGAACATCTGACCGGTGGAACCTTCAGGAGTCCACGCGGCGAATCCGATCACGCCACCGGGCTTGGTCACGCGCACCATCTCGGCCGCGGCCTGGGCGTGGTCCGGAGCAAACATGTGGCCGAAGGTCGAGAGGACCCGGTCGAACTCGCCGTCTTCGAAAGGCAGATCGAGCGCGTCGGCCTCGACCCACTCCACCTCGACTCCGGCGGCCTTTGCCCTCGCGCGCGCGGCGTCGAAGTGAACCGAGGAAATGTCCGAGCCAACGACATCGGCTCCGCGCGAGGCGGCTGGAATCGCCACGGACCCGCCGCTGCCGGTGCCGATGTCGAGGACGCGCATGCCCTCTTCGATGCCGACGGAATCGAGAAGCTTCGGGCCGGTCTCGGCGACGTAGTCGGCGACGCGGTCCCACTTTCCGGCTGACCAGACCGCGCGGTTGACGGCTTGCTTTTCGGCATCTACGGGCATCGGAGCTCCCCCAGTCGTTGGCTTGCCCGACACACTAGAACTCGTAAGCGCGCTCCGCTGTGTGACGTTCGACCGCAAGCTTCACCAATCGGTCGCAGAGCTCGGGATATGCGACGCCCGTCGCCTCGAAGAGCTTTCCGAACACGCTCGTCTCGGTGAATCCGGGGATGGTGTTGATCTCGTTCACCAGGACCTCGCCGTCCTCGGTCACGAAGAAGTCGCACCGGGCGAGTCCGCGGCAGTCGAGCGCCTTGTAGACCTCGACCGCAAGCTCGCGCACCCGCTCCACACCGTCGGCGCCGATGGGCGCCGGCACGGCAAGACGCATCCCGCCGTCCGTGTACTTGGCCTCGAAGTCGTACCACTCGGCTCCCTGGGTGACGATCTCGCCGGGCAGCGATGCCTCGGGCTCGGTGTTGCCGATGACCGAGCATTCGACCTCCCGCCCGTCGCAGTGAGCCTCGACGATCACGCGCGGGTCGTGGCGGAGCGCCAGCTCGACGGCATCGTCCAGCTCCCGCTCGACAGACATGACGCGCGTGATGCCGACGCTCGAGCCGAGCCGCGACGGCTTGACCCAGAGGGGCATTCCCATCGCCGCCGCCTGCTCGCGCCAGCCCGGCTCGCCGACCTGGCAGAAGTTCACCTGCGGGAAGCCGTGATGCGCGAGGAGCCGCTTGCAGATCAGCTTGTCCATCGCGACCGCCGCCGCGAGCACGCTCGGCCCCGCGTACGGGACGTCGAGGCACTCGAGCAGGCCCTGAACGGTGCCGTCCTCACCGAAGGGACCGTGCAGAACGGGGAAGGCAACGTCCGCGCCAAGTAGGCCGCCGGCGGCGCGCAGGTCGATCTCGGCCCCATCCGACAGCCAGCGCCCGTCGCGCTCGATCAGGACTCGCACGACCTCGTGCCCCGCCTGCTCGAGGCCTGTCGCAACCGACTCACCCGAGCGGATCGAGACATCGTGCTCCGAGGAACGCCCGCCTGAGATGACAGCGACCTTCATGGGCGAACGGCCTTCTGCTTGGGCGCGTCCGGATCCTCGGGAACCTCCGGCTCCTCGGGCGGCGGCGTGAACACGCCCACGTAGATCGTCACCTGGTCGGACGCGAGGATCTGCGTGCCGGCCGATGGCGCCTGTGAGATCACTCGCTCGTCCATCGACTCGTCCTCGGTCTCCTGCTCGATCACGTCGATGTTCGTCGCTCCACGGCTGCGGAGCGCGTTGAGAGCCGTGTGTCTCGGGTTGTCCTTCGACGTCGGGCATGACCACGGTTCCTTGTCCATTCGACACCGTGACCTCGACCTCGGAACGCTTCTTCACCTCGCTGCCGCCGCCGGGGTCCTGCGAGATCACCTGACCCTCGGGGAGGTCCGAGTCCTCCTCTTCGACGTTGAACAGCAATCCAGCGCCCTCGATCTCCGCCTCTGCCTCAGCCTCCGTGAGCCCGACCACATCCGGAACGGTGGAGAGCTTCACGCCCTTCGAGATCAGGATCGTCACGACGGATTCGCACTGCACCTTCTCGCCGGCTTCGGGCTCGGTGTCCACGACGTTTCCTGCCTTGACGCCGTTCGAGGAAACCTCCTCGGAGCGGACCTGGAGGTTCTCGTCGCGAAGCTTCTTCGTCGCGTCGGCCGCTGGCGCGTTGATCACGCCCTTCGACGGGATCGCCACCTCCAGGCCGGTCGAGACGTTGATCACCACCTCGGAGCCCTTGTCCACGCGCTCGCCCGCAGGCGGGTCCGTTTCCGACACAGTGTCCGGCTCTTGGCAGCTCTCGAAGTCGGCCGCGACCACTTCGAACCCCTCGTCCTCGAGCTCATCCGTCGCGACCTGGCGGTCCTTGCCGATCACCGACGGCACGAGCACCTGTTCCGGCCGCGTCAGCGCGAAGATGACGCCCGCGAGGATCAGCAGAGCAAGGATCGCGAGGGCTATCCACTTCCAGCGATTGTCCTCCTCTTCCTCCGGCAACAAGAACTGGCGCGTAGACGGCGGTGGCGCCGACGTCCGGGTTCGCCTCGGCGGCGTCCAGTGCTCGCAGGAACTCGGTGGCGTCGGCAAAGCGGTCCTTGGGGTCCTTGGCAAGCGCCTTGAGCACAACGGCGTCGAGGGCCGGTGGGATGTCCGGGTTGATGCGCCGCGGAGGAACGGGTGGCTCGGAGACCTGCTTGAGCGCAATCGCGACCGCGGTCTCGGCGTCAAAGGGAACCTGGCCCGTGAGCGCCTCGTAGAGGATCACCCCGACCGAGTAGATGTCCGCGGATGCCGTCGTCTCGAGGCCCTGGGCCTGCTCGGGCGAGAGGTACTGAGCCGTGCCCAGCACCGAGCCTGTCTGCGTGATCTCGGAGGTCCCGGCGCGAGCAATGCCGAAGTCGGTCACCCGAGCGCGGCCCTCGGCGTCGACCAGGACGTTGTGCGGCTTCAGGTCGCGGTGGACGATCCCCCGGGCATGCGCAAAGCGGACTCCGGTCAGGACCTGGCGGACGATCTCGACCGACTCCGCCGGCGAGAGGCCGCGCTCGATCAGGTCCTTGAGCGCGGCGCCCTGCACGTACTCCATCGCGATGAAGTAGCGGCCCTCGTGCTCTCCGCGGTCATAGACCGAGACGATGTTCGGGTGCTGGAGGCCGGCAGCGGCCTGCGCCTCGCGGCGGAACCGCTCGACGAACTGCTCGTCGGCCCCGAACCGCTCGTGGAGGAACTTGAGCGCGACCTGGCGCCCGAGCATCTGATCGTCGGCCGACCAGACGTCCGCCATGCCGCCCGAGCCGATGCGGCGCACCAGCGTGTACCGCGTTCCGATCTTGAGTCCCGTCTCGAGTCTCACCGGGGATCCACTAGTCCGCCAGGCTGTCCATGACCTGGGTTGCGATCGGTCCCGCCACCTCGCCGCCGGTGCAGCCGGTACAACGCTCGATCATCGCCGCCACCGCGATCTGCGGATCATCGGCCGGCGCGAAGCCGATGAACCACGGTCGGTTGATCGAAGCCTCCACGTCGATCTCGGCGGTTCCGGTCTTGCCGGCGAGCTGGCCCAAGGTCGTGGACAGGCCGGCCGCGGTTCCTTCGTTCGCGACGTTCACCATCATCTCCGTCACCTGCTCGGCGGTGTCTTCGGAGACGGCCTCGCTTTCCTCGCCCGGGTCGAGCTCCTCGATCACGCGACCATCAGGGTCCTTCGCCTCCTGCAGGAAGGTCGGCGTCATGAGCGTCCCGCCGTTGGCGATCGTCGCCGCGACCTCTGCCATCTGGGTGGTCGTTGCCTGAAGCTCTCCCTCGGCGCCGCCCTGCCCGATTGCTACGCGGCCCACGTCGAAGCCGGTCTTCACCAGGTCTCCCTTCGCGTTGCGGGGGCCGCTGGCGATCATCTGACCGTCTGGGTAATCCAGAGGCGGATCGGAATAGAACCCGAACCGCTCCATGTACTCGACCATCGTCTCCTCGCCAAGCTGCTCCCCCACCTGGGCCCAGTAGGTGTTGACCGAGTTCGTGAGCGCGGTCGTCATATCGATCGTGCCGAAGTCTTCACCTCCCGAGTTGGCGAGAGGGAAGCCCGAGATGTCGATGCCGGAGTTGGCGTTCAGGGTGGTCGAGGTCTCGAACTCGCCGGAATCGAGCGCGGCCGCGGCAGTGACGACCTTCATCGTCGAGCCGGGCGTGAACGGGTCCTGCGTGGCCCTGTTCCGCAGTGGCCCGCCCTCGCTGTTCGCCAACTGGGAGTACGCCTTGGGGCTCTGAAGCACGTTCGGGTCGTAGCCGGGAACCGACGCCATGGCCCGGATCGCTCCAGTGTCGGGCTCGATGGCTACGACGGAGCCGCCGACCGCACCCGGATTCGCGTCGATGGCGCTCTGCAGCGCGTCTACGGCGACGCGCTGCGTCTCGGCGTCGAGCGTGAGCGTTATGTCCGCGCCCTCGCGGGTCGAGCCCGAGAGCTGATCGATCAAGGTCGCGAACTCGTTCTGGTCGCCGGAGAGAAGGTCGTTTTCCGCCAGCTCGATGCCTGAACGCTCCAGTTCGACGAACGAGAACCCGACGGGGTTTCCGAACAGGGCCCCCGTTGGGTAGTTGCGCACGAAGACCCGCTGATTGGGGTTCTCCTCCCCACCCGCGGGATTGGACTCAGCGATCAGCACACCGTCGGCCGACGTGATCGACCCGCGCTCGATCTGCTGCTCCTGGATCAGGAGGCGGCGGTTGTCGGGGTTGGACTCGAGCTCGTCCGCTTCGAGCACCGACCAGCGCGACGTGAACACGACGAGCCCAGTGAAGAGGAGCAGGATCACGGCATAGAGGCGGACGATCTGGGAGTTCACAGAGGGTGCACCCCTCCTTGGCCCGGACCGCTGCGCGCCCTCTCGGAGATGAGCAGCAGGAGCGCGAGCAGGATCATGTTCGCGACGACCGAGCTGCCTCCCGCCGAGATGAAGGGAAGCGTCACGCCCGTGAGCGGGATGAGCTTGACGACGCCGCCGATGATCACGAACGCCTGCAGACAGAACACCGCCGTGAGGCCGGTGGCCAGGAGCTTCGAGAACCCATCCGGGGCCATCACCGCGGTCTTGAAACCGCGTAATCCGATCAGGGCGTAGATCGCGATGAGCCCGCACGCGCCGAACGCGCCAAGCTCGGCGACGATCACCGCGAAGATGAAGTCCGTGTGGGGTTCGGGCAGGATCGAGCCGCAGGAGGGGAAGACCTCGCCGCTACAGGCCTCGGCGCTCGGGGCGAACGGCCCCGGCAACTTGAGCAGGGATTCCCCTAAGCCCTGGCCGAAGAGGCCGCCCTCGGCCTGAGTGAAGAGCGCCGACGTGATCTGGCCGGCTCCGTCGGGCGCGTTGTTCGCGAACGGGTCTATCCAGATGTCGACGCGGTCCTGGACGTGGCCGACCGTGCCGGCGAAGAACCACGCGCCGGCGAAGAAGAGGACGAGGCCGATCAGGACGTAGGAGAAGCGGTTCGTCGCGACGTAGACGAGGGCGAGGAACGCGCCGAAGAACATCAGCGACGAGCCGAGGTCGCGGATGAAGACGAGCATCACCATCGCGGCGCCCCAGACCACGAGGAGCGGGCCCGAAGTGCTTGAGCGGCGGGATCGTCAGGCCCATGACGCGCCGTGCCGCCACGGAGAGGACCTCGCGGGTCTCGTTCAGGTAGCTCGCGAGGAAGATGACGATGCCGATCTTCCCCAGCTCGGCGGGCTGGAAGGTGAAGACCCCCAGGTCGATGGCGAGAAACGCGCCGTTCACCTGAGACCCGACGCCGGGCAATCGCGGCGCCAACAGCAACGCGATCGATCCGATCGCGATCAGGTAGCGGTAGCGCTCGAGCTTGTGGTAATCGCGCAGAAAGACGATCGTCGCTGCGAACGCGGCCAGGCCCAGGAGAAAGAACGTCGCCTGCTCCACGGCCAGGCTCTCCTCGATCCGGTAGAGCATCACGAGCCCCACGGCGGCGAGCACTGCGCACAGCGGGAAGAGATACGGGTCGGCGTTCGGGAGCGTGATCCGCAAGAAGAAGTGGGTCGCGATGCAGATCGCGAGGAAGTAGCCGCCGTAGGTGAGGCTGAGGGTGCCGATCTCGTCAGAGCGGACGGCGAATACGGCCGCGAAGCCGGCGCTCACGAGGAGCGCGACCGGGATCAGCGCGAGGAGCTCGCGGTTGCGGGCGCTCATCCGCCCCCGCCGCCGGAATTCTTCTTTCCGTCCTCCCGCCCGCCATCTCCGCCGCCGTCCTTGGGCTTGTTGTCGCTGCCTTGTTGTTGTTGCTTCTGCTGTCGCTGTTGTTGTTGCTGGCCGTTGTTGGTTGCGTTCCCGGCGTTCCCGCCTGTTTGCGTCGTGGTCTCCTCGGTCGCCGAGGCGGCCGACTGCTCGAGGTCGTCGAGGAGATCGACCGCGTCGTCGCGGGAGCGAAGGTCGTGCCCGGTGGCTTCGTCGCGGCGGTCCTCGGGAAGCGATGCCACGAGCGTCGGCGACGACGTGACCTCGGTATAGAGCTCGACGTTGAACGGCAGGTCGTAGGGAAGGCCCCGGTAGAGCGCGAGGCGGCCGCCTTCGTCGGTTCCGAGGAAGTAGACCTGGCGCGCGGCGAAGAATCCGCCGACCAGCACCGCGGCGACGAGCAGGGCGGCGACAAGCGACTTGACGGGGAAGCCGCGCTTTCGCTTGCGCTCGACCGGCTCGCGGCGGCGCGGCGGCGCGCCAGATGCGGCGCCTCCCAGCGCGGCGGCGCGGCGGCGCTCAGCCTCGGCGCGAACGGCGCCGGCCGACAGCCCGGCTTCGGCAGCGGTGGGTCCGACGAGCGTCGCGCCCTCCTCGATCTCCTGCGCCTCGCCCTCGCCCAGCTTGAAGGCGACGACGGTGATGTTGTCGCGCCCGCCGGCCTCGTTGGCCTCGTTCACGAGCCAGGTGGTGGCCTCGTCGAGAGTCGAAGACTCGGCCAGGATCTCGCGGACCTTGACGTCCTTGACCATCGTCGTCAGACCGTCTGAGCAGATCAGGTAGATGTCGCCGGGACGGCCGCTCACGGTGAGCGTGTCCACGTCGACCTCTTCCTCGGGACCGAGCGCGCGCGTGATGATCGAGCGCTGCGGGTGGGTCTCGGCCTCTTCCTCGGTCAGGCGGCCCTGGCGGCGAAGCTCCTCGACCAGCGAGTGATCAGAGGTCAGGAGCTTCAGCTCGCCGTCGCGGAAGCGGTAGGCGCGCGAGTCGCCGACGTGGCCGATAGAGATCTCGTCGCCCTCGACGAGCGCGGCGGTCAGCGTGGTGCCCATGCCGGAGCGGCTCGCGTCGTGCTGGGAGAGCGAGTGAATCTGGCTGTTCGCGCTCTGGACGACGGAGCGCAGGAACGCCTCGGGAGGCTCGGTGCCGCGCTCGGCCGGCTCGAAGGCCTCGGCGGCGATCCGCGAGGCGACCTCGCCGGCCTGGGCGCCGCCCATCCCGTCGGCAACCGCGTACAGCGGGCCGCGGGCGAAGTAGGAGTCCTCGTTCGTCGTGCGTTGACGGCCCGTATCCGTCTTGAAGGAGTCCTCGGCGATGGTGAGCGGCATCTACGAGCTCCCCGGTACGTCGATCTCGAAGCGGAGCTCCGTGTCGCCGATCTTGATCTCGTCGAGATCCGAGAGCAGCCGCTCCGCGGTGAAGCGGCTGCCGTTCAGATAGGTGCCGTTCGTGGAACCCATGTCCTCGACGTAGTAACTCGGGCCGCGCGAGTAGATGCGGCAGTGGATGGTCGAGGCGAACTTGTCGTCGATCCGCACGTCGGCCTCCTCGCCACGCCCGATCGAGAGCCCGCCGAAGAGATCCCAGCGACCGCCCGGGTCCAGGCCTCCGCCCTTGACAGCCACCAGCGAGGCGTCGGTCGAGGGCGCGCGGCCACCCGGGCCGGCGACCTCGTGGAAGCCCGTGGCCTCCGGCGCGGGGCTCTGCGTGTCGCGAAGCTCCTTGAGCGCCGAGCGGCCCACCCAGAACAGGAACAGGTAGAGCACGGCGAGAAAGCCGAACTTGAGGCCAACCGCGATCGGCTCGGTGTCCATTACAGGACCATTTGTGGGTTGAGTGCCTTTAGGCGCGAAAGCAGCATGTGCCGGTAGTTCCCTAGTGCTCGATGTCGAAGGTGAAGTAGGTCGTCCCGATCTGGACGTTGTCGCCCGGGCTGAGGCGCGCTGAGTCGACCTGGCGGCCGTTCACCTTGATCCCGTTGGTCGAGCCGAGGTCCACGACCTCCCAGTCGCCCGTCGAGTTGCGGCGAAGCTCCGCGTGCTTTCGCGAGATGTTCGGGTCTGGGATAACGCAGTCGCACTCGCGCGAGCGGCCGAGCGAAGCGACTGGGCCGTCCAGGACGAAGCGGCGGTCATCGAGCGAAACAATGGCCTTGGTGTCGGTCAGGTGCGCGACCCGCTTTGTGGTCCGCGACTGCTTCTCCGCCTTCGGCGGCACTTGGTAGACCATCGTGTGGCCCTGTTCGCCCTGCGACGGCGCCTGCCCCTCGCGTTGCGCGGGCTTGACCAGGCGGGTCTGGATTCCGAACTCGCCGAGCCGCAAGCGCTCGTCGACCTCCAGGCTCACCTCGGGACGCGTGAGGAGCGCCAGGTCGTGCCGGCGGGCGTGCTCCAGGAGATAGGAGGAGAGCTCTTGTTCGAGCGAACGCTCGTAGCCCTCGAGGCGCTCGTGATCCTCCTGGCCGAGCCAGACCGTGTACTGATTGGGCACGTAGACGCGCGCGACCGAAGCGGTGCGATGCGCGTCCATCTCCTTGGCGAGCTTGCGCGCGATCTCGACGGGCTGAACCTGCGACGAGAAGGCGCGCGAGAACGCGCCCTGCACCAGGTTCTCTATCCGTGCTTCGAGGTTTCGAAGGACGCTTATGTCGATTCTCCTTGCGGCACGCGAGTCGGGCGGGCGGCTCCGCCTCCTGCGGCCCGCTGTGAGCGCCGAATCCTACCCGTGGAGGGCTGGCTGGGCGCTTGCCAGAGCAGGTGGGCGGGATGGTTCTTCCCGCCGGTTCGCACCCGCGCGAGCAACCACCGCCAGAGCCACGATGACGATCGCGATGGCAGCGCTTGCGCTCTGCGCCCCATCGCCGACGTAAGAGAGCCCCGCGGCGAGCGCGGCGGCCCAGATCACGGTGCCCACCAGTGCGAGCGCCGGGTGGGCTCGGAGGATCAGGCCGAGCAGCGCCGCCGCAGCCGCCAGGACAGCGATCCCGCCCAGGGCCGACGGGTCCGTGAAGGCGACCAGGACCTGGCTCCCGGCATCGGATGCGGACGATGTCCAGCCGTCGTCGGCCTGCGGGGCGATCTTGAGCCGGTCGCCGACGCCGAACCCCACGGCCGCGATGATATAGGCGGCGAACGAGAGGCCGCCCAGGATCGCGCGGTCCCTGGCGTTGTGAGCCGCGAAGGCGACCACTGCCGCAATGGCTGCGAGCGCACCGACCGCTCCGAGAGGGATGGCGAGGAGCGGAAGCAAGGCGAGGCCGGCGTTGGGCGCAAACGCCAGGGCGGGCATGAGAACGATCGCCAGGACGAGCGCGAGGCCAGGCAGCCCGGCGGGGCCGGCGAGTGCCGCCAGGATGGTCCCCGCGCCAACGAGGCCGAAGATGCGGGCGAATGAGCGCTTCGGAAGCGGCGACTCATTGGCGCCGGGCGACGGGACCGCGCACTCGTCGTCGAGTTGGGGCGCAACGCGATCGAGCTCCGAGCGAAGGCGCTTCAGGGTCGGTCGGTTTCGCGGATCGGACTCGAGGCAGGCGTCGATCTGGGCGACGAGCGGGTTCGGCAGGTCGGGACGGTCGAGTGCGAGCGACGGCACGGGCTGGCCGATCTGGCGAGCGGTCTGGGCGGGCGTCCGGCGGGCCACGGGATTCTCTCCCGCCCATGCTTCGTAAAGGGTGAGGGCGAGCGAGTAGACGTCGGCCTCGGCTCCGGCCTCGTAGCCCTCGGCCTGCTCCGGCGCCATGTAGGACAGCGTGCCGACAACTTCGCCCGGTGCGGTCAAGGCCGGGGCTCCGGCTACCGCGGCTATCCCGAAATCCATCAGCTTCGCCCGCCGGCCCTGCGAGCCGAACGGGCGGATGATCGCGTTCTGCGGCTTGACGTCGCGATGAATGACGCCGCGCTCGTGCGCGTGACACAGCGCGTCGCAAAGGTCCTTGCCGATCTGGGCTACATCCCGGTCCGACACGGCACCCTCCCGCGCAGCGCGGTCGAGCGTCTTGCCCTGAACCAGCTCGGAGACCAGAAGCGCGTGGCCGTCGCGCTCGCCGAGCTCATAGAGCGTGACGATCGAAGGGTGGTTGAGACGTGCCGCCGCCTGGGCCTCGCGCAGGACACGATCGGCGCCCGCGGTCTGGATCTCCTTGATCGCGACCTCGCGCTGAAGCCGCTCGTCGAAGGCCTTGTAGACGGTGCCCATCCCGCCGGAGCCAATTCGCTCTCCGACTCTGAACCGCCCCATAACGAGTTCGCCTGACACTACGAATCCTGCCTTCGACGGCGCCTGAAGCATTCCTGCCGGGGCTTTTGACCGCGGAGGCGGTAATACTGCCCCCGGAGTGGAAGCCTCCCAAGCCGACGATCGGGGTGCGTCGAGAAGACGTCGCGAGCCACCGCCCCAGAGGCGGCGAAGGCCTCCGCCTCCGCGCGAGCCCGCAGGTGACGTGTTCAAGCGGCGTGCGCTCGCCTTCGGCATCGGCGTCGTGGTGATCGTGCTGCTGCTTCTGGCCGTGCGCGGTTGCCTGGATGCGCGCAAGGAGCGCGCCTACGAGAACTACCTGCGCGACCTGGACTCGCTCGTCACGACGTCGTCCCAGCTCTCGGACGACTTCTTCCAGCGCTTCCTGGATCCGGGCGGCCTGAGCGAGCTCGAGTTTCAAGCGCAACTTGGCTCGAGCCGCGGAACCAGCGAGGACCTTCTCAACCGAGTTGAGGGACTCGACGCGCCGGACGAGCTCGATGCGGCCCAGGCCGATCTGGAGCTTGCCTTCGAGCTTCGCCGCGACGGTGTCGCTTCCGTCGTCGAGCAGACGGAGGCGGCGCTCGGCGACGAGGGCTCTCAGGACGCGACCCGCCAGATCGCAACCGACATGCGCCAGTTCCTCGCCTCGGACGTCCTGTATGCGAGGGCTCAGGCGGAGATCGACGACGTGCTAGCGGAGCAGAAGCTCGACGGCGAGGCGCCTGCGTCCGCCTTCCTGCCCGAGCCGATCGAGCTGTGGCTCGACGATCTCGAGATCTCGACCCTCTTGGCTCAGGTCGCCGGCGAGACCGGCGCGGCGGGCGCCGCGACGCGCGGGACAGAGCTCTCCTCGGTCACTCTTCGGCCAGGCAATGTGCCGCTGACGCCGGACACGCTCAACACAGTCGGCCAGGTGCCAACCGAGATCGAGGTCGGCGTCCTGAACGGAGGTACGACCGACGAGACGGACGTTGTCGTCGCGTTCGAGCTCCTGGGCTCGACCGAATCGGTTGAGGGCGAGAAGACCATTCCGCGGATCAACCCCGCCGAGGAGGGAACCGCCGTCATTCCCGTCAACGGCGAGATCCCGGAGGGCGACGACCTGACGCTGATCGTGACCGTCTATCCCGTGGCCGGCGAAGCGATCGTCGACAACAACGAGGCGGCGTACCAGGTCCGCTTCGGCGGCTAGAAGCGCTCACCGTGGAGCCGCTTTCCGTTGCCTTCCTCGGGCCCGCCGGGACCTTCTCGGACGACGCGCTGCGCGCCGCCGCTGCGCGCGCGCCGGCAGGTGTCGACCCGCGACCTTCCGTGACGATTCACGACGCGGTGATTGCAGTGGCCGTCGGCGACGCCGACCGTGCTCTGGTTCCGTTCGAGAACTCGATCGAGGGCTCGGTGCGGCCTACGCTGGACGCGCTGGCGTTCGACGCCGAGTCGGTCTCGATCGCCGGCGAGCATGACCACGAGATATCGCAGGCGCTGATCGCCCGCGAGCAGATCGAGTTCGGTGAAATCGAGGTCGTACTGAGCCATCCGCAGCCGAGCGCGCAATGCGCCCGCTTTCTTCGCGAACAGCTGTCGGGCGCGGAGGTCCGCAGCACGGACTCGACGGCGGAGGCGGTGCGCCAGGTCTCGGAGTCCGACCAGCGCTGGGCTGCCCTTGGCCCGGCTTCGACGGCTGAGATCTACGGCGCTGTGATCTTGCGGGAAGGTGTGGAGGACGAGCATGGAAACGTCACGCGCTTTGCGTGGCTCGCGCCCGAGGGAGTGCGCGCCGAGCCGGTTGATGACCAGCCGTGGCGAACCACGATCATCTTCTCGGAGCTGGGCGCCGACCACCCGGGGGCCTTGGTCGACGCGCTCTACGAGATCTCCAATCGTGAAGTCAACATGACCCGGATCGAGTCCCGCCCGCGGCGCTTCGAGCTCGGCCGCTACATGTTCTTCATCGACCTGGAGGGGGCCGACACGGACCCGGCCGTCGCCGAGGCGATCGGCGCGCTTCGCAACAAGGCAGAGAACGTCCGCGTGCTCGGGAGCTACCCGATTGCGGGCGGGCAACTTCCCTGAGGAAAACTTCGCCGCCCTCCGCGATTAGAATTCGCGATCAGATG
>CAVYVT010000004.1:0-16560 GCA_963772035.1 uncultured bacterium
CCTATCCGGTCGCGGACTGTCCGGCGCCAGCTCGGCACACCCGTCCCGCCCGGCTAGAAGCGCCTAGGCTGGCAGGGATGAAGGCTGTCGCCTGCCAGCACGCCGAGCTCTCGGTCGTCGACCTCGAGACGCCGGTGCCCGGCAAGGGCCAGCTCCTGATCGAGGTCACCCGCGCCGGAATCTGCGGCTCGGACCTCCATGCCCGCCACCACTGCGACGAGCTCGCCGGCGTCATGGAGGAGACGGGCTACGACGACTTCATGCGCTCCGACCAGGCGATCACCTTCGGCCACGAGTTCACGGGGCGGATCGCCGAGCACGGGCCCGGGTGCCGCAAGACGGCTGCCGCAGGGCGCTCCCGTGGTTGCGCGTGCCGCTGATCCGCCGCGGCGGTGAGGTGCACGCCGTCGGGCTCTCGGCGCTCGCGCCCGGCGCTTACGCCGAGCAGATGCTGGTCGAGGAGTCGCTGGCCTTCCCTGTGCCCAACGGCCTTGCGCCCGACTTCGCGGCGCTGACCGAGCCGATGGCGGTCGGCCTCCACGCGGTTCGCCGCGGCGAGGTCAAGAAGGGCGACGTCGCGATCGTGATCGGCTGCGGGCCGGTCGGGCTCTCGGTGATCCTCCATCTGAAGGCGAAGGGCGTGCGCCAGGTGATCGCAAGCGACTTCTCCCCCGGCCGCCGCGCGCTCGCCCAGGCGTGCGGAGCGGACGTCGTGATCGACCCGGCGACGGATTCGCCCTATGAGACGAAGGCTTCCGAGGGGCACCTCGACGACATCCCGAACGCGCTCGACATGGCCGTCGGGGTCATCGAGAAGGCGCACCGCATGCGCGTGCCCTGGTGGCACGTCTGGCGCGCCGCCGAGCGTGCCGGGATCAAGCCGAAGCATCCCGTGGTCTTCGAGTGCGTCGGGGTGCCGGGCGTGATCGACGAGATCATCGCCAAGGCGCCGCTGTACACGCGGATCGTCGTCGTGGGCCTCTGCATGGGCGCCGACCAGATCCGGCCGGCGATGGCGATCAACAAGGAGATCGACCTGCGCTTCGTCATCGGCTACTCGCCGTCCGAGTACCGCGAGTCGCTCCACAAGCTGGCCGAGGGCGACGTGGACGCGACGCCTGTCCTGACCGGCACGGTCGGGCTCGAGGGAGTCGACACTGCGTTCACGGCGCTCGGTGACCCCGAGGCGCACGCGAAGATCCTGATCGACCCGCAGCGCGACGGGGCCGAGATCAGCGCGTAAGGCCCAGGACGCCCGCCGAGGCGCGCTCGGCGAGGACCACGTCGTGCGGCGCCTTGCCGGCGACGCCGATGACAGCGCCCTCCAACGCGCTCATGAAGGCCTGCGCTGTCGTGGCGGCCGGCGGGCCAGCAGGGATCGATCCGTCGCTCCTCCCCCTCCGGATCAGCCGTGCCGCGCGGCGCACCCCCGTCTCGGACACGCGCTCGATCTCGCGGCCAACGGGATGGTCCTGGCCCGAGAACTCGAGCCGGAGCGCCATCGCGAACCGGGCCACGTCGCGGCGGCAGTAGATCGCATGGGCTCGAGCAAGTGCCAGGAGCTCGTCGGCAGGGCTCAAGCCGGGCTCGATCAGGCGCGCCGCCTCCTCCCTCCAGGTCTCGTCGACCCAGGCAAGGACCGCCAGGACCAGGTCGTCCTTGTCGGAGAACTGGTGGTAGAGAGCGCCTCGCGTGTAACCCGCGTCGCGTGCGACCTCCTCCAGCTTGAGGTTCCCGTACCCGTATCGCGAGAGGTGCCTGGCCGCCGACTCGAGCAGAGCCGCGCGCGTGCGCTCCCTCCTTTCGACTTGTGTAGATACAGACATGTATGTATGTTATATCCACCTACGGACGAAAGGAGTCGCATGACTCACGCAACGAAGGTTCCACTTCCACCCGCCGCCCGAGCTCTCTGCTCCCTCCCCCGCATCGACTACGAGGACTGCTTCGTCGTCGAGACGGATCACGCGATGGAGTTGAGCGCCGAGGACTGGGCGCGCCGGATCCTGGAAGGGGCTCCGGCTCGCTTCAAGGTGACGGCACCGGCCACCTGGTTCGCGCTTGGCCTGAAGCACGGGTTTCCATGGTCCGGCAAGAACAACATCCTTGGCTGGCCGGTCCGCCGCGCCGAGCCGGACTTCGTGCTCCTCGGCGCCCAGTCCCGAACCGGGATGCCGGCGGAGCTCCTCATCAAGCGGGAGAAGGGCTCGGTCCTACTCGCCACCCTCATCCAGCAGAAGGGCCCCGTCATGAAGCGGGTCTGGTCTCTCGTGGAGGGTCCGCATCAGAGGGTCGTGCCTCAGCTGCTCTCGAGGGGCGTGAGGGTCCCGTAGCCCCCCGCGCGGCCCGTGGCTATTCGGAGCCGGGAATCTCGAGGCTGTTCGCGTCTCGATCACGCAGGGCCGCGAGCGCCCCGGCGTACATCCGCTGCTTGATCGTCTTCAAGGTCGTCGGATCGTTCTTCGCCAGGGGAGCGACCCGCTCGACCGCCCGCGCCACGACATCGTCGAGCGGAACGGCTTCGTCCACGAGGCCGGCTTCGACTGCTTCCGGCGCGCCGTAGCGGCGGCCGGTGGTCATCGCCTCGTGGGCCGATCGCTTGAGGTTTCGCGCCTGGACCAACGCCGTCATGCCGGGCGTGAAGGGGATGTTGATGTCCACCTCGGGCAGGCACCAGAAGCCGCGGTCCTCGCGCATCACCTTGAAGTCGTGAGCGACCGCGAGCATCGCCCCGCCGGCGAAAGCGTGGCCTTGGATGGCGGCTGCGTTCGGCACCCCGAGTTCGAGCACCCGCGCGTACATGTCATGGACGCCGTCGAGGAACGCACCGATCCGCTCCATGTTCTGCCCCATCCACTCGAGGTCGAGCCCGTTGGACCAGATCTTTCCCCCGGCCGTCACTACGAGCGCGCGTGGTGCCGGAGCCGCCTCCACCTCGTCCAAAGCCGCGTTGAACTCTGCGAGGAAGTCGTCGTTGAACCGGTTCTCGCCGTCGCCGAGGCTGAGAACGAAGACGTCGGCGTCTCGGTCGAGATTCATCAGTGGGCGATCCTGGATTCGAACCAGGGACCTCGTCCTTATCAGAGACGCGCTCTAACCGACTGAGCTAATCGCCCGGGGTACTCCTCGGGCGAGCATTGTAAATACCCGCATATCCTCGACACCCGTGAGCCCTCGCCGCCCCGACATGCCCAGCCTCGACCGCTCCGATCTCCTGGGCGATCCGATCGCCCAGTTCTCGGCCTGGTGGTCGGATGCGGAGGAGGTTCCGCTCCGCGAGGCGATGACGCTTGCGACTGTCGACGCCGACGGTCGCCCGGACGCGCGGATGGTCCTGCTCAAGGGCTTCGGCACCATCGGTTTCCGCTTCTTCACCAACTACGGGTCGGCGAAGGCAGCGCAGCTGGACGCCGCCGGCCACGCCGCGCTCGTCCTCTACTGGCGCGAGCTCGACCGGCAGGTGCGGGTGCGCGGGCCGATCCAGCGCCTGGATGCCGCCGCTTCAGACGAGTACTTCGCGACTCGGCCTCGGGACTCTCAGCTCGGCGCCTGGGCCTCGCCACAAAGCCGGCCGCTGGCGGACCGGGGCGAGCTCGACGCCCGGCTCGCCGAGGTCGAAGAGCGGTTCGAGGGTTTGACCGTGGATCGACCCGAGCATTGGGGTGGCTATGTCATCCGTCACGAGTTCGTCGAGTTCTGGCAAGGCCAGGTCGGCCGCCTCCACGACCGCTTCCGCTACCGGCTCGACGGCGAGCGCTGGGACATCCAGCGGCTCGGTCCCTGAGAAGTGAGTGCGCACAACGAGCTATCCGGGATCCTCGAGACCGCTCTTTCCTTCGAGCACGCGGTGGCCGACGAGACCTTGGCCTTCTACCGGGAAACGCTCGGCCTGACCGAGGTGGCGAGCTGGCGGGAAGGCACGGTCTTCCGGCTCGGCTTCGGCGTTCTCCTTCTGTTCGACCGCGAGCTTCTGGCCGAGAACGACTCGCCCGTCGCGCAGCACGGAAGCTCGGGCGTCGGCCACATCTGCTTCGTCGCGGCCCCGGACCACTACGACTCCATGCGGGAGCGCCTGGAGAGCGCCGGGGTCGAGATCGAGCACGACCACGAGTGGTCGGACGAGCGGCGCTCCTTCTACTTCCGCGACCCGGCAGACAACCTGCTCGAGGTCGCCAACGCCGACATCTGGCCCACCTAGGGGGAGGGGTCAGACCCCATGGTCGTCCGCGTAGGCGAGGAGCTCGTCGAGGTCCTCGAAGCGGATCTCGGCCTTCATGCTCGCGCCCTTGCCCACGGCGCGGACCTTGACGCCTCGCCCGAGGGCTGCCTCCAGCGCATCCTCGGCGCGGCGAAGTGCCTCGACAACGTCAGCGTCGGGCACCGCCCTTAGCTTCGGCCGCGCAGAGCCGCCTTCGTTTGCGCGCTTCTCGGTCTCGCGGACGGACCAGCCGGCGCTCACCGCGTCGCGCGCGAGCTGGGCCCGCTCTTCGGCCGACTTCGCGATCAGGATCGCCCTGCCGTGGCCCTCGGTGAGGGCGCCGGCCTCCAGGAGCTCGAGCGCCTCGTCGGGCAGGTCGAGGATGCGGATCAGGTTGGAAAGGGCGGCGCGGCTGCGGCCGAGGCGGCTGCCGAGCTCCTCCTTGGTGAGGCCGAGGTCCTCGATCAGCGTCGCGCAAGCGCGTGCCTCGTCGACCGGGTTGAGCTGCTCGCGAGCGACGTTCTCGATCAGCGCCATCTCCAGGCGCTTCGCCTCCGTCTCGTTGCGGAGGACGACGGGCACGGTCTCGAGCCCGGCCTCGCGTGCCGCGCGCCAGCGGCGCTCTCCGGCAATGATCTCGTAACGCCCGTCGGCGAGCGGGCGGACGATCAGTGGCTGGATCAGCCCTGCGTTCCGCAGCGACTCCGCGAGCGCGTCAATCGACTCTGCGTCGAAGCGCCGGCGCGGCTGCGCGGGGTTCGGCAGGATGAGGTTGGGGGGCACGTGGCGAAATGCCGGCTCGGTCACCTCGCCGGGCTGCGGCAGGATCGCTGCGAGTCCCCGGCCCATTCCGCGGCGATTGGCTGTGGTCATGCTGCTCGAACCTCCATAACGGGGCCGACCAGGTCGGCATCCCCTCGCTCCACCCTGAACCTGTCCGTGCGCTCCCGCTCTGCCAATTCGCGAGCCAGCGCCGCGTACGCAACGGATCCGCGCGACTTCGGCGCATGCTCCGTGACGGGAATCGCGAAACTCGGCGCCTCGGCCACGCGGACGCTCCGCGGGATCACGGTGTCGAAAACCAGCTCTGGGAAGTGCGATCTCAATTCGGCCTCGACATCGTGTGCAAGACGGGTCCTCTCATCGTGCATAGTGATGACGAGCCCGGTCAGAACCAGCGAGGGATTCAGCTCGCGGCGCACGAGTTCGAGCGTCTCGAGGAACTGGACGAGCCCTTCGAGGGCCAGATACTCGGCCTGGACGGGCACCAGCACCCGATCCGCGGCGGTCAGCGCGTTCACCGTCACCGGCCCTAGCGACGGCGGGCAGTCGAGGAGCGTCAGCGCAAACCGCTCGCGAACAGGGCCCAAGCCCTCGCGAAGCCGCGTCTCCATGTTCTCCAGACGGGGAAGCTCGACCGAGGCACCCGCCAGATCGCGGCTTGCCGGCACGACCCAGAGGTTGTCAGGGCCCGCGGGGCGCGCGGCCTCGGCAATCGTGCTGTCGCCGACCAGGCAGTCATAGGAGGAAGGCGTCGCGTCGCGGTCGAGCCCCAGCGCGACAGTGGCATTCGCCTGCTGGTCCAGGTCGACAAGGAGCACCTGATTGCCGTCCCCGGCCACGCAGGAAGCGACATTCACGGCGGTGGTGGTCTTCCCCACCCCGCCTTTCTGGTTCGCGATCGCATAAACGGCACCCATCGCGAGCGAGCGTACCGCCGCCCCCGGCTGCCTCGAAAGGGGTCAGAGCAACCACGAGGATCCAGGCACGATTCCGGCCAAGGGGTCTGACCCCGGGTCTGACCCCCTGCCGGTTGGCGGGTCAGGCGAGTGGGCGTTTTTTTGCCATTCCCGCCCGGCGCGGCAGGTTGACAGGGGTTATCCCTTTCTTTTTGAGCACGTGGAGGTGCCTGTGCTCGTAGCCGGCGCTCTCCCCCACTTCGATTACGTCTTCCAGCTCCATCGCCGTCGCTTCCAGGACGCGTGCGAGCTCTGCCTCCTCGTCCGCGTCCCGCCTGCCTTTCCACGCGACCAGGACTCCGCCCTGCCGTAGAAGCGGCGAGGCGAGCTCGGCAAGCGTCGCCAGGCGCGCCACCGCTCGGGCGGTCACAGCGTCGTACGCCTCGCGGCCGGGCGCCTCGGCGGCGCCGTGCTCCTCCGAGCGCGCGTTGACGACCAGGACATTCGGGATTCCCGCTTTCTCGGCCGCCTCGCGCATGAACTCGCACTTCCGGCTCACCGACTCGATCAGGTCAACCTGAGCCTGAGGTAGCGCCAATGCCAGCACCAACCCCGGGAACCCGGCGCCGGCACCCAGATCAGCAATCCGCGAGGCGTCGCAAAGTGCAGGGACTTCGAGGCCGGTGAGCGAGTCGGCGACGTGAGCGCGCCACGCTTCTTCAGGGTCGCGGACAGACGTGAGCGAGCGCGGATCGGCCGCGATCAGGTCGAGAACCGCCTCGAGCTTCAGTCGAGCCTCAGGCGTGAGGCCAGGCACGCGCGAGGCTCAGTCGTCGTCGGAAGACTCGACGAGCGGAGCGACGATCACGCAGCGATCGGGCTCGTCGCCCTCCGAGAAGGTCTCGATGCCCGAGCGCTCGGCCAGGTAGTCGTGGACCACCTTGCGCTCGGACGGAGTCATCGGCTCGAGCTCGATCTCCTTGCCCGCCTCGGTCGCCCGGGCGGCGGCGCGCTCTGCCTGATCCTCGAGCTGCTCGCGCCTGCGCTCGCGGTAGCCGCCGGCGTCGACGATCACGCGCTTTCGGTCCGTGGCGCCACGCTGCGCAGCCCGATAACAGATGAATTGCACCGCGTCGATCGTCTGCCCGCGGCGCCCGATCAGGCGTCCTACGTCCTCGCCGTCGATCGAGCCCGTGATCTGGCGCTCGGACTCCTCTACGGCGACCGTCGCCTCGAGATCCAGGGCCTCGACCACGCGCTCGAGAATCGAGCGGACACGCTCGATCGGCGCGTCGGGAATTGCCTCCACAGCCACGGCCGCGACTCTACCCGTTCTAGCGCCGCTTCTTCTTCTTGCGGGGAGGAGGCGGCGGCGGCTCCTTGGACTTGATCTCCGCAACCGTCGGGATCTCAGGCGGCGGGAAGAAGACGCGCACAACCGACTGCTGGCCCAGGGTCCAGATGTTCGTCGAGATCCAGTAGACGGCGAGGCCGGCCGGGAACGTGATCACGAACGGCGCGAAGACGAACGGCAGGACGAACATGATGATCCGCTGATTTCGGTCGGCGCGCGAGGCCATGACTGCGCTTGCGCCCATCTGCGTGACGATGAAGAGGATGATCAGCGCGACCAGGGCACCGCCGGTCGCCTTCTCGGTCAGGTCCGGGATGAAGAAGAAGTCGACGGGCGGCTGCGCGAGCATCTCGGCCTTGAACGTGTCCGAGTTGAGGAGCTGGTAGAGGGAAAGGAAGACCGGCAGCTGAAGGATGAGCGGGATGCAGGAGGCGAAGGGGTTGATCTTGTTCTCCTGGTAGAACGCGATCATCTCCCGCTGCTGGCGCTGCTTGTCGTCCTTGTAGCGCTCCTGAATCGCCTTGATCTGCGGCGAATACGCCTGGAGCGCGCGCATCGAGCGGATCTGGGAGACCGAGAGCGGCAGGATCAGGAGGCGCGTGGTGAAGGTCAGCGCGACGATCGACCAGCCCCAGCTGAGGCCGACGTCGTCGTGGAAGAAGGTGATGACCGTGTCGGCAAGGTCGATCAGGGGCTGGAGGATGTTCGCGACGATCATGCGTGGGCCTCGTGCTTTCGCGGGTGCTCATCGCAGTCGTGGGCGCGGAACAGCTTGCGGTCGGAGACGGGATCCCAGCCGCCGTGGCTGAACGGGTTGCAGCGCGCGAGGCGCCAGGCGGCGAGAACCGAGCCGCGGATCACGCCCAGTTCGCGCACGGCGTCGACCGCGTAGGCCGAGCAGGTGGGCTCGTACTTACAGCGCCTGGGCATGCCTGGGGAGATGAATCGCTGGTAGAAGCGGATCGGGGCGAGGAAAACAGCCACGAGAGCCGCGCGAAATGCGCCAAAAGCGCGTTTCACGTGTTACCCCGCTCGATTCCCGCCTCGGCAAAAAGGTCCTTGAGCGCCGATTCCGTGCCTGAGGTGCCATCCCGCTCGACCAAGGCGGCTGCATCGTGGCGAGCGACGATCACGAAGTCGTACTCCGCCGGCAAACCGTCCGAAAGGGCCCAGAACGCCTCACGGATCGAGCGCTTGACGGCGTTCCGCTCGACGGCTCCGCCCACTTTGCGGCTTACCGACAGACCAAGCCGGAGCGACTGCCCGTCGCCATCGGCTCCCGGCTCAGCATCGCCGTCCTCACGCGGGAAGGCGTAGAGAACGAAGTAGCGGTTCGAATGAGACCGGCCCTCGCGGTAGACGCGGTCGAAGTCGCCGCTCCGCGAGAGGCGGCCGCGCTTCCGATCAGCGGCCATCTACGGGGTGAGGCGCTTGCGGCCCTTTGCCCGCCGGCGCCGAAGCACGTCGCGGCCTGAACGCGTGCGCATACGACCGCGAAAACCGTGAGTCTTCGCTCGCTTGCGCTTCTTTGGCTGCCAGGTGCGCTTCATAGGTAAAGAGTGGCCCAGCGGGGCCGGAGCGGTGGTGCTCAGGCGGGCGACGGCCAGTATAGAGAGCGGGCCTCAGAGTCACTGCGATCCAAAGTGCAAGAACCCCGCGCGTCTTTTCTCCGCGATTTGCGGGGTGGCCGTCGAGGGGTCGCCGAAGCGCCGTTATGTTCGAACGAGGTGCCTGAGGCAAGGGAAAATGACGGCCCGGAGAGAGTCTGGGCAACTGTCCGCTCGGAACTCGAGCGCTCCCTGCCGGCCGCCACCTTCGACCTCTGGATCGACCCCCTCAAAGCCGCGGGGGCTCAGGCGGAGACCCTTTATCTGACCGGACCGGACCGGGTCCGCACATGGGTGGAGCGCCGCTACCTCGGATCCTTGGAGGAAGCCCTTCGCCGCGCGGGCTCGAGCTTCGACCGGATCCAGCTCGTCGAGCCTCCTTCGCGGCCCAGCCCAGGCGCCGGCACCTCGCGGGTCGCCGAGCCGGTGCCCGTCAACTCCTCGCACGAGTTCGACCGGTTCGTCATCGGGCCGGGCAACCGCTTTGCCCATGCCGCTGCTCTGGCGGTCGCCGAGGCTCCGGGCGAGGCGTACAACCCGCTCTATCTACATGGGCCGCCAGGGCTCGGCAAGACGCACCTGATGGGCGCCATCGCCAGCTACATGCGCGGGCACCATCCCGAGATGACCGTTCACTACACGACCGCCGAGCGCTTCACCTCCGAGTTCGTCACCGCTCTTCGCACCCACGGCCCCGAGCGCTTCAAGCAGCGCTACCGGGGGCTCGACGCGCTCCTCATCGACGACGTGCAGTTCCTCGAGGGCAAGGAGCGCACCGAGGAGGAGTTCGTGCACACCTTCAACGCGCTCTTCGCGGCCGGCAAGCAGATCGTGATGTCGAGCGACCGGCCTCCCGGCTCGCTCGTCCGCCTCGAGGAACGCCTTCGGGATCGCTTCGAATGGGGGCTTACCGTCGAGCTCGAGGCGCCCGACCTCCGCACGCGCGTCGCACTTCTGTGGCGGTTCGCCTCCGACGCGGTCGACGGGCTGCCCGAGCCGGACGTCCTGCGTGAGATCGCAGACCGCGCTCCGGGCAACGTCCGCCGGCTCGAGGGCGCGCTCACCCGCGTTCTCGCCGTCTCGTCCGTCTACGGCGAGTCCTTGGCAGGCGGCGCGATAGACCGGGCGCTCGGATCCAAGACGCAGGAGAGGCAGACCGCGCCGGGCTCAGTCGTCGCTCCCACGGTCAGCTCGATCCAGGACGCGGTCTCTTCCGTGCTCGGCATCTCCCGCGCCGATCTTCTCTCCGCCAAGCGCACGCCGACAGTCGCGCGGGCGCGGCACCTCGCCATGTTCCTGGCGCGCGAGCTCACCCCGCTCTCCCTCTCCCAGATCGCCAGGGAGTTCGACCGCGATCACTCGACCGTCATCCACGCCATCCGTTCCGTGCGCAACAAGAACGAGCCCGGCTCTGCCATCGCCGGGGATATCCACAGCGTCCGGGCAGTGTTGGGGGAAACTCTTCCCGCTCATGATCCCGAGGACCCGGATCCCAACAACCCCGGGTCCCGTCCACAGGACTGATCAACATGCATATCCCGCTTCGTGACTGACAAAGCATGCTTTCTCCACTCTTTTCAACACCCCTGATACATCTGATCTTCTAGAAAGAATGATTTGACACCGATTTTCCTCCCCAGACGAAAGAACCAATGAAGCTCACCGCCCCACGCGAATCCTTCGTAACAGCCCTCGGCCATGCCGGCCGTGCAGTCTCTTCCCGCTCGACTCTGCCGTCGCTCGGGGGCATCCTCTTCAACGCGACGTCCGAGGGCCTTCAGCTTCGGGCGACCGATATGGAGATGGGTATCTCGCTCACGCTCGCGGACGCCCAGGTCGAGCGCGAGGGCCAGGTGCTTTTGCCCGGTCGCCTCCTGGCGGACGTCGCGCGGAGCTTGCCGCCCGGCGACGTGACGCTCGAGCTGCGCTCGGAGCAGCGCGACGTGGAGCTCACCGCCGGCGACGCGCGCTTTCACTTCCGCACCCTCCCGGCCGAGGACTTCCCGCGGCTGCCCGAGGTGGAGGGGAACGCCGCGACCCTTCCGGCCGCGCCGCTCGAGGCAACGATCGACCGCGTGGCGCGCGCTGCGTCGCGAGACGAGGTGCGCCCGATCCTGACCGGCGTGCTGGTCCAGGCCGAGGGCGACTCGCTGACGATGGTCGCCACCGATTCCTACCGGCTCTCCGTCAAGCACACCAAGCTCGACACCACGCTCGCGGAGCCGATCGACGCCAACGTGCCGGCCCGCGCGCTGCGGGAACTCGCGCGGCTCATCTCGAACGGCTCGGCCGAGACCGTGGACATCTCGCTTTCGCGCAACCAGGTCGTCTTCGAGCTCGAGAACGTCGCGCTTTCGTCGCGGCTGATCGAGGGACAGTTCCCGAGCTGGCGCCAGCTGATCCCCGAGACGTTCGAGCACGAGGTGCGGCTGCCGCGCGAAGAGCTCCTCGAGGTCTCGCGCCGCGTCTCCCAGCTCGCGCAGCGGAACGCGCCGCTTCGCTTCGCCTTCGCGGAGGGCGAGCTGACGGTTGCGGCCGAGACGCCCGACATCGGCGACGCGACGGAGGGCATGCCCGCTCCGTACTCCGGTGAGCCGCTCGAGATCGCCTTCAACCCGCAGTTCCTGGTCGAGGGCATCGAGACGGTCGAGGGCGACGAGATCGCCGTGCAGATCTCCTCGCCGCTTCGCCCCGGACTGCTGCGCCCAGTCGGCTCCGAGGACTTCTCGTACCTCGTGATGCCGATCCGGCTGAACGTCTAGGACCGTGACCCGGTGAGGGTCCTCTCCCTCAACACACTCGGCTTTCGCAACCTCGCGCCGGCGGAGGTCGAGCTGTGAGACAGGGTGACGCTCCTCCACGGCGCCAACGGTTCGGGGAAGACGAATCTCCTGGAGGCGCTCTACATGGGCCTCGCCGGGCGCTCGTGCCGGACGCGCGCAGATCGCGAGACGATTGCGTTCGGCGAGTCGCTCTCGCGCGCCGAGGTGGCGATCGAGGATCAGGGCGAACGGCGGGAGTTCCTCTGCGCGGTCGACCGCGAGAGCGGCCGTCGCCACCTGGTGAACGGCTCGCCCGTTCCCGACGCCTCACAACTGCGGCCTCCGATCGCGGTCTTCATGCCGGATCGCCTGACGCTCGTGAAGGGCCCGCCGGCCGCTCGCCGCTCGCACCTCGACGGTTTTGTGGCGGCCCTCCGCCCGGCCCGAGCCGAGGCCCGGCGCCGGTACGCGCGAGCGCTGGCCCAGCGGAACGCGCTCGTCAGCCGGATCCGCTCCGGATCCGCATCGCCGGACTCGCTTGCCGCGTGGGATTCCGAGATGGCCGAGTCCGGCATCGAGCTCATGGACACCCGCGCGTCCGCAGTCGAGGTGCTGGCACCTCTGTTCGAGGCTGCCGCCGTCGAGCTGGGGCTGACGGATCCGGAGCTTCGATACGCGCCGCGGAGCAAGGCGGCGAGCGCCGACGAGCTGCGCGCCGAGCTGGCCGAGCGGCGCGAGTCGGACCTCGCCCGCGGCTTCTCCGGCCACGGACCGCACCTCGACGAGCTGGCGATCGCCCTCGGCGCTCGCGCCGCGCGCCGCTACGCCTCGCAGGGGCAGCAGCGCTCTGTGCTCCTTGCACTTCTCTTCGCCGAGCGCGACGCGCTCCTTGCCGAACGGGCAGATCCGCCGCTGATGCTCCTCGACGACGTGACGTCCGAGCTCGACCCGGAGCGCCGGGAGCTCCTGTGCGACCGCCTCGCCGCGGGCGGCGGGCAAACGCTGGTGACGGCGACCGAGAGCTCGCACCTGCCGGCGACCTGCGAGCGGCTCGAGCTGGCGGTCCGAAACGGCGCGGCAATCCGCGGGGTCGACGGGGCGGAGGAGGCGGCATGAACCCACGGCGCCGAGGGGACAACGGCCCGCCGCGATCACTCGCATCGGCGCTCGAGGCGGTCCGCTCCGAGGTCGCGCCGCAGACGCTCCTTGCCGCGGTGCAGGAAGCCTGGCCCGCAGCGGCCGGCTCGCTCGTCGCCGCGCAGGGCGACCCGGTGGCTGAACGGGGCGGTGTCGTGACGGTGGCCTGCCACTCCGCGACGTGGGCCCAGGAGCTCGATCTCATGGGCCCGGTGGTGCTCGAAAAGCTCCGTGAAGAGCTGGGAGAGGGGCCGCACTCGGAGGAGCTTCAGGGGCTCAGATTCACCGCCGACGCGGCCCGCAGGGACTTCGGCTGACCTAAGTTTCGCTTTCATGCTTATTTGCAGGCCTTTTGTGGCTCTGTAATGCCGATTACGACCCCCGAGGCTGGTATCCTTATGTGAACTCGATGGATGGGGCACGGGCCCGTCCGAGACCGGCTTTAGAGTCGCTCTCGCGGCGGCCGCACCCTCCCGCGAGGCAAACCCGCGAAAGGTCCAAGTGGCAAAAGCAACGAGCGCCGGCAAAGCCGACGCGGAGAAAAACGGTACCGCCAAGGACGGCGACTACACATCCGGTGAGATCACGGTCCTCCGCGGCCTCGATCCCGTGCGCAAGCGCCCGGGGATGTACATCGGATCCACCGGCCCGCGTGGGCTCCATCACCTCGTCTACGAGGTCGTCGACAACTCCGTCGACGAGGCCCTGGCCGGCCACTGCGACAACATCCAGGTCACGATCCACCCCGACGAGTCGATCACCGTGGTCGACGACGGGCGCGGCATCCCGGTCGACGAGCACCCGGAGGAGAAGCGTCCCGCGGCCGAAGTCGTCCTGACCGTTCTCCACGCCGGCGGCAAGTTCGGCGAGGGCGGGGGATACAAGGTCTCCGGCGGCCTCCACGGCGTCGGCGTCTCCGTCGTCAACGCTCTTTCCCAGGCTCTCCACCTGGAGATTCACCGCGACGGCTTCGAGTGGACCCAGGACTACGAGCGCGGCGTGCCGCAGGGCGACCTCGTCAAGGGCGCCAAGTCGGACCGGACCGGCACCACGATCACCTTTGCTCCGGACCCCGAGATCTTCGAGGAGATCTCTTATGAGTACGCGACCCTCGCCGAGCGGATGCGGGAGACCGCGTTCCTCACCCGCGGGCTCAAGATCGAGCTCACCGACGAGCGCGCCGGCGGCACCAAGGACACCTTCCATTACGAGGGCGGCATCGTCGACTTCGTCCACCACCTGAACGAGAACAAGGACGCGCTTCAT
The DNA here is from genome assembly GCA_963772035.1 of uncultured bacterium. Taxonomy (GTDB): domain Bacteria; phylum Actinomycetota; class Thermoleophilia; order Solirubrobacterales; family 70-9; genus JALZKA01. Next base: position 14,004 of record CAVYVT010000004.1, read on the forward strand.
CGCAAGACCGTCTACTTCGATCACGAGTCCGACGATGGCGCCGTCGAGGTCGCGATGCAGTGGAACTCCTCGTACCAGGAGTCCGTCTTCACCTTCGCGAACAACATCAACACGCACGAGGGCGGCTCGCACCTATCCGGCTTCCGCTCGGCGCTCACCCGCACGATCAACGCCTACGGCCGCGAGAAGGGCCTCCTCAAGGAGAAGGACCCGAACCTCTCGGGCGAGGACGTGCGCGAGGGCCTGACCGCGGTCATCTCGGTGAAGCTCGCCGAGCCGCAGTTCGAGGGCCAGACGAAGACCAAGCTCGGCAACCCACAGGTCGAAGGCCTGGTGAAGGAGACCGTCAACCGCAAGCTTGGCGAGTTCCTCGAAGAGAACCCGACCGACGCGAAGCGGATCGTCTCGAAGTCGGTCGACGCCGCTCGCGCCCGCGACGCGGCTCGCAAGGCGCGCGACCTCACGCGCCGCAAGTCGGCGCTCGAGAACTCGACGCTTCCCGGCAAGCTCGCGGACTGCTCGGTCAAGGATCCGCGCGACGCCGAGATCTTCATCGTCGAGGGCGACTCGGCCGGCGGCTCGGCCAAGCAGGCCCGCGACCGCTCGACCCAGGCCGTCCTGCCGCTCCGCGGCAAGATCCTGAACGTCGAGAAGAGCCGGATCGACAAGGTCCTCTCGAACGTCGAGATCCAGGCGATGATCACCGCGATCGGGACGGGTGTCCACGAGGAGTTCAACCTCGAGGACGCGCGGTACCACAAGATCATCCTCGCCTCCGACGCCGACGTGGACGGCGCCCACATCCGCACGCTTGCGCTCACCTTCCTCTACCGCCAGATGCCCGAGCTGATCGACGCCGGCTACGTCTACATCGCCAAGCCGCCGCTTTACCGCGTCAAGCAGGGCAATCGCTCGCGCTACGTCGAGAAGGAGTCGGAGCTCGAGGAGTACCTCCTCGCCGACAGGATCGAGAACTACGAGCTCATTGACGCTGAAGCCAAGAAGACCAAGCTGACCGCCGCACGCTGGCAGCGCTTCAACCGGAAGCTGAAGGAGTACGAGGGCTGGTACGACGCGCTCCGCGCAGAGCACGGGGGAGAGCTGATCGCATTCCTCTCCGAGTCCCAGATCCTCGACGCCGGCGCATCGTCGCTCGAAGCGGTGAAGAAGCTGGTCGAGGACGACGACCCCGAGGCCGAGCCCTTCGAGACCGAGCTGGTGACCGCCACGGGCGACGAGCTCCACATCAAGGCCACTCACAGGCGTAGTGGACTCGCGCGCTTCTACACGCTGAGCGGCGATCTCTTCAACTCGCAGGACTACCGAAAGCTCGTGAGCGTCCACTCCGAGCTCCTCGGCCAAGTCGGCCGCCCGCCGTTCACCATCACGCTCAAGGACAAGTCCAAGATCGCCGAATCGTTCGGATCGCTTCAGATCGCGGTCGTCGATCTCGCGAAATCCGGTGTGACGATGCAGCGCTTCAAGGGTCTCGGAGAGATGAACGCCGACCAGCTGCGCGAGACCACGATGGATCCGGCAAGCCGGACGCTCCAGCGAGTCACGATCGAGGACGCAGCCGCAGTCGACCGCGTCTTCACGGATCTCATGGGCGACAAGGTCGAGCCGCGGAAGATCTTCATCGAAAAGCACGCGGGCGAGGTGAAGTTCCTCGATGTCTGAGGCAGGCGGCCCGGGCGGGCTCGATGCGCTGACAGGGCGCATCGAGGACCGCGAGCTGACGACGGAGATGCGCAGCTCGTACCTCGATTACGCCATGAGCGTGATCGTCGGGCGAGCGCTGCCTGACGTTCGCGACGGACTGAAGCCGGTCCACCGCCGCGTGCTCTACGCGATGCACGACCTCGGCCTTCAGCCCAACCGCGGCTACCGCAAGTGCGCCTTCATCGTCGGCGAAGTGATGGGCAAGTACCACCCGCACGGCGACTCGGCGATCTACGACACGCTCGTCCGCCTCGCCCAGGACTTCGCGCTCCGCTCCCCGCTCGTCGACGGCCAGGGCAACTTCGGTTCGATCGACGACGACCCGGCCGCCGCGATGCGGTACACCGAGGCCCGCCTCGAACGCCTCGCCACCGAGATGCTTCGCGACATCGACGCGGACACCGTCGACTTCGGCCCCAACTACGACGAGACCACCTCTGAGCCGCTGGTCCTGCCGGCGCGCTTCCCGAACCTCCTCGTCAACGGCTCCACCGGCATCGCCGTCGGCATGGCGACGAACATCCCGCCGCACAACCTCGGCGAGGTCATCCAGGCAACCAAGGCGTACATCGAAAACCCCTCGATCGACCTGCAGGGCCTGATGGAGTTCGTCAAGGGCCCGGACTTCCCCGGCGGCGGCATGATGAGCGCACAGGGCATTCGCGACGCGTATGCATCGGGCCGCGGCAGCGTCCGCATCCGCGCACGCGCCCACGTCGAGCCGATCCGCGGTGGCAAGGACGCGATCATCGTCTCCGAACTTCCGTACATGGTCAAGAAGGGCGGCGAGGGCGGCCTGATCACCAAGATCGCCGACCTCGTCCGCGACAAGAAG
>CAVYVT010000005.1:0-827669 GCA_963772035.1 uncultured bacterium
ACGAGAGCGGCGCGGAGCTTCTTCAGGCGCGGCTTGGTGCGGCCTTCGTCGGCTTCGTCGCCGCCGTTCGAGCCGTTCCCATTTCCGCCGTTGGAGCCGTTTCCGCCTCTTCCGCCCGGAAGCAGGTGCAGGCGGCGGCGCGGCGTATCGCCGTTTTGGTCGCCAGTCGAGCCGTTGCCGGTGGCACCGCTCGAAGCATCACGAAGAGGCGGATCGCCGTTCTTTTCCCGCATGCGGTCCATCGCCCGTTCTCGTGCGGAAGGCCCCCGTGATGCGCGGCGCTCGAGGCGTGCTTCCGCACGCTCCTTGCGTCTTTCGTTGAAGCCCATCGACTACCGAAAGTAGCATTGGCGCTCATGGGAGAAGCCGGTTCTGAAGGGGAGGAAGCGCTCGCGCGCGTGCTCGCGGGCTCGGTCGATGCGCTGCCTGAAGGGCGCCTGGCAGAGCAACTCGCAAGCGGCAAGGAGCTGCGGGTCAAGTTCGGGATGGACCCGACCGCGCCCGACATCCACCTGGGCCACACGGTGGTGCTCCAGAAGCTGCGCACCTTTCAGGACCTGGGGCACACCGTGGTCCTGATCGTGGGCGACTACACGGCGCGGGTGGGAGATCCAAGCGGCCGGTCGGATATCCGACCGGAGTTGAGCCCCGAGGAGATCGAGGCGAACGCGCTCACTTATCAGGACCAGGCGTTCAAGGTGCTCGATCGCGAGCGGACCGAGATCCGCCACAACTCAGAGTGGCTCGAGATGCCCAGCGGCAAGCTCTTCGACATCGTGCGCAGATTCACCGTGGCTCGGCTACTGGAGCGTGACGACTTCCAGAAGCGGATGGAGGCCCAGCAGGGGATCTCCACGCTCGAGCTCCTCTACCCGGTGCTGCAGGGGTACGACTCGGTCGCCGTCGAGGCGGACATCGAGATGGGGGCAACGGATCAGCGCTTCAACCTTCTGTTCGGCCGCGACGTCCAGATCGCCTTCGGCCAGACGCCGCAGTCGATCCTCACCATGCCGATCCTTGTGGGCACCTACGGCGTGCGGAAGATGTCGAAGTCCTACGACAACTACGTAGGAGTGACCGACGAGCCGGCGGACATGTTCGGAAAGCTGATGAGCGTCCCCGACGACGTCATGGCCGACTACTACCTGCTTCTGCTCGGCCGCGAACTGGATATGGAGGCCCATCCCAACGAGGCCAAGCGGGCGCTGGCGCGCGAGCTGGTCGAGCGGTTCCACTCGACTGAGGACGGCGCCGTGGCCGAGGCGCGCTTCGATTCGGTCCACAAGCACGGCGAGGTGCCCGAGGACATTCCCGAGGTGGAGGTCGGGGAAGAGGACCCCGTCCACCTGCCTGCGCTGTTGTCGCAGGCGTTCGGCGTCTCCTCGAGCGAGGCGCGGCGCCTGATCTCACAGGGGGGCGTGAAGGTCGAGGGGACGGCCGTGGATCCCGACGCCCTGGACGTGCCCGCCGGCGATCTGCGCGGGCGCGTCATCCAGGTGGGGAAGCGCCGCTTCGCACGCCTGATCTGAGGCTGTGAGCCACGCCTGAGCCGTGCGGGCGACAGCCTTGAACAACGATCAGAACAGCGCTATACTCCGCAGCCGCTTTCGAGCGGTCCGCCGTTCGTGCAGAGAACCTGCGCGTGCGGTGAGCGGTGTTTGAAAACTGAGCAGCGCGCAACAGGATCCCAAAATCCTGTTGTGTCCAGGTTCGACCTGCCCATCATGCATGGGCAGACTGAATCAGAACCCGTCATACGGGTCTCCATGTGTATTGGAGGCCGCGAGATGTATGACAGGCTCAATGTGAAAGAGGAAGCCGGCCATCGGGTTCAACTGCCCCGGCCGGCGCATAAACATCCTCAGTTGATTTTTCACGGAGAGTTTGATCCTGGCTCAGGACGAACGCTGGCGGCGTGCCTAACACATGCAAGTTGAGCGACGAACCGGGGCTTGCCCCGGGGCAAAGCAGCGAACGGGTGAGTAACACGTGGATAACGTACCCCGATAACCGGGACAACCCGAGGAAACTCGAGCTAATACCGGATGTTCTTACTACACACCAGTGGAGTAAGTAAAGGAAGCTTCGGCCTCCGTATTGGGAGCGGTCCGCGGCCCATTAGCTAGTTGGTGAGGTAACGGCTCACCAAGGCAACGATGGGTAGCTGGTCTGAGAGGACGATCAGCCACACTGGGACTGAGACACGGCCCAGACTCCTACGGGAGGCAGCAGTGGGGAATCTTGCGCAATGCGCGAAAGCGTGACGCAGCAACGCCGCGTGGGGGAAGAAGGTTTTCGGATTGTAAACCCCTTTCAGGAAGGACGAAGGTTCGGCAGTGAATAGCTGACCGGACTGACGGTACTTCCACAAGAAGGTCCGGCTAACTACGTGCCAGCAGCCGCGGTAATACGTAGGGACCAAGCGTTGTCCGGAATCATTGGGCGTAAAGCGCGCGTAGGCGGCCCGGTAAGTCCGTTGTAAAAGTCGAAGGCTCAACCTTCGAAAGCCGATGGATACTGCCGGGCTAGAGTACGGAAGAGGCGAGTAGAATTCCTGGTGTAGCGGTGGAATGCGCAGATATCAGGAGGAATACCCATAGCGAAGGCAGCTCGCTGGGACGTTACTGACGCTGAGGCGCGAAAGCGTGGGGAGCGAACAGGATTAGATACCCTGGTAGTCCACGCCGTAAACGATGGGCACTAGGTGTGGGAGGTGTCGACTCCTCCCGTGCCGACGCTAACGCATTAAGTGCCCCGCCTGGGGAGTACGGCCGCAAGGCTAAAACTCAAAGGAATTGACGGGGACCCGCACAAGCAGCGGAGCATGTGGTTTAATTCGACGCAACGCGAAGAACCTTACCTGGGCTTGACATGTTGGTGACAGGTGTGGAAACACACTCTTCCTTCGGGACACCATCACAGGTGGTGCATGGCTGTCGTCAGCTCGTGTCGTGAGATGTTGGGTTAAGTCCCGCAACGAGCGCAACCCCTGTCCTATGTTGCCAGCATTTAGTTGGGGACTCATGGGAGACTGCCGGTGACAAACCGGAGGAAGGTGGGGACGACGTCAAGTCATCATGCCCCTTATGTCCAGGGCTACACACGTGCTACATTGGCGTATACAGAGGGATGCAATGCCGTGAGGTGGAGCAAATCCCACAAAGTACGTCTCGGTTCGGATAGGAGGCTGAAACTCGCCTCCTTGAAGGTGGAGTTGCTAGTAATCGCGGATCAGCAACGCCGCGGTGAATACGTTCCCGGGTCTTGTACACACCGCCCGTCACACCATGGAAGCAAGCAACACCCGAAGCCGGTGAGCTAACCCTTACGGGAGGCAGCCGTCGAAGGTGGGGCTCGTGACTGGGGTGAAGTCGTAACAAGGTAGCCGTAGCGGAAGCTGCGGCTGGATCACCTCCTTTCTAGGGAGCTCTAGGGCCCGGTCCAAGGTGACCGATCAGTGCCCAGGGAGCGCCGGCGCGTCTCGCGCGTCGGTCTCTTAGAACGTCGACCGGACCTGGATCACGATGGCGGTCGGGCTCTCGAGCTCGGCGGCTGCGTCGCGCACGCTGCTCAGTTCTCAGAGACCGCGGGTGAGGAAACCCCTCGCTTGCGGGCCCTCGGAGGAGCTTGAAAACTGCACCAAGGCCACAATAAAAAGGTAGATCATCCCGTTCTCGTCTTCGGACGTGAGCGGGCTCACCGTCAAGATAGTAAGAGCACATGGTGGACGCCTTGGCACCAGGAGCCGAAGAAGGACGTGGACGGCTGCGATAAGCCGCGGTTAGGCGCTGAACAGCCTTTGACCCGCGGATCTCCGAATGGGAAAACCCAGCGCTGGTAATGCGGCGTTATTCCCGCCTGAATACATAGGGCGTGGAAAGGCAAGCGGGCGAACTGACACATCTCAGTAGCCCGAGGAAAGGAAATCAACCGAGACTCCCCGAGTAGTGGCGAGCGAAAGGGGAAGAGCCTAAACCGAGCATGTGTAAGCGGACACGCGTTGCATGCCCGGGGTCGTAGGACTTCGTGCCTGGACTGTGTCTGGTCCAGCGACAGTTACCAAGTCAGGTGTTAGTCGAAGCGAGTGGAACCTCGCACCACAGAGGGCAATCGTCCCGTAGACGAAAACGCACTGACCTGTCGATCGAAGAACCTGAGTAGGACCGCTGCCGTGAAACGCGGTCTGAACCTGCGGGGACCACCCTGCAAGGCTAAGTACTCCCTGGTGACCGATAGTGAACTAGTACCGTGAGGGAAAGGTGAAAAGAACCCCGGAAGGGGAGTGAAATAGTACCCGAAACCATGTGCTTACAAGTGGTCGGAGCCCTTCGGGGTGACGGCGTACTTTTTGCATAACGGGCCGGCGAGTTGCTGGTCAGTGGCAAGGTTAAGCGATGAGCGGAGCCGCAGCGAAAGCGAGTCTGAATAGGGCGACACAGTCATTGGCCGCAGACCCGAAACCGAGCGAGCTATCCATGGGCAGGTTGAAGCGAGGGTAAGACCTCGTGGAGGACCGAACCGACCTACGTTGAAAAGTGGGCGGATGACCTGTGGATAGGAGTGAAAGGCTAATCAAGCTCGGAGATATCTGGTTCTCTTCGAAATATATTTAGGTATAGCCTCGAGAAACGTACGTATTGGCCGTAGAGCACTGCTTGGACTAGGGGCCCTACCAGGTTACCGACTTCAGGCAAACTCCGAAGACCATTACGTTCACCTCGGGAGTCAGTGTGCGAGGGATAAACTTCGTACGCGAAAGGGGAACAGCCCAGATCACCAGCTAAGGTCCCTAAGTGTTGACTAAGTGGTAAACGATGTCCGAGTGCACAGACAACCAAGAGGTTGGCTTAGAAGCAGCCATCCTTGAAAGAGTGCGTAACAGCTCACTGGTCAAGTGTTCGGGCGCGGATAATTCAACGGGGCTCAAGTCAACCACCGAAGCTGTGAACTTGCGAGATCTGAGGATCCCGCAAGTGGTAGAAGAGCGTTCCAGTTGCTGCTGAAGCGAGGGCGTGAGCCACTCGTGGAGCGGCTGGAAGTGAGAATGCCGGCATGAGTAACGCAAGGGGCGTGAGAATCGCCCCCACCGATTGTCCAAGGTTTCCTGAGTAAAGTTCGTCTGCTCAGGGTTAGTCGGGACCTAAGGCGAGGCCGAAAGGCGTAGCCGATGGCCAACAGGTTGATATTCCTGTACCACGTCGCAGTCGTTATGACCGATGGGGAGACGGGGAAGGGGAAGGGAACCCAGGCGATGGTTGTCCTGGGGCAAGCACGTAGCCAGTCGCGATAGGCAAATCCGTCGCGGCGTTACAACGCGAGGTGTTATGCCAGCTGGCTTGACCGCCGGCGAGTCCCTGCACCCATGCCTCCAAGAAAATCCTCTAGGCAGACTGCTCGTGCCCGTACCGAGAACCAACACAGGTGGACAAGTAGAGAATACTAAGGTGAGCGAGATAACCTTCGTTAAGGAACTCGGCAAAATCGTCCCGTAACTTCGGGAGAAGGGACGCCCCGGTAGAGTGAAACCTCTTGCAGGTGGAGCTCGAGGGGGCCGCAGTGACTAGGCTCAAGCGACTGTTTACCAAAAACACAGGCCTCTGCTAAGTCGTAAGACGATGTATAGGGGCTGACGCCTGCCCGGTGCCGGAAGGTTACGCGGAGTTGTTAGCTCTCTTCGGAGAGCGAAGCAGCGAAGCTAAGCCCCGGTAAACGGCGGCCGTAACTATAACGGTCCTAAGGTAGCGAAATTCCTTGTCGGGTAAGTTCCGACCTGCACGAATGGCGTAACGACTCGAGCGCTGTCTCAACGAAGGACTCGGTGAAATTAGAGTCTCGGTGAAGATACCGAGTACCCGCAGAAAGACGGAAAGACCCCGTGCACCTTTACTGCAACTTGATATTGGAGTCTGGGACATCCTGTTCAGGATAGGTGGGAGGCTTTGAACCCACGCTTGCGGGCGTGGGGGAGCCAACCTTGAGATACCACCCTTGATGTACCGGGCTTCTAACACATCGCCGTTATCCGGCATGTGAACAGTGTCAGGCGGGCAGTTTGACTGGGGCGGTCGCCTCCTAAAGAGTAACGGAGGCGCCCAAAGGTTCCCTCAGCGCGGTCGGAAATCGCGCGAAGAGTGTAAAGGCAATAAGGGAGCTTGACTGTGACACCGACGGGTGGAGCAGGAACGAAAGTTGGGCTTAGTGATCCGGCGGTTGCAAGTGGAAGCGCCGTCGCTCAACGGATAAAAGGTACGCCGGGGATAACAGGCTTATCGCCTCCAAGAGTCCATATCGACGAGGCGGTTTGGCACCTCGATGTCGGCTCGTCGCATCCTGGGGCTGGAGTAGGTCCCAAGGGTTGGGCTGTTCGCCCATTAAAGCGGCACGCGAGCTGGGTTCAGAACGTCGTGAGACAGTTCGGTCCCTATCTTCTGTGGGCGTTGGAGAGTTGAGAGGAGTCATCCTTAGTACGAGAGGACCGGGATGAACGTACCTCTGGTGTAGCAGTTGTCCTGCCAAGGGCACCGCTGCTTAGCTACGTACGGATCGGATAACCGCTGAAAGCATCTAAGCGGGAAGCCGACCTCGAGATGAGCTCTCCCATCCCCTTGAGGGAGTAAGACCCCTGGTAGACCACCAGGTTGATAGGCCAGCGGTACAAGGCGAGTAATTGCCTAAGCTGACTGGTACTAATGGGTCGAGGGCTTGACGTTGTTTTTTGATCTTCCTTCGTGGCCTCGGTGCAGTTTTCAAGCCTCTTCGGGGGCCTGGACGCCTCGATTTTAGGCGCCTCGGTCTCGCAAAATTCGGTGGCTATAGCGAGAGGGAAACACCTCTTCCCATTCCGAACAGAGCCGTTAAGCCTCTCAGCGCCGATGGTACTTGGCCCTCGCGGGCCTGGGAGAGTAGGTCGCCGCCGGTTCTTTGACTCAAGCCGCCCTTCGGGGCGGCTTTTGTCGTTCTGGGCTTATCCATGCGGTTTCTGGCTAGGCGGCCAGGGTTACCGCCGCTGGGGCGGGGTACGGTCATCGAATGGATATTTCAGAAATTATCGGTGCAATCGTCCTCGGAATCATCGCGGGCTTCCTGGCTCGCGCGCTCCTACCGGGCAAGCAGAGCATGGGTCTCCTCATGACGATGGTCCTCGGCATCGCCGGCGCGTTTGTCGGCTACCTGATCTTCACCGAGCTCTTCGGGATCGGCGACGAAGACACGTTCGACTTAGGCGGGCTGCTCGGTGCAGTAATCGGCGCGATGATCCTCCTCTTCATCTACGAGCGCACGCTCGGCGCCCCCAAGGCCACTACCGCCGCACCGGTGGCGGCAAGTGATCGCGAGGCACGCCGGGACGAGCGCGACCGTCGCCGTTAACCCGGCAGCTGCCTATGCGAACGGCCTGATCGAGGATCTGGCCGTTCGCGTCGGGCCGCGTCGTCCCGGCTCGCCGGCTGAGCGCCAGGCAGCCGCGCTGATTCAGCACGAGCTCATCGAGGCGGGCGTCGACGCCCGCCTCGAGTTCTTTCGGGGTCCCACGAGCTTTACCTGGGCGCAGGGTGCGATACCGGCGCTGAGCCTGCTCGGGTTGCGTAAGACCGCTTTGGTTGCGGGCGCTCTCGAGGGAGACCTGCGCCTCGAGCCGTTCTCGCGGCTCTTCTCCCGAGCGGATTCCCAGAACGTGGTCGCGAGCATTCCCGCTGCGGGTGAGGAGAAGCGAACGCTGGTCCTGATGTCGCACCTCGACTCATCGAGGAGCGGCATCCTCTTTCACCCTGAGGTGGCGCCTCATCTGAGGAAGCTCACAGGGCTCATCACTGCGGCGGTCGCCCTGCGAGCCTTCCGTCTCGCGGACAAGTTGACCGGGGCAGTTCTCTCAGTAGGCCTCGCCCTCCTGGCTGAGCGTGAGATCCGGGGCCGGGACGTGCCCGGAGCCAATGACAATGCGTCTGGAGTGGCGGTGGCGACGGCTCTCGCCCGAGAATTAGCCGGAGCGCCGCTTGACTCCACCCGCGTCGTCTTCCTTGCGACCGGATGCGAGGAGTCCGGGACCGCCGGCATGCGCGCCTTTCTCGAGGCGCGCCGCGGGGAGTGGAGCGACTGGATCTTCCTGAACCTCGACGGCGTGGCGGCGCCCGCCGCCCTTCGCTACCTGCCGCGCGAGGGAATGCTCCGGATCTTCGACGCAGACCCGACCCTGGTCAGGATCTGCGAGGAGACCGCCCGGGATAACCCTGAGCTTGGGCTTCGTGCCGCCGAGGGCCTGGCGGGCCTCACCTACGACGCCACCCAGGTCCTGGCGCGGGGAGGGCGTGCCATCACCCTGAGCGCCCAAGACCGCACGATCCCGAATTATCACTCGGCGCAGGATGTCCCGGAGAATCTCGACAGCGACGTCCTGGCCAGAGCGCTGGAAACGACGCGCCTGGTCGCAGTGGCGATCGACGGGGGAGAGGCGGACCGCTAGCCGCGGCTGCGGCCGGTGCGAACGGTCTCGCGCTGGGATTCACATCGGCTTCCGCGGCGAAGCGTTGCGTTTGCCTCCCAGGCGACCCTTCGGCCGTCCAGCTCGCAACGCTCGCCGGCGCAAGCCGCCTCAGCCTCGAGAGGCTCAAGTCCGTACTCGCCGAGGGTGGCGAAGTCGACGACGAGGTCAATGGTGTCCATCAGGCGGGTCCTGATGTATGTCTTTGATTCGAACATGGGTTCGCACTATGAGGACTACCCCGGACGGAGCTATCTCAATGCAAGATCCCTTGCAGCGACCACTGGATATGGCTTGGACAAGCGACGTCAGCCTCTGCCGCCGAAGCTCTGTGGAGCGGGAGCAACGGCGGCAAGCGCTCCTGCGGCCGCCACGCGGGGCAGATCGGCCGGTGCGGCGGGCCTGCCCGTCTCGTGGACAGGATCCGGCTCGATCGTGCGCACCTCAGCCTGCGGCTCGCCCGGGGTGGAGAGCGGCGCGATCCTGCTCGCGAGCACGTTGATCACCTTGCCGCGGCGCTCCAGGCGCCCCTCGACCCGCACATATGCCGCGGTGCGCACCGCAAGGCGGCACTCGGTGTAAACGGGAGGCGGGACGATCACGTTCGCCACGCCGGTCTCGTCCTCGAGCAGCATGAACACGATGCCTTTAGCCGTCCCCGGCCGCTGTCGCGCGACCACGACGCCCGCGATCTCCAGGTTGCGCCGGTCGGGCAGGATCGCCAGGTCGGAGTTCGGCACCACGCCGTCCAGCTGGTCGCGGAGCAGCGCTACCGGGTGCGTGCCGAGCGTCATGCCGGTCGAGGCGTAGTCAGCCACGGCGATCTCCCAGTCGTCGAGCTCGCGAAGGTCCGGAGCGTCGGGAAGGGGGAGTGGGAGGGAGAGCTGCCCGCGCGGCCCGGCTCCCGAGGCAACCCCGAGCCGCCATAGCGCGATCCGCCTTGCCTCACGGCGCGCACCCTCCGAGTCGGGCTCGATCGACTCGCACGCGCCCGCCCATGCAAGGCGCCCAAGCGCGTCGTCGCGGATGCCGGCTCGCGACGCCAGCTCTGCCAGGCTGGAGTAGCGCCCAGAGCGCTCCCTGTCTGCCACCACGGCGAGTGCATCGTCCTTGCGGAGCCCGTTCACGTAACCAAGGCCGATCTGCACCACCAGGTCCTCGTCGCCGTCGCCGGCCCTCTCGACCCGGCAATCCACTCCGCTTCGGTTCACGTCGGGCTTTCTGAGCTCGATCCCACGGCGCTGAGCCTCGTGCACGAGCGCGTCGGGCGGATAGAAGCCCATGGGCTGCTCGTTCAGAAGCGCGCACAGAAACTCGGGGCCGCGGTGTACTCGCAGCCAGGTCGACTGATAGGCGAGGAGACCGAACGCGGCCGCGTGCGACTTCGGAAAGCCGAAGCCCGAGAAGCCGCGGATCTGCTCGAACACCCGCGCTGCGGTCTCGCGCGGCACGCCGTTCTCGACAGCACCGTCGACGAAGCGCACCGCGTAGGCGGCCATCGCCTCGTCGGAGCGCTTGCGGCTCATCGCGCGCCGCAGGCCCTCGGCCTCGCCCGCCGAGAAGCCGGCGAGCGCCATCGCCACCTGGATCACCTGGTCCTGGAAGACAATCGCCCCCAGCGTGTCGGAGAGAATCGGCTCCAGCGCCGGGTGCTCGTAGGGGATGGCGTAGTCCGGGTTCTCGCGGAGCTTCGCCTTGCGGTCGAGGTAGGGATGGACCGCGCCGCCCTGAATCGGACCGGGGCGCACCAGCGCCACCTGCACAGTCAGGTCGTCCAGGCTCTCGGGCAGGCTCCGCGGCAGCATCTGCATCTGGGCTCTGGACTCGATCTGAAAGACGCCGGTCGTCTCGGCGTTGCGGATTGCGTCGTAGACCTCCGGATCGTCCAGGCGGATGCGCGAGAGGTCGAGGCGCTCGTTTCGCGTCCGGGCCACCTCGTCGACGCATCTCTCGACGGCCGAGAGCATCCCCAGGCCCAGGAGGTCGATCTTCAAAAAGCCTGCATCAGCGCATGAGTCCTTGTCCCACATGACGATCTGGCGCCCCTCCATCGCCGCCGGCACGATGGGGCAGAGCTCATTCAGGGGACGCGTCGCCAGAACCATGCCGCCCGAGTGTTGAGAGGCGTGGCGCGGCAGGCCCCACGCCTCGCGCACCAGGCGGACGAGAGCCTTCCAGCGGGTCGAGTCGGCCCGCTTGCCACCAACCGCGATCTCGACATCCGACTCGAAGTTCTCACCCGCCCAGCCGTCCACCGAGCGAGCCACCCGCTCGATCTCGGTCGGCGGCAGCCCCAGGGCCTTCCCCAGCTCGCGCACCGAACCCTTTACGCGGAAGGTCGGGAACGCGCACACCAGCGCCGAGCGCTCCTGGCCGTAGCGCTCGTGGATGCGCGGGATCAGCTCCTCGCGCACGTCGCGCGGGAAGTCGAGGTCGATGTCCGGCACGTCGGTCAGCTCCTCGTTAAGGAACCGGCCGAGGAAGAGCCCGGCCCGCACCGGGTCTACGTGCGAGAGGCCAGTCAGGTAACAGACCACCGAGCTCACGCTGGATCCGCGCCCGCGTCCCGGCGGCAGGACTCCCCGCGCCGACTCGGGTCCGCGCACCTCGCGCGCCACCTCCCGCGCAAGCTCCAGGAGATCGGCGTGGAGAGTGAAGAAGCCGGACAGGCGCAGCTTGCGGATCACCCGCAGCTCATCCTCCAAACGCCGCTTCGCTTCCCTGCGCTCGGGCGTGCCGGCGTAGCGCCCTTCGAAGCGCGCCGCGCACAGCTCGGCCAGCTCGCGGTCGGCGTCCTCGTCCTCGGCGCCCGGGTAGCGGTAGCCGTGATCGGAGATGAGGTTGAAGCGCAGGCGCTCGGCCAAGCGCCCGGACTCCGCCACAGCGTCGGGGTGCTCGGCAAAGCGCCGCGCCATCTCCGCCGGCGAAGCGAGCGCCGAGCGCCAGTTGCCTCGCCGCAGCGCGCCCGTCTCGTCCATAGAGCCGCCCAGCCGGATCGCCGCCAGCGCGTCCTGGAGCGGCGCCCGCGAAGGATCGTGCGCATGAACGTTGCCCGTCGCGACGCAGGCGATCCCAAGGCGCTCGGCGAGGCCCGAGAGCCAGCGGTTTCGAGCCATGTCATGGCGCCAGAACGGGCGTTGGAGCTCCACGCGGAAGCCGTCGCGACCGAAGGCGCGCACGAGGCGCTCGCTAAGCGCTACCGCCGCGGCCGAGTCGGCGCCGGAGGGCATGCCGCCGGCGCGCTCGAAGATCCCGGCGAGGGCGCCATCGCGGGCGCAGCCCGAGAGGCAGACGAGCCCCTCGGTATGTCGCTCCAGGGACGAGAGAGGCAACAAGGGAGGAAGGGCATCCCGCCCGGAGGCGCTACCGCCACGGGTGTGGGCGTGAGCTTCGGTGAGAAGGAGGCAGAGGTTTCGCCAGCCCTCGGCCGACTCGACCAGGAGCGTCAGGTGGAAGGGGGTGCCAAGACTCCCGGTGGTTGCTGATTTCCGCGAATAGCGCGGGTTTTCGCAACCACTTGGCGAAGTGGGGGGCGCGACGGTGATCTCCGCGCCCACGATCGGGCGGACTCCCAGCGGCTGGCAGGCCGAGGCGAACTCCATCGCTCCCCAGACGCCGTCGTGGTCGGTGATCGCGAGCGCTTCGTAGCCGAGGTTCGCAGCGGCTGCGGCCAGCTCGTGGGGCGAGGACGCTCCGTCGAGGAACGAGAAGCCCGAGTGGCAGTGAAGCTCCGTGTAGCTGCCGGCATCCCTCATGCCCGTTGCAAGAACCAGCCCTTCGCGTCGCGGAAGACGACCTCGCAGCGCCCGTCGGCGAGGGCGAGCTCGAAGTAGTGGCGGCGGATCGGATCGGGAGTCCACCAGCGGTCCTCGACAAGCCACTCCTCACGCACCGTCTCGACGGCGGCGCCGTTGGCCGCCACGGGGCGCCCATGGCCATCCACGCGCACCTGCGCCGGCTTGGGCTCATAGAGAAGGACGGTCATCGCGCTGCCCTCCTCTGAGCCGCGGCGTCTTCGGGGAAGGGGGTGAGGGTCGCCCAGCGCTCGGGCACGTCGGCGCCGGGATCGACCTCCAGCACGCGCAGGACGGCCCCACGGCCGGCGGCGGCGCGTGCGTGGCGCACCGCCTCCGCGACCCGTCCGCGGCGCTCCTCGGCTTCGTCGGCCTGGAGAGTCGGCTGGCGAGGCGGAGCATCGCCCAGCTCCAGGCCGCGCAGGGCGAGCTTGATTGCCGGAGCGGGGAGGAGCTCGAGCTTTGGCCTGAGCACGAGAAGCAGGCGCTCGCGGTTCGCGGTGGCAACGCGGGTGGGCGCGTCGATCCGCCAACCGCCGCCGCCGGCAAGGCGCGCCTCGATTCGAAGGCGCCTGAAGCTCCGTCCGCGGCGGAGTGGATTTGCCAGAAGGCGATCGACCAGGAGCTCGAGCGCGCGGTCCAGATGGCCTGCCGTGGCGGCGTCATGAAGCTCGATCTCCTCGCGGAGCTCGGCACGCGGCTGGCGGGGGCGAAGCGGCTCTTCTACGCCGCGCGCCATCCCCAGCGCTCGCAACCCGGCCTCGCCGAAGCGATCGGCCACTGCATCGCGGGGGAGAGTCGCAAGCTCGCCCAGCGTCCTCACGCCCAGGCGCTCCAGGGTGTCGACGAGGTTGACGCCGGTCCACTCGTCACCCATCCGCTCGCGAAGAACGCTCACTTCCAAAGCCGCCAGGAACGCGCGCGCCTCCCGCTCGGAGACGATCACAGCGCGCCGCCGCGGCCGGGAGCGAAGTGCCGCGGCCAGCGCGCACAGGCGCGAGGGGCCGCCGCCAAGGCGAACGCCCTGGCCCATCAGCCGCCGCGCCCGCTCGAGCGCCCGTTCCGGCCGCCCCCAGAGGGCACGCAGCCCGTCCAGGCCGAAGAAGGCCTCACCTGGGCGCCGAGACTCGACCGCCGCGCCGATCCCCTCGAGCATCGCGAGCGAGCTCTCCCAAGCCTCCTCGGCGCGCTGCGGGTCGGCCGGCACCAGCGCCAGCGAGGGACAACGGCCCAGCGCCTCGCCAAGCCGCATCCCCGACACGACGCCATAGGCCTCCGCCGCGCCCGAAGCGTCGCCGATCACCTGCACGCCCCCCGGCTCGGGAGCAATCGCTACCGGCCTTGCCATCATCTCCTTACGCCCGGCCAGCGCAGCGCGCAGTTCGAAGCGGGGGATGAGGGCACAAGCGACCATACGAACACATGTTCGCATACGTGTCAAACGGCGCCGCGAGGCGTTCGTAGCGTTCTGGTCGCCATAGCGACGTCAACGCTTCAAACGATGCGAATGAACCAAACGGGTCTCGCCAGCGATACTCAATGCATGCCCCGGCGCCTCGTAGCCATCCCCTTTATTGCTGTCGTTCTCGCGCTTCCGGCCTGCGGCGGTGATCAGGGACTACCCGACACATCCGAGCCGGACGAGCCCACAGCCGACCTCGAAGGCCCCACCGAGGACGTCGAGGTCATCCGCACCTGGGCGGAGGAACTCACGGAGTCGGACATCGAGTCCGCAGCGGAGTTCTTCGCCCTCCCGTCCCAGGCCGAGAACGGCCTCACCTACGACATCGAGACCACGGAGGACGCCGAGTTCTTCAACGAGTCGCTCCCGTGCGGTGCGACCCTGGAGGGGACGAGCGTCGAGGGCGAGTTCATCACCGCCACCTTCGAGCTGACGGACCGGCCCGGCGTTGGGCCGTGCCCTGGCAGCGGAAACCTCGCTCAGACGAGCTTCGTCATCGAGGACGGGGCGATCGTGGAGTGGCGCCGGGTGGCCCTTCCGGAAGAGCAGAGCTCAGGCCAGACCACGTGATTCCTCGCCCTTCTTAATCCCAGTTCCTCGCATTTAGCGGGGCCGCTCTGATACAAGAGGGGGCACGGGGAAGAGGAACCCGTTGTGTCTCAAACCAAGGAGAATTAATGCATAGGCTTAGGTTGGTTTCGACCGCCCTTGCTGTAACTGCCTTGTCGTTCGGAGTTGCCGCTTGCGGCGACGACGATGACGACGAGAGCGGGAGCAGTGGAGGCGGAGAAGAAACTCTCGATCTCACCATCGGTTCGCTACTGCCACTCACCGGAGACCTTCAGGACTTCGGAGGTTCGGGTGAAAAGGCCTCGAACGTCGCAGTCGACCAGATCAACGCGGCAATCGAAGAGGCCGGCGTCGACCACACGGTCACCCTGCAGATTGAGGATGACCAGACGACGGAAGAGGGCGGCATTTCAGGCGCCCAGGCGCTCGCCCAGAACGACGCCAGCTGCATCGCGGGTTCTTACGCCTCAGGCGTAACCATCCCGACGGCTGAGTCGGTCACGATCGATGAAGAGATCCTCCAGATCTCACCCGCAGCGACCAGCGACGAGATCACCGGTCTCGAAGACGACGGCTTCCTGAACCGCACGGCACCGCCGGACTCCTTCCAGGGTCCGACTCTTGCCGACTTCATGGAAGAGGAACTCGGCGGAGCCGAGGGCCTGGTCGTCAACGTTGGCGCACGAAACGACCCCTACGGCACCGGACTTGCGGAGACGTTCTCCGCCGCCTGGGAGTCCAAGGGTGGAGAAATCGGATCTGAGACGATCTATGACCCGGAGGCGGCAACGTACGACTCCGAGGCTGGCGACATCGTGGCCGGCAATCCGGACGCGATCGTCATCATCGATTTCCCCGAGACCTACGCCAAGATGGGTCCGGCTCTGGCCGGCACCGGGGATTTCGATCCCAAGAAGGCGTTCGTCACTGACGGCCTCATCTCCGGCGATCTCGCCGAGGGTGCAGGAGAGGACGCGGTAATCGGCCTCAGGGGCACCGCCCCGGGCTCGCCTGACGAGGGCGAAGCTTCGGCCGCATTCGACGAGGTCTACCTCGCCGCGGATCCGAAGGATCAGGATCGCAACACGTTCGATTCGCAGACATTCGACGCTGTGGTCCTCTGCTATCTCGCTGCCGTCGGTGCAGGTTCGACCGAAGGTGTCGACATGGCCGAAGTGGTCCGCGACATCAGCGCCGCACCTGGCGACCAGTACACGTTCGAAGAGCTCCCCGAGATGATCGAGGCGCTCCAGAACGGTGACGATGTCGACTACGAGGGCGCATCCGGGTCCATCGAGATGGATGATGCGGGTGACGCAACGGCAGGTGTCTACGACACCTACGAGTTCGGCCCCGACGGAGCCCCCGAAGTGGTGGGCGAAGTCCCGGTCGCACAGCCGGAGTAGTCCCTCGGGACGCATAGCGGCATAGCCGCAAGACAAACGGCCGGGGCCTTATGGTCCCGGCCGTTTTTCGTTCCTCGAGCGGTGCCCGGCCACCACGCGTGGGCCTGCCCCCGGTTCAGAACTTTTGAGCGTCTTCGCCCAGGACTTCCGCGACGTCTTCTTGATCGTCGATGCGCGAGCCGCCGCCGAGGTAGAGCTCGGCGACCTTTGGGTCGGCGATGAGCTCTTTGCCCGGGCCCTCGAATCGCTCCTTGCCGAGGTCGAGCACGTAGCCGCGATCCGACATCGCGAGCGCGCGAGTGGCGTTCTGCTCAACCATCAAGATCGTCACGCCTTCTGAGTTGACGTCGGCGATCTTCTCGAAGATGGCGTCTACAAAGGCAGGGGCAAGACCGGCCGACGGCTCGTCGAGCAGGATCACGGAAGGGTCGGGCATAAGCGCCTTGGCCATCGCGACCATCTGGCGCTCACCGCCGGACATGGTGCCGGCGTCCTGGCCCTTGCGCTCGCCGAGCCTGGGGAAGAGCGTGTACATGCGCTCGATGCGCTCCCGCGCCTGCGCCATCGTCAGCTCCCGCTCGCGGCTCGCCTGGCGGCGCTCGGCGCGCTTTGAGCCAACGACGTGGTCGATGAGCCGGCCCGCCCGGAACGACGTGGCCGAGCGGACGAAGCCTCCCATCAGCAGGTTCTCCTCGACCGTCAGGCTGGGAAACACGTTGTCGAGCTGAGGCACGTAGGACAGGCCGCGACGCGTGATCTCGTGCGGCTTGAGGCCGCCGATCTGCTCGTCGCGGAAGGTCACCTCGCCCTCGCGAGGCAAGAGCAGGCCGAAGACGGTCTTGATCAGCGTCGACTTGCCGGCGCCGTTGGGCCCGACCAACGTGACGATCTCGCCCTCGTAGACCTCGAGCGTGACGCCGTTGAGGATGTCGACTTCCGGCACGTAGCCTGCTACCACATTCCGAGCAGCGAGCATCGCCTTGCCGTTCTTCGAAGCCTTGGGCTGGACCGCGGTCGGCGGAGTGGCAGGCGTGTCGCTCACCGCTGGGTCCGTTCCGTTTCCTTCTCGCCCGCGCCGCCGCCGAGATATGCGTCGATCACCTGCTCGTTCGCGCGGATCTCCTCGGGCAGGCCCTCGGCGATCACCTTGCCCTCCGCCATCACGATCACACGGTCTGAGTGGTTCATCACCACTTCCATGTCGTGCTCGACGAAGAGGAACGTGACGCCGTCCTCAGTCCGCAGGCGCTCCATGTGCTCCAGGAGGCGCGCCCCCAGAGTGGGATTGATGCCCGCCATCGGCTCGTCGAGCATGAGGAGTCGCGGCTGCGTCATCAGCGCGCGAGCCAGCTCCAGGAGCTTTCGCTGGCCGCCTGAGAGCGTGCCGGCGTACTCGTCCTGCAGTTTCGCCAGGTTGAACTCCTCAAGCAGCTCCAGTGCCTGCTCGTGAATCTCGGCCTCGCGCGCCTTGGAAGCGCGGTGCCGGAAGAGGTTGTTGAAGAGGTGCTCGCCCGGCTGATTGGGGCCGGCGAGGAGCATGTTGTCGATCACGGGCATGCGCGATAGCGCTTTCGTGATCTGGAAGGTGCGGACCATGCCACGGCGCGCGATGCGGTGTGCAGGCTCCGAGAAGACCTCTTCGCCGTCGAAGCGAACCGAGCCGCGATTGCCGCTGTAAAAGCCGGTAAGGACGTTGAAGCAGGTCGTCTTCCCGGCGCCGTTCGGACCGATGAGCGCGGTGATGGACTCTCGCTCCACATTGAAGGTCGCCCCGTTCACAGCGCGGATGCCGCCGAAGGTCTGGACGACCCCTTCCACTTCGAGTATCGCGCCCTTGCCGTTCGTGGGCGCAGGGGTGGCGGTGGCCGACGGCGAGGAGTCAGTCACCGAGCACCATCTCCTCCTTCTTGCCGAAGATGCCTTGCGGCCTGAACGCCATGAGCAGGATCAGGACGAGCCCGACCACCATGAAGCGGAGCGACGCTTCTTGTTGGCCCGACAAGCCGATATCGAGGTAGCGCGTCGATTCGATCAGGAACCAAAGAACCATTGCGCCCGCTAACACCCCCCAATAGCTGGCCAATCCACCCAGGATCAGCACGCCGTAGGCAAGGAAGGTGATCGCGGGCTCGAAGTTGTTCGGGTTGATGACGCCGAAGTACATGGCGAGGAAACCGCCGCCCAAGGCACCGAAGAACGAGCTGACCAGAAGCGACTGCATCTTGTAGGCGAAGGAGTTCTTGCCGAGAGCGCGCGCCGCATCCTCGTCCTCGCGGACGGCGCGAAGCACCCGGCCCCACGGGGTGCGCTGCATGCGCACGAGGACGAACGCCGAAATGAAGAGCGTCGACCAACAAACGATCACGAAGCCTGTGTAAAGAGGAGTGTCCCAGCCGAAGGTTGATTCGAGGAAATTCTCGATGCCTTCCGTGATCGACTCGAACGTGTCGTCGTAGCCGAAGAGCGGCTGGTTTCCACCCGTGATCGAGTCAGCGTTCTGCGCGAAGATGCGCACGGCCTCGGCGGCCGCGATCGTCGCGATCGCGAAGTAGTCAGCGCGGAGGCGCAGCGAGACGGACCCGACCAAGAGCCCGAAAAGCATCGTCACGATGATCGCGATGGGCATCGCCACCCAGAAGCTCAGGAGGCCGTCACCGTCGGGCCCGCCTGTGACGAGCACGGCCATGACGTATGCGCCCAAGGCGGCGAAGCCAGCCTGGCCGAAGTTGTCGATGCCGGTGTAGCCCACGTTCACCTGCAGGCCCAGCGTGAGCACGGCGTAGACGCCCGCGATGGCCATGATCTGGATTAGGAACTCGATCGAGAGGATGGCCTCCCAGTCGACGGCAAAAGGCAGCGCCAGCTCGATCATCAGACCGCCTTCGCCTTACCGAATACACCGTGCGGGCGGATGATCAACGCCAGGATCAAGACGACGAATCCGACGCCGAACTTCCAATTCGTGAGGCCGGGCGGAATCGTCGCCCACTCGATCAAGACGCCAAGCGTCAGCCCCGCCGCGAGCGCTCCGAACGGGTTGCCGATGCCGCCTAGGACGACTGCGGCGAAGATGGGGAGGAGCAGCTCGAAGCCAAGCTCCGGCTTCACTTGGCTCACCATCCCGAGGAGCACTCCGCCGAGCCCGGCGAGGGCGCCGGCGAAAACCCAAGTGATCAGGACGATGGCCTCGGTGTTGATGCCCGTCGTCTCGGCCAGGTCTAGCGAGTCCGAAAGCGCGCGCATCTTCTTGCCGAGCAGCGTGAACTGGAGGAGCGCGCCTACCAAGAGCAGGACGCTCACGCCGACGGCGAGGGAGATCCACAGGACGTTCCGGAGGCGAAGGTCGATCCCTATGAAGTCGAACGGAGTCGAGGCCGAGCTGCGATCGACATCGAGGAACACGGGGTCGCCGCCCGCGATGAATTGGATGGTCGAACGGATGACGAACGCCAGGCCGATCGACATCAGGACGAGTTGGAGGAAGCCTGCGCCCTTCGCCCTCATCGGCCCCCACAGCAAGAGTTCGAAGAAAAGTCCCAAAAGCGCTGTCATCACCATCGCCGCAAGCACACCTAGGAGCAAAGGACCCTCCCAGGAGACGCTCACCACGAACGCCATGTAGGCGCCGAACGTGAGGAGGTCGCCGTGGGCGAAGTTGGTGAGCTTGAGGATCCCGTAGACGAGCGTCAGGCCGACGGCGCCAAGGGCGACGTAGGAGCCCGTCGACAGGCCGTTCAGGCCGGTCTGGGCAACCTCCTCCAGGCTGTACTTGAACGATAGGAAAACGCCCAAGACGAAGACGATCGACATGAAGACAACGGCTGGGTGCTCGCCCGCCCAGGTCTTCGCCCGCTCGAAGCCGGTCGGGTTCTCGTCCTCCACACTGACGGTCGCTGCCTCCAAGACGTCGCCGATCCTATGTCTTTGGGCCGAGGCTTGACCACACGTCGAGCTTGCGGCCGACAAGCTCGATGACGGAATCGGTGAACTCGGTCGTCCCGGAGTGCCCTCCGAGGTCCGGCGTGCGCGTTCCCGAGGCCACCGTTTCGAGCACTGATTCATAAACCGCCCGTGATGGCGTGCCGGCACCCGCGTGATGGAGAAGAGCGGCAACCGCCAGGATCATCGCCATCGGATTCGCGATGTCCTTGCCGAGAAGGGCGGGCGCGGTGCCGTGTGGCGCCTCGGCCATCGCGGCGGATGGCTCTAGCTCCGAGTCGAGCGCGAGCAGGACGGACTCGGCGCCGGCGATCGAGCCAAACAGGGGCAGCACCAAGTCCGAGAGGAGATCGCCGTCGCGGTTGAGGCATGGGATCACGAGCGGCTCCGTCGCCGCACCGCTCACAAGTCCCGCAAGCGTCGCGTCGATCAGGACCGGCTGATAGTCGATGTCGGGGTGGCGCTCGGCTGCGGCGTCCATCTCCTCCTTCAGCATCCCCTCGTAGACGGGGCTCACGGTCCACTTTGGGCCGCCGTAGACGCGTCCGCCAATCCGGTCTGCTTCGCGGAATGCAAACTCGGCGACAGCGGTGCAATCTCCGCGGACGATCCGCTCGGTGCGAAGCGCGACCTCTTCGGCACCCTCGCCCTCACGCCACTGTTCGGCGCCATACGCGTCGCCCACAGCCATCCGGCAGACCGATATGGGGTGGTGTACTCCAGCGACCGGCGTCACGCCTGGGATCCTCCGTCCGGTGCGCATGATCACCTTGCCGCTGATCGCCTCGCGCAGGATCCGGTTGGGGCTGCCGACGTCGTCGGCGCCCTCCGGGGTAATCGTCGCGGCCTTCAGCCCGAGGCCCGTCTCGGCCATGCGTTTCGCCGCTTCGGAGACCACGGCGTTGTCCGACTTGCGCCTGTTCTCGAGGGAGAGGTCGAAGCGCTCGACCTCCAGCTCGATGCCGAGAACCTCGGGGTCCAGGACGCGGAGCGACTGTTCGAGCAGCTCCTGCCCGGTTTCGTCCCCGTCGAGCGCAACAATGCGTAGCGGCTCCATGGAAGGCGAAGCTACCTCATCTCATGCCTGCTGAAACTTGCACTTGGTGCGGCGCGTCGGTTGAGGCCGGCGACGGCTTCCGCGCGTATGAGCGGGCAGGCGAGCGGAGCGCCGTGTTCTGCCGCCTCGAGCATGTCGTTCCGTGGGGAATACGAGGCGCCCGCTGGGACCCGGGCGGGTTCACAGAGCCTGAGGACGCTGACTCCCACACCGAGTGCGCCCACTGCGGCGAAGAGCTGGGCGAAGCGCACGTCGTCCTGGTCCGCCATCGCGACGCATACCGCATCCCCGACGCCTTCTGCTCAGTCGACCACATGGTCGAGTGGGCCAAGGGCGGCGGCCGCTGGGCGCCATAGCCGCTCGGCGTCATGGTGAGCCGGAGATCTCGACTCCGCTGGTGGGGTCCTGAAAACCGAAGAAGGTGACGAGGCTGCCACGGTTGAAGGACCGGAATACGAAGCCGGGCTCCTCTCCTTCGGCAAGTGTGATTTCGGCGCGAGCGGCGTAGTAGCCGTCACGCTCGAAGGTGTCAACACTGACGGACTTGATCAAATCTGCGATCGGCACTTCTAGCGTCGGCTCGACGGCTTCGGGCGCGAGTCGAGCACGAAGCTCGGCTGCGTATTCGTCGATCCTGTCCGCACTTTCTTCAATTCCGCAAATCACCTCTGCTTGCTGGCCATCTGGGGGCCGGACCCCGAATGCAGCAAACTTCGGGCCCAGCTTCGGCAGGTAGTTGAAGTTGTGAGGCAGCGCCCTTGCAGCCGAAACGTCGCCGAGGCAGTCGGCTGCGAATGCCAAGACGTCCGCCTGCGAAGCAGGGCTTTCGACTTCGAAGAGGTTGCTTCGGTTCTGGGCGGAGCGTGCGAACGCAGCGGTGCGGTCGCTGAGGGCGACGTACGCGCCGGTTGAGCTGGTGAACTCGCCAAGCGGTACATCAGGTGATGTTCCAAACTCCGCCAAGTCATACAGAGCCCACTCACCAATGTGTGTAGTGGGCTTGCCAAGCCCAGAAGCCAGCTTGCGCGTAGGTACACCGTCGACGCGAAGGCCGAACGTGTAGGAGCCGTTC
Organism: uncultured bacterium; assembly: GCA_963772035.1. Classification (GTDB taxonomy): domain Bacteria; phylum Actinomycetota; class Thermoleophilia; order Solirubrobacterales; family 70-9; genus JALZKA01. The sequence goes on from CAVYVT010000005.1 coordinate 21,777, forward strand.
AGCGAGAGGATCTGATCCGCCCGTCCTGGGTCGAACCCGAGACGCGTTAGGCCCGGCCTTGCCTCGGCCAAGAAGTCGTCTCCGCCAGGGCCGAGCGCCGTAGCGACGGCCTCCAAGTCCTCGCGGTCGGAACCTGGAAGCCCTCGAGTGGCCTCGACATCGACCCATCCCACCCCGGTGCCAACGGGCTCAACCACTTCGATCGAGCTCATGGCATCAGCGAATGCGGTCACCTCCTGACCCTGGTTGTCAGTGTCATTCTCGCCGCACCCCGCGAGTGCGGCTATTGCAAGGCCGCTGGCGGCAATACGCCTAGGGCTCATCGCTTGGTTCGGGCGCAGTCGATGCAGAGCGCGCTCTCCGGAGCCGCTTTGAGCCGGCCAGCCACGATCTGCTTGCCGCAGCTGTCGCACGTGCCGTAGGTGCCCTCGTCCAGCTTCGCCAGAGCCCGTTCGATGCGCTCCTTGAGCGGCTCGATCTCTTGAGCAACGCCCACGTCGGCGAACCGGTCGATCGCCTGGCTCGTTCCGTCGCCGATCCGCTTGCCGAACGAGATGCCGCTGGCGTTTTCGGGCGGCTTGGTCAGCTCCGCGATCTCGGAGTCGATCTCAGCCAGTCGCTCGCGCAGGCTCGCCTCGATTGCCGCGAGATCAAGCTCTTCGGCTATCTCGTCGCCTTGAAGTCGTCGACGTTGGACTCGCAGCCATCCTTGCCGAAGGTGAACTTCATGTCGCCCGTGACCTTGCGCCTGGTCGCTTCGCCGACCACGTTCAGCTGACCGTTTGTCAACGGATTGTTCGTTTCGGCGCCACCAACGGCGCGAAAGTCGCCGTTTCCCTTGACGCGGAAGTCGCCCTTCAGCGTCGCCTTGGGAGTGCGCCCGGATGAAGCGCACAGACCGCCGCTGTACTGGATGCCTTCCACGATGACTTGCTTGACCCGCCGCTCGTCGCCATCGGTGATCTTGAGCTTGATCGTGGCGTCGGGGTCGGTGAGAGCCGCGCCGGTGTACGTCGTCGAGCTACCCAGCGCCACAGCCGCCAGGACCCCCGCCAAGCCGGCCGCCGCCGCAATTGCAATTCCCCGTTTCATCTTCCCTCCCATCGTTGACTGATCGTTCGCAAACCGTACAGATAGGGTGCGCAACCGTGAACACCGAAATGCCGGCCGCCACCCCCGAGCTCTTCAACACCGTGCTGGCCCAGACGATTCCTCGGGCCTCCGACATGGGGATCGAGGTCATCGAGCTTCGGCCCGGCTACGTCAAGTCGAAGACGCCCTTCGAGGGCAACGGAAACCACATCGGGACCATGTACGCCGGCGTGCTCTTCACCGCGGCCGAGCTCCTGGGCGGCGCCATCGCGCTGTCCACCTTCGACATGACGAAGTTCTACCCCGTGGTCAAGGGGCTCTCGATCAACTTCCGCCGTCCGGCAACGGGCGCAGTTTTCGCCGAGGCGTCAATGTCCGATGAGCTCGTCGCCGAGCTGACCGAGAAGGCGGCCGCCGAGGGCAAGGCAGAGTTCATCTTCGAGTCGACGCTCACCGACGAGTCGGGCGAAGTCGTCGCGACCACCGAGGGCACGTACCAGCTTCGCGCCCACGGCGGCTGAGCACCCCGCCTCTACTCGTACTGAAGCGCCTCGATCACGTCGAGCCGTGACGCGCGGCGCGCCGGGCGGATCGCGGCGAGTACGCCAAGGATCAGAGCTGCGATCAGCACGATGATCGGCAGCGAGACCGGGATCGAGAGCTCGAGTCCCTCGTCCTTCAGCGCCTGGACTCCCGCGACGGCCAGCCCGAGACCGACGATCGCACCCACGATGGTGCCCAGGAGCGCGTTGATCACCGACTCGTAGCGGACGATGCGCCGCACCTGACTGCGCGACGTGCCGATGGCGCGCAGCATCCCGAGCTCCCGCGTGCGCTCGAGGATCGTGAGCGCAAGGGTGTTCACGACGCCGAAGATCGAAACGATCACCGACAGGCCCAAGAGGACGTAGATCAACCCGACGAGCTGGTCGAGCTGTGATTCCTGGTCTTCCTTGATCTGGGCCTGGTCGCGGCTCTCGGTGTCCGGGAAGCGCTCTTCGAGGAACTCGTCGACGCTCTCGCGGGTCGCGGCCGGATCGGCGCCCTCGGCATAGTTCATGAGCACGGTGGCGTCGAAATCGGCTCCCAGGTCGTCGCGCATGCTCTCCCGCGTGATCGCAAGGGACTCGACGATCAGCCCCGCGTCGTCGTTCACGAGGCCCACGATCTCCACCGTGACCTGATCGCCCGCGGGCCCGACAAGGGTCAGAGCGTCGCCGACCGAAGCGCCGTTCGTCTCGGCCCAACCGACCTCCGCGATGGCCTCGCCCTCCTGAAGGCCGACAAGCGTCTCGTCGTCGCCCTCGGCCCAGTCGAGGTTGAACACCTGTGATGCGGGCTCGGGCTCGAGCCCGCTGACGAATTCGTCCTCCTTCTTCTCGACGACCTCCGCGGTGAGGTTTGCCGTCGGCGCCACCACTCCTATTCCATCGATCTCCGAGACTTCTTCGGCGATCCGGGAGGGGATGGGGGAGAAGCCGTCCTTGTTCAGGATCGCGAGATCGCCCGCGAGCTGCTCGTCGATCGCGCTGCCCAGCGATGCCTTCACCGACGAGGAGAAGACGCCGACGAAGACGATCAACGCGACGCCGATCATGAGAGCTGCCGCGGTCGTAGCCGTTCGCTGCGGCTCGCGCTTCGCGTTCTCGCGGGCAAGGCGCCCGGTGACGCCGCGCAGCTTCTCGATCGGGAAGCCGATCGCGCCCACGATGGGCGGCACGAACCGCCCGCCGAGCATCGCCAGCGCGATGAACAAGAGGACGAGCCCGCCGCCCATTTGCGAGAGCGCTGCGCCTTCCTCGTCGGCGACGAACAAGCCGAGGCCCAGGAGCGTCAAGGCCAGCACGAGAAGTACCGTGGCGATGATGGTCCGGACTCGCGAAGAGCGCTCCGCGACTTCAGTTGCACCGCCGGTCTCGCGCAACGCCTCGAGCGGCGCGACCCGCGTCGCCCTCACCGCGGGTATGAGGGCAGAGATGAGCGTGGCGCCCATGCCGACCAGGACGGGAATGACGACGGACTGGGTCGTCAGCTTGAGGCCGGTTACCGGCAGCTCGAAGCCGCTCGCCTCGAACATCAGCTTCACGATCTGGACGAAGCCGTAGCCGCCGGCGATGCCGAGCGCCGAGGCCAGAAGCCCGATCAGCGTTGCCTCGGTGATCACGGCGCCCAGGACCTGACGCGACGAGGCGCCCAGCGTCCGCAGCATCGCGAACTCGCGCGTGCGCTGGACGACTGTGATCGAGAAGGTGTTGAAGATCAGGAATCCGCCGACGAACACGGAGATGCCGGCGAAAACGAGCAGCGCAGTCGTCAGGAAGCCGAAGCCCTCGGTGATGTCGCCCGCGTCTTCTTCCGCCGTCTCAGAGCCGGTTCTCACGTCGAACTTCGGGCCGACGGCCTTCTTCACCCGAGCCGCGAGCTCCTCCGGCGTGATCCCGTCCTCGGCCGCGATGTCGATCTCGTCGAAGCGGCCCTCCTTGCCAGTCAGGCGCTGCGCCTCTTCCAACGTGAACTGAGCCAGGCTGGCGCCAAGCGAGGTGTCGCTTGAGCCGAACTGAGTCATGCCGACCAGCGTGTAGTCCATCGCACCCGCCGCTCCCGTGACGGTGATCTGGTCGCCGATCTCGAAGCCCTCCTCGTCGGCGGAGTCCTCGTCGAGCGCGATCTCGTCCGCTGCCGCCGGCTCTTCGCCATCGACGATCGTCAGCGCCTCGAACTGCTCGTTTTCGACCGTCGAGAGCGCGATGTGGGGAGGACCGCCTCCCGACGGGCCGATTCTGTCTCCGTCCTCGCCGAGGATCGTGATGCGCGTATCCGCGATGACGCCCTCCGCCGCCTCGACGCCATCGACGCCCTCAACCGTTCTCAGGACTCCGGCGTCGAATCCCGGCGCAGGAGCCTGTCCGAACGGATCTTCGACGGCCTCGCGGTCTCGCACCGTCACGTCGACGCCCGCGTTGACCTCGGTGAAGAGGCTGTCGAACGAGGTGTTGATCGACTCGTTGATCAGGAGCGTGCCCGACACCATGGCCACGCCGAAGAAGACGGACGAAGCCGTCGAGATGGCGCGGAACTTCCGCGCGAAGAGATTGCGTATCGCGAGGCTGAACACGGCGCGCTAGACGGAGCGCATGAGCTCGAGCACCTGGTCCTCGCCCTGGACCGGCGTGTCCTGAGCGATCTTGCCGTCGACCAGGAGCACGACACGGTCTGCATAAGAGGCGACGCGCGGGTCGTGCGTCACGATCACAACCGTGCGGCCCAGGTCGTCCACGGAGCGCCGCAAAAGCTCGAGCACCTGGGTTGACGATGACGAGTCGAGGTTTCCGGTGGGCTCATCGGCGAAGACGACGGCGGGCTTCGAGATCAGGGCGCGCGCGACGGCGACGCGCTGCTGCTGCCCACCGGAGAGCTCGGCCGGGCGGTGCTTTCGCCTGTCGGCGATGCCGACGGTCTGGAGCAGCTGGCCGAGCCACTCCTCGTCGGCGTCCCTGCCCGCGATCCGCATCGGGAGGGTCACGTTCTCCTCGGCGGACAGGACCGGAATCAGGTTGAAGAACTGGAAGATGAATCCGAGCTTGTCCCGCCGAAGCTCGGTGAGATCCGCATCCTTCAATGCCGTGATCTCGGTGCCGTCGACCCAGACCTGTCCGTCGGTGGGGCGATCGAGCCCGGCGAGCACGTGCATGAGCGTCGACTTGCCCGAACCGGACGGTCCGACGATCGAAGTCAGCTGACCGTGCGGGAACTCGAGCGAGACGTCGTCGACCGCGAGGACGGATGCCTCACCTTCGCCGTAGCGCTTGCTGAGGTTCTCGCAGCGGATGACGGCGTCCCCGTCAGCCATTTCCACGACCTTTCTTCTTGGACTTCTTGTTCTGGGACTTCTTGTCTTTGGACGGCTTCGGGCGCACCCGCTCGACTACAGCCGGGACGCTGAACTTGTCTATCAGCTCAGCCACCTCCTCGGGCTTCTCGACCTGCGGTGCGTGGCCCGCGTCCTGGATCAGCTCGGTCTGCACGCCCGGGACGTCGGCGTAGCCCTCCAGCGACACGTCCGCGTCGAAGATCTGATCCTCGGCGCCGAAGATGACCATCAGGGGCACGGGGGTCTGCTTGAAGCGCTCGTCCAGCGGCAGCTCGTCCGTGAAGTCATCGGCTTCGGCCGGCGCCTCGTCATACGACGTGTAGGTCATCGCGCGGAAGTCGTCCACGACCTGGTCCGCGTTGTCGAACCCCTGGTCCGTGTCGTAGCCCGGCGCGAAAGCCTCCGAGTACCCGTCCTCAATCGCGAAGTCGGGGGTGATGCGCCACATCGCCTCGCCCAGGACGGGCGTATAGCCGAGCTTCGCCAGGAAGGGAAGTCCGTCGCCGTAGCCGTCACGCTCGGGCGCCATGTCGATCAGGACCGCGCGATCCACGAGCTGAGAGGCCTGCTCGGCAAGCGACGCCGTAACCGAGCCGCCCATCGAGTTGCCGGCGACGAGGGCCCCCTGCACGTCCAGCTCGTTCAGAGCCTCGGCAACGGTCGACGCCTGCTCGGGGATCGAGTAGCCGGACTCCGGCTTCTCCGAGCCGCCGAAGCCCAGGAGGTCGATGCGAATCACCCGATGGTTCTCGGCCAACAATGGCTCGATCGCGTCGAACCAGTGGAGCGAGTTCGCATAGCCGTGAAGCAGGACGATGGGCTGGCCGCCGGCCTCGCCCGAGTCGGTCACCTGGACGGCCCCCGAGGACAGCTCGAGGATCTGGCCGCCATCGACGGTCATATCGGCCTCCTTCGTCTGGCTCTGCGTCGTCACCGTGTTGACGGCGAGGAGCACCGCGAGCAGGGCGAGGAGCCCCAGGAGGACCTTCCAGCGACGCTTCACGACAACTACCTACACCTGCTGCTTTCGGAGCTAAAGCTCCTCATCCTCAACTGGACTCCCTTGGTCCCAGACCGAGCTCTTCCGAGCGCGCGGCCATCGCGTCGATCACGAACCGGACGTGCTCGTCGAAGTCGACGCCCAGCTCCTCGGCGCCCTGGCGCACCTCGTCGCGATTCACGCCCGCCGCGAATGACGGCTGCTTCAGCTTTTTCTTGACTGACTTAGGGGCCATGCCCTCGATACCCGTCGGGCGCACGTACGCACAGGCCGCGACGAACCCGGACAGCTCGTCGACGGCGAACAGAGTCTTCGCCATCCGGGTCTCGCGAGGGACCTCGAGGAACACCGCATGGCCGGCCACGGCGTCGATGATGTCCTGCGGCCAGCCCATCTCTGAAAACAGCCTCAGGGCCGTGCGCGGATGGCCGTTCTCGGTGTCGTCGAGATCAGGGAAGCGCTCGTAGTCGAGGTCGTGCACCAGGCCCGTGACGGCCCACTTCTCGGTGTCCTCGGAGTACTTCTCGGCGTACGCCACCATCGCGGCCTCGACGCCCAAGAGATGCTTGCGCAGGGAGTCGCTGGTGACCCATTCGCAGACGAGCTCCCAAGCTTCCTCGCGGGTCGGCATGTCCCGTAGGCTAACCCCGGTCATGGCGGACAAATTCGTTATCCACGGCGGCCAGCCCCTCACGGGGGAGATCACCGCTGCCGGAAACAAGAACGCGGCCCTGCCGATCCTCGCCGCATGCCTGCTCACGGACGAAGAGCTGAAGCTCTCGAACGTGCCGCGCATCCGCGATACGGAGGCCCAGATCGCCATTCTGGAAGCCCTCGGCGTCCATGCGGAATGGGGCTCCGACCACGAGCTTCGCCTTCAGGCCGCGGGCGTGACCGAAGTTTCGCCCGACGAGGACCTCTCGGCCCGAATCCGCGCGTCGTTCCTGCTCGCCGGACCGCTCCTGGCGCGCTTCGGCGAGGCCCACATGCCCCCGCCCGGCGGCGACTTCATCGGGCGCCGCCGCCTCGACCCGCACCTCGACGCCTTCATCGACATGGGCGCCGAGATCTCGGGCTCGCGGATGATCGATATCACCGCCCCGGCCGGCGGGCTCAAGCCTTGCGCCGTCTTCATGGATGAGCCGTCGGTGATGGGGACCGAGAACGCCCTGATGGCGGCCGCGCTCACACCGGGGCCGACGACTCTTCAGAACGCCGCGTCCGAGCCGCACGTCCAGGATCTCGCCCGCCTACTGGTGAAGATGGGCGCGAAGATCGACGGCATCGGCTCGAACGTGATGACCGTGCAGGGCCGCGACAAGCTCGGCGGCGCCGAGCACCGCATCTGCCCCGATCACATTGAGGTCGGGAGCTTCATGGCGCTCGCTGCCGCGACCAAGGGTGACCTCCGGATCCGGGACGCCGGCATTGACGACCTCCACATGATCCGCCGTGCCTTCGAGCGAGTGGGCCTCAAGACCGAGGCCGACGGCCCCGATCTCCTGGTGCCGCCCGGGCAGGACCTGCGCGTGCAGGACGACCTGGGCGACGCGATCCCGAAGATCGAGGACGGCCCATGGCCCGCGTTCCCGGCCGACCTCACCTCGATCGCCCTCGCCCTCGCCACCCAGGCCTCCGGAACCGTTCTGATCTTCGAGAAGATGTTCGAAAACCGCTTGTTCTTCGTGGACAAGCTCGTCGCAATGGGCGCTCGGATCACGCTCTGCGATCCCCATAGGGCGATCGTCAGCGGTCCGAGCCGGCTTCACGGCGAGCGAGTCGAGAGTCCCGACATCCGCGCAGGCATGGCGATCCTCATCGCGGCTCTCGCCGCGGAGGGGCGCTCGGAGATCGGCAACATCGTGCAGATCGACCGCGGCTACGAGGCGATCGACGAGCGCCTGCGCGGCCTTGGCGCGCGCATCGAGCGCGTCGCGGCCGACCGTGTGCCGGCGTAGCCCGGCGAGGGGGCTGAGATGACACACCCGATTCCACCCGGCAGCCGGGACATCCTGCCCGACGAGATGCGCGAGCTCCGCGCGCTCCAGGGCAAGCTCGCCGGGGTCTTCGAGAGCTTCGGCTACGGCGAGGTAGCAACGCCCACCGTCGAGTTCGACGACGTCCTGGCAAAGGGCGGCGCGACCGGCGTCGCCGCCGCACACCGCTTCTTCGACTCGCAGGGCCGCGTCCTGGCAATGCGCGCCGACGCGACGCTGCCGATTGCCCGCGTGGTCGCCAACCGCTACGCCGCCGCCGAGCCGCCCTTCCGCTTCTTCTACAACGCCCGCGCCTACCGCTCGGTTCGCCCCCAGCGCGGGCAGACGGGTGAGTTCTTCCAGGCCGGAGTCGAGCTGGTCGGCTCGCCCGCACCGGACGGGACCGCCGAGATCGTCGAGGTCTTGAGCGCCGCGCTCGATGCCGCCGGGCTCAATCGCGCCGTGATCGGCCTGGGAGATGCAGCGCTCTACGGCCAGCTCCTCACCGAGCTTGGCATCGACCCAGACGAGCAGTCCAAGATTCTGGCGCTTCTCGCATCCCGCGACCTCGTGGGTCTGGAGACCGAGATCGCCTCGCTCAGCCTGTCCGACGCAAGCAGCGAGCTTTTGCGCCGTGTTCCGTCCCTGCGCGGCGGAGCCGAGGTGCTGGACGAGGCCAAGGGCCTGGGCGGAGAGGCGGTCGCGATAGCCGTCGAGCGCGTGATGGACACCTACGAGGCCATCGCCGCGCGCGGCATCGCCGATCGCGTGCAACTCGACCTGGGACTGCTGCGCGACCTGGGCTACTACACCGGCGCGATCCTGGAGGTCTACGACCCCGCCCTGGGCCACGTGCTGGGAGGCGGCGGGCGCTACGACGACCTGATGGGCCGCTTCGGCCGGCCGCTTCCTGCCGTCGGATTCGCCCTGTTCCTGGAGCGCCTCCACATCGCGCAGGCGGAAGAGGAGCGGATCGCGGAGGAGTCCGAATGACCGGTGTCGCACGACCGACCGCTGCCCTTCGCTCAGGCCCGCTCCGCATGGCCCTGCCGCGCGGGGCCCTCCTCGGCGAGACGCTCGACGTCCTCGACCGGATCGGCGCCGACACCGAGGCGCTTCGCTCCGACTCGCGCTCGCTGATCTTCGAGACCGAGGACCTGACCTTCGTCACCATGCGCCCGTCGGACGTCCCGACCTATGTGGAGGCCGGCGCCGCCGACGTCGGCATCACGGGCAAGGACGTCTTGATGGAGCAGTCCGATCGCGTCTTCTACGAGCTGTCGGACCTCGGATACGGCGGTTGCCGCATGGTTCTTGCGGGACCTGACGGAGACGACCGCCTGGACGACCAGGCGCGCCGTCTCGGAGCGCTACGGATCGCGACGAAGTACCCGCGGATCGCGCAGCAGTTCTTCGAGGACACCGGCCGCGCCGCCGAGGTGATCGAGGTCAAGGGATCGGTCGAACTGGCGCCCATCTCGGGCCTCGCCGACGCGATTGTGGACCTGGTCGACACGGGGCGAACGCTCAAGGACAACGGCCTGGTCGTACGCGAGGTGATCGCGAACTCGACCGCTCGCCTGATCGCAAACCGCGTCGCACACAAGCTCCGCGTGACCGAGATCGACGACCTGGCGCTGCGTCTGAAGGGAGCTACGGCTTGAGGGTCGAGCGCATCACATGGGATGGCAGCGCGGCTCAGGTGCTTGTGGATCGCCTCCGTCACGCTGCCGCGCCGCCTGCCGAGCTCACTGAGAGCGTCAGCGCGATCATCGAGCGGGTTCGCTCGGAGGGCGACGCCGCGCTCTTCGAGATGAGCGTCGAGCTCGACGGAGCGGAACAGATGCCGGACTCGCTCCTGGTCTCCGCCGAGGAGCTCAACGCGGCCTACGACGCGCTCGATCCCGGGCTTGACGCCGCTCTGCGGCTCGCCGCATCCAACATCCGCGCCGTCGCCGAGGCGGAGCTCCGCCCTCCGGTCGAGCTCGAGCTGGGCCAAGGCCAACAGGTCTCGGTCCTCGAGCGGCCGGTGGAGCGAGCAGGGATCTACGCCCCCGGTGGACGTGCCGCCTACCCATCGTCGGTCCTGATGGGCCTGATCCCCGCGCACGTAGCCGGCGTGGGGCGGGCTGTCCTGGTCTCTCCGCCGCGACCCGACGGGACCCTCGCGCCGGCCGTTCTCGCCGCGGCACACCTGGCCGGGGTGGACGAGGTCTACACGCTGGGCGGCGCCCAGGCCGTCGCCGCCTTGGCGATCGGGACCGCCTCGGTCGCCCGCGTAGACGTGATCGCCGGACCGGGCAACGCCTGGGTAACGGAGGCAAAGCGACAGCTCTATGGCACCGTCGGCATCGACGGCCTGGCCGGACCATCGGAGCTCGTCGTCGTGGCCGACGCCGACGCCGACGCCCGCGAGATCGCTCTGGACGCGCTCGCACAGGCCGAGCACGGGCCGGACAGCCCGATCATCGTCACGTCGCCCGCGTCCGCCTTGCTCGACGCCATCTCGTCCGAGCTGGAATCGCTGGCCGGCCCGCGTCCATCGGTGGCAGACGCGCCGATCGCCCTTGTCGAAGCACCCTCGCTCGACCAGGCGCTCGTCCTTTCGGACACGATCGCTCCCGAGCACCTGGAGCTCCGGTTCGATGGCGGCGCCGAGCGAGCCGCGTCGCGGATCGCCGGTTGTGTCTTCGTCGGCGACGCCGGTGCCACGGCGTTCGGCGACTACGTCGCGGGGTCCAACCACATCCTTCCCACCGGGGGCGCTGCGCGCTTTTCCGGTCCGCTCGGCGTGAGCACTTTCAGACGGCGCATGTCTGTCGTGGAGGTCTCGGCCGGGGCCGCGGCGAACCTTGCCGAGGCAACCGATCAGATTGCGAGGGCCGAAGGCCTGCCGGTGCACGGCGAGTCAGCAAAGGCTCGCGCTGATCAAAAAGATGGCGATTTGCAGGTAACTTGAGAGCGATGGCACGCACGGCAACAGTCACACGGAAGACGGGGGAGACCAACGTCTCGCTCGAGCTCGATCTCGACGGGGGAGACGTCTCCGCCCAGACCGGCGTTGGCTTCCTGGACCACATGCTCGACCTCCTGGGGCGTCACGGGCGCCTTGGGACTGAAGGTCGATGCGCAGGGCGACCTGGAGACGGGCGCGCACCACACCGTCGAAGACGTCGGCATCGCGCTCGGGCAGGCGCTCACGGAGGCGCTCGGCGACCGCTCGGGCATTCGCCGTTACGGCCACGCGCGGATCCCCATGGACGAATCGCTTGGCACATGCGCCATCGACATCTCAGGCCGCCCGCTCTGCGTGTTCGAGGCTGATCTCCCGCCGGGGACGATCGCGGGCTTCGACAACGAGTTGGCCGAGGAGTTCTTCCGCGCGGTCGCATCCACGTCGCGCATGACCCTTCACGTCGGCGTCGCCTATGGATCGAACGCTCACCACATGATCGAAGCCTGCTTCAAGGCGTTCGCACGGGCGCTCCGCGAGGCTGTCTCGATCGACCCCGACGAGACCGGCGTCCCGTCGACCAAGGGCACGCTCACTTGATCGCGATCTGCGACTACGGCATGGGCAACCTGCGCTCCGTCGAAAAGGCGCTCGCCCGCGCCGGGTCGGAGGCTGCGCGGGTGACTGATCCCCAGGAGGCGCGAAGCGCCGATGGCCTGATCCTGCCCGGGGTGGGCGCGTTCCCCGAGGCGATGTCGCGCATTCGCGCCCAGGGATTCGACACCCTCATCTGCGATCGTGTCGCGGCCGGCGTGCCCGTGCTGGGGATCTGCCTGGGAATGCAGCTCATCTTCGGCTCGTCCACGGAGCTCGACGGCGCGACGGGCCTCGCTCTGCTCGGAGGCGAGGTCACCGAGCTCGACGCGAAGGGCCAGAAGGTTCCGCACATCGGCTGGGCGCCTGTGACCTGGACGCGCGAGTCCCCGCTGACCGAGGGGCTCGAACCCGAAGAGCCCTTTTATTTCGTGCACTCTCTGGCTTCGCGGCCTGCCGAAGATGCCGACACGCTGGGCACCGCGACCTACGGCGAGACCTTTGCCGCCGTTGTCGAGCGAGACAACGTCTTCGGCGTCCAGTTCCACCCGGAGAAGTCGAGCGCGGCGGGCCTGCGGCTGCTCGAGAACTTCGCGGCGATCTGCTCGCCAGTTCCGGCTTGATCCTCTACCCGGCAATCGACATCCGGGACGGCCATGCCGTGCGGCTTCTGCAGGGCGACTACGAGCGGGAGACCGCATACGACGCAGACCCCGTCGACGCAGCGGTGCGCTGGGCGGGGCAAGGCGCCGAGTGGCTTCACGTAGTCGACCTCGACGGCGCCCGCTCCGGCGCCTCGGCGAACCTTGAACACGTGAGACGTATCGCCGCCGGGACTGACGCCAGCGTTCAGTTCGGTGGAGGGCTTCGCGACGCCTTCGCGGTCGAGCGCGCCCTGAACGCCGGTGCCGAGCGGGTCGTGATCGGCACCGCCGCGTTGGCCGACCCGGATTTCCTCGACGACATGCTCGACACCCACGGACAGCGAATCGTCGTCGGGGTCGACGCCCGCGGCGGGGTGGCGGCCACGCAGGGCTGGACCGAGACCTCGGGAGAGGAGGCATCAGCGCTCATCCGCGACCTGGCCGAGCGCGGGGTTAGCCGGATCGTCTGGACTCCGATCGAGGTCGACGGAACTATGGAGGGCCCGCCGCTTCACCAGCTTCGAGTGATCGCCGACGACCTCGACGCCGAGCTCATCTACTCAGGAGGCGTCGGGACGCTGGCGCATCTGGAAGCATTGGCCTCTGCCGGGCTGCCCGCGCTGGGCGGCGTGATCGTCGGCCGAGCTCTGTACGAGGGCCGCTTCGATGTCGCTGAAGCCCTCAGCGCGCTGACGGCTTAGTCTCGAATCCACTACGTTCCTCCTCGAACCGACTACGAGGGGACCCCATGCAGAACAGATTTCGATTCGCGCTGATCCCGTTGCTGGCCGCGGGCGCATTGCTCGTCGGTTGCGGCGATGACGACGACTCGTCGTCGTCCAGCACATCCTCGACCTCGTCGTCGACCTCCAGCGCCGAGCAGTCCGTCGACGCCGCGGTTAGCTCGTGCACCGAGGAGGCCAAGAAGCTCGGCGGCGCCGGGGGCTCCGCCCTGGAGGCGGCTTGCACGTCGGTTGGCGATTCTGCCAAGAAGGCTCTCGAGAGCGGCAGCGAAAGCGTCAAGGCGGCCCTCTCCTCAGCCGCCAGCTCGTGCAAGAGCACAGTGAGCCAGCTGCCCAAGGGCACCGCGCAGGACTCGCTGACAAAACTCTGCGACGCGCTCGCCAGCGCCGAATAACCCGGAAACGGATGGCTTTCGTAAGTAGTCCTTAACGCATCCGAGACGATGTGTAAACATACGGGCCGTGAAATTCTTCGCGTCGCTCTCCATTCCCGTCCTTGCCCTCCTCGTTTTGCTGGCGTTCGGAATGCCTGCTACCGCCCAGGCGGGCTGCAAGCACTCGTCGGACCCGGTCCGCAGCATCAGCAAGAAGAACGCTCGCGCCGCCATCGGCTGCCTCTTCAACAAGGGCCGTTCCGCTGACAACGTGAAGAAGAACGGCGACCTCCAGCAGGCAGCCCAGAACCACTCGAGCGTGATGGCCTCGCGGCGATGCATGTCGCATCAGTGCCCGGGCGAGGCGAACCTGCTGGTCCGGGTTTCCCGGACCGGCTATCTGAGGGGTTCCAACAGCTATGAGCTCGGCGAGGTCGTTCTTGCGAGCAGCGCCAAGGACAATGCGAGGGAAATCGTGAACAAGTGGTTCAACAGTCCCCCGCACAAGACAACCATCACGAGATCGAGTTTTGACCACGTCGGGGTGGGCCTCTCCATCCGCGACGGGGTCGTTTGGGCGACCGGAGATTTCGGCCGCCACTAGCCGTGTCACGCCGGTTGCCGTGGGTACATTCGACCTATGGCCGGAATCGGTGCACTCGTCTCGTCGCGCGCACGCGCCCTGTCGTGGACCGCGCTCTACAAGAGCGCGATGTGGCTGTATGGCAAGGGGCAGCAGTTCTGGGACAACCTGACGGCGGCGGAGCGCGCTGAGCTCGGCGGCCTCCTTCGCCAGTCGAAGGGGCGGCGGGCGAACCTGTCGAGCACAGAGGTCGACCGCCTGAAGGACCTGGTCCGCAAGGGCTTCAGCGGCGCTCGTCCTCATATATGAGCGCTCTGCGGCGGGTCATTCCCTGCCTTGACGTCGATCAGGGGCGCGTCGTGAAGGGCACGAACTTCGTCGACATCCGCGACGCCGGCGATCCCGTCGAGCTCGCGGAGCGCTACGACGCCGAAGGCGCCGACGAGCTCGTATTCCTGGACATCACGGCCTCTCACGAAAAGCGAGACACCATCACCGAGCTCGCGCGCCGCACAGCCGACAACGTCTTCATCCCGTTCACGATCGGCGGCGGCATCCGCTCGGTCGAGGACGCGCAGGCAGTTCTGGACGCCGGCGCCGACAAGGTCTCGGTCAATTCATCGGCGCTCGAGCGGCCGGAGCTGATCGGCGAGCTGGCTGCCGTGTTCGGCGCGCAATGCGTGGTCATAGCGATCGACGCCAAGAGACAAAGCGACGGTTATGACGTCTACGTCCAAGGCGGGCGAAAGCACGTCGAAGGGCGGGACGCCGTCTCCTGGGCTCGCGAGGCGACCGAGCGCGGGGCGGGAGAGGTCCTTCTGACGAGCATGGACCGCGACGGCACCAACGACGGCTACGAGCTCGAGCTGACCCGAGCCGTTGCGGACGCCGTGCCGGTGCCGGTGATCGCATCGGGCGGAGCTGGAGAACTCAGCCACCTGGCGGAGGGGATCCTCGAAGGGCACGCCGATGCGGTCCTCTGCGCGTCGATCTTCCACTACGGCCACTACACCGTGGCCGAGGCCAAGCGCCACATGGCGCAGGCCGGCATTCCGGTGCGCGTCTAGCCCTCTAGCGCCGCGCCCTCGGCCGCGGCTTCCGCCTTCTTCTGCTGCTGTTTGGCCTTCTTACGGGCCTGGCGGATCTCCTTCTTTTCCTTGTCCTTCTTGTCAGAAAGGGCCTTGGACTCGAAGGCGCGGACGGTGCCGTAGCCGACCATGTAGACGCGCTCTCCATCCGTGATCGCGGGGTTGTAGCGGCCGAGGTCGTTCTCGTAGACCTGCTCGCCCGAGGCGGCGTCGAACCCGACGGTCCCGCCGGTGTCGTCGTTCTTGGCGAAGTAGACGGTCTTGCCGATCAGGACGCCGGAGCCGGTGATCTGCGCGCCGACGCTCTTCTGCCACAAGACGCCTCCGGTCTGGGCATTCAGCGCGTACACGTTGCTGTCGGCCGAGCCGATGAAGACGGCGGGCGGTATCCCTTCGACGTCGGCGACAACCGGGCCGGGGTAGACCTCGGCGCCGGTCGAGTGCGTCCAGGCGACGGCGCCCGTGTCCTCGTCCAGGGAATAGACGCGGCCGTCGAACGCGCCGACGTACACGCGGCCGTAGGCGACCGCCGGAGTGGAGTAGGCGCCGCCTCCACGGCCGAATGCGCCGCCGATGATCGGAGTGGACCACTTCTTGGCGCCGCTCTGGGCGTCGATAGCGAAGAACTCCCCGCCGTAGTTCGAGCCGAAAATGACGCCGTCGTTCACGGCCACGGCTCCCTTCACCTCACCGGCTGTCTCGGTCTCCCACAGAATGGCGCCGGTCTTCGGGTTGAGGGCATAGACGGATCCGCACTGACACCCGAAGATGAGCCTGTCGCCGACGACGACCGGCGAGGACTCGGAGCCGGGCGAGCCGATCGTCTTGCGCCAGAGCTCCTTGCCGTCCTTGGCGCGAATCGCGACGATCTGGTCGGGGTCGAGGTTGAGCGCGTAGACGATGCCGTCGTGGTAGGCGGGCGCGGCGGCGCTCAGCTCGCCGTAGTCCTTCTTCCAGTTGATCTTCCCGGTCTTCTTGTCAACGGAGTAGACGATGCCCTCGATGTCGAGGATGAAGAGATCGTCTCCGCCGATGACAGGCCCGTGCTCGATCAGGTGGCCGATCGGCAGCGACCACTTCGACGAGACGAACGGCGGATCGAGGAGCTTGCCCGGGAAGTAGCGAGTGCGCTCCGCGTTGAAGCCGTAGGTGGGCCAGTTCGAGGTCTTGAGCTCGGAGCGCTTGGGGATCTTGACCTCCTTCGCCTCGAAGACGGCGTCGGGGTTCGAGACATCGGCGGGGCGCTTTACGAAGACGAAGTACCCCGCGACCGCCACGCCGGCGATCGCCAGCACGGCTACGCCGACCGTGATCGCACGGCGACGGGTGCTCCAAGAGCTCCAGATCCTGCGTAGAGAGGCCACGGAAGGTGGGAAATGGTAGTAAGGACGCAGGTGGCCAACGAGTTGATACCCACGGACCCCGAGAGCCTGGGGCAGGCACTCGACGCTCTCGAGGGCGTGGTTGAGCTGCGCGCGAAGCTCTCAGGCCACGAAGCGTGGCTTGTCGGCGGCGCGGTCCGGGACCTGCTTCTGGGCGGCACCCGCGCCGATCTGGACCTGGTGGTCGAGGGCGACGCCGCATCGATCGCCGCTCTTTTGGGAGCAGAGGCGAAGTCGCACGAGCGCTTCGGCACGGCGTCGGTTTCACTCGGAGAGGTACGCGTGGATGTCGCGGGCGCCCGGACGGAGACGTACGCCAATCCCGGGGCCCTTCCCGACGTGGAGCCCTCGGCGCTGGCCGAGGATCTCGCGCGGCGAGACTTCACGGTGAACGCCATGGCGCTGCCGCTTTCGGGCACTGCCGAGTTGATCGATCCGCACGGCGGCAGAGCCGACCTCGAGCGCGGGGTTCTCCGGATCCTGCACTCGCGTTCGTTCGAGGACGACCCGACCCGTGCCCTGCGCGCGGCTCGCTATGCCGCGCGCCTCGACCTCACGCTTGACGCGGAGACCAAGGAGCGCCTGGTCATGGCCGACCTCGGCTCGGTTTCGGAGGACCGCGTTCAGGCGGAGCTCGGGCGCCTCTTGTCCGAGGTATGCGCGCCGGATGCGCTGGCCCTTCTCGCTCGCTGGGGCCTTGCAGGGATCGACGACGGCGCTCCCGACCGTGTGCGGGCTGCGCGCTCCCTCCTCGAGAGTTCCGATTGGGCCGACGTGGTTGACGAGCGCCAAGCACTCTTCGAGGTCGCCCGGCCTGGCGACGAGTCGCGCCGTGCGGTGGCTGCGCTTACGCGCGAAGCGCCCGAGAGCCCGTCGGCCGCCATGGCATTGGTCGGCCACACAGCGCCGGCGGGCCTTCTGCTGGCTCGAATCGCCGGAGCCGATTGGCTCGACGAATGGGCTCGCGAGTGGCGCCGGACGAGGCTTGAAATCGACGGCGACGATCTCATGGAGGCCGGCGTGGCGCAGGGTCCGGCGGTCGGCCGCGGGCTCGATGCCGCCATGGCGGCGCGGCTGGATGGCGAGATCTCGACGCGCGAAGAGGAACTCCGCGTCGCCTTGGCCGCCGCCGCGGCCACGTAGCCTCGAAGAATGGAATGGCGCGAGAGTGGCGGGCTCAGGTGGCTCGAAGCGGAGCTGCCCGGCGCCCGTGCCGCGTTCACGACGCGCGTCGGCGGGATGAGCTCGGGCCCCTACGACTCTCTCAATCTGGGGCTTCTGACCGACGACGACTCGGCGACGGTCCACGCGAACCGCGCGGAGATGTGTGAGGCCGTTGGCGTTGATCCGGCCGGGATCGTCTCGGGCAAGCAGGTTCACGGCGCGGACGTGGTTCGCCAGGAGGAGCCGAGCGAGCGGCCCGCATGGCTTTACGGAGCGGGTGGCGATCCGGCGCTCGTCGATGGATGGGCGACCTCCGCGAAGGGACTGGCGCCGCTCGTGTTCGTTGCCGACTGCCTGCCGGTCGCGCTGTCTGGCCCGGGCGGGGTCGCGATGGTCCATTGCGGCTGGCGGGGCCTGGCCGGCGGCATCGCCGAACGGGGTGTTCGCGAGGTTGACGCCACCGCGGCCGTTATCGGCCCCGGAATCGGGCAGTGCTGCTTCGAGGTGGGGAAGGAGGTCCTCGCGGAGTTCTCCCACCTGGGCGACGACGTCGCCGACGGCCGCATGCTTGACCTGGGGCTGGTGTGCGAGCGCCTCCTTCGCAACGCAGGCGTTACCGAAATCGAGCGCTCGGGCCTCTGCACGAGCTGCGAGCGCGAGCTCTTCTTCTCCCACCGGCGCGACGGTGGCGTCACCGGGCGCCAAGCTGGGATCGTGTGCCGATGGCCGAGCTGATCACTGATATCGACCCGGCGCTCGTCCGCGAGCGGCTCGCGGAGGTGCGCGAGGAGGTGGGCGAAGGCGTACGCGTTCTCGTCGCCACCAAGTACGTGCCCGACGACGACCTGCGGGCGCTGGCCGAAGCCGGGGTGGACCTGGTCGGCGAGAACCGCCTGGACGACCTCGAGCGAAAGCACGGGCAGTTCGGAGACCTGTTCGAGTGGCACTTCATCGGCGGCCTTCAGAGCCGCAAGGTGAAGGGCATCCTGCCGCTCGTCTCGCTCATCCACTCGGTCGCATCCGAGTCGGCCTTGCAGCAGATCAACTCGCGCGCCCCCGAGGGCACGCGGATCCTGGCTCAGGTCAACGTTGCGGGCGAGGACGCGAAGGAAGGGATCGAGCCGGCCGAGCTGGGCGAGTTCATCGCGCGAAGCGAGGTGGAGGTGGCAGGCCTTGCGACGATGCCCCCGTTCGCCGACGATCCCGAGGAGTCCCGGCCGCATTTCTCGCGCCTGGCCGAGCTTGCCGCCGAGCACCGACTCTCCGAGCTCTCCATGGGTACAAGTCAGGACTGGCGGGTAGCCGTCGAGGAAGGCGCGACGATCGTCAGGCTCGGATCGGCCCTACTTCGCCCGTGAACGGTCGCGTGCGGACGCAAATGGCGTCATAATCGGTAAAGGAAAGGCGCCACGAGGCGCGAACAGGGGCAACCAATGGCACTCAGAGATACATGGCACCGCGCGCTCGTCTACTTCGGCCTCGCTGAGGACCCCGATTACCACGAGCCCGATCTCTATGAGCCCGAGACGGGCACGCACCGGTCCGTCGGCTACGACTCGACTCCCGCGCCTCGCGCAACCGTCTCCCGCCTTGGCGACCGTCGCCGGGGACAGGACGAGATCGACGACATCTTCGCCGACGACTCGCCGCCTTCCCGCGGCCGCAACCTTCGTCCTGTAGGCAACGGCGGTGGCGGAGGCGGTGACATTCGCGTGCATCTCGTCAACCCCACGAGTTTCAACGACGCGCAAGAAGTGGCGGACCGCTTCAAGCACGACACGCCGGTCATCCTGAACCTTCAGACGACGGACGCCGAGCTGTCGAAGCGGTTGATCGACTTCGCGTCCGGTCTCACCTACGCCCTCGACGGCGGCATGCAGAAGGTCGCGGAGAAGACCTTCATGCTCACGCCTCGCAACGTCGAGGTCTCGGCCGAGCAGACGGCTCAGCTGGTCGAGAAGTCGTTCTTCAACCAGAGCTAGTCGGAGCTCACTCCTAGAATCCGGGCTGTGAAGCTCGGGTTCGTAGGCGCGGGAAACATGGCTGCCGCCATGGCTCGCGGCTGGGCGCGTTCGGACTCGCCGCCCGAGATGCTCTTCTCAGACCTGGATGCCGAGCGTGCGCAGAGCCTCGCGGACGAGGTGGGCGGAGAGACGAGGGAGGGCCTGGCGTCGCTGGCTGCCGACTCGGACGCGATCCTGTTGGCTGTCAAGCCGGCCGCCCTGAGCAGCGTGGCAAGCGAGCTGGACGGGAAGGCGCCTTTGATCCTCTCCGTGATGGCCGTGACGTCCCTCGCGAGCATCAACGAGGCGTTTCCCGGCGTCCCCGCGCTGCGC
This sequence comes from uncultured bacterium, assembly GCA_963772035.1. Lineage (GTDB taxonomy): Bacteria > Actinomycetota > Thermoleophilia > Solirubrobacterales > 70-9 > JALZKA01. The sequence continues at coordinate 41,577 of CAVYVT010000005.1, forward strand.
GTGATCCCGAACCAACCCGCGGAGGTCGGACGCGGCGTCCTGGTCCACGCAGCCCCGCAGGAGGGCGCGGAGGCGCTCCTGGACCTGTTGTCGCCGCTTGGGACCACCATCGAGGTGCCCGAACAGACGATTGACGCAGCGATGGCCGTGATGTCGTGCGCGCCGGCATACGTTGCGCTTTTCGCCGAGTCGCTCGCCGATGCCGGCGCTCAGGACGGCCTGGAGCCGGCGCTTTCGCTGGAGCTCGTCGCCGGAACGCTCGAAGGAACGGCGGAGCTCCTGCGGGAGCGCGACCCTGCGGCAATCCGGGACGCGGTCGCGTCCCCAGGCGGAACCACGGAGGCCGGGCTCAAGGCGCTCGAGGCCGGAGGATTCAGCGAGGCGATCGCTAGCGCCGTCGAGGCGTCGCTGGCCAGGTTCCGATGACGCTTGCAGCCATCACCCGCGGAGACGTCGCGAACTACGTCGACGCGCTCTTCACCGTCTTCGTGATCATGGTCATCGCGTACGTCGTGCTGGCTTGGATCCAGGCCTTCCGGCCGATCCCGTACATCGTGCCGGTCCGCGCGGTCACCGGGTTCATCGAGGAGTGCGTCGGGCCATACCTCGGCATCTTTCGCCGCTGGATTCCGCCGTTGGGCGGGGGAGGCTTCCGCCTCGACCTGAGCCCGGTCATCGGGATCTTCCTTCTCCTCATCCTTCAGGGCGTGATCGTCAACCTGATCGCCGGATGAGCGGCGCAGAGGAACGCTCCGGCCCTCGGCCGTGGGCCTGGATGCTCCTGGCAGCCGCCGCTGTCGTCGGACTCGACCAGCTGACGAAGGCGCTCGTCGTCAACTCGATCTCGGTGGGGGAGCGGAACGAGGTACTGCCATTCCTCGATCTCGTCCACGTGCAGAACGACGGCGTGGCCTTCGGCTTCCTGGGCGAGTCGAGTCAGGGCCTCGTCCTGCTCGTGACGTTCGCAGCGCTGGCGCTCGTCGTGGGCTGGTTCGCGTTCAACCGCGACAGGCCTCTCGCGTGGCTGGCCGTCGGACTCCTGGCCGGCGGCGCAGTCGGCAACCTGCTCGACCGCCTCACCCGCGAAGGCGTCGTGGACTTCATCGACTTCCCGGCATGGCCCTCGTTCAACGTCGCCGACATCGCGATCACCCTCGGCGCCGCCACATTGGCGCTGATCGCCCTCGCGGGGCCCGAGCCGGACCGAGAAGCCGACGGGACGCCCGAGCGTGCCTCCGGCTGAGCAGTCCGGCGTCGCGATCGTCCACTCGGACGACCACCTCGCCGTGATCGAGAAGCCCGCCGGCCTGGTCGTACACGCCGCGCCGGGCCACCACGCGGAAACGCTCGTCGACGTGCTGGGCGACCTTTTGGGCGGCGGTGAAGATGTCGAGCGCCCCGGGATCGTCCACCGCCTGGACAAGGACACGTCGGGCCTCATGATCGTTGCCCGCACCGACGAGGCGCACCGGGCGCTTTCAGACGCAATCAAGGAGCGCAGCGTGAAGCGCGAGTATCTGGCGCTGGTGCAGGGCGTGCCGCGGTCGCGCTCCGGGACGATTGATGCCCCGCTGGGCCGCGACTTCCGGGCGCCTGAGAAGCGGGCAGTCGGCGGGCGCGGCTCGCGCGATGCGCGGACTCACTTCGAGGTGGAGGAGCGGCTCGGGCCCCTGACGCTGCTACGGGTGCGGCTCGAGACGGGGCGGACGCACCAGATCAGGGCGCACTTCGCCGCAATCGATCTGCCCGTCGTGGCGGACTCGCGCTATGGCGGACGGAGCGCGTACGGCCTGAAGCGGCAGTTCCTCCACAGCGCGCGACTCGGGTTCGTGCATCCCGAGACGGGTGAGGAGCTTCGGTTCGAGAGCTCGCTGCCTGGTGATCTCCACGATGCGCTAGAGGCGGCTCGAACAACGGCTCACTGAAGGGGAGCTGTTGTCGTCGCTCGAAGGATTGAGGTCGCTAGGGCGACCCGAACGCTTCGAGGCCGCTCGTAGCCTTTGCGGGGCTATGGGCCCGTCAATCCTACGAGTGCGGTAGCAACAGCAGGTTCGTCGCGGCGTGGGGGTCCGCGGCGTCGTAGTTCGCCGCGATTGCCTCGATCTCGCCGGCGGGCCGGCGTTTTGCCTCCTCGTGGCCGAAGCCGATATCCGCGACCTGGCGCCAATTCCCTTGGATGATGTCGTTGAGCCTTTCGAGCCCCCCAGCGCGCTCGAGCGCGTACGGCCAGTACTCGATGTAGGCCGGCACGCGCGCCTCGACCAGGCAGCGAGCCCCGGCCATGACCTGCGCCTCATGCCCCTGGGTATCGATCCACGCGAGCGCCACGTCGGTGAGTGAAACCGTCCCGTCGGCCACGAGCGAGTCAAGGGATCGCATGGGGACTTCGATCGTCTCGCGCTCACCCTCGGCCATGCGCCCGCCGCCTGAGTCGCCGACGCGAACCCGGTGGTCGCCCATGTTGACCTTCGCGATCTCGAGCGTCGCCGTCCCGTCGTTCTCGGACACCGCCATCTCGAGCGCCGCGACCGGTCCGTCGAAGCCGTTCTCGAGCAAATTGTGGCGCAGGAGCTTGAAGTTCCCGGGGTGCGGCTCGAGCGCCCAGCCGCCCGAGCAGCCGAGGGAGACCATCGCCTCGATCACCGACGTACCGATATTGGCGCCGATATCCAGGAACCGCTTGCCGCGCAGCGGGTCCGCCTCGCCACGCCAGTCCGAAAGGACGGCGGAGACCGCCTCCAGCTGATCGCGCTCGTGGGATCCGTGGGCGAAGATGCCGAGCCCGACCGCCTCGTCGGAGGTCGAGACGAAGTACCGCGCGCCGCTCGTGTCGACCGCCACCACGGGGGTGTGGCGCTTGGCGCGCTTAAAGAAGCGCTCGCGCGGCCACGCCTTGCGGTAGCCGCGGTGGTTGAGCGCGAGCTTTGCGATCGTGCGGGGCAGGCTGCGCTGGGTTTCCGAGCTCATGGCCGCAGCCTAAGGGGCGGAGCTAAGCTCTTTGTCGCAAGGTCAAATCCACTATCCCGTGGACACACGCGAGATGGGCCCTGCCCGGCCCGGCCGCCTAGCGCAGCCGAAGACCGGGTCCCAGACGCGCCGCGGGCTTACTAAAGCCAAACCCGAAGGGAACAATCAAGTGTCAGAGCCAGGGGTCAGAGACCTCCTTCAGGCCGGTCTGCATTTCGGCCACCAGACGCGCCGCTGGAACCCGCGCATGCGCCCGTACATCCACGGGGAGCACGACGGCATCCACATCATCGACCTGCTCCAGACCGAGCACCTGCTGGCCGAGGCGCGCCGCTTCGCCGCCGAGGTAGCCGGCAAAGGTGGCTCGGTCCTGTTCGTCGGTACGAAGAAGCAGGCCCGCGACTCGGTCCAGGAGTGGGCAGAGCGCTGCGGCATGCCGTACGTGAACAAGCGCTGGCTGGGCGGCCTTCTCACCAACTTCAACACGATGTCGAAGCGGATCGACCGGCTGCACGACCTGCGCACTCTCAAGACTGGCGGCCAGCTCGACCTGCTGCCGACCAAGGAGCGCATGTCGCGCGAGTCCGAGCTGGCCAAGCTCGAGTTCAACCTGGGCGGCGTCGCCGACATGAAGCGCGTTCCCGAGTGTGTCTTCGTGGTCGACCTGAAGACCGAGGCGATCGCCGTGGCTGAGGCCAAGCGCCTTCGCCTGCCGATCATCGGCCTGGTCGATTCGAACGTCGACCCCGTCCCCGTCGACTTCCCGGTTCCCGGCAACGACGACGCGATCCGTTCGTGCTCGCTCGTGATCGGAACCATCGGCGAAGCGGTGGAAGAGGCCGCCGGCAACTTCCGAGCCGCCGAGCAGAAGCGCCGCGCCGACGAAGAGGCAAAGCGCCAGCGCGAGGCCGAGGAGAAGGCCGCACGCGAGGCCGAGGACGCCGCTCGCCGCGAGAAGCAGGAAGCCGAGATGGCCGCCTCGCAGGCCGCGAAGGCCCAGGCCGCAGCATCGGCAGGCGACGCACCCGCACAGCCCGCAGCACCCACCCCGGAAGGAGGCTCCAAGTGAGCGACACCAAGATCTCAGCGAAAGACGTCAAGGCGCTCCGCGAGAGCACCGGAGCGGCGATGATGGACGCGAAGGGCGCGCTCGTCGAGGCCGCCGGCGACATGGACAAGGCCGTCGAGATCCTTCGCGTGAAGGGCCAGGCGTCTGCCGCCAAGCGCAGCGGGCGCTCCACCTCCGAGGGCACGATCGCCACCTACATCCACGCCAACGGCAAGGTCGGCGTGATGGTGGAGGTCCAGTGCGAGACGGACTTCGTTGCGCGAAACGACGACTTCATCGAGTTCGCCCGCGAGGTTGCCCTGCACGTCGCAGGCTCGCCCTCGGTGCCGCACTACGTCTCAGCCGACGAGATCACGGAGGAGGCCCGCGAGGCCGAGCGCCGCGTCTTCCAGGCCAAGGCCACCGAAGAGGGCAAGCCGGAGCACATCGTCGAGAAGATCATCGACGGCCAGCTCGCCAAGTGGTCGAAGGAGGTCGCGCTCCTCGAGCAGGAGCACATCCGCTCAGACCGCTACGAGGGCAAGACGATCGAGAAGCTCCGCGAAGAGCTCGCCGCCAAGACCGGCGAGAACATCGTCGTCGCCCGCTTCGCGCGCTTCCAGGTAGGTGAAGAGGCGTAAGCCGGCGCCAGGCATCATGCCTGGCGCCTAGTTGCAACCCGCACAGGGGTCTGACCCCGGGTCTGACCCCTTGGCGCGCGATAGGCTGCCGCCCCGCGTGTCAGACCCCGTCTTCAACCGAATCATGCTCAAGCTCTCCGGCGAGGCATTGATGGGCTCTCTCGAGTACGGAACCGATCCCGACCGCGTCGAGGGAATCGCCGGCCAGGTCTCCGATCTGGCCAAGAGCGGGGTGGAGGTCGCGGTCGTCGTCGGGGCGGGCAACATCTACCGCGGCCTGTCGGGCGCCGCCGCGGGCATGGACCGCGCGACCGCCGACTACATGGGGATGCTCGCGACGGTCTTGAACGCGCTCACTCTGCAGGATGCGCTCGAGAGGCAGGGCTCGTACACGCGTGTGATGTCGGCGATCCAGGTGACCGAGGTCGCCGAGCCCTACATCCGCCGCCGGGCCATGCGCCACCTGGAGAAGGGCCGCATCGTGATCTTCGCCGCAGGAACCGGCAACCCGTTCTTCACCACGGACACCGCTGCTGCGCTGCGCGCCCTCGAGATCCACGCCGACGCGATCCTGATGGCGAAGCACGGGGTGGAGGGTGTCTACGACGCGGATCCGACGGACAACCCGGAAGCAACGTTCCTGCCAGAGATCACGCACATGCAGGCGATCGAGCAGGGGCTCGGGGTCATGGACTCGACGGCGCTCTCCCTCTGCATGGACAACAACCTTCCGATTCACGTCTTCAACCTCGCCGACGAGAAGAACATCGAACGGATCGTCCACGGCGAACGCGTCGGGACGATCGTCGGCGGACGAGAATAGGATCGAGGAATGGCTGAAGACGAAGCGATGTCGGATGTGCTCCTCGACGAAGCCGAGGAGCGGATGAACAAGTCGGTTGAGTCTTGTCGCAACGAGCTTGCGACCGTCAGAACGGGCCGCGCGAGCCCGCACCTGCTCGACCGGGTCGTCGTCGACTACTACGGCGCTGAGACGCCGCTGAAACAACTTGCGAACGTCGCCGCGACCGACGCTCGCCTGCTCACGCTCACGCCCTTCGACAAGAACTCAATCGGCCTGATCGAGAAGTCGATCCAGGAGTCGGACCTGGGGCTCACCCCGTCCAATGACGGCAACGTGATCCGCCTCCAGATCCCCGACCTCACCGAAGAGCGCCGCCGCGAGATGGTCAAGGTCGTTCACGGCGTGGGGGAGAGCGGCAAGATCTCCGTCCGGAACGTTCGCCGGGACGTGATGCACGACCTTCGTGAGATGAAGAAGGACGGCGACATCGGCGAGGACGACGAGCGCCGTGCCGAATCCGAGCTCCAGCGCCTGACTGACGAGGCCGTGAAGGAAATCGACTCGTCCCTCAAGGCCAAAGAGCAAGAGATCATGGAAGTGTGAGCGGCTCCGGGCCGCGCTACGTCGCGATAATCACCGACGGCAACGGCCGCTGGGCGGAGCGAGAGGGCCTGCCGACACTCGACGGGCACAGGGCCGGCGCCGACATCGTCAAGGAGCGCCTGCGCGACGCGGCTCGGCTCGGTATCGAAGAGCTCACCGTCTTCTCGTTCTCGACCGAGAACTGGCAACGCTCGCCCGAGGAGGTCGCGGGCCTGATGGCGATGTTCGCCGAGCGCATCCGCTCCGAAACCCCCGAGCTCGACGAGGAGGGAGTGCGCATGCGCTTCATCGGCCGGCGTGAGGGCGTCTCGAAGGAACTGACCGATCTCATGGACTGGGCCGAGGAAACGACAGCCGCGAACGAGCGCATCACGCTCTTCGTCGCGTTCAACTACGGCGGGCGCGCGGAGATCATCGACGCCGCACGCAGCTTCGAGGGCTCGACCGAGGACGAATTCCGCTCGCATCTCTACGCGCCCGACATGCACGACCCGGACCTCCTGATCCGCACCTCGGGCGAGCAGCGCATCTCGAACTACCTCCTCTGGCAGTGCGCGTACTCGGAGTTCGTATTCCGCGACGAGCTCTGGCCGGACTTCACGCGCGAGGCCTTCGAGGACTCCCTAAGCGAGTTCGACGGCCGCCGCCGGAGGTTCGGGGGGCGCTGAGGCAGACCGCCGCCCGAGTCGGCATCACGCTAGGTTCGCCGCCATGAGCGAGCCGCCTCCGCGCCCACGGCGCCGCCGCCCTGCCTCGCGGCCGGCGCCTCCCGAAGGCGCGGAGCGGGCACCTCGCGGCCACTTGCTCTCGCCCGAAACCACCGCGCGGCTCCTGTGGGCGATCCCCTGGGCTGCACTCGCGATCACGATCATCGTCACGGGCGGCGTCATCTTCGCCGGAGCCATCTTCGTCATCGCCGCGATCTGCATCTCGGAGTTCTTCGGGATGGCGCGCTCGGCCCGCCCGTTCCCCGCCGTGGCGATGCTGGCGACGGCAGGGATGATCGCCGGCGCGTATTGGGGCGACCAGTTCCAGATGGTCATGGCTCTGGTCGCGAGCTTCCCCGTCCTGTTCATCTTCATCGTCATCAGGGGCCGCGTGTCAGGCACCACCGCCGCGGCAGCGGTAACCGTGCTTGGGATCGTCTGGATCGGGCTGCCCTTCGCCCACGCCGTTCTCCTGATCGAGCTTCCCGAGCACGGCCGGGCGCTCCTGATCGACGTCTTGATCGCAACGATCGTCGTCGACACCGCCGCCTACGCCGGCGGGCGAGCCTTCGGCCGGCACAAGCTGGCCGCCGCCATCTCACCGTCGAAGACCGTCGAGGGCCTCGTCTTCGGCGTCGTGGGCGGAACGGCCGCCTTCTGGTTCGCCGGCCTCTACCAGGACTGGCTGCCCGGCGCCGAAGCGCTCGCGATGGGCGCCGCCATCGCCCTCGTCGCACCGATCGGCGACCTCTTCGAGTCCACGATCAAGCGAGACCTGGGCGTCAAGGATTCCGGGACCGCCGTCGGCCCCCACGGTGGCCTCCTCGACCGCCTGGACGCCGTCCTTTTTACGATCGTCGCGGGCTATTACCTGTCGGTTCTGTTCCTGTACTAGGCCCCGCGTACCCTCACTCGCATGAAGCGTGTGGTCGTGCTCGGCTCCACCGGCTCGATCGGCGTGCAGGCGCTCGAGGTGATTCAGGCCGCGGGGGAGGATCTTCAACTGGTCGGCATCTCGGCTCAGACGAGCTGGGAGGAAGCTGCTGCCCAGGCCGACAAGCACGGTGTCGAGCGCATCGCCATTGCCGATCCGGCCGCGGCAGAAGCGTGCGCCGCCGAGCGCTCGGGCATCCTGGCCGGACCGGAAGGGGTGCGCGAGCTCGTCGCGACCTCAGGGGCCGACCTGGTCCTGAACGCGATCACGGGATCGGCCGGCCTAGGACCGACGATCGTGGCGCTCTCGGAGGGCATCGACCTCGCGCTCGCGAACAAGGAGAGCCTGGTCGTGGGTGGGGAGCTGATCACGGCTCTGGCCGAGGCGACGCAGGCGAAGATCATCCCCGTCGACTCCGAGCACTCCGCGCTCTTTCAGCTCATCAACTCCGAGCAGGCACCCGGCACAGTCGAAAAGCTCGTCCTCACCGCTTCGGGCGGCCCGTTCCGCGAGCGGGATGACCTGTCGGAGGTCACGATCGACGAAGCGCTCGCGCATCCCACGTGGGAGATGGGCGGGCGGATCACGATCGACTCGGCAACGCTCTTCAACAAAGGCCTGGAGCTGATCGAGGCTCACCATCTGTTCGACGTCGCCTACTCGAGCATGGACGTCGTAGTCCATCCGCAGTCCATCATCCACTCGCTGATCCACCTGAACGACGGCGCCTCGCTCGCACACATGGGCTACCCGGACATGCGGGTGCCCATCTCGTACGCGCTCCACTATCCGGACCGCGCCGACGTGCCGCTTCCCTCGCTCGACCTGGCCCAGCTCGGGAGCCTCACCTTCGAGGAGCCGGACCTGGACCGGTTCCCATGCCTCCGACTGGCTCGGGAAGCGGGGGAGGCGGGAGGCACCGCGCCGTGCGTCCTCAACGCCGCCGATGAAATCGCCGTGGGCGCGTTCCTGGGGGGCGAGATCCCCTTCACGGCGATCCCGCGGGTTGTCGCTCGTACGCTTGAACAGATGCCGGCGGCTCCTCCCACGCACTTCGACGACCTCATCGCGACCGACTCCGAGGCGCGCCGCCGCGCTGCCGAAGCGGTGGCCTCCGAGCCCTCATGAGCTGGGTTCTTGCCTTTGCCGGCTTTGCGGTGCTGGTGATCTCGCACGAAGCCGGGCACTTCACCGCGGCCAAGGCGGTCGGCATGAAGGTGGAGAAGTTCTACCTCTTCTTCCCGCCGAAGCTCTTCTCCGTCAAGCGGGGCGAGACCGAGTACGGAATCGGCGCGATTCCTCTGGGCGGGTTCGTGAAGATCACGGGGATGAACCCGGACGAGGAGATTCCGGCAGAGGACGCCCACCGCGCCTACTACGCCTCGCCCGTCTGGAAGCGGATCTTCGTGATCGCCGCCGGCCCGTTCGTGAACATCGTGATCGCGTTCGTCATCTTCTTCGCGCTCTTCTCCACCGGCAGCGAGGGCACCAACGAGGTCTCGGCCGTCCTGCCGGAAGGCGCCGCCGTCGGAGTCCTCCAGCCGGGTGACGAACTGGTCGCCGTCGACGGGAAGACCGGAGACTTCGACGCTTTGCGCGAGCAGATCGCAACGCACACCTGCGCCGACGATGCCGAGACGGACGGCTGCAAGGCCGAGACTGCCGCCGAGGTGACCCTCGTGCGAAACGGCAAGGAGATCACGAAGACGATCACCCCCACCTACAGCGAAGAGGCCAGCCGGATGCTCGTCGGGTTCGAGCCCGGCACGAAGCCGGTCTCATCCTCCGAGGCCGTCGGCAAGTCGACCGACGCGATGTGGGCCATCACGTCGGGTACCGCCGAGGTCTTCGCGAACATCTTCGACGCCGAGCAGCGAAAGCAGATCTCGGGCGTCGTCGGCTCTTACGAGACGACCCGCCAGGCGATCGAGTTCGACGCGCGCCGCGCTCTCTTCATCTTGGGCGTGATCTCGCTCTCGCTGGCGATCATCAACCTCTTCCCGTTCCTTCCTCTCGACGGCGGCCACATCTTCTGGTCGATCGTCGAGAAGGTCCGCGGCAAGCCTGTCTCCTTCAGCGTCATGGAACGCGCGAGCGTGCTGGGGATCCTCCTGGTGGCGATGCTGTTCGTCATCGGGTTGTCGAACGACATCGGACGTCTGAACGGCGAAGGCTTCGACATTCGCTAGGACTCGCCCAACTGCGGTAGTTTTCGGCTACTGACCGAACGGTCGGTGGAGCGAGAGATCAACGTCGTAGGAGGAGTGAGCTTGATGGAGGTCGCAACGGCCGGTACGCGTCACGCGAGTGGGGGACCGCCCAAGGAGATGCATCACCCGAACCTCCCGCTGGCGTTCGAGTCGCAGGTCGACCGTATCCCGGACGACGACGCGATCATCGATCCGACCCGCGAGAAGACGCTGTCCTTCGCGGAGACCCGCGACATGGCGTACCGCGTCGCAGGCGGCCTCAAAAGCCTCGGCATCGGCAAGGGCGACACGGTCGCGATCATGCTCAACAACCGCTGGGAGTTCATCCCGATCGACCTCGGCGCGGCGTACCTGGGCGGCGTTCCGTTCTCGATCTATCAGACCTCCTCGCCCGAGCAGATCCAGTACGTCTGCGAGGACGCCGAGGCGACCGTGATGATCATCGAGTCCGACTTCCTGGAGGTCTTCAACAAGGCCAAGGAGGACCTCCCCAAGCTCGAGCACGTCGTCGTGATCGACGGGGAGGGCGGCACCCACACCCTCGAAGACCTCGAAGCCATCGATCCCGACTTCAACGGCCGCGAGTCCGCCGAGGACATCGGTCCCGACGACCTCCTGACCCTGATCTACACGTCCGGCACCACCGGGCCGCCGAAGGGCGTCCAGCTCACGCAGCGCAACCTGATGACGCTCGTAGCCGGCCTCGACGACATGATCGAGTTCCCCGACCGCGGATCGAAGGTCATCTCGTGGCTCCCCGCGGCGCACATCGCCGAACGCGGCGCGAACTACTACCTGCCGATGATGAAGGGCGCCTCGGCAACGATCTGCGCCGACCCGCGAAAGGTCGTCGAAGCGCTTCCTCAGGTCAATCCGACCTTCTTCTTTGCGGTGCCGCGCATCTGGGAGAAGGTCAAGGCCGGCCTCGAGGCAAAGCTCGACGCCATCCCCGGCGAGGACGGCGAGAAGGCCCGCGCCGGCCTGCAGGCGGCGATCCAGAAGGTCAGGCTCGAGCAGGCGGGAGAGGAAGTCCCCGAGCAGCTCGCCGCCGGAGTGGCTGCGGCCGACGAGGCGATGTTCCAGCACCTGCGTAAGGCGCTTGGCCTGGACGAGGCGCTATCGGTGAACGTCGGCGCCGCGCCGACGCCGGTCGAGGTGCTCGAGTTCTTCCACGCGATCGGCATCCCGATCGGAGAGCTGTGGGGCATGTCGGAGACGTGCGGCGCAGCAACCGTCAACCCGCCCGACAAGGTGAAGCTCGGAACCGTCGGCCCGCCTGTCGCGGGAGTCGAGATCAAGCTCGCCGAGGACGGCGAGGTCATGGTCAAGGGCGACCTGATCATGGTCGGCTACCGCAACATGCCTGAGAAGACGGCGGAGACCATGGACGGCGACTGGCTCCTCACCGGAGACATCGGCGAGCTCGACGAGGACGGCTACCTCAAGATCGTCGACCGCAAGAAGGAGCTCATCATCAACGCCGCCGGCAAGAACATGTCGCCGGCGAACATCGAGTCGAAGCTCAAGGCCGCCAGCCCGCTGATCGGGCAGGCCGCCGCGATCGGCGACGCGCGCCCCTACAACACGGCGCTCATCGTCCTCGACTCGGATTTCGCTCCGGCATTCGCCGAGAAGCACGGGATCGACGACGCCTCGCCGGAGGCGCTCGCCGCCAACGACGCGGTGCTAGCGGCGATCCAGGCCGGGGTGGACGAGGCGAACGCGAAGATGTCGCGGGTCGAGCAGATCAAGAAGTTCAAGGTCCTGCCGACCGAGTGGATGCCGGGTGGCGACGAGCTGACCCCGACGATGAAGCTCAAGCGCAAGCCCATCGCAGACAAGTACTCGGGGGAGATCGAGGAGCTGTACAGCTGAGGAAGTTTGCGCGGCACCTGCCGCGCCCGATCCGGGAAGCGGTTCGCAAGGCGAGAAAGCGCTACCGAAGCGCTCGCTATCGCCTGCGCGAGCGCTTTCGGCCAACGGTGCTGACTCATGGAGAAGTCGTGAGCGCACTTCGCGAGTGCGGGCTCGGGGCCGGCGACGCGTGCTTCGTGCAGGCGGCGATGAGCCCCTTCGGTGCGTTCGAGAATGGCCCGGACACCGTGCTCGAGGCGCTCAGGGACGTGGTCGGCGACGACGGCCTGATCGCCATGCCCGCGTACTCACTCACGGGCCCCGCGATCGAGCATCTCGAGTCCGACCCGCTTTTCGACCCGGCGACGACTCCATCGCGCATGGGCGCGATCTCCGAGGGCTTTCGGCTCTCGCCCGGCACGATCCGAAGCATCCATCCGACCCATTCGACCGCGGTGCGGGGGAGGGGCGCCGAGGATGTGGTCGCCGGCCACGAGACGGCCGCCAACGCCTTTCGGCGAGGGCACGCCGTTCCCGCGCATCGTCGAAGCGCGACGCGCTTCAGCTCTTCTTCGGCTGCGGCACGGGCCCGATGACGATGTACCACGCGTTCGAGTGCACGCGAGTGCCGCCTTTCCCGCTCGACGTCTTCGCCGACCGGCGCTTTGCCGCTCGCTGTCTCGACCGCGACGGCAACGAGATCACCGTCTCAACGCTCGTTCACAACCCGGCGATTCATCCCGGACGGATCGACTCCAACCCGCGCCTGCAGGAGATCTATCGCGACGCGATCCTCGAGGGGGGCGGACGCTCCGTCCAGCTCGGCCATGGCGAGATCATCGCGATCCGCCTACCGGCGCTCTTCGAGGTCTTCGAGCGCCTCCTCCAGCAGGGCATCTCGATCTACGACCACACCCTGCCGGTCACTCAGCCCACGAAGCTGCCGCAGGACAGGGTTCGTGACTGATTCAGGGGCGCAGGTCCGCGAGCTCGTCGAGTTCGCGCTGGCGAAGTTGCCCTCGATGCGCCTCAGCGACGGAACCTTCTGTTACGAGGTGACCGCGCCAGACCTGGATCCTTCAGGCCGCTCGCTGCGATACACGCTCATCTGCCTGTTGGGCCTCCAGCGGGCCAAGGCCGCCGGCCTCGCCGTGCCGATCGACCCCGACGAGTTGCGAGACATCGTGATGGACCGGATCGACGACCCGGAGATGACCGCGGGCGACCTGGGCCTCTTGATGTGGGCGGACTCGCGCGCCGGCATGGACGCGATGGACGCCATCGGCTTTCGCCTGCACAAGAAGCTGGGAGCCGACCTGCCGGACCTCGACGGCCTGGAGCTCAGCTGGATCGTCATCGGTGCTTCGGAGGCCGGAGCGCATGACCTGTGCGATCGCGCTTTGGAGCGCCAACTCGGCCGGGCGAGCGCCGCGGGGCGCCTCTTCGCGCACCGCGACGCCGGCTGGCGCGCCCGGTTCCCGAACTTCGCGACCCAGATCTACGGCGTCCTTTCACTCGCGGTGGCAGCCAGGAACGGTCACGCTGCCGACCGCGCCCTTGCCACAGCGAGGACTGCGGCCGATCGCCTCATCGAGCTCCAGCGACCCGACGGCGGTTGGCCGTGGATCTTCGACGCAAAGCGCGGCGCGGTGGTCGAGCCGTTCGAGGTCTACTCCGTCCACCAGGACGCGATGGCGCCGATGGCGCTGCTCGAGCTGTCCGAGGTCGCAGAAGACGACCGGTACCGCGAGGCGGCGATCCGCGGCCTCGACTGGATCTTCGGCCATAACGACCTGAGGCGGCCGATGCTCGACCATGGCGCGGGGATCCTCTACCGCTCGATCAGACGCAAGCGTGGCTTCGACCGTGCGCTCCTCTACGCAAACACCGCAACGTCGTCGCTCGGGCGCGCCGCGCTCAGCGGTGTATCCGGGCCGCTCGAGGTCAATCCGACCGATCGCCCGTACCACCTGGGTTGGATCCTGGAGGCCTGGGCGGGCCGTTCTTGACACAGCAATCGCAGGAGAAGTAGGGTGGCCGCTATGTCAGCGGGCGTCAGGGGGCTTGATTTGCGCCCACTTTTGGCGGCGCTCGCCGCGCTGGGAACATCTCTCCTCGTTGTCTTTCTCGGCTCAGGCACCTTTGAGCGCTTCGGGGACACAGGCGGTGGCGACCGGATGGCCGTTTCCGAGTCATACGCCGAACTGCCCCTCGCCTTCGAGCCGAATGCCGGCCGTTTGGATCGAAGGGTCGATTACGTCGCCTCTTCCAATGGTGGTTCGGTCGCCCTCTCGTCCGCGGGCGCAACCCTCACCACGGCGGCGACGAAGGATGAGGCGGCCACGATCCAGCTCAGTCTCGCGGGTTCCGACGCGGTTGCGCCAAGCGCAATTGACCGCCTTCCCGGCGTCGTCAACGACCTTCGCGGCGACGATCCGGCCAGGTGGACGACGCAGATCCCAACGTTCTCGCGGGTTCGCTACGAGGGCGTCTACCCGGGAATCGATCTCGACTGGCACGGCAGGGCCGGCACGCTCGAATACGACTTCCGCGTCGCTCCAGGCGCCGATCCGGGCGAGATCGGCCTCGAGTTCGGCTCAGAGCCGCTGCACGTCGCCCGCAACGGCGAACTCGTGGTGGGGAGGGGCCAAGACGCGATCCGCCAGGCAGCGCCGGTTGCCTACCAGGTGTCCGCCTCAGGGACGCGCCATCCCGTCGAATCCGCCTTCGCGCTCGACGCCCGCGGACGCGCCGGCTTTGAGCTGGGGAGCTATGACCCTTCGCGTCGCCTGGTGATCGACCCGCTGGTGCTCGACTACTCGACGTATCTGGGGGGAGGAGGTGTTGACTTCGCAACCGACATCGCGGTTGATGGCTCGGGCTCCGCGTACCTGGCCGGGTACACCGAGTCCGTCGACTTTGACACGGTTGGACCGATCGAAGGCAACTCTGCCAGCGCCGACGCCTTCGTCGCGAAGCTGAACGCCGCCGGCAACGCGCTCGTCTACTCGACCTACCTCGGCGGAGGCGGCAACGACTCCGCGATCACGATCGCCGTCGATCCCTCAGGCGCCGCCTATGTCGCGGGGAGGACCGACTCGACCGACTTCAACACCGTGGGGTCAATCGAGGGCGACTCGACGGGCTCCGACGCATACCTCGCAAAGCTCAACGCGGCGGGCAGCGCACTCGTCTACTCGACGTATCTCGGCGGGAATGCCTTCGATGTCGCCCAGGGACTTGCCCTTGACAGCTCTGGAAACGCCTACGTCACCGGATACACGGAGTCGACCGACTTCAACACGGTCGGGCAGATCGAAAGCGACTCCG
This sequence comes from uncultured bacterium, assembly GCA_963772035.1. Lineage (GTDB taxonomy): Bacteria > Actinomycetota > Thermoleophilia > Solirubrobacterales > 70-9 > JALZKA01. Next base: position 56,676 of record CAVYVT010000005.1, read on the forward strand.
CGCTCCAGGATGCATTCGTCTCCAAGGTCAACGCAGCGGGCAGCGCGCTCCTCTACTCGACATACCTGGGCGGAGACGCCGACGACCGAGGAGCCGCGATAGCGATCGACAGCACGGGCGCCGCCTACGTCGCCGGTCGAACTGACTCGACCGACTTCAACACCGTGGGGTCGATAGAAGGCGACTCGGGGAGCACGGACGCATTCGTCTCGAAGCTCAACGCAGCCGGCAGCGCGCTCAGCTATTCGACTTATCTCGGCGGCGGAGGAGGAGATTTCCCCAACGCGGTCGCCGTCGACGGCTCGGGAGCCGCGTATGTCGTCGGGTCGACGAGCTCGACAGACTTCAACACCGTAGGACCGATCGAGGCAGACTCGGTCGGTGTCGACGCGTTCATCTCCAAGCTGAACGCGGCCGGCAGCGCCCTCAGCTATTCGACCTACCTGGGAGGCGGCGCCGGTGACGTCGCGTCTGACGTCGCCGTGGACGGCTCGGGAGCCGCTTATGTCACGGGAGACACGGCCTCGAGCGACTTCGACACGGTCGAGCAGTACGAGGGCAACTCGACCACTGCCGACGCATTCATCTCGAAGCTCAACGCATCCGGAAGCTCGCTTGCCTATTCGACGTACCTGGGTGGAAACGGAACGGACGCCGGGCGTGCGATCGCGATCGACGGCGCGGGCGCTGTCTATGTCGCCGGCCAGACGGACTCAACGGACTTCGATGCGGTGGGTCCCGTCGAAGGTGACTCATCGGACACTGACGCCTTCGTGTCCAAGCTGGAATTGGGAGAGGACAACGGAGCGTGCGAGGACGCGCAGGCGGCGCTCGAAACTGCCAAGGACGACCTTCGCAAGGCCAAGAAAAAGCTCGCTCGCGCAGAGGACTCGGGTACGAAACGGGAGATCCGCAAGGCCAAGCGGAAGGTCAAGCGCGCCAAGGCGGCCGTTGCCGAAGCCCAGTCCGCGGTCGACGCGAACTGCTGATCACAGCGGCCCGCAAACGCGCTCCTTACGCCGTGTGCTCGCCGCGTCAGCGCTTCTTGACGATCTTCCAGGAGTACTTGGCCGGCGTGCCGTCGACCGAGCCGTCCAGCTCCGTCGCGGCGACCTGGAACTTGTGCTTCCCCTTGGAGAGCTTGCCTGGCTCGAAGACACCTGAGTCACACGGCGCGGCCTTCGACCCGTCGAGGCTGCAGTAGAACCCGTCTCCGCCCGAGAACTCGAACTTCGGCGTCTTGTCCGTCGTCCTGGCCCTGGGCTTCTTGGTGATCTGGGTGTTCGGGCAAGCGTTCTCGGTGGGGACTGTCGAATTCGGCTCCGGGCTGGGAATCGACGTCGAGTAGTCGTCACCGGAGTTCCTGTCGTCGGCGTCGTCAAGCAGGGTGTTGCAGCCGCGGAAGATGTCGCGCGCCATCGAGTTCGTGGTCGGGAGATCCGACTGGAACGCCGACGTGGTCGGGCCTGGGAGCGCGGGGCTGCCGGTGAAACTCGCCCCCCATGCGATGCAGTCGGGAGGCAGCCCATCGTCGAAGCAGACGGCACCGGCGGTCAGCTGCTGACCGAGGTCGAGGTCGGCCCACGTGAAGTCTGCGCCTGCGGGCCCGTTTGTGTCGGCGATGAGGATCGTGCGCTGGTTGTCGCCGTTGGCGACGTTGCTCGGGAAGGTGAAGGTGTCAACGACTGCGCCGGCCGAGTTCCGGACGGTCAGTTGGTGCCCAGAGACCTGGCTCTGGCCGTCGGCGATCATCTGCAGCTCGACCCAGCTCGAATCGGCAGAGGCGCCCGCCGTGACCTCGTTCACCTTCATCAGATGGAAGGTTGCCTGCGCGGAGGACGCCATCGCGAGCAGCACCGCCACCGTCGCCAGCGCCAATCCGATTCCCCTGCGCATATCCGCAAAGTATCACTCCGTTTATAGGCTCACCCGCATGCCCACGACCCTCAGAGGATCAATGCCCGTTGTCGTCGTCCTGCTCGCGCTGGCCGTGTTCATCACTGCCTGCGGCGACAGCGAAGACAGCTCAGACACAACAACAACCGAAGAGGCAGCGGCCGACGCAGCCGCCCTGGACCCCGCCGCGGTCGAGGCGAGCGTTCAAGAGTTCCTCGAGGCCGATGAGGTCGCGTCTGAGCTCTCTCCGACGGTCGATTGCGGAGATGAGCCCGCTGAGACGATCGATTGCTCGGTCTCGGGAGACAAGGGCCTTACGGGCGGCGTGACCGCTGCACCGTCCCAGGGGTTCGCATTCACAGGAGAAATCGAGGACCAGTACGGCCCCAACGCCCTCGGCGGCAGCTCGGCCGAAGGCTCGATCTACGATCCCGCCACGGTTGAGGAAGGCCTGAACGAGACCGACCTGCTCTCCGAGAACGCCGGCTCGCCGACCGCGGATTGTCCCGATGCGCCCGAGGACGATTCGCTCGTATGTGAGGTCACCGGAGACGATGTCACGGGGACGTTGACCGCAACTCCGATCGGCGGCTTCGAGTGGGAGGGGCAGATCGAAACGCCGGATGGCACCCGCGCTATCAGCGGGAATGCGGTCCCCTAAGCGCGTCACTGTCACAATCTTCACATGGCTTCAAAGCGCCAGGTGAACGTTGGCGGGGTCCTCATCGGCGGGGGCGCACCCGTTGCCGTTCAGACGATGACGAAGACCGAAACGGCCAATCTCGAGGCCACGATGGATCAGATCGGCAAGGTCGCAGAGGCCGGCGCCGATCTGGTGCGCGTCGCCGTGCCGCGGGAGAAAGACGCCGACGCCCTCCGCACCATCGTCAAGGAGTCGCCGATCCCGATCATCGCCGACATCCACTTCAACCACACCCTCGCCCTCAAGGCGATCGACGCGGGCGCCCACTGCATCCGCCTGAACCCAGGCAACATCGGCGGCCGCGAAAAGGTCGCCGAGGTCGCCGAGAAGGCAACTGCGAACGGTGTGCCGATGCGGATCGGGGTCAACTCGGGCTCACTGCCCAAGCACCTTCATGAACTGGAGCGCGAGAACCCTGTCGAGGCCCTCGTACAGGCTGCCGAAGGGTTCGTCGAGCTGATGGAGTCGCTCGACTACACCGACTTCAAGGTCTCGATCAAGTCGACCAACGTGCCGAACACGATTGCCGCCAACCGGATCCTCTCGGAGCGGATCGACTACCCGCTCCACCTCGGCATCACCGAGGCCGGCACGAAGTGGTCGGGCTCGCTCAAGTCCGCGGTCGGCCTGGGCACGCTCCTCGCCGACGACATCGGGGACACCATCCGCATCTCGTTGTCGACCTTCCACGCCGAGGAGGAGGTCAAGGTCGCCTGGGAGATCCTGAAGGCCCTGAAGCTTCGCGAGCATGGCCCCGAGCTGATCGCGTGCCCCACGTGCGGACGCCTCCAGTTCGACATGGACACCGTCGTCTCCGAGATCGAAGATCGCCTCCAGTCCTACGACGACGCGATCGAGGTCGCGGTCCTCGGATGCGCCGTGAACGGCATCGGCGAAGCCTCCCACGCCGACTTCGGAATCACCGGCGCCAAGAACGAGGGGCTCATCTTCGCCCACGGCGAGCCGCTCAAGAAGGTGCCGCAGGAAGAGCTCGTGGATCGCCTCTTCGAGGAGATCGACAAGTCGGTCGAGCGTGGGGGCGAGGTCGTCTCAGACGCCACGGAGGTGGCCGAGGGCGCCGAGTGGCTGGCGAAGATCGAGGAGGAGAACGCCGGCGACCTGACTCCCGAGAAGATCGCCGCGATGGAAGCCGAGGCCGCGCGCATTGCCGAGGACATCACAGTGCCGTCGCCCGAGCGCGAGGAAGAGCGAAAGCGCGAGCGCCTCTCCGAGGAAGCATCACCGACCGCAAGCCGCCGCTTCACCCGCGCCTGAGCCACAGATAGGCTCAGCGGCGCCTTGACTCGCCTCTCCGGATACTTCATGCCGACGCTCCGCGACGACCCCGCGGACGCCGAGGCGATCTCGCACCGCCTGATGGTCCGCGCGGGTCTCGTGCGCCAGCTCGGCGCTGGGCTATGGACCTGGCTGCCCGCCGGCCACCGGGTGCTCACGAACGTGATCGGGATCATCCGCGAGGAGATGAACGCGATCGGCGGCCAGGAGCTCCTGGTCCCCGTGCTTCAGCCCGCAGGCTTGTGGGAGAAGACGGGTCGCTACGAGATCGATGAGCTGATGAAGCTGGACGACCGAAAGGGCTCCCCGCACGTACTGGCGATGACGCACGAGGAAGGTCTCGCCTTCCACATGTCCCATGACGTCCGTTCCTACCGCGACCTGCCTCTCTTCCTGTACCAGTTCCAGGTCAAGGAGCGCGACGAGCCACGCCCGCGCGCCGGCGTCCTTCGCACGCGCGAGTTCGTGATGAAGGACGCCTACTCGTTCGACCGCGACGAGGCGGGGCTCGACGAGCAGTACGAACGGAACCGCGGCGCCTACGCGCGGATCATGGAGCGGTGCGGACTCGACTTCTACGAGGTCGAATCGGACGTCGGGATGATGGGCGGCACCGGCGCGCACGAGTACATGGCGCCATGTCCGGCGGGCGAGAACGAGGTGGCGCTGGCCGCGGGTTACGCCGCGAACCTCGAGATCGCGAGCGCCCAGCCTCAGCCCGTCGAGATGCCGCCCGAGCTGGACGATCCGCGCGAAGTGCCCACGCCCGGCCTCACGACGGTCGCCGACGTCGCAAATGCCCTTGGGGTGCCTTCCGGCGCGCTTTTGAAGGCCGTTCCCGTGGTCGCCGAGGAGCGCGGCATGGTGATGATCCTCGTGCGCGGCGACCATCGCCTGAACGAGATCAAACTCGGCAACGCGCTCGGGGAAGGCTTTCGCCAGGCCTCCGCAGAGGAAATCGGCGAGAAGATCGGCCCCGCCGGGTTCATCGGGCCGGTCGGCGCCCAGATTCCCGTGATCAAGGACGCCGCAATCCGCGCGGCCGGAGGCTACGTCTGCGGCGCAAACAGCCCCGACGCCCACCTGATCGGGGTCGAGCCCGGGCGCGACTTCCAGTTCGAGGAGATGGACGTGCGCTCGGTCGAAGCCGGTGACACCACTGAGAGCGGTGCCGAGATCACGATCGAGCCGGCGATCGAGGTCGGGAACATCTTCAAGCTTGGGACCCGCTACTCCGAGGCCCTCGGCGCGACCTTCCTGGACGAGAACGGCAGCGAGCGTCCCATCGTGATGGGGTCATATGGCATCGGGCCTGCGCGCATCGCCGCCGCGGCTGTCGAGCAGGGAGCCGACGACCGCGGAATCGTCTGGCCGCGCTCCATCGCCCCCTGGCCGGTCGAACTCGTCAGCCTTGGCAGGGGCGAGGACGAGGCGACGCAGGCCGCGGACAAGATCTACGCCGAGCTGACCGAGGCCGGCCTTGATCCGCTCTACGACGACCGCGAGGCCGGAGCGGGGGAGAAGCTCACCGACGCGGAGCTCGTCGGCTGCCCCCTTCGCATCGTCGTCGGCAAGCGCACGCTGGCCGAGGGCCAAGTAGAAGCGCAGGTCAGGGCGACCGGTGAGGACCTTCGGATCGACCTGGCCGACGTGGCCGCGACGGCATCGTCGCGGCTCGATGGCGCAAACTAAGGGCATGGAAACCGAGCGGACCACGGTGCGCGAGCGGCTGAGCCGCAGGCGCCTCATCGGCCTTGACCGCTCCGGTCCCAGCCCTGCGGCGACCAAGGCCGGCGCGCCGCTCCACCCGTGGACGCTGCCGAACATCATCGGCTACCTGCGACTGGCGTCGATCCCGGTCTTCCTGGTCATCGCGCTCGGCTCAGAGGACGGGCGCGTCACCAGCGCAACCCTGCTCTACCTCTTCATCACGCTGGGCGATCTCCTGGACGGGTTCCTGGCGCGCGCGACAGGCCAGTACTCCAGGATGGGCGCCCTGCTCGATCCGGTCGTCGACCGCCTGGCGGCCCTCGCCGGAGTCGTCGTGTGCTGGAAGTTCGAGCTGCTTCCGTACTGGGCGTTGATCGCCCTGGCCGTGCGCGAGGTGGCAACCCTGGTGCTCGCCCGCATGGCGCTCAGGAGCGGGGTGGACCTTGAGATCAGCTGGATCGGGCGCCTGGCGACGCTGTTCACCTTCGGCGGGCTCTTCTGGACTCTCGTCTTCGACTCGTGGATCACGGTTGCGATGTTCATCATCGGCGTCACGCTCGGGTGGATCGCGACGATCCTCTACACGCGCGCCTCCCGGCGCGTCCTGGCTGAGCAGGCACGGGACATGCTGGGACGAAACGAGCCAGCCTCTGAGAGGGGTCAGACCCCGTAGCGGCCGGTATTTCGCAAGCTTTGCTGCAAATTCGGGGGTCAGCCACCAAAACGCTCAAGCTCAACTTGACGTTGGCTTCTGAGGCGTATACTCGCGAGCGATGACCTTCGATCACGAATTTCCAGATATCGGCGCCATGGACGACTCCGACCTGAAGGAGACGATTGAGCGACTAACCGACGAGGAGCGCGAGGTTTCGTACCGCCGCCGCGTGCTTCACGGACAGATCGACATCCTGCGTGCCGAGTTGGTCAATCGCCTCAAGTCCAAGCGCGAGGGCGGGCAGCACCTGCTCTCCGGCGCCGACGTCCAGCAGCTCACCGACATCCTTCTCGGCAAGGTGCCTTCGACGCCGCAGGAGGGCGAGGAGGAGAGCTGATGGCGGTGCACTGTCCCGAGTGCGGGTTCGTCAATCCCGAAGGGGCGAACTACTGTCAGAAGTGCGGCGCGTATCTGGGCCGGCCCGAAGGGGCTGACGAGCCCACGACGATGACCTACAAGGTCGACGAGACGGGCGAGTACACGCCCGTGGACATCGAGGAAGAGGTCGAGGACGCGGGCGCCGCGCTCGTCATCCGCTCCGGTGGCGGCAGGGCGGGGGAGAGCTTTCAGATCACGGGCGACCGCATGTCGATCGGCCGAACGCCCGACGCGGGCGTCTTCCTCGACGACGTGACCGTTTCGCGCAATCACGCGCTCCTGGTCCGCCGCCAGGACGGGATCTACATCGACGACCTCGGCTCGCTCAACGGCTCCTACGTCAACCGGCGCCGGATCGAGTCGCACCGTCTGGTGGACGGCGACGAGATCCAGATCGGCAAATACAAGCTCTCGTATCTGGAGGCCTGAGATGGCGACTGTGGCAAGCCAGGAAGCGATCGACGCTCAGAGCCAACCGCGGCGCGACTCCCGTCCGCGCAAGGCATTGACGATCGGCGCCGTCGCGAAGATCCTCTCGCAGGAGTTCGACGACATCTCGATCTCGAAGATCCGCTATCTCGAGGACCAGAAGCTTCTCGCGCCTCGCCGGACTCCGGGCGGATACCGCCTCTACTCGCAGGCGGACGTCGAGCGCCTCCAGGCGATCCTGCGCATGCAGCGCGACGAGTTCCTGCCACTGCGGGTGATTCGCCAGGAGCTCGCCACGGGCACTTTCGACGCTGATCGCCGCCCAGCGGCCGACGTCGGGCAAAAGCGCCGCGCTCTGACCGTCGATTCGCAGGTCCAGACCCTGAGCCCCGACGAGCTTGCCGAGCAGGCCGGCGTGTCAGCAGAGTTCCTGCGCGAGCTCGGCGAGTTCGGCGTCGTCCAGCCGGACCGCTCCGATGGCCGGCTTCGATTCGACGAGACCGACCTCGAGATCGTTCGCGCTGCCGCGGAGCTTGCACAGCACGGAGTCGCCGGCAGGAACCTTCGCGTTTTTCGCACCTCGGCCGACCGTGAGGCCGCTCTGCTCGAGCAGCTTCTCGGCGCGTCGCTTCGGTCGCGGAGCCCCGCGCGCCGCCGTGAGGCGGTCGAGAACCTCGAGAACCTCGCCGCGGTCTGCGGCCACCTCAAGCAACTCCTGCTGGTTCGCGACCTTCGCCGCCTAAAGGGCGACGAGGGCTGATCCGCTCCGGAGGGGGCGTCCTGCGCCCGTGAAGGTGACTCGCACCCGCAAGGTCGCGGCGCCTGTCAGCGCCGTCTGGGGCCTCGTCTCCGACCCGCACAGCCTGCCCCGCTGGTGGCCCAAGGTGATGCGCGTAGAAGACGTCACGGGTCGGGGCCAGCGCTCGCGCTGGACCTCCGTGCTCGAGACCGACACCGGGAATGGAGTTCGCGCCGACTTTCGCTGCACCGCTTCGACCGAAGAAGAGCGCTACGCCTGGACGCAGGACCTGGCCGGCACGGCCTTCGAGCGCATCCTCACTCAGGCCGGGCTCGAGATCAAGCTCCAGCCGACCGGGCCCGAGGAGACCAGCGTGAGCATGACGTCGGAGGAGACGCTTCGCGGCCTGTCTCGCCTGGGCGGACCGATGTTGCGCGGCGCCGCCCGCCGGCGCCTCGACGAAGCGTTCGAGGGCATCGAGCGGGCGCTGGTCGGGGGATCCACGGCGTGAGCGGCACGGGTTCGGGCGGCCACATGAAGTGGTGGGGCTGGGGCGCGCCGGACAAGCGAAACGAGCTGGCGGATGGCGCGAAGGCGATGCTTCGCGACGTGCTCGGCGCCGCGGAGCCGGTCGACCCTGTCGCGCTCGAGAGCATCGGCCTGCCCGATGCGCGAGAGATTCCGCAGACAGTGCGGGACGCCGTCGGCGCCGACGCGGTGCTGGAGGGCACCGAGGACCGTCTCCTGCGCTCAGGCGGCAAGAGTTACCCCGATCTAGTCAGGGCGCGCACCGGAGCCATCGAGGCGGCTCCGGACGCCGTGGTGCTGCCGGCGAACTCGGGCGAGGTGGCCGCCGTCCTGAGGGCGTGTGCCTCCGCCGGAGTCGCGGTCGTGCCGTTCGGCGGCGGTACCAGCGTCGTGGGCGGGGTGGACGCGCTGCGGGGCGAGCACCGCGCCGTGATCGCGCTCGATCTCTCGCGCATGCGCAACTGCCTGGTCGACCCGGTCTCGCTCACGGCCCGCCTCGGGCCAGGGCTGCCCGGGCCCGCGGCCGAGGCCGCGCTCGCCCAGGAGGGCATGACGCTGGGACACTTCCCGCAGTCGTTCGAGTTCGCGACGATCGGCGGCTTCGCGGCAACCCGCTCGGCCGGGCAGGCATCGGCGGGCTACGGGCGCTTCGACGAGCTGGTCACCGCGATCGAGATGGTCAGCCCCTCCGGAACGCTCAGGACGCTCGACACGCCCCATACGGCCGCCGGCCCCGCATTGCGCGAGCTCGTCGTGGGCTCCGAGGGAACGCTCGGCGTAATCACCGACGTCGCCGTGCGCGTCCGGCCCCTGCCTCGCAAGCGCCACTACCAGGGCTGGATGGCCGAGGACTTCGACGCCGGCGCCGAGATCGTCCGCACGCTTGCTCACGCGGACTCGCTGCCAGACGTCACCCGCCTCTCCGATCCCGAGGAGACCCGCATCTCACTCGCGATGTCGGGCATGGAGGGCTTCAAGAAGTCTGCGTTCGAGTCCTATCTGCGGCTCAGGGGGCGAGTCGGCGGCTGCATGCTCATCACGGGCTGGGAGGGCGAGACCGAGGACGTCGAGCGCCGCCGGTCCGTTTCGGCGCGAATCCTGCGCTCGAGCGGAGCAGTGTCTCTCGGAACCGCTCCTGGCAAGGCGTGGGAGCACGGGCGCTTCGAGGGGCCGTACTTAAGAGACGAGCTGATGAGCCTCGGGTACTTCGTGGAGACCCTCGAGACCTCTCACACGTGGTCTCGCTACCACGAGCTCTACGGGGCGGTCCGTCAGGCGCTACACGGCGCCATGGAGGCCCAGGGGACCCCGGGAATCGTGATGTGCCACCTCTCGCACGCCTACCGGGACGGCGCGTCCCTCTACTACACGTTCATCGCCCCGTCCAAGCCGGGCGCGGAGCTCGATCACTGGCGTGCCGTCAAGGGCGCTGCGTGCGACGCGATCGTTGCCACCGGCGGCACGATCACCCACCATCACGCGGTGGGGCGCGACCACGCTCCCTACATGCGCGCAGAGGTAGGCGAGGTCGGGCTGAATGCGCTCAGGGCGCTCAAGGAGCGCCTCGACCCTGCCGGGATCATGAACCCCGGCAAGCTCCTGCCTTAGCCGCCTTCGCCGCCTTCGCCCGGCGCCTGCTGGTCTTCGCCGCCGCCGGCCGGCTGCTTCGGAATGTCGCCGCGCATGACGGTCGCTCCAGGGCGCGTGATCTGGAACTTGCCCTCGTCGCGGGCCTCCTCAGCGGCCGCGAGGATGTCATCCGGATTCGACAGGGAGATCTCCATCGCTCGCGTGAACTGCGCGATCGGCTGGGAGACGTCCTGCGGGATGGGGAACCGGCCCTCGAACTTTCCGTTCTTGGGCTCGATCGGGACGGCAAGCGGATAGCCCTGGTCCTCGTCGAACATGAACCACGCGAGGAAGGCCTGCTTCTTGCTGGCCTCGGGCATGCCGGTCAGCACCAGGTCCAGGTAGCCCTGCACGCCGCCCGAGATGCCGATCGTGGCGACGCCGCTCGCCTTGCCGCCATCCGGAGCCGTCATGACGACTTCGCTGACCTCTTCGCCGTCAGGGATCGGCGTCGAGGGATCCAGCGGATCCTCGGACGCGGTCGTCTCGGCGGTGTCAGGCGTCGCGGCGCTCGATGGCTCGTCGTCTCCAGAGAAGACGCCGGCGATCGCGAGCACGACGACGATCAAGAGAATTCCGGCGCCGCCCAAGGCCGCGAACATGCGCGACTGCTTGGAGCCGATCCCGCTGCCGCTCTCCTTGGCCGGCAATGGCTCGCCGGCCGGTTTTGCGGCGGGGGCGCTCTGGCGCCCGCCGAAGCGGCTTCCGGAGGGTGCCTGGGGGATCTTCGGGAGCTCGGCGGCGGGGAAGAGGGCCGTCAGCTCGAGTGACGATCGTGTCCGCAAGCTCGCGATCCGCGTTGTCCTGGCGCAGGTGCCTGACAGAGTCGGCGCGGCCGATGGGGTCCGCCTGGCCCAGGAGGTACTCGGTCAGGCCGACGTTCCGGTCCGGATCGGCGCCTCCGAGCTCCTCCAGCGCCGCACGGGAGCGCTCGTGGCTTTCTCCCTCGTCGAGGCCGAAGAGGTCGTCGAGATCTCCGAACGACTGTCCCTTGGTCAGGAGCATTTCGAGCACCGCGCTCTGGTCCGCGCTGATAGCCATGTGGGAAGGGTATGGGCCCTGGGTTAAGCCCGCGCTAATTGCGAATGCGCTCGCATGGCTACTCTCGCGGTCCATGTCGTCGTCTCCGGACATCTCGAAAGCGGGTCAAGACGGCCCCGCCATGGCGTTCGGCCTCGTCTACGGCGAGATGACCGCGGAGCGCGTCGAAGCTTCATTGCCGGTCGAGCCGCCCGTCCAGCAGCCTTTCGGGCTGGTCCACGGCGGCGTCTACTCGACGATCGCCGAGAGCATCTGCTCGAACGCAACTGCCGTCGCTGTTGCCTCGGAGGGCAAGATCGCGATGGGCCAGTCGAACTCCGCCACATTCCTTCGCCCCATCACGGAAGGCACGGTCCACGCGGTCGCAACCAGGCGCCACGCCGGGCGCACCACCTGGCTATGGGACGTCGACTTCACGGACGACAACGGAAAGCTCGCAGCAATGGTCCGAATGACCGTCGCCGTCCGCGAGATGCCGGCCTGAGCGTCAGACGCCACGCTGGTCGCGGGTCAGACGCCACGCTTGGGGTCAGACGCCACGCGTGAGCTCTGTCCCCTAGCCGCCGAAGCGGTTTGTGATCGGTAGGCGGCGGTCTCGGCCGAAGGCCTTGGCTGTGATGCGGATGCCCGGCGGCGCCTGGCGGCGCTTGTACTCGGAGCGGTCGACCATCCGGACCACCTCGTCGACGATCTCAGGGTCATCGCCGGCGGCGACGATCTCGTCGCGCGAGCGGTCGTCGACGATGTAGGCGTCGAGGATGCGGTCGAGCACTTCGTAGGGCGGGAGAGAGTCGTCGTCGCGCTGGTCGGGCCGAAGTTCAGCCGATGGCGGGCGGTCGATGACGGCGGGGGGGACCAGGGGGTCGGTGGCCTGCGAGTTGCGGTGGCGGACGAGGTCATAAACCAGCGTCTTCGGAACGTCTTTTATGACCGCAAACCCTCCGGCCATGTCGCCGTAGAGAGTCGCGTAGCCAACCGACATCTCACTCTTGTTGCCCGTCGTGAGAACGAGCCAGCCGTGCGTGTTCGAGAGAGCCATCATCAGATTCCCGCGGATCCGGGCCTGGAGGTTCTCCGCGGTGATGCCGTCCAGTCCGCCGGCGCCGTGCAGGCTGCCCTCAAGCGCGTCCGCGTAGACGCCCATCGCGTCCTCGATCGGGATCTCGATGAGCTCTCCGCCGAGGTTGCGAACGATGTCCCGGGCGTCCTGCTGCGTCTCTTTGCTGGAGTGGGGCGAAGGCATGACGACGCCGGTCAGGCGCTCGCCGCCCAGCGCGTCGGCCGCGACCAGAGCGACCAGCGCCGAGTCGATCCCGCCCGAGACCGCCACCACGACGTGGCGGAAGCCGTTCTTGTCCACATAGTCGCGGAGGCCCGTGACCAGCGCCGCGTAGACCTCATCCAGATCGGAGAGCGGCTCCTCGACGCGCACCGGCTCGGCGCCGAACTCGATGACCAGGAAATCCTCGTCGAACTGCTTTGCGCGGCCGAGAACCTCGCCGTCAGAGCCGATCGCGACGCTGGAGCCGTCGAAGACGAGCTCATCCTGGCCCCCGACGAGATTCACGAAGGCAAACGGGGTGCCGCACTCGCTCGCGCGCCTCGCGAACATGGCCTCGCGAGCGCCGCGCTTGCCGCGCAGGTAGGGGGAGCCCGATGAGTTCACGATCAGCTCGGCGCCCATCTCCGCCTCGGCGGATGCCGGGGGGCCGGGCTCCCAGGCGTCCTCGCAGATGGTGAGGCCGACCCGCGTCCCCGCGATCTCGACCACGACCGGCTCATCCCCGGGTTCGAAGTAGCGGCGCTCGTCGAAGACCGCGTAGTTGGGAAGGCGCTGCTTCCGGTAAACGGCCTCGACCTTCCCGTCGCGAAGCAATGCGAGCGAGTTGTGCGCTTGCCGGGGACGCGGCGCGTCCGCGCCGGCCGACTCGGCATGTGGGGGCCGCGGTTCGGGATAACCCACCAGGACGGCGATTCCCTCGACCTCGCCGGCAAGCTCCGCTACCGCGTCGGCGCAGCGGGCGAGAAAGTGGCGCTTCAGGTACAGGTCCTCGGCCGGGTACCCGGAGATGCAGAGCTCGCCGAACACGACAAGGTCGGCGCCTTCGTTCTTCGCCCATTCGATTCCCTCACGCACGAGTGAGGCGTTCGCTTCGACCGCCCCGACAGTGGGGTTGATCTGCGCGAGGGCGACTCTCAAGCCTTTGTCGGTCACAAGAGGGAGAGTATGTATCGTCACTCGCGAACTTCGGCAGGGGCCGGAATCTTGGAAAGAAGCGAGGAGTCCCATGGGTAAGTGGCTGACCGGGATCGGCGTCCTTGCGGCTCTCTGCGTCGGTGCACTGGCACTCCCAGGCGCCGCATCGGCCGGTCCTGCGCCGTTCACGGAGGCGGAGGCCAAGCAGCAGCTCCGCGAAGTCGAGAACGCAGACGCCGGACCGCTTCGCACCGACCCGACCATCGCCCTGCGCGATCTCGCTCTGGCACTGCCCCAACTCGACGGCGCTGCGGAACGCCGCGCGCGATCGATCCTGTCCCGCCCGCCAGACGGCGATTCGCCATACGGCGGCGACTGGCCCAACAACGCCGTCGAGAAGATCGTCGAGACTCCCACCTTCGTCGTCCACTACGTCGAGGTCCCTGGCTGCGATGCCTCTCCGCCCAATCCGGACGGCGACTGCGACGAGCCCGATCTGGCGGACGCCGACATGAACGACGTGCCCGACTACGTGGACGCGACCGTCGATGCGGTCGACGAGTCGATCGCCGTGGAAAACGGCGAGCTGGGCTGGCCGCTTCCCAAGGGCGACGGCGAGGCCGGTGAGCCGAACGCCAGCACGGAGGAGAACCGATTCGACGTCTACCTCTCCGATCTCTGCGACGAGAGCGACTTCAGGCCGTGCGTGTTCGGCTTCGCCCAGCCGGACGACGACTCATCCGAGTGCAACAGCGCCCCGTTCAAGTGCAGCTCACACCTCGTCGTCGACAACGACTACTCGGAGTTCGGGGAGTCCGGCGGCGAGCTGGGACTGCGGGTTACCACCGCTCACGAGTACAACCACGTGCTCCAGTTCAACATCGACTCGAACCAGGACGGATGGATGTTCGAGTCCACAGCAACCTGGTCCGAGGAGCAGGTCTTCCCGGACGATGACGACTGGGTCCGCTCCTACATGGGCAGCTGGACGAAGGAGTCGCTCATCCCACTGACGCTCTTCGAGTTCCACGTCTATGGCTCGGCCGTCTGGAACCACTGGCTGGAGAACGGCGACCACAGCTACGGACCGGACGTGGTGCTGAACGCCTGGGAGTCGTCCCGCGACGTGACGCCGAAGGACTACGCCGTCGGCGCGTACGACGACGCGATCAAGGACGAGGGCGGCGCTGGCTTCCCGCAGGAGTTCGCAGCGTTCACGGCGGCGACCGCCGAGTGGAGAGCGGGAGACGGCGGCTTCCCCGACGCGTCGGAGCTTCCCGACGTGAAGCGCTTCGGAACGGTGAAGTTCGGGAAGGACCCGCAGCTGATCACGCTCGACAACACGACCTACGCGCTGTTCGAGGTGAACCCGAAGGAGGCCGACACGATCAAGCTCAAGGGCCGCTCGGACGGCGGCCTCCAGTGGGCGGTCTCCCTGGTCGGGCGAGACGGCAACGCCACCACCGGCTCGGTCGAGCGGCTCACGTCCTATTCCGAGGGCGGCGAGAAGACGTCCGTCTCACTCCCGGACGCTCAGTCGTACAACAGGATCACGGCGGTCGTGACCAACGCGGACGGCCATGTCACCGGCTCCAAGCCCATCTTCGGAGAGTTCCTCTACACGAGGAACGACGAGGACTTTAAGCTCAAGGTCAGATGAGCGAACACATTTCAGAAGAAGAGTTCCGCGTCGAGGTCGAACTCGACGACGACGAGCACCACCTCAGCCTCAACGAGCGGCTACGCGCCGTGGATCTGGACGACGAGGCGCGCGATCGCCTCGGCTCCCGGGTGATCGTCACCCGCGACGGGTCGCACCTGTTTCTCTACGCCCAGAACCGGGAGAGCTGCGAGGAGGCCGAGCGGGTCGTCCGCGACTTGATTGCCGAAGACGAGCTGACTGCTTCGGTCCGCTCGACGCGCTGGCATCCGGTCGAGCAGGACTGGAAGGACATCTCCGAGCCGCTTCCGGAAACCCCGGAAGAGGTGGAGGCCGAGGAGCACGCTCGCGACGAGCGCATGGAGCACGAGGACCCGGGCGTCAAGACGCCCGGCTTCATCATGCTCGGCTCCTACAAGCCGCAGTTCCTGCGCGACCTGGGCCTTTAGGCCCGGGCGTCGCCCAAGAGCTTCTCCAAAACGACGACGTCCTTCCACTCGCCGCGAAGGCGCCCGTGGCGGGTGTGCGTGCCGACTTCCGAATAACCCGCCCGCTCGAACAGGCGAAGGCTCGCCTCGTTGGTCGTGAACACCTTGGCGACGAGCTTGAAGACCTTCTCGTCTTCCACTCGCCCGGCGAGGTGGTCGAGCAGAGCCGCGCCCACGCCTCGGCCACGGGCGCTTCCGGCGACGTAGACGGCCGCTTCCCGGACGCCGGTGTAGTAGGGGTTCGACTCCTCGTATGGGCCTGCGGATGACCAGCCGACGACCGTCCCGTCCTTCTCGGCGACCAGAAACGGAGAACCCTTGCCCAGGAGCTCCTCGACCTCGTTCAAAGGGCGCGGATCCGAGCGGAAGGTTGCGTTGCCCGCGATCACGGCCTCGTCGTGGATCGCGGCGATCGCCTCGGCGTCGCCGAGCTCGGCCTCTCGGATCGTGAGGCTCACCCGGCGTTCTTGACCTGGCGCGCGGGCTTTTTCGACTTGGGCTTCTTCGACCTGCCCTCGCCGGGGACAAGTGCCTTCAGCTCGGCGAGCGACTCGGAGAGGTCGTGAGCGAGCGAATCGAGGTCCGCCATCGCCTCGTAGTCGCCGATCAGCCCGAAGTTGACCTGGCCGTTGTAGCTCATGATGCCGAAGCAGACCGTCTGGCGCTTGGCAAGCGGGACCATCGGATACATGGCCTCGAGCTCGCGGCCCATGAGGAAGAGCGGGAACTGCGGCCCAGGGACGTTCGTCACGACCATGTTGAAGAAGCGCTGGCGGGATTGAAGCCGCCCGGCCTGGCTGAGGATCGTCGGTGGAGCGAAGTCGGCGAGTTCGGTCAGGAGCGTCGCGCCGACCGCCTGCTTTGACTCCTTCAGATCGCCCATGCTCGCTGAGATCGCCTTCAGCCGCTCTACCGGGTCCTCGATGCCCACGGGAAGCGTCGCGTACATCGTCGAGACCTTGTTGCCGAGAGCGCCGTGCTGGTCAGCCTCACGGACGCTGATCGGGATCATCGCCTTGAGCTCGAGGCCTGCCGTCGCGTGACCCCTGGCACGCAAGAAGCGCCCGAGAGCGCCCGAGACGGCCGCGAGCACCACGTCGTTGACCGTGCCGCCGACGGTGTTCTTGATGCGCTTGTAGTCGTCGAGGTCGCCGCGGACCCACTCGAAGCGCCGGTACGGGCTGATGGGGACGTTGAAGGGCGAGTCCGGGGCGGCTACTCCAGCGCGGGCAAGCGCGCCCATGGACTCCAAGCCTCCCAGCAGCGCCTCGGCCACCCGCCGGGGCTGGCGAAAGACTGCCCGGACCCCGCGCAAGGCCTCGGCGGGCGTGGTCGCGCGCTCGGCGAGAGCGCGGCCGAGGACCTCGGCGTCCGAGGGCTCGGGGCCCGGCTCCCAGGACTCCGCGGAAGCGGACGGCGCGTCCGGCTTCGCGTCGAAGAGAACTGTCGTGATGTCGACCCCGGAGACGCCGTCGATCAGGCAGTGGTGGCTCTTGGTGACGATCCCGAAGCGCCCACCGTCGAGGCCGTCAACCAGCCACATCTCCCACATCGGCTTCGAGCGATCGAGCCGCTGGCTGAAGATGCGCGCCGCCAGGGTGCGGAGCTGCTGCTCGGACCCAGGCTCGGGAAGCGCTGTGTGGCGCACGTGGTAGTCCATGTTGAACTGCGGATCGTCGATCCAGATCGGCCGGCCCTGGCCGTATGGGACGAACTTGAGCTTCTGGCGGAAGCGGGGGACGAGGTGAAGCCTCGAGAGGATGTGCTCGCGGAGCTCCTCGATCTCAGGCGCGGGCCCCTCGAAAACCGTCGTCGAGGCGACGTGCATGTGGGCCGGCCCGTCCTCGAGGTGGAGAAAGGACGAATCGAGGCCTGTCAACCGGTCGCCTGAAGCCATGCCTTCATCCTGGCATAGATGGGGTTGAGCGGAATGTTGCGGAAGTGTTAGCAGTGTGACCGCTGTCACTCACAGAACGTACGTTCGCCCTACGGTCGTCCGCTATGAGAAAAAGACGACTGAACCGGCGCAGGCGCGCATTTGCGCTTGCACTCCTGCCGGCAATGATGATTCCAATGGGGTGGGGCAGTGCCTCACCTGCCGCCGAGGACAGGAAGGCGACAGTTGATGCGCCTGCTTCCGTCCGGATCGGCGATGCGACCACGCTCAAGGGCGAGTTCCCGGACTCCGGAAACGCCGAGGTGGCGATTCTCAACCGGTCCGCAGGCGAGAACGGATACAAGCGCGTCGGCACGGCCCAGACCGGCGCCGGCGGAGCCTGGTCGGCACGCGTGAAGCCGCGCAGGACCGGCGATTGGCGTGCGCGCCTCGTCGCACCCGCCACGGCCGATCAGCTGGCCGATGCGCCCGCGCCGGACTCCGAGTCCGACACGGAGCTCATCCGCGTCAAGTCCGTGACGAAGGTTGCGCCGTCGAAGCGCGACATCGTCGCAGGCAAGAGCATCGCGATCCGGGGCCGCGTGGCCCCGGCCGGCCAGCGCGACGTCATCGTCGAGGTCGGCGGGCAGACCAAGCGCGCCCGTGCCGACAGGGACGGCCGATTCAAGGTCGACTGGAAGGCGCCCGGCGCCGGTAACTACAACGTCCGCGCGACGGCCAAGCGGAACAAGTACGCGAGCGGCTCGAAGGACTCGGGCGGCCACGTAACCGCATATCGCTATGCGCAGGCATCCTGGTACGGCCCTGGCCTGTACGGCAACCGCACAGCGTGCGGCCAGACGCTGAGCCCGTCGACGCGCGGAGTGGCGCACAAGTCGCTTCCCTGCGGGACCAGGCTCTCGATCCGTCACGGGTCGAATGAGGTCCACGTCCAGGTGATCGACCGCGGCCCGTACGTCGGTAACCGCGAGTTCGACCTCACCGAGGCGACCAAGAACGATCTGGGCTTCGGCTCGACCGGCCAGATCCTCGTCTCGAAGTAGACGCTCCGCCCGGAGCTCACGCGGTCTAACATTGCCGCGTGAGCTCCGAGGCGAAGAATCTCGAGGCCATCTCCAAGGCCATCGACCAGCACAACTCGAGCTGCCCCTATCCGGCGTCCGAGGTGCGGATGAACCCGTTCGAGGTCGACCGCCTGGGGTGGGAGACGATTCGGGGACTTCCTGTCGTTGGTGACCCCGCGGTTGCCACCGGGCGATTCAACATCGTCTGTTCGGGCGACGGCGAGGGTGACGAGGAGCTCGAAGAGGTCGAGGCGATCGGCGAGCCCGTGCCTGTCGGCGCTCCCGAAGCACCGATCGAACGGCCCGCGCCTCCCGTCTAGCGCGGGGCGGGGGAGGGGGATGCATCGCGAGTGGGAGTTCTACCTCCTGGATCTGAAGGCCTTCGAGGCTGACCTGGCCGGAGGCTGGGAGCCGCCCGAAGATCAGCTTGAGCCCTTCTGGTTCGACTACCTGGGTGACGCAGACTCGTTCGACGGGGAGGAGAGCGGGGAGGAGACGCTTGACCGCATCCAGGCGAGCTGGCCGGAGTTGATCAGCGCGCCGAGGCCGCTCCAAGGCCCGGAGAGCCTCTATCTCCTGAGCCTCGTGTTCTGCCGCGGGATCCGCCTCGACGAGGATCCCGATTGCCGCTATTACGAGTTCGGCACCGAGTCCGACCTCCACTTGACGAATGCGCTGAAGGAAACGCGCCTGTGGGAGCTTCTGACGAGCCGCGAGGTGGCGGGCCTGACTCCGGGCGAGCCGGGCCCCGATGTCGCGGGAGAACCTGGCTTCGGCTGGCTCGGTCGCACCGAGCTCGAGTTGGCGCATCGCCTGCCGGACGTAGAGGGGGCAACCCTGCTGAAGGACGCCGCGATCGAGGCCGAGCGCCGCCAAAGCGACCTGTTCGCCTTCAGCGCTTTCGGCAGCGACTGAGGCTCAGAGGTTCAGGCCCAGCTCGTTGGTGAGGCGCTGGGCCCAGTTGTTGAGATCGGTGAAGCCGCCGCTCAGGATCAGGACTCCCATCGCGATCAGGATCGCACCGCCGGTGACAGTGATCGCGCGGTAATGGCGCTTGACGACGTCGAAGGCGGTCGTTGCCCGCGAGAAGGCGATCGCCGTAAGCAGGAACGGCACGGCCAGCCCGAGCGAGTAGACGGCGAGGAGGAACGCGCCGTGGGCGGGCTCTCCGTTCACGCCCGCC
Organism: uncultured bacterium; assembly: GCA_963772035.1. Classification (GTDB taxonomy): domain Bacteria; phylum Actinomycetota; class Thermoleophilia; order Solirubrobacterales; family 70-9; genus JALZKA01. The sequence continues at coordinate 76,229 of CAVYVT010000005.1, forward strand.
AAGGTGAGGATGCCGCCCAAGGCAGGCCCTGTGCAAGGGGTCCAGGCGATAGAGAAGGCGGCGCCCGCCACGATGGGTCCGCCCTTGCCGGCTCGCTCCATGAGCGAGTCCACTCGCCATTCGACGTTCAGGCGATCGACGAACATCGCCGCGATGAAGAGCACGCCCATCACGATCAGGAGCACGGCGCCGATGTCCGTCAGCGTGTCCTGGTTCTCGCGCAGCGAGCTCCCGATCTGCGTCGCGGCGAGCCCGAGCAGGATGAAGATGGTCGAAAACGAGGCGATGAACAAGAGGCTCGGAACCAGGATCCGGCGCCAGTCCTGATCCTCGATTTCGTTGGGGTTGACGCCCGTGATCACCGAGAGGTAGCCCGGCACCAGCGGCAGTACGCACGGAGAGAAGAACGACACCAGTCCCGCGATGAACGCAACCGGGACGTCGGCGCCTTGGACGGGGTCCATGCGGCTCTAGTTGAGGACCGCAGCCAGGCGTCGGCGATGCTCAGCCGCAAGGGGGTCATCGCCCAGCTCGGTGAAGATCGCGACCATGATCCGCCGCACCAGATCGCGGCGCTCGGCGTCTGGCTCCGAGGCGATGATCTCCTGGAAGAGCTCCAGCGCCTGCGCAACGTCGCCCTCGGTCCAGGCAGCGATTGCGGTCTGTGTCTCAGCCTGGGCCTCCTCGCCGGCCTGGGCGGCATCGCGCTCTTCGAGGTCGATGCGGGCCAGAAGCCCTCGAGCGGCGAAGTCCGCGCCGGCCTTCTCCTCGAGAAGAGCTCGGGCCTCGCCGGCCTCACCCCGGGCGAGGAGGATCCGCGCCAGCCCGATTGCCGCCGCCGAGTGGCGGGGGTCGGCTGCAAGCGCCGCTCGAAGCGACTCCTCGTCGCCTGCCTTGGCCAGCTCGTCCGCCTCGGAGGGGATGAGAGTGTCGAGGAAGGCCGAGATCTGTGCGGGCGGTATGGCCCCCGTGAACTGGCTGACGATCTTGGCGTCGCGGAATGCGCGTACGTCGGGAATTCCCCGGATGCCGAAGGCCTGCGAGAGCATCGGATTTGCGTCGACGTCGACCTTCGCCAACTCGACCGCGCCCTCGCGCTTTCTGACCTCAGCTTCGATCGCCGGGCCCAGGGCGCGACATGGGCCGCACCACTCGGCCCAGAAGTCGACCACGACCGGGACTTCGCGCGAGCGCTCGATGACCTTTGCCTCGAAATCGGCATCTGTGACGTCTGAAACCACGAGATGAGCGTACTTACGGAGATCGGCCCATCAGACACCGAATGGCACGTCCCGGCGCTTGCGGACTACCGTTGAGGGAAGGAGTAATCACTGATGGACGAATCCCTTCGCGGCAAGCTTCTGATCGCATCGCCGGCCCTCACGGACCCGAACTTCGCCCGTTCGGTCGTTCTGATGACCGAGCATTCAGAAGACGGGGCAATGGGGATCGTCCTCAACCGCCCCGGCGACGCGGAAGCTCGCGAGCTCATGCCGTCTCTCGAGGAGATCGCGAACACCGACCCGCTCTTCATCGGCGGCCCCGTGCAGCCGCAGGCGGTCGTGCTTCTGGCCGAGTTCGCCGACCTCGAGGCGGCGGCTTGGATCGTCGTGGCCGACGTGGGCCTGGCGTCGGCCGACACCGATCTCTCAGACCTCGAGGACGCCGTCAGGCGCGGACGGTTCTATGCCGGCTACTCGGGCTGGGGTCCCGGACAGCTGGAGCAGGAGATCGAGCTGGAGTCGTGGATCGTCGAGCCGCCCTTGCCGGCCGAGCTCTTCCCCGATGACCCGGAGTCGCTCTGGAGCGACGTCCTGGAGCGAAAGGGCGGCTCCTACGCGCTCATCTCGCGAATGCCCGACGACCCGAGCATGAACTAGATCCGCACTTGCCGGAGCTCCAAGAGATCATGCCGGGGCTTCACCGCTGGACGGCCGACGCGCCTGACTGGAGGCCGGACCAGGGCGGGCCCGAAGGCTGGGGGCGAGAGGTCGCATGCGCCGCATGGGAGGGCGAGGAGTCACTCGTCCTGATCGATCCGCTTGTGGTTGACGGCGACTGGAGCGCGATCGACGCCCTGGCAGCGGAAGCGGGTGGCCCTGTGGCGCTCATCGTCACGTGCCCGTGGCACGCCCGCTCGGGGGCCGAGGCCGTCCGGCGTTATGTGAACTCGCCCGGGATCGCAGTGTGGGCGCAGTCCGCGGCCATCGCAGACACAGGGCGGATCGGGTTCGCCGTCGATCATGTGGTCGACGAGCGCGCCCAGGTGATCCCCGGAGTTGAGGTGATCGCCACAGACACGGGAAACGGCGAGCTCACGGCCTGGATCGACGCAATCGGCGCAATCGTGGCCGGCGATGTCCTGATCGGAGCCCAAGGCGAGCGCACAGACGCGCTGAGAGTCTGTCCAAGCGCCTGGCTCGAGGAAGCGAACGACGTCCACACCGTAACGGCCGCGCTCGTGCCGCTCCTGGAGCGCGATGTGCGCGCAATCGTGCCACTGCACGGTGCTCCAGTGCTCTCAGGGGCGAAAGAGGCGCTTAGAACGGCTGTGACGGGCTAGACCCCCGGTCGCCGAGAGCCATCTGAAGGTGCCATTGGTACCTGGAGACGACTTTCGGCACGCAGCAGGGTTACATAACCTTCATTATCAGGCATAGGCCCTGAAATCACTTGGAAGGCATCGATGCGGCGTGGTCTGCCCCCACGTCCACCCAGCCGGCCAGGTCTTCGGCCGTTTCCAGGCCCTCACGGGCCACGATGAGCCAACCGCCCATCTTCTTGCCGGACATCTCGAATTCGCGGACATGCTCCTCCGCCAACGCGGCGTCGTAGTCCTCGGGCGGAACGCGCACCATGAGCTCGCTGGTCGACGTCACGCCGCACGCCATGTTTCCGCCGATCATGAAGCCCATCCCGCCGAACATCTTGCGCTCCGTCAAGCCTTCGCGCATCGAAAGCGCGTCGCGCACGCGGTCGGCAAACTCCTCGTCGTAGGCCACGACGCGGGAGATTAAAGAGTGACGCTACGGTGCGCGTCCATGGCCACCTGGGACGAAGTAGTCGCGCTCTGCGAGGCGGAGCTGCCTGAAGTTGAGCGCTCGACCTCATACGGCACGCCCGCGCTGAAGGTTCGAAAGAAGCTGTTTGCGCGGCTCAAGGAGGACGAGGAGCACCTGGTGGTGTTCATCGATTTCATGGAGCGTGAGGCCCTCACCCAGGAGAGCCCGGACACCTACGTCGTCACCGACCACTACCGCGACTATCCGATGATGCTTGTCGTCCTCGACGGGGTCCCCGGCGACGAGCTTCGTGAGCTGCTGATCGAGTCGTGGCGCCGACGGGCGCCGAAGAAGCTTCTGGCCGAGTTCGACAGCGCCTAGCGCCCGAAGAGGCCGCCCAGGCCGGAATTCTTGGGCGGAGGCCCCAGCTGCGCCGCTGCGGCAGAGTCGATATTGAGCTCAACCGCTCGTTCGTAGGTGCGCTGGACCTCGGGGGCGTCGACGAACTTCGTCGTGCCCTGGAGATCCTCGAACACGAAGCCGTCCAGGATGTTCTCGCGAGCGTTGTCGGAGACGCTGACGACCTTGCCGACTTGGATTCCATCGGAGCCGTAGATCGGGGTCCCCCGCGCAATGGTCGAGTAGTGGACGGCAATACCGTCGTCGCGCTCAGGCGTTTCGTCGCTCATGCGCCTGAGGATACGAGCGGGCGGACGCAGTCACTCACTCAGAAGCGCTCGGCGACCGCTTCGTCTTCGCAGAAGGTGGCGATCTCGCGGGAGAGCTTGCCTCCCTGCCAGGCGAGCGGCGACTCGCCCTCGTCCTCGCTGACCATCCGCGCGCCGGGGATCCGCTCGGTCCACTCGACCGCGGTGTCCCACGGATGACCGGGGTCGGCCTCGTCGTGGCTCGCGACCACGAGGGTCGGAACGTCCATCTCCTCCAGCGCCTTCAGACCGTCGAAGGGCACCGACGCGGTCACCTCGCGGAGCGCCTGCGCGACGGCATCGAGATCCCTGTGAAGCCCCAAGCGCGTGCGAGCGAGGCGGAGCACCACGTCTCTCCACTCCGGCTTGTGCGAGCCGTCGTCGTAGACCTCGATGAAGCCATCCACCCCTCCCCTCTCCAAGCCGTCGGCCAACCCGGCCCAGTAGTCGATCGTCTGCTGGGACGGCGGCTCCCCACGGGACGCCGGCCCGATCGCCACCAGGCCCGCCACCCTGTCGGGCTCGGCGAGGGCAAATGCCGCCGCCGTGTGCGCCCCCATCGAGTGTCCGGCCAAGACGACGCGGTCTCCCTCCCCTACCTCGGCCGCCACCGCGGCCATGTCGCTCGCGAGAGCGTCGTACGTGTACTGCTCGCCCTCCGGCGCCGGATCGGACTCCCCGTGCCCTCGGGCGTCGTACATCGCCGACATAAGCCCGCGCCGCTCGAGCAGGTGCGAGCCGTGGGTTACATAACTACGAGCGGCCGTTATCCCGTGCGCCTGAAGAACGACCGGGCCTTCCCCGCCCGCCTCCCCGCGAACGATGTTCCCGCCAGGGGCACGCACCTCGAACGGGCGCACCTCCGAAGCCATGGATCAGCCCTCTTCGATGGTGACCGAGTTGATGATCACGACGTCGAGCGGCGTTCCCGTTCCCCCGCTCGCCGGATCGCCGTAGCTCTCGATCGTCTCGACGACGTCGAAGCCCTCGGTCACCTCGCCGGCGACGGCGTAGTCGGGCGGCAGGCCCGCGTCCGCCGCGGTGACCACGAAGAACTGGCTGCCCGACCGTCCGGGCGGCTCGGCCTCGGTCTTTGCCATGGCGACGACGCCCCGGGTGTACTCGGTGTCGTCGGCCGGCGGCTCATCAACCGAGTAGCCAGGTCCTGGGCCCGATCCCGTGCCGGCGGGGTCGCCCGCCTGGATCACGAAGCCCGGGACGATGCGGTGGAAGGGCGTGCCGTCGAGGACGCCGTTCTCGGCCAGGTACTCGAACGAGGCGGCGGTCCGGGGGTTGCCCTGGGTGTCAAGCGTGATCTCGAACGTGCCGCAGCTCGTGTCGACGACCGCGACGAGGTTGTCGGACGAAGGCTTCTTCGGCGGCGGGTCGAGGCTCACTTCATTCGGCTGGGGGGCCTCGACCGTTTCGCACGGAGTATCGGCCGGGGCCGAGGACTCGTCCTCGCCCTCGGATGAAGAATCGTCGTCGCCCCCACAGGCTGAGAGGACCAGCGCGAATGCGACGAGGAGAGCGGCGATGAGCGTGAGCGGCTTCGGCACGCAGCAAGGCTATCCGCCCGCCCGGTGGCATGATCCAACCGTGACCCAGACCGAGAAGGAGGCCCGCTGGGGTCGCTACGACCGCATCCGGCTCGTCGGCCGCACGCTCAACAACACGGTCGCGCGCGCGCCATGGCTGTGGCCGATCATCAAGCATCCGATGCGCCGCTTCTTCGACCGCTCCGCGCAGGAGTGGGACCAGCGCCCCGGTATCGCGTCGACCGCGCATCTGACGTCCTTGGCCGCCGCCTTCCTCCATGTCACGCCCGCGCCAGAGCGGGTGCTCGACCTGGGAACCGGGACCGGTGAGGCTGCTCTCCTCGCCGCTCGCGAGTTTCCGCGCGCGAGCGTGCGCGGAATCGACATGTCCGAGGAGATGGTTGCGATCGCGAAGAAGAAGGTCGGGCTCGATCCGGACGGGCGCATCGCCTTCAAGGTCGCCGACGCGGCCCGCATCCCCTGGCCTGACGATTCATTCGATCTCGTCATGCAGGTGAACGTTCCGCCGTTCTTCTCCGAGATGGCACGTGTGCTGCGCCCCGGGGGATTCGTGGTCGTCGCAGCAAGCTGGGGGGACGAGACGCCGTTCTACACGCCGGAGGAAGTGCTTGAGCGTGGATTCAAGCGCCACGGCATCGCCGAGCGGGTGAAGGGCGAGGCCGGGCCCGGCACCTATTGGGTCGGCCGCGCCCGCGAATAGATTCCTAAAAGACATGTCCGCGGAGCCCACGCACATCCTCCTGGTCAATCCGTCCGCAGGCGGCGGACGGACGCGGAAGCTTCTCGATCACGCCCAGGCGGCGCTCACCGACGGCGGCGTCGACCACGCGCTGGTCCTGACCCAGAACATCGAGCACGGCCGCCAGGAGGCCCAAAAAGCAGTCGACAACGGACAGACGGTCATAGTGATGAGCGGCGACGGCCTCATCGGGCAGGTCGGCGGCGTCCTGGCCAACACTGAGTCGGCCCTCGGGATCATCCCCGGCGGCCGGGGCAACGACTTGGCGCGCGTGCTCGAGATCCCAGACGACGTCGAGGAGGCGGCCGGCATCGTCGCCGGCGGTGCCACGCGCCAGATCGACGTGGGCGAGGCGAATGGCGTTCGCTATCTCTGCATCGCGAGCTGCGGCTTCGACTCCGAGGCCAATCGCATCGCCAACGAGGCAAAGCGCGTCAAGGGCCCGATCGTCTACGCGTACGCCGCCCTGCGCGCCCTCGCCGCCTGGAAGCCCGCGACATTCACCCTGACGCTCGACGGAGAGCGATACGAGGTCACGGGCTACTCGGTCGCCGCTGCGAACACGAAGGCCTACGGCGGCGGGATGATCGCCGTGCCCTCCGCGGTGCCCGACGACGGGCTTCTCGAGATGACGGCCAGCGGCAACGTGTCGAAGCTGCGGTTCCTGCGCGGGCTCGGGCAGGTCTTCAAGGGCGAGCACCTGGAGACCATGGAGGTGCGGACCTGGCAGGCAAGCGAGGCCACGATCGAGGCGGACCGGCCGTTCTCCGTCTATGCCGACGGCGATCCGATCGCCGACCTTCCGGCGACCTTTCGCATCCTCCCAAGCGCCCTGCGGGTGATCGTGCCACCCGATTCGGCGCCGTGAGCGCGCCGTCGGCATCAAGCCCGGGCTTCCGCGCGAAGCTTGCGCTCGCACGAACGGCCGGCAATCTCTCGCGGCGATCCGGCCGCGGCGGGGGCACCACGCTGCCCGGGCGCATGCTCCTTCGCATGGCGCCCGACGCGATCGAGCGCCTGGGCTCCGGCCTGACCTCCGGCTCGACGGTCATCAGCGCCACAAACGGCAAGACGACCACGGCGGGGATGCTTGCGTCCGCCCTGCGCGAGGCCGGTCGCAAACCCATCCACAACCGCGCAGGGTCAAATATGAGCTGGGGCGTCGCCACGGCGCTCCTCGAGCAGCAGGCAGAAGAGGGGCTCTTCGAGGTCGACGAGGCGTGGCTCCCGCGCATGGTCGAAGCCCTTCACCCCGACCTCATCGTCCTCTCCAACCTCTTCCGCGACCAGCTCGACCGCTACGGCGAGCTCGAGCGGCTCGCCGACGAGTGGGCCGAGATGGTCTCGGTTCGGCCGACAGGCCTCGTCCTCAACGCCGACGACCCCCTCGTCGCCGATCTTGGCCGCGACGCCGAGCTGGCGAGGAGGCCCGGCGTCACCTACTTCGGGATCGAGGACCCATCGGCCGCGTTGCCCGGCCTCCAGCATGCCCACGACGCCAAGCACTGCCGCCGCTGCGGCGCGCCCTACGAATACGAGCGGGCATTCGTGGGGCACCTGGGGCACTACTCCTGCCCGAACTGCGACGCCGACCGTCCGGCGCCCGACATCGCCGCGACGAAGATCGAGCTCGACGGCATGCGCGGCTCACGCGTGGAGGTCGCCACTCCCGGTGGGCAACTGGAGCTCCGACTCCCCCTCCCCGGCCTCTACAACGTCTACAACGCGCTCGCAGCCCTTTCAGCCGCCCTCCGCATGGGAGTCGAGCCGAACGCGGCGGCCACGGGCCTCGAGCGCACAGAGGCGGCCTTCGGGCGGGTCGAGACCGTCGAAGTCGCCGGCAAGCTGGTTTCCATCCTCCTCATCAAGAACCCCGCGGGCGCGAACGAGGTGCTTCGCACGCTCCGCCTCGAGAACGAGCAGTACGGCGACGGCGAGGGCATCCACCTGTGGATCGCTCTCAACGACCGGATCGCGGATGGGCGTGACGTCTCGTGGATCTGGGACGCGGACTTCGAGCTCCTCGCCGGATCGGTCGGAACCGTGACCTGCGCCGGAACGCGCGCGCCCGAGATGGCAGTCCGCCTGAAGTACGCGGGCCTCGACCCGTCGCGCATCACCGTTCAAGACGACATCCCGGGATCTCTCGACCGCGCCGTTGCCGAAGCGCCCGGCCGCCTCTTTGCCCTCCCCACCTACACCGCGCTCCTCGAGCTCCGGACTCTGCTCTCCGAGCGCGGGCTCGTGAAGGCGTACTGGGAATGAACATCCGCGAAGCCGATGAGGCGGTCATCTGGCACGACGTCGAGAACGGCGCGTACGAGGCCGACCTTTCGCTTTGGAGGGAGCTCGCGCTGGGAGCAGGTGGACCCGTGCTGGAGATCGGCTGCGGCACAGGGCGAGTAGCTCTCGACCTGGGCCGCCACGGTCACCACGTCCTGGGTGTCGACCTGGAGCCGGCGTTCGTCGATGCGCTCCGAGAGCGCGCGGCGGAGCACCGGGTCGAGGCGAGCGCCGAGGTCGGCGACGTACGCGATCTCGACGTGACCGGCGAGTTCGCCCTGATCATCGTCCCGATGCAGACCATCCAGCTGCTGGCGGACGCGGACGAGCGCCGCGCGGCCCTCGAGGGCATGAGAAGGCATCTGGCCCCGCGCGGGGTAATCGCGCTTGCCGTCGTCGACGGCGATCCAACCGGAGACGATGATGGAGAGGTGGCGCCCGTGCTCCCCGACGTGGCGGAGATCGACGGCTGGGTCTACTCGAGCCTTCCCATCGAGGTCCGCTCGGAAGACGGCGCGCTCGTGATTGCGCGGCTCCGCCAGATCGTTGCTCCCGACGGAGATCTAACTGACGAGCGCGCGGAGCTCCGGCTTGCCGTGCTCGACCCCGCCGTCCTGGAGGCAGAGGCCGCAGAAGCGGGCCTGAGATCCGCGGGCCTGAGGGACATCAGCGAGACCGACCTGCACATCGGATCGGCCGTCGTCCTCCTGGAGGCTGCGCCGTGATGAAGCTCCGCCTACTCACGCTCTACCCGGATCAGATGAACATCTATGCGGACCGGGGCAACATCCTCTTCTGGCAGCGCCGCTGCGAATGGCGGGGCATCGAGTTCGAGCACTCGAGCGCCTCCGCTGGAGACAGGGTCGACCCTTCCGCTCACGACCTCATCTACATAGGCGGCGGCCAGGACCGCGACCAGAGGCTCGTTGCGGCTGACATGGTCGAGACCAAGCGCGAAGGGCTCGCCGCGGCGGTTGACGATGGCGCCGTTCTGCTCGCGGTATGCGGTGGCTACCAGCTCCTCGGTCACTCGTATCAACTCGGCGAAGAGCGAATCGCCGGGCTCGGTCTGGCCGATCTCGAAACGGTCCGCGAGGAAGGCCCCCGGCTGATCGGGAACGTTGCGATCGAAGTCGATCTCGGAACAGGGCCTCGGGTCCTCGCCGGATTCGAGAACCACGGAGGCCGCACCTATCTGGGCGATGACGCGACGCCGCTGGGGCGGGTGCTCAAGGGCTTCGGGAACGACGGCAGGTCAGGCTTCGAGGGCGTTCGCCGCAACAACCTGTTCGGCACGTACCTCCATGGGCCGCTCCTGCCGAAGAACGCCTGGCTCGCCGACCGGCTGATTCAACTCGCGGTCGCGCGCAGCCAGGGCTCTGAGCCGGACCTCGAGCCGCTCAACGACGAGCTCGAGGCCGCCGGCCACGAGAGCGCCCGCGCCGCCGCGATGCGCGGTTGACAGCGGTAGTGTCCACAACGTGAGCGACGCTCCCCACTCGCCAGGCGAGCAGTTCGCTCGCGCCCTTGCCGCAAAGGACTTCGACGGGGTCGGCCAGTCGCTCGACCCGGACGTCGACTTCCGCGGGCTCACGCCCAACCGATCGTGGGAAGCGACCAGCTCGGGCGAGGTCACGCGGGAGATCCTCCCCGCTTGGCTCGAAGAATCGGACCACGTGGAGGAGCTGGTGTCACTGGAGACCGGCAAGTTCGCCGACCGCGAGACGATGTCCTACACCTTCCGCGGCTACAACGACGACGGGCCGTTCGTCGTGGAACAACAGGCGTACTTCGCGACCGAGGGGGACCGCATCGTCTGGATGCGCGTCCTGTGCTCGGGCTTTCGCCCCGGCCACTCGGCGGGTTAGAGCTCCAGATACATCACGTGGAGGCCAACGAGTCCCTCTTTCGGGTGCTCGAACGCCTTCGGCACCGTGCCCGCGATCTCGAAGCCGAGCTTCTTCCACAGCGCCACGGCGCCTTCGTTCGTCTCGACGACCGCGTTGAACTGGATCAAGGTGAACCCCACCTCGCGCGCCCACTCGATCAGGTCCTCGCCCAGCGCCCTGCCCACGCCCTGGCCTGAGCGCTCCCTATCGACCATGAAGCTGCCGCTCGCGACGTGGGCGCCGTTTCCGGCGCGGTTCGCGTAGCCCGTGGCCGTGCCGACGATCTTGCCGTCAAGCTCCGCGACGACGGTGCGCACGCCTTCCCGGAGCATCCAGTAGTGGCGTGCTTCCTCCTCGTCCATGTCGGTCTCGAGCGCGTACGTCTCCCCCGCCTCGACGATCGGCCGCATGACGTACCAGATCGCGGGCCAGTCGTCCGTCTGAGCCTCGCGTACGACCACGGCTATCGCCCGGTAGAGCCGAACCCGCCCGCGCCGCGCTCAGACTCGGCGAGAGACTGCGACTCAACCGGCTCGAGCGACGCGAACGGGACGACCAGGAGTTGAGCGATGCGGTCACCTTCGGAGATCTCGAAGGCCTCCTCTGAGTCCGTGTTGAGCAGGAGCACGCGAACCTCGCCGCGGTACCCGGCATCGATCAGGCCCGGCGCGTTGACAAGCGAGATGCCGTGCTTCGCAGCCCAGCCCGAACGAGGCAGGACGAGGCCCGCGTGGCCGGCGGGAATCTCAACCGCGACGCCGGTGCCGACGCTGGCGCGCGTGCCCGGCTCCAGCCGCGCATCCTCGGAGGCATAGAGGTCGAGCCCCGCGTCGCCCGCGGTAGCGCGAGACGGCAAAGTCGCGGTGGCGGCCAGCCGCTGGACCGGAAGCTTCACGGACGACCGTTGACGCTGAACTCTTCGAAGCGGTGCGCGAGGGCCTTCGGCACCTTGGCGCGCACGAGGACGCCCTCCGCGCTCTCCTCGCGCTCGAGGTCGCCCGCGAGCTCATAAAGCTCCGTCAGGCGAGCGCCTTCCGAGTACGGGAGGAGGAGCTCCATCGGCTCCAGCGTGCGCTCGAACTCCACCGCAATGCGGTTGCGGAGCTCGTCCAGCCCCTCCCCGGTCTCAGCGGAGATCCCGACGGCGTCGCGGCGGCCAACCAGGACGCGGCGGCGCTCGGCGTCGTCGAGCAGATCGATCTTGTTGAAGACCAGGAGGCGCGGGCGGTCCCCCGCCTCCATCTCCTCGAGGACGGAGTTCACAGCGGCAATCGAGCCGGCGCGCTGCTCGTCGTCCTCGGAGGCATCGACAACGTGGACGATCAGGTCGGCGAGGCGCGTCTCCTCCAGGGTCGCCTTGAACGCCTCGACGAGCTGATGCGGGAGCTTGCGGATGAAGCCGACCGTGTCGGTCACCAGGTAGCGCCGGCCCTCGTACTCATAGGCGCGCGTCGTCGGATCGAGGGTGTGGAAGAGCCGCGAGCCCACGCTCACGCCCGCACCGGTCATCGCGTTCAAAAGGGTCGACTTGCCGGCGTTCGTGTACCCGGCGAGCGCAACGGCCGGCACCGCTGATGCCTCGCGGCGCGCGCGCATGGTCTCACGCCCCTTTTCCACGTGCTCGAGCTTGCGCCGGAGCGCGGTGATGCGGTCGCGGGCGAGACGACGGTCCGTCTCGATCTGGGACTCACCCGGCCCCCTGGTGCCGATGCCGCCGTCCATGCGTCCCGCGCCGAGCCGCTCGAGGTGGGTCCAGAGCCCGCGCATGCGGGCGAGGTTGTATTCGAGCTGCGCGAGCTCGACCTGGAGCTTGCCCTCGGCCGAATGAGCGTGGTCGGCGAAGATGTCGAGGATCACCGCGGTGCGGTCGATCACCGGCACGTCGAGCGCCGCCTCGAGGTTTCGCTCCTGGCGCGGAGCGAGCTCGTCGTCGCAAGCGACGAGATTCGCCCCGGTGGCCTTGATCGCGTCCTTGACCTCAGTGAGCTTGCCCCGGCCCAGGTAGCGGTCCGGGTCTGGCTGATCTCGCATCTGGACGACCTCACCCGTCGTGGCCACGCCGGCCGTGCGTAGGAGCTCCTTCAGCTCAGCGAGGGGGTCTTCGTCCAGGGCAGCGGCTTGTGGCAGCGCGCCGATCGCAAGGGCACGCTGACGCGCCCGCGGGTTGCGCAGACCGGCCTGAGAGCCGCTTGACTTGGCGGAAACCTCCACCTGACCGATTGTAGGCGTGCTGCGAAGCCCCTACGGGCAAACGTACGGGGAGTCCGGAAGCCGCTTGGCGGTCAGGCCGATGTCGCCGATGAAGGGCAGCGCACCCACGCCGCACGCGTCTTCGATGGATTCGTCGACTGCCGACCCGGTCGAACGCTTCGTGTAGTTCGTCGCGGTGGTGAACAGTCCGAGATCGCGCATCTTCGAGAGGTCATCGAGCGCCTCGTCACGGCCGCGGTCGGAGTTGCGGACGTACTTGCGCTTGTCGAAATCGAAGGTCCAGGTCACGTCCTCCCGGTTCCAGCCGTCGAGATGGCCGTCGTCCAGGATCCCGAACTTCTTGAAGCCCCAGTAGCCGTTCTGCGCGAACAGCAGGCCGCCGTCGGCATGCACCAGGTCGCCGAGGCGCGCGACCAGTTCGCGCATGCCGTCGCGCTGCTTTTTGTGCTTGTTCGGCTCGATCATGTCGACGTTGTCGAGGAAGAGGCCGTCGAAGCCCTTGTCGAGGATGTCCGGCGCAATCTCGTCGGCGAGCGCATCGCGTAGACCCGCCTTCGAGACATCGGCGAACCACTCGTCCTTCCAGTTCTGCCAAGCCGCGAGGCGGTAGCGTCTTCAGGTCGTCGTACCACCCGCGCCACTTCTCGATCGTGCCGACGCTGAGGTAGGCCAGAACGACGGAGCCCTCCGCCTTGAGCGCCGAGACCTTGGCCGCGGACGCCTCCTCGCCGTCGACCACGACGACGTCGTAGTCGCCGAGGCGCTCGGCGACGTCAGCGCGCGTTCCCTTCGATCATCCCGTTGCCGATCCCGAACGCGAACGACTCAGCGTCGGTGAGCATCGGGTTGCCCGTACCGCCGGCGCCGGCTTGCGGCGCGAAAACCAGCAAGGCCAGAACAAGCAGGGCTCCGAACAGCGTCCTTCGCATCGAGCTATCCATCGTCCTCCCGCCCACAGAGGTTGAGGATAGGCTTCGGCGCGTGAAGGTCTTCGTCACCGGTGGAACCGGCTTTATCGGCGGTCATGTGGTGCGCCAGCTACGAGAGCGGGGCGACGAGGTGACGGCTCTCGTCCGCTCGCCGGAGAAGGCGCAGGCGCTCTCGGACCTGGGCGCCAAGCTGGTCGAAGGCGACATCTCCGATCGCACGAAGCTCGCCGCAGGGATGCAGGGTGCTGACGCTGTGATCCATGGCGCCGCCATCTACGAGGTCGGCATTCCCAAGTCGCGCCGCGAGCCCATGTACCAGGCGAACGTCGTTGGGACCCAGAACGCCCTCGGCGCCGCGCTCGACGCAAAGGTCCCACGCGTCGTTTACATCTCCACGATCGGCGCCTTCGGCAACACGAAGGGCGAGGTCGTCGACGAGACCTACGACCATCCGGGCCAGAGCTTTACCTCGTACTACGAGGAGACCAAGTACGAGGCGCACCAGGTCGCGAAGGGCCTGATCGCCGACGGGCTGCCGTGCGTGATGGTGCAGCCGGGAGGCGTCTACGGCCCCGACGACCACTCAGCGATCGGCAAGCAGGTCATGGACTTCGCTTCCGGGCGCCTGCCCTTCGTCGCCTTCCCCGATGTCGGAATGAACATGGTCCACGTGGAAGACGTCGCAACGGGCGTCCTGCTCGCCTTGGACAAGGGCGAGATCGGCGAGTCCTACGTCCTCGGCGGCGAGATCACCACCATGCGCGGCTTGATCGACACGACCGCGAAGGTCATGGGCAAGCGCGAGCCCCGGGGAAACATCCCCACGAGCGTCCTCAAGGCCGTCGCGCCGATCGGGCCCGTGATCGGCAAGCTGATGGGCCAGCCGCCGAACATGCGCGAGCTCATCTCCTCGTCGGACGGCGTCACTTTCTGGGCGTCGTCGGACAAGGCCGAGGCAAAGCTCGGCTACGAGCCGCGACCGCTCGATCGCGGGCTTCGCGAGACGCTCCAGGCCGAAGGCAAGCTCTAGGAATTGCCGGGTGTGTACCGGCGGATCTCGAGCTTTGCGCTCTTGATCTTCGCCTTGTCACCAGGCCGCCATGGGCGTCCCGGCGCGTATTCCTGCTGAAAGCCCACGAAGAAGTTCACGTAGAGCGGCACCCACGGGCCTTCGTCGTGGTTCGGGTGCCGGCGGGCATTGGCGATGATGCGGACGAAGGCTCCCTTCTCGATCGCGCAGGGGGTTCTGTAGCCGCTCTGCCCCTGCGTGCAGTTGAACCCGTTCTTCGGCGTGACCGCCCCGTTGCGGGTCGCCACCGAGAGGGGGATGCCGTGGTTGTTGGACGACGCGCGCCTTTCGGAGATCACGATCTGACCCTGGGTGAGCGCGTTGTACGGAAGATGTCCGATCGAGGAGACCGCCCGGCCCTCGATCGCCAGCACCTCGCCTTGGGTCAGCCGGTCGAGCCGCATCGACACCACGGTGACCTCATGCGTGTCGTGCGGGTCGATCGGGACCGACTTCGCGAGCCGATCGGTCGTCTTCAATTCCTTGGGCTCATACGTCTGGCCCGGAGAGAACACTCCAGCGCTCAATGCCGCGCGCCCCTGTGCGATGCCGGTGTCCCGGTCGGCTCCGATCACGAGAACGTTCCCCTTCACGGCATTCGGGTGGTACGACTTCAGAACGAGGTTGAGCGAGCACGACGGAGCGCACGGCGGCGTCCCGTCGAGGACGTCGGTTCGGTGAAGCGACAGCACGCAGTGATGGTTGCGGTTGGGAAGGTCCTGCGCGCAGGTGACGCGCTCCGGATTGCCGATCGGGATTCCGTTTCGCCCCCGTCCGTCGGCCAGGATCATCTGGGCCTCCACCTTCGGGCTGAAGCGGTAGATCTTGCCGACGCACTTTGGGATCGGCGCAAGGCAGGTCGTCGAGACCTCGACCTCCGAGAACGCCTCGACGAGATCGCCGTCCTGCACCGGCCCGAGATCATCCGCCTTCACCTGCACGATCGTCTTGGGCGTGCCCTGCCTGGAGATCGGGATCGTCTTTTCGAGCTCGGCCGTTTTCGCCTGGTTGATGCCCGTTCGCGGAACATCCGCCGAGCCGGCCCACGCAAGCGATACCGCGCTTGCCGCGAAGATGGCCGCGATCAGGACTGCCCGCCTCACGCTTCTAGGTATCGGCAGACTCAGGCGGCGGCTGGAGTGCCCTCGGAGGTGCGCGGGGCGGGGATGAGCACCGCCGCCGCGATCACCGCGGTGAAAGCCGCCGCGCGGGCGATGATCCCCAGCGCATCGGCGCCGATGGGGTCGCCGAAGACAAGGATGCCGCCGGCGATCGCTGTGACGTTCGCAGCGATGGATGAGAGCGCGATGACCTGAATCGGCGGGCCGATCTGCAGGCCCCGCGCGAGCGCGAAGAACGCGAGAACGCCGGCGCAGATCGTCATGACGCTCCACGGGCTGAGCAGTCCAAACAGGCCGTCGGAGGCGACGTCTCCTGTCAGCACCTTCGTCGAGACGTTTCCGACGCCGACCAGGATTCCCGCTGCCACTCCGAACAGGACGCCGCTCCGCTCGTGGTCAGCAGCCCTCGATCCCCTGTGCAGGAGCATCCCGCCGACGGCGACCAGGGCGCCCTCGAAGGCCAGCAGGGCCGCCAGCGAGTAGGCGGAATGCGTCTCTGTCGCTTCGGCGGTAACGGCGAGCCAGGCGAGGCCGGCCGCGCTGAGGATTAGTCCGGCCCACTCACGGCGCCCGAGGCGGATCCCGAAGAACCGTTGAGCGGGCAGCGCCAGCAGCGCGAGCCCACCGGCCGTGACGACCTGCACCATCGAGAGCGGCGCGAGGGCCATCGCGATCACGTGAAAGCCCCACGCGACTGCGGCAACGGCGAAGCCGATCAGCCACCACTTGGACCTAAAGAGCGCGATCGCGCTCTGGAACGGATGGGTGAAGCGGATCGTCGGGGCCATCGTCGCGCCTCTGTGCTTGCACAGGATCGCCACGTTGGCGGTAAGGGCGGATGCAACCGCGAAGATGATTCCTAGTTCCGACACTCCACAACGCCCTTCGTCCGATCGAGGGCCTCGCATGAGCGATCTGGACCTATTTGGACGCCGTGATGGCCTCGGCTTCGATCTCGACTTTCCAGCGTTCGTCCAGAAGGCCGGCCACGACCACCATCGAGGTCGCGGGCGGGTTCCCCGAAAAGCACAACGCGTGCTCGGCGCCCACAGCCTCCTGAAGCGAGGCGTCGGTCACGAACATCCGGGTTCTCACCACGTCGTCCAGACTCGAGCCCGCCTCCGTGAGGGCCACTTCGATGATCTCCAGACATCTCCGGGCCTGTACCCCCGCATCCGGATTGCACTCCCCGTCCGGCCAGATCGGCGCCGTGCCGGAGACGACGACCCGGTTTCCCACAACGACCGCGCGGCAGTACCCGTAGCGTCCCTCGAGCTCAGACCCCGAGAAGATGCGCTGCCGCTCGGACATTGTGAGGTTCAGGCCGAGAGGTGCTCGCGCATCCGCTCGACGGCCTCGGTGATGCGCTCGTCCGGCGTGGTCAGCGAGATGCGGAAGAATCCCTCTCCTGAAGGCCCGTACATCGAGCCCGGCGAGATCACGACAGCGGCCTCCTCCAGCGCCAGCTCCGCGAATGACGTAGACGTGTGACCCTCGGGCACCGGCGCCCAGACGTAGATCGTGCCCTTCGGCGATGCGACGTCCACGCCGATGTCGCGGAGGGCGGAGACGACGAGATCCCGGCGGCGGGAGTAAACAGCGTTCATCTCATCGATCGAGTCGCTCGGCGCGTCGAGCGCAGCAGCGCCGGCGAGCTGCACCGCTTCGAAGAGGCCCGAGTCGACATTCGTCTTCAGTCGCCAGTAGGTCTGGATCGCGTCCGCGTTCCCGAGGATCGCGGCGCACCGCCAGCCGGTCATGTTGAAGCCCTTCGAGAGCGAGAAGACCTCGACCCCGACCTCCTTGGCACCCGGCGTCGCGAGGAAGCTCGGCGCGACGTAGCCGTCGTAGGTCGTCTCCGAATAGGCGTTGTCATGGACGACCAGGAACTCGTGCTTTTTGGCAAGCTCGACGACCTTTGCGAAAAACCCATCCGGCGCGACCGCGCCCGTTGGGTTGTTCGGGTAGTTCAAGAACATGAGGCGCGCCTTCGAGAGCGCCATCTCGTCGATCGCGTCGAGATCCGGGACAAAGCCCAGGCTCGGATCCAGCGGCAGGACGACCGCCTCGGCGCCGGCCAGGACGGGACCGCCGGTGTAGACGGGATATCCCGGATCGGACGCGAGGGCGATATCGCCGGGGTCGAGGAAGGCAAAGCAGAGGTTGTAGATGCACTCCTTGGCGCCGATCGCGGGAATCACCTCGGATTCCGGATCGATTCCGACCCCGAAGCGACGCTCGTAAAAGCGCGCGAGCGCCTCGCGGAACTCAGCGCGGCCGCGGTTTGACGGGTACTGATGCGTGCCGGGATCTGAGACAGCGCTCTTCATCGCTTCCACGATGTGGGGATACGTCGGCGTGTCCGGGTCGCCGATGCCCAAAGAGATCACGTCGATGCCGGCCGCCTTCTTGTCGGCCACCTTCCGCTCGAGCTCGGCAAACATGTAGGGAGGGATCGCCTCGAGGCGCTGCGATGGATCGGTTCTCGACATCGCCCCGAACTTATCCAAGACGCCTGAGCGCGCCCAGGAGCTCTTGCGAGAGCTCACCGCGGCAGATGGGCTCGGCTGTCCCGATCAGCGTCATGTCGAGCTCGTCGGTGATCTCGACCGTCAGCTCACCCCCGTCGAGCTGGACCGTGATCGGGCTCGGGGCGCCCTCCAGGAACGCGGCGATCGCCGCGCCCGAGGCACCGGTGCCGGATGAAAGCGTCTCCCCCACCCCGCGCTCGAAGATCCGTGCACGGACCATCGAGCCGTCAACGCGCGTGAACGACACGTTTGTCCGCTCGGGGAAAAGCTCCGTGTTCGATTCGATGCCCGGCCCGATCGCGCCCAGGTCGAGATCCTCGAGCTCGTCCCCGGCGCTCACGACGCACTGGGGGTTTCCGACGTTCAGCTTTCGATACGGCCAATCGCGGCCCGCCGAAGTGAGGCTTCCCGTCCCTTCGTCACGCGCCCGGCCGATCTCCATCCGCACCTCACCCGGGCCGGTGATCACGGGCCGTACGGGGCCTGCCTTCGTGATGACGCTGAACTCCTCGGCTTGCGTCCACCCCGCCGAGCGCAGGTAGAGCACGGCCTCCCGGGCGCCGTTCCCCGAAAGCTCTGCCTCGGAGCCGTCGGGGTTGAAGATCCGAAGCTCGGCGACGTGCTCGGGGTCCTCCACCGGCGTCAGGAGCAGGATGCCGTCGGATCCAACTCCGAAATGCGGATCGCAGATGCGCTTGACCCGCGCGGCGGTGAGCTCGAAGGGCAGCGCGGCGGCCTCGACGATCAGGTAGTCGTTTCCAAGTGCTTGCCACTTCTCGAAACGCATGGCGCGAATCTATTCGGCTGCGTCGACGCGCCGCAGGATCTCTGATGCGACCGCCTCGTCGCCCATCCCGGTGCGATCGATGAGCTCGACTCCGGGCATGCGCCTCATCCACGTGAGCTGGCGCCTGGCGAATGCGCGCTGAGCCGACTTCATCCGCTCGACATCGCCTTCGAGCATCTCCTCGAAGCCGATGGCGGCGCGAGCGGTTCGCGAGATGCCGGCCTCATCGGCCTTTCTGGCTTCGTCGGCGGCGCCCGCGGCCACCATCGCGTCCACCCGCTCCTCGATGCGGCCCCGCAGCTCGTCGCGGTCGAGCGTGATTCCGGCCAAAACCGCCGGCCGGCGAAGCTCCTCGGTCCAGAGGCCCTCGCTCGACTCGTGGGGCGCGATGCCCAGCCGAGTGAGCTCGGTAAGCCGCGCGATGCGCTTGCGGTCGTTCGGATGGACGCCGGAGCGAAGCTCCTCGGGGAGCTCGCCATGCAGCTCGCCGGCGCCACGAGCGGCCAGGTCTCGCTCGACCTCCTCGCGCACCTCGGCGGGCACCGGCGGGCGCATCTCGAGCTCCGCGAGGGCAGCGCGGAGATACAAGCCTGTTCCGCCGACGACGATGGGCCGCCTGCCCTCGATGAGGAGCGAATCGATCTCCTCGTGCGCGAGCTCGGCGAACCTGCCGGCCGAGAACTCCTCCGCCGTATCGGCGATGCCGACCAGCCGATGCTCGAGCCTCTCGCGCTCCGCGGGCGTGGGAGCCCCGCTCAGGATCTCCAGCCCGCGGTAGATCTGAATCGAATCGCAACCGAGCGCGACGGGATCCTCGCCGCGCTCGCGCAAAAGCTCCGCGAGCTCAACGGCGACGCCCGTCTTCCCGACCGCGGTCGGCCCGAAGATGGCGATGACCTGCATCGGGGCCGCGTCAGCCGATGCGGCTGAGCATCCGCTCGTGACCGAGGAGCGTCTGTGACGTCGCCTTGGTGACCTCGACCTCGACCAGGTCGCCCGGCTGGGCCGTCCCCTCGAAGTTGACCGCCTTGTTGTGGCGGCTCCGCCCGCGTAGGCGCGTGGGGTCGGTCCGGCTGGGACCCTCAACGAGAACGTCGAGCGTGCGCCCCACGAAGCGCTGCGCGCGCTCCTTGGCGCGTGCCTGGACCAGGTCTACGAGGCGCTTCATGCGTTCCTGCTTGACGACGTGCGGCACCTGGTCGTCCATGGTCGCTGCTTCGGTCCCGCGCCTGGGCGAGAAGACGAAGGTAAATGCTCCGTCGTAGGCGACCTGATCGACGACCTCCAGGGTGCGCTCGAAGTCCTCATCGGTCTCACCCGGGAAGCCGACGATCACGTCGGTGGTGAGCGCGCAGTCGGGCACGTGCTCGCGGATGAGCGCGACGCGGTCCAGGTATCGCTCCCTGGTGTAGGTGCGCCGCATCCTCTTCAGGATCGGGCTCGAACCCGACTGGAGCGGCAGGTGGATGTGCTCGCAGAGGGCCTCACACTCCGCGTGAGCCAGGATCACGTCCTCGCGCATGTCCTTCGGATGTGGGCTGGTGTAGCGGATGCGCTCGATTCCGTCCACCCCATCGACCGCGCGCAGGAGCTCTGCGAACGTCATGCGGTCGTCTCCGCGCAGGTCGCGTCCGTAGGCGTTGACGTTCTGGCCGAGCAGGGTGACCTCGCGCACGCCGTCACTGGCGAGCCGCTCGACCTCGGCGATCAACTCAGGCGCCGAGCGGGATTCCTCACGGCCACGCGTCGACGGAACGATGCAGTACGAGCAGACGCAGTTGCACCCCTGCGAGATCTGGAGCCAAGCCTGAAATTCGCGCGTCCGCTTCATCGGCAGATGCCCGGCGAAGCCCTCGAACTCGAAGAATCCCTGCGCCCCGATCGAATCGGTCGTCAGGAACTCGGCGAGCCGGCCGATCTGGCCGGGGCCGAACGCCACATCCACGAACGGAAAGCGTTCGAAGACCTCATCCTTGACCGACTGCGCCCAGCAGCCGCCGACCCCGACGATCCGGCTCGGGTCTTCGGTCTTCAGGCGCTTGGCCTGTCCGAGGTGCGCGATGAAGCGCGAGTCCGCCGACTCGCGGATCGAGCAGGTGTTGAAGAGGATCAGGTCGGCGTCCTCGCGCTCTGGCGCCTCGGTATAGCCGAGCGACTCGAGCATGCCGCGCATGCGCTCCGAGTCGTGCTCGTTCATCTGACACCCGAAGGTGGTTACGTGGTACCGCGGCATCCCGCCGGAGGGTAACGGCGACTACTCGACGGTGAGCGCGCCTTCCATCCCGGACTCGCGGTGCCCGGGGATGGAGCAGTAGAAGATGTACTCGCCAGGCTCCAGCTCGGCCGTGGCATCGGCGCTGTCGCCGCCGGTAACGGTCTCGCTCTGCGCAAGGTCTTCCCCGTCGCCCTCGATAGCCACGTTGTGGGGCACCTCGGACGGGTTCGTGTAAGTCAGAACGACTTCTCCGGCCTTGGCATCGAGAGCGTCCGGCTCGAAGATCAGGTCGCCTGCCTCGGGCGATGTAAGCGCGAGATCCCCGCCCTGGATCGGCTCTTCGTCGGTCGGCTCCTCGTTGACGGGCTCCTCGCCCTCTTCGAGCTCTTCGGCCTGCTCGGCGCGATACTCGAAGATCTCCGCCTCGCGGACTTCGTGCTCCTCACGCGAGAGGACGATGGCGTAGGCAGCCGAGCCGACGACCAGAAAGGCCATCAGCGCGAGGCCGCCGATCATGACCGGGCGCGACGGGAAGCTCTCTACGCGCATGCCGACGAACGCGACGACGAGCGCCATCACGGTGAGCGCGATCCCGAAGACGTAAAAGAGGTCGCTCATTCGGCCGCGATCCTATCGGGACCAGGCACGGGAAACGCGCCGTCGTGACCGCCTGGTGTCAATCCGCATACGCCGTCGCCCGGCTTTCGCGGATGACGGTGATCTTCGTGCGCCCCGGATGCGTCGCCTCCTTCTCGATCGCGGTCGCGATCTCCTGGGAGATCACCGCGGCGGTGTCGTCGTCGACCACGCCTGGATCGACCACGACGCGGATCTCGCGGCCCGCGCGCATCGCGAACACGCGCTCCACGCCGTGGTGGCGCGAGGCGATCTCCTCCAGGTCGCGCATCCGTCCCACGTACTGCTCGAGGGAGTCGCCGCGAGCGCCGGGTCGGGCGCCTGAGACCGCGTCTGCGGCCTGAACGATCACGGCCTCGACCGTTTTCACCTCAACCTCGTTGTGATGCGCTTCCATGGCGTGCGCTACGGCCTCGGACTCGCCGTTTCGCCGTGCAATCCGGCCACCGATAAGGGCGTGAGGACCCTCCACCTCGTGCGTCACGGCCTTCCCGATGTCATGAAGGAACGCCGCGCGGCGAGCCGTCTCGGCGGATGCTCCCAGCTCCTCGGCGAGGATGCCGGCGAGATTTGCGCACTCGATCAGATGGTCGAGGACGTTCTGCCCGTAGGAGGTGCGGAATCGAAGCTGGCCGATCAGCTTGGTGAGCTCCGGGTCCAGGCCGTGTACGTGGGCCTCCAGAGCCGCCGTTTCGCCTTCCTCCATCACACGTTCGCTCAGGTCGGACTTCGCCTGCTCGTACGTCTCCTCGATCAGCGCCGGGTGAATGCGCCCGTCAGCAATAAGGCGCTCCAGGGTCAGACGCGCGATTTCGCGCCGGACGCCGTCGAAGCTCGAGAGGACGACGGCGGAGGGTGTCTCGTCGATGATGACGTCGACGCCCGTGAGCTTTTCGAGCGCGCGGATGTTCCGCCCTTCACGCCCGATGATGCGCCCCTTCATCTCGTCGGAAGGCAGTTCCACGAGACGGGTGGTCGCTTCGCTCGAATGCTTGGCGGCGAGCCTTCCGGTCGCCACCGCGAGGATGTTCCGGGCGCGCCGGTCACCTTCGCGCTTTGCCTCGTCCTCGATCTGGCGGATCTTGAGCGCCGCTTGGTGCTGCGCCTCCTGCTCGACGTCGGCCAGGAGCATCTGCTTGGCCTGAGCGGCGCTCAGGCCCGAGATCCGCTCGAGCTCACGGCGCTGGACGCGCTTTGCCTGCTTCAGCTCCTCGTTTTGCTGGATCAGGTTCCGCTCGCGGTCCTCCAGAGCCTGAACTCGCCGGTCGATGTCGGCCTGGCGAAGGGCGATCGATTCTGTCTCGCGAAGCGCGAGCTCTTCCATGCGGGCGATCTCGGCTCTGCGTGCCTGGAGCTCGTCCACGGGGTTGCCGTCGGTTTCGGGTGTCGTTGACACTCCAGCGGCGCTAGGTGCGAGCCCCCCGGCTTCGTCCTCGCGGCGCCAGCCGAAGCGTTGCGCGCGTTGTCCCATTTAGGTTTCACCTCCACCCGCCACAGCGAAAGCCGGCGGCGAGCGTGTCTGTAATCAAAAATCATGGTGCGTCAGGTACGCCTTGGCGGGCCGGCGTCGGGCCGGCCCTGAATCGTTCGCCACCGATGGTAAACCCGCGCGCAAGTCGCGGAGCCCCAGAGCGCGGAAGTGGACCAACTCTTGTGCGCGTCGAAAGCGCCCAGCCCGCATAGCCGCTAGGGTCGGCGTTCGACCAGGCCGTAGAGAACCGAGAAGGGGTCAGAAATGCACAATCGCCGTGCCAATGGCATTCTGTGGGCAATCGTGGCTCTCGTCGCCATGTCGATCGGGGGTGTAGCGTCAGCACAGGGCAAGACGAGGGCGCGGATCGTCTCGAACACCGTTTACGCCGACCCCGGCCGCGGCAGCACCGAAAAGAACGACATCACGGTCGGCTTCGATGCGGGCGCGAGCGAGCTGATTATCACCGACAGCCTCGCCGGCGTGAAGGCCGAGGCCCCGTGCACGAAGGAGAGCTCGAAGACCGCTCGCTGTCCGGCCGCCGCGATCTTCTACACATACGTCTACGGCTTCAGAAAGGACGACAAGCTCACGCTTAAGTCCGGCGGCACGAACCCGTTCCCCGCCTACATCAACACCATCGTGGCCGGCGGCCCCGGCGACGACATCGTCAAGGGCGGGGCTAGCCCGGACCTGGTCAACGGGGGGCCGGACGACGACGTTATCTTCGGCGGGGGCGGGGTCGACCGCTTCTATGGGGTCTCAGGCACGGACGTGCTGCACGCCGACGACGGCGTGGCCGATCAGGTAATCGACTGCGGCAAGGACGACGACCCGGCCCCGTTCGTGGACGATGGACTGGACCCGGAGCCGCAGAATTGCTGAGGAGCAGGTTCGCCCGAGGGGTCTAACCTGCCGCCCGGAAACTGATCCCGTCAAGCGAGACGGCACTCGAGAGCCCGGTCATGCCCACGGCGCCATTGAGCGCCGGAGCACCGACGTCTCCAAAGATCTGGAGCCTGCCCGTGGGAATGTTCACCGAATCCGAGTTGGAGTCGGTGACGCTGCAGTTGCAGACCACCGAAAAGTTGAGCTGCTTCCCATTCGCCGGGCGATAGCCCGGTGGGAGGAAGAAGATGGTCGCGGTGGCCCCGGTGACGTAGCCCTTCAGGTGGACGACGCCCTCGCCGTCCTTGTAGAAAGCAGCCGTTTCGAACGAGCCCCCGGAGTTGGTGTAGGTGTTTTGGAACGCGGGTTCTCCCGCGGCCCCAACTTCGTGCCAAGGCTCTGATGACTGAAGCGCGGGAACCGGCCCGAGGGTCGATTCCTTGATGTCGGTGCCAGTGAGGCCGTCGTCCTGAGCGTCGACACTCTTCACCTGACCGTTCACGATGTGCTTCGACTTGACGCTGTTCGCGTCGAGTTGAGTGACCGCATAGGCCCCGCCTCCGAGAGCGATGAAAACGGCGACGGTCGCCATGACGTTGGCGTAGCTCAGATGGGCGCGAATAAAGGTCAAGCTGACTCCCCTGATAGACCGGGCCCGCTCACCGTAACTGCGAGAAGGCGCCGGCGCCTCCGTATTTTCCCGCAACCTGCTTTCGAGCTCGCGTTGGACTCAGGCGCTCTCCATGCAAAGCGACTAAGTCGCTCGGCTTGGAAGCTCAGGCTGCGCGGCGCTCAGCCAGGCGGACGGCGGCGTAGGCGACTTCCATCTCGTAGCCGCGTCGCGCCAGGAAGGCAAGAGCCTTGCCCCGGCCTGAGTCGTCGTCAAGGCTTCCGCGGCGCTCGGCGAGGAGCTCTGCGGCGCGCTCGGCCAGCTCATCGTGGCTCTCGCCGCCCGCCGCAGCCTCGGCGACAGGGCGAGCAACCCCCTTCTCGATCAGGGTCTCGCGGATCCGGCCCGGTCCCCAGCCGAAGAGCTCGCGCTTGTCCTGGGCGAAAAGCGCGGCGTAGCGCTCGTCGCCGAGCTGCCCCATCTCGATCAGGCGCTCGATCGCCTCTTCGGCCTCGTCAGGGTCTGCCTCGCGCTCGGCAAGCCACGCCCGGAGTTCTGAAACCGTGCGCTCCTTACGCGAGAGCGCGTTGATTGCGAGCTCGAAGGCAGTCTTCTTGCGCCCGGGCACGCCGGCGGCTTCCTGTAGCTACGCCGCCTGGCGCTCGGGCTCTGCGTCCTCGGCGATGGCCGGAGCTTCCTCGGCGGCGGGCGCATCCGGCACAGCCGCGATCGGGCGCGGTGCGCGATCCATCTCGAGGAGCGAGAAGATCTTCATCTCGATCTCCTGCGCCAACTCCGGATTCTCGGCCAGGTAGCTCTTCGTGTTGCTTCGTCCCTGACCGAGCCTGAGCTCGCCGTAGGAGAAGAACGAGCCGGACTTCTGAATGAGGTCGTGTTCGAGAGCAAGGTCGAGCAGGCACCCCTCGTGGGAGATCCCCTGGCCGTACTCGATGTCGAACTCGGCCTGGCGAAACGGCGGCGCGACCTTGTTCTTCACGACCTTGATGCGGACCCGGTTACCGACTGCCTCGGTGCCCTCCTTGAGGGTCTCGATGCGGCGGATGTCGAGTCGCTGCGACGAGTAGAACTTGAGCGCGCGACCACCTGGCTGAGTTTCGGGTGAGCCGAAGGTGACGCCGATCTTCTCGCGGATCTGGTTCGTAAACAGGCAAACGGTGTTGGCGCGGCTGAGGTTGCCGGCGAGCTTTCGCATCGCCTGGGACATCATCCGGGCCTGGAGACCCACCGACTGGTCGCCCATCTGGCCCTCGAGCTCAACGCGCGGAGTGAGCGCGGCGACCGAGTCGACCGCGACGATGTCCATTGCGCCCGAGCGGACGAGGACGTCGACGATCTCGAGCGCCTGCTCGCCGTAGTCGGGCTGAGAGATGAGGAGCTCGTCAGTGTTGACGCCGATCCGGCGGGCGTAGGCGGGGTCGAGAGCGTGCTCCGCGTCGATGAACGCGCAGACGCCGCCGCGGGCCTGAGCCTCGGCGATGATGTGGTAGACGAGGGTCGTCTTACCCGAGGACTCCGGGCCGAAGATCTCGATCACACGGCCTTTCGGGACGCCGCCGACGCCGAGCGCCAGGTCGAGCGAGAGCGCGCCCGTCGGGATCGAATCGACCTTCAGCGCGTCGTTGCCGGTCAGCCGCATCAGCGTGCCGGCGCCGAAGTCCTTGTCGATCTGGGTCATGGCCGCTTCGAGCGCTGCCTCGCGCTGCTTCGCTTCCTTGTCCGCCGCCTTCTGATCTGCCTTCGTCTGTTCAGCCATCTTCTCTTTCACCTCAAGTTCAAATTGCAAAGCGGCACGTATTGAGAGCCATCGCGCCCGATCATCGAACGGTAAAGACAGAGTCGGACAGCAAGGAACTCGCCCCCCAGGCCTTCGGGGATGGGCTCAGGGAGTCGATCGACTGGCAGCGGGCGCCGCCGGCGCGACTTGCCTCCGATCTTCTCGGAGCGAACGCGCGCAACCGTCACATGCGGCCAGAACGGGCGCTTCTCCTCCTCGGCGAGCCCGAGCTCGCGGTACCGAGCCGAGACCTCTTCCGCCAGGCTGGTCGCCTCCGGCGCCTCTGCCTCTATGGCGAACAGCGACGGCTTCCGCGGAGGCTTGGCCACGGGGTGCCTGACCAGACGCATTGCCACCTGACGCGGCTCGATGGCCTGGATGACCGCTTTGGCCTCTTCGACCCGCTCGGGTGGCGTCCAGCCGAGGAAGCACACAGTCATGTGAAGAGACTCGGCACGCACCGGCCGAAGCGCGGGATCGGTGAGCTCGCGAGCGCCCCACCCCTCCAACCCGTCGCGGACGTCGTCCGGCAGGTCGAGGGCAGCAAAGAGGCGCTCCATCACACCTCGCGCAGGAAGCCGATGATGTCGCGGGCGAGCAGCTCAGGCTCCTCCCACGCGGCGAAGTGGCCACCCCGGTCGTGATCGGTCCACTGGCGCATGTCGCCGAGCGTCCGCTCGGCCCATTCCCGCGGCGGGTGGAGGATCTCCTCGGGAAAGTCGGCGACCGCGGCCGGAACGCCAATCGTCTCCCCCGCCTCGAGCTTCCATCGCGAGCGAGCCTCAGCCGCATACAGGCGGATCGAGGTCGAGATCGTGCCCGTAGCCCAGTAGAGCGTGAGGAAGTCGCAGAGCTGGTCGAGCGTGAACCGGGTTTCGACGTCGCCCGCGCAGTCGGACCAGTCGCGATACTTCGAGACGAGCCAGGCAGCGAGACCGGCCGGCGAGTCGTTCAGCGCCGGTGCCAGGGTGTCGGGCGCCGTCGCCTGGGTGAGCATGTAGTGGGCGCCGCGAGTGCGCCATTTGGCGGCTTCAGCGAGCCACGTCTCCTCGACCTCGCTGAGGTCCGAGAGATCCGCCGGAAACGGCAGCACGGACGGCGAGTTCACGTGAAGCGCTGTGACGCGCTGAGGCGAGTCGTACGCGATCCGCGCTGCGATCACGGTTCCCCAATCCCCGCCCTGAACCGCATAGCTCCCGATGCCGAGCCCGTCCTCGACCAGTGCCCGAAGTCGGTCGGCGACTCCGGCGGCGTTCAGGGCCCTCTCGCCGGCCGCGGAGAAGCCGAATCCCGGCAAGGACGGCACGATGACCTCGTGGCCCGCCTCGACCAGGAGCGGAATCAGCCGCTCGAACTCCAGCACGGCGCCCGGCCAGCCGTGGATCAGCGCGATCGGGGATCCGGCGCCTTCGCCGGCGCGGATGAAGTGGATTCCCTCCCAAGTCGCGTTGTCGAACTCGTTCAACCTCGCTTCGGTTGAACGCCAGTCGTACTCCGAAGCCCAGTGCTCACACAGCCGGCGCAGGAATCCCTGATCCATCCCGTACTCCCAGCCGACGTCGGCGACTTCGGGCCAACGCGTGCGATTCAGGCGCTCGCGGAGTTCGTCGATGTCCGACTCGCCGACAGCGATCTCGTAGGCACGCGGCTTCGACACGCCGCCTGTTCTACCTCAGGGACGCTCGAAGGCGCCGGAGTCGCAGTTCCGGTCCGGGCGCGGCCTGCCCCGCTGATCGCGCTTCGGGCAATCGTCGGAGAGGCCGAGGGCCGGACTGGCCGAGCGAAGGCCCACGGTCTCGGTCAGGCCGCCGTTGTCGGCGAGGTCTCCCAGCCGGAGATCGCCGGCGGCCACGATCCCTGGCACGAAATTGCAGGTACCGGTCGCCGCCCCCGACTGGATCACGAAGGCGGCGTCGCCGGCGAAATCGCCGCCGCACTGCGAGCCCGTGCCGGAGCTGCCCACGGTATTCGCCCCCACGACCGAATCGCCCACGGCGAACGTTGCGCCCGAGTGCTGATAGATGCCGCCGGCTACTCCCCCACCGGTGTTGTCCGAGTCGGCCATGTTGTGGGCGACCGTCACATTGTCGAACGTCACCGAAGCAAGGTTGTCGGCCATTATGCCGCCGCCCTCGGCCCTGGCCAGATTGCCCGCCAGTGTCGAATTGGCGAGGCTCACCACGGGCTTCATCAGCCCCAGACCCGGCTGATTTCCATCGACGAGAATTCCGCCGCCCTTACCGGCTGAGTTGCCGCTGATGGTCGAAGACTTGATCTTCGTATGGGGCACGAAATTGGCGTTCGAGACGATGTCGAGGCCACCGCCCTCGGTGGCGTTGTTTCCCGCCACCGTGGTCCCGGAGATCGAGAGCGACTGGACCTGCGAGTAGATGCCGCCCCCGAAGAAGGCCGAGTTGCCAGAGATGACCGAACCGCGGATCTTCGCCTTGATGTCCGCGGCCGCACTGCCGGGGAAGATGGCGAGACCCCCTCCCTTCCCGCCCGGAACCTGATTTCCGAAGATGCGGCTATTGACGATCTTGAGGGAGAGGCCCGGTTCGAGCCTGGCCCCGCCTCCTACACCCACGCCCGAGTTTCCCGTGATGGCCACGTTCTCGAGCGTCGTGAACCTTCCCACTCCGAGCACTCCGCCCGTTCCGTTCACAGTCTCGAGGCCGCCGGTGATCCGCAGGTCCTGAAGCTTGTTCGCCTCCGTGAAGTTCCCGAGTTGCATGACCATGTCGAGGCCGTTCGCATCGAGGGTCGTCTTTCCCTGCCCCTTCCCGATGACGGTCGACCCGTAGGTCCACCACCACCCGTCGGTGCCGTCGTTCGCAGTGGGCGGCAACTCCATCTCATAGGTCCCCTTGCCGAGCTGAATCGTGTCCTCTTGCTGCGTTGCGTTGGCGGCGAGGAACGCTTCGCGGAGCGAGCAATCATCAGCCTTGCATTTGCCCGGAGGCGGGTCGTCCTTGCGTGTCGGCTCGTAAGTCGCCGCCTGGGCGGGCACCGCGCTCCAGGCCGCAAGCGCCGAGAGAGCAGCGATGCCAAGCCAAAGTCTCACGGCGCACC
Source organism: uncultured bacterium (assembly GCA_963772035.1). GTDB lineage: Bacteria > Actinomycetota > Thermoleophilia > Solirubrobacterales > 70-9 > JALZKA01. Next base: position 105,743 of record CAVYVT010000005.1, read on the forward strand.
CCATGTCCACCTTGAACACTACATCCGCGCGAGAGTCGCGCGGATCCATTGCTTAGAGCGGGAAATCCTCACCCAGGAGCAGGCGCCGGGTGAGGTGCATGGCGAGAAGCGCAGAGCGCTCGCGGATGTCCGCGCGCGCTCCCGGCATCACGGGGTCCCGGGCGATCTTCGATCCGTCGGAGCTCTTGACGCACACGCACACGTAGCCGACTGGCTTTTCCTCGGTGCCTCCTGTCGGCCCTGCGATTCCTGTGATCCCGACGCCGATATCGGCGTCGTACTGCTCGAGAGCTCCGTCGGCCATCGCCTCGGCGACCTCGGGCGAGACCGCGCCGTGCGCCTGGATCAGCTCAGCCGGAACACCCAGGACCTTCGTCTTCGACTCGTTCGTGTACGTCACGGCGCCGCCGCAGACGTAGGCGGAGGCCCCGTCGAGCTCGGTCAGGCGTGCGGCGAGGAGTCCCCCGGTGCATGACTCGGCGGTGGCGATCCTGTGTCCCTCGAGGAGCGAGGCGAGCTGCGAATCGATCGTCTCACCGTCCCGGCTGAAGAGGAAGCGGCCGTGGCGCTCGTCGATGCCTGCGATCAGCGCGGTGAGGGTGTCCTCGGCGCCTGGGCGGTGCCGGACCTCGATCTCGAGCTCGCCCTTGCGCAGGCAGGTCGTGATCTCGAGATCATCGATAGCGACTCCGCCCTCCTGGATCTCGCGAAGCGACATCGCGATCTCGGACTCGGGAACGCCAAACAGGCGGAGCATCACGCCCGCGTACGGCTCGGCGCGATCGAGAACGGCCCGGACCGGCTCCGTCTCCAGCGCCTTCGGCCACATCGAGTGGAGCTCGCGCGGCGGCCCGGGCATGACGACCACGACAGGCCCGTCGTCGACCGGAACGACGAGACCGGGCGCCGTTCCCGCCGGGTCGATCAGCGTGGAGCCCTCGGGGACCACGGCCTGCTTGCGGTTCGCCTCGCGGACCGCCTCCGGGTCGAAGTTGAGGCGTTTGGCGAAGCCGGCGAGGATCTCGGCGATCTTCTCCTCCATGCTCCTCGTCGAGGACCATCTCGCGCCCCGCGAACCTGCCCACGACCTCCGCGGTCAGGTCGTCCGCCGTCGGCCCGAGGCCGCCGCTCGTGGCGATCAGGTCCATGCCGTCGTCTCCAAGGAAGCGGAGCGCGTGCTCGAGATCGCTGGGCCGATCGCCGACGACGACGATGTGGGAGACCTCCACCCCGCGCTCTGCCAGCTCCTTGGAGATCCAGGGTCCATTCTTGTCCTGGATCGTCCCGGTTATGACCTCGGTGCCCGTGACGACGATGCCGGCGCGCACCGGTTTGACGGCAGCTCCACTCACGGCGCTCACTCTACGGAGCGTTCACCGCGGTGAGGAACTCAGGGAGCGATATCGAGGCCCAGCGGGTTGTCGAAACCCGAGCCGTTGAGGAGCGTCAGATCGCCGGTCTTCAGGTCGACCTCGTAGACCGACGCTGGGAACACCCTCGTGACATACGCGGTCTCTTTATTCGCCACCGCAAGACCAGCGGGAACCACACCGGCGCTCTTGAAGATCGTTTTTGCTTTTCCGGTGTCGAGGTCTACTCGGAACATCGCGCCGGTGAAGTTGAACGCTCCGCTGTCGATCACGATGGCGGTGTGCTTGATCTCGGTATCGACGTCCCCGAGGTCCTCGATATCGGGGAAGTCGCCCTTGCCTGCAATCACCTTCTGCTTCCCCGAATCAAGGTCTACCTGGATCAGGCCGCCACTGAGCCTGAGATTGCTCTTGCTGCTGCCGGCATCAGCGACGAGCGCCTTCGACAAGCCGGTGTCGATGCCAAGCGGGTCGCCGATGTTCTTGCCGCCGCTCAGCAATGTGGCCTTGCCTGTGGTGAGGTTCACCTTGATCACGCGGGACGGCTTGCCGCCGAAGTCCGTTACGTAGGCAAAATTGCCCTTACTGTCGATCGCGATCGGGTCGGCAAAGCGCTTCTGGCCGCCCGCGGCGTCGGAGATCGTGTTGTTCGAGACGACGGTCTGCGAGCCGTTCGACTGATTGATGCGGATGACACCGCCGTCGCCGCCGAAAGCGTCGCGGTCGACGACGAGGATGTTGCCGTCGCCATCGAACGTGACGCCGGCTGGGAACACAAAGTTGCCCCCGGTCGAGACGGGGGCTTTGGCCCCGGTCTCGGGATTGACAGCTTCGACCTGCTGGTCCAGGGAGTCGGCGACGATGACGTCGCCCGAGTCCCAGAACGTAGGCCCAGCCTGGCTCGCACTTGGTCCTGCGACCACCGCAACTCCGAGCGCGAGCGTCAGTCCCGCGATCAGCCTTTTCTTCCCCACGCGCGCCGTCCCTGTCATCGAACCCTCCGTAGCCGTTTTAAGTGATGCCCTGCACCGGGCAGGTTAATGGCGACAGGGCAAATCACCTAATCCGTCAGCCTAGGCGGCTTCGCGTGACGCTCAATTCCGGTGACGCCGAGAGCGTCTGCAAGACGACGCAATAGCGCTCGGTCAGCTTGATCAGGGTGTCGAGTTGCTCATCGTCGGCATCTGTGTCGAGATCGAAGGCGAGACTGATCGCGCCGAAGCCGACCGCCGCCTCGCGGTCGACGGCGAGTGTGCCGCGGAAGTCCAAAACGCCTTCCGCTCGCACCGTGCCGCCTCTGACGGGTATCTCCAGCGAGGTGGCTACGGAGCGCAGCGTGACCCCCGCACAGGCGGCGAGCGCCTCCAACAGCATGTCTCCCGAGCACAGCTGCGTGCCGTCCCCACCGGTCGCCGGATGCAGGCCTGCCTCGGCAATCGCCCTCCCCGTCTCGACCGAGCAAGAGATTCCCTCGCCCAGCGACGCGCTCGCCTTCAGCGTGATGAGCGCGGCGTCCGGCTCTTCCCGGTACCGCTCCTTGAGCGGCGCCTGTGCTTCCTGAAGCTCTGCTCGGTCCATGTTTCAGTCCGTTGACTCGTGAGCGCCCCACACTAGTCGCCAGCGATAATGCAAGGGATGCCCGAGAAGACCGCCGAGACGATCCGCGCCGTGTACGACCGTTGGGCTCAGGGCGACTTCACAGCCGGAGCCGAGCTTTTCGACCAGGCGTCCGTTTTCATCCTCAGCCCCGACTTCCCCGACTCAGGCACTTACGTCGGGTCCGATGAGATGGCGAAGTACATGCGTGGCTTCCTGGAGCCGTGGGAGAGCCTCACCGTCGCGTGCCTGGACCTGATCGAAGCCGGAGACACCGTGGTCGCCGAAGTCGAACAGTCTGGCCGGGGAACCCGCAGCGGCGCGGCCACCGCCTTCACCTACTTCCAGGTCTGGACTCTTCGGGGAGGGATGCTCATGCGCCTCCAGAACTTCATGAAACACGACGAGGCGTTCGCAGCGATCGGGCGACAGAGCGACTGATGACCGACCCCACCGCCGGCCCAAAGGCGCAGAGCGCACCTGAGCTCAAGGCCCAGATCGAGGCCGAGCGGGAAGGGCGCCCGTTCTTCGTCTACCGCGACGGCGCCGGCCAGCAGGTGATCCTCCACGTCGAAGAGGGAAGCACCGAACTGTGGGTGGGCCGGCGCGAAGTTGCCGATATTCGCCTGGACTTCGACGAGGAAGTATCCGGCCTCCACGCACAGATCGAGTTCGTCGGCGGTGACGGCACGCTCGTGGACGACGGCTTGTCGCGAAACGGCTCCTACGTGAACGGCGAACGCGTTCGCGGCCGCAAGGTTCTCCGCGACGGCGACGTGATGCGCTTCGGGCGCTCCCTCGTCCTCTTCCGCGCACCCGGAGCCGAGAACGCCGAAGCCACGGTGATCTCCGCGGACATGCTCGACGCAGGCGGCGTCTCGCCCGCTCAGCGCCGCGTCCTTGTTGCCCTGTGCCGCCCCTACAAGGATGGCGTGGGCTTCGCGACCCCGGCGTCCAACGGCCAGATCGGCGACGAGCTCCATCTGTCCGTCGACGCCGTCAAGACCCACCTGCGAGCGCTGTTCGAGAAGTTCGGCGTCGCCGACCTGCCTCAGAACCGCAAGCGGGTGGCCCTCGTCGAACGCGCTCTGCAGACGGGCATGGTCAGCGAGCGCGACCTTTAGGCCGAGCAGCCGCAGAGCGGTGCCTGGCTCCGGAGGTGCCTGGCACCTGACCTCACCCCAAGGTGTGAAAACGATGCCACCCCGGGGTGTGTCCGTCCCTCCCGAGGGTGCCTGGTAGCGCGGCTGTTTTGGGCCGAAACTCGTTGTGTTGCATCCAACCCACAACGAAAGGACCTCACCATGTTCCGCAAGATCACCACAGCCGCCGCCCTCGCCACCGTCGCCCTGGCCATTCCCGCCAGCGCCGGCGCCGAGAGCTTCGGCTCCAAGCTCTCACCCAACATCCAGCCGTCGAACGCCGGCGTCAAGGGTCATCCCTGCGAGCAGGGCAACCCCGGAGCCTGCACCCGGGTGATGATGGAGGGCTACACCAACGGCTCGGGAGTCGGCTCGCCGAAGGCCCCGCACGATGGCACGATCGACAAGATCAAGATCATCGCCCAGGGCCCCGGCAAGTTCCGTCCGGCTCTCGCCAAGGCAAAGCCGAACGCCGAAGAGGCCAGGCTCACCTACCGCGGCTCGCAGATCGAGTACGACGGGCAGCAGGGCGGCGGCATGGACTACGACATCGAGACGTTCAACGTCAACATCCCGGTCGACAAGGGCGAGTACCTCGCGATCGAGTCCCGCAAGACCTCATTCCTGCGCTGCTCCTCCGGCGGTGCGAACCAGCTCCTCTTCCAGCCCGCGCTGGACCTGGGTGGCCTGTTCGAGCCCGCCACGGACACCGACGGCTGCTGGCTGCTGATGGAAGCGGTCTACGAGTAGCCGAGCCAGGTCCCGAACGGGCCTGACCGAGAATCGAAAAAGGGGCTCCGCTTGGCGGGGCCCCTTTGCTTTCCCGTCTACCGAACCTCGTCTGGATCGAGGAAAGTGACCGAGTTCTCGGCGCCGCTCGTCACCCAAACGCCCTCGTTGTCGGTCGCAATGCCTTCGGGATCCGCGCCCACGTCACCCGAGCTGCCCTGGAAGTTCCCTGTGAGCTGGTCGACGCGAACGACCGTGTCGCTCTCGGCGCAGGTGGCCCACACCGAGCCGAAGCCGACGGCGAGCGAGCGGGGCCCGACGCAGTCCTCACGATTGAACCGCACCCTCTTCACCACCTCGCCGGCTGGCCCACCGGAAACCGGCTCAGTCTCGGGCCTGATCTGCGTGAGCGCATTATCGCCCTCCGCGGCGACCCAAACCAGGTCTTCGGCGCCGATGATCACCCCGATCGGGTTCGACCCGACGCCTGACAGGCTCGAAACTATGTCGCCCTCGGCGGTGATCCGGGACACGCTGTCGTCCGCGGAATTCGTGATCCAGATGCCCTTCGCGGGCTGGATGCCTTCTTTGTCGGCATTGCCGGCGACGACGCGCGCCGGCTGCGCCATCCCCTCGACCGTCCGGTCTTCCACGTTCGACACGAGGTTCACCCTCGATGTGCTGCCGGACCCCCTGTTCGCCACCCAGACGAAGTTGGCACCAGCCGCGATGCCGCTCGGCCCAGTGCCAACCGGGATCGTCTCGGGCCGGCCACCGTCCGGCCCGAACCTCAAGACGGAGCCGGCCGCCCCGTCCTCGGCGACGGCAACCCAGGCGTCCCCGTCATCCGTAAACGTGATCTGGCCGCCTGTGCCGCCGAGGTCGACGGGCTTCCCAACCTCCTCGCCGGTCCCGGCGTTCAACCGCGTCAAAGCCTGCCCGGCCGCCGAGGACACCCACACGGTCCCGTCATCGATCGCAACGCCGACTGGCTGCGCGGGGACTTCGAATGAGTCGCCTGAGGCGAGACCACCAGAAGCGCCTCCTCCCCGCGCGTCACCGTCATTTGCGTCGTTCGGCGAACCCCCGCCCAAGAGGGCCCATGCGCCGGCGGCGACTGCAGCAACAGCGATGGCTCCGCCCAGAAGCAGTCCCAAGGGGCGCTTTCGCGCCGCGGGGGGCGGGGACGAGACCGTCTCGGGCGTCGGCTGATCGGGGGCTTCACTCTCGCGCGACAGCGTCTCGGCTGCGACGGTTTCGGCAGGTTCGTCGGGGGTGAGCGTCTCGAGGGTCTGCGTCGGCGCCGCAGCGCCCACCCCGACGTTCCGCTCAGGCGCAACCGGCTCGCGGCCTGCGACCGCGGCAGTCGCGGCACGCGCGAAGTCTCCCGCTGAAGGGTGCCGATCCCCCGGATCCTTCGACAAGGCGCGCTCGATCACGTCAGAGAGCTCGAGCGGCACCTTCGGCGCAAGGGTCGCCACCCTCGGTGCCGGCTCCTGAAGGTGCGCGTAGAGCTTCGCGACCTGCTCCTCCTGGGACGCAAATGGAGCTTCTCCCGACAGCAGTTCGAAGGCCACGCACGCCAGCGCATAGACGTCGGTTCGCGCGTCGAGGCGCTGGCCCCTGATCTGCTCCGGCGCGGAGTAGTCCAGGGTGCCGACAAAGGCGCCTGACGCCGTGACCCCGCTGGTCGCGTCCATCTGCTTCGAGAGCCCGAAATCCGTGAGATAGACGTGGCGGGTGCCTTCGCGTTCGCCGATCAGGACGTTGCCCGGCTTGATGTCGCGATGGACGAGGCCTTTCGCATGCGCGGCGTCGAGCGCGGAGGCGACCTGGGTGATGACGTCCACCGTTTCCTCAGGTTCCAGGGGCCCTTGACGGTTCAGAAGGCCCCGCAGGTCGGTGCCCTCGATGAAGTCCATCGTCACGAAGAGGAGCCCGTCCTCCTCGCCGGCGTTGTGGACGGCAACCACGTTCGGGTGGCGAATCGAGACCGCGATCCGCGATTCCGACTTGAACCGCTCGCGGAATGCCTCCTCTCCTGCGCGAGCGCTGGAAATCAGCTTGAGCGCGACGACGTGGTCAAGCGCGATGTGGCGCGCGCGATAAACCACGCCGAATCCGCCGCGTCCCGCGATCCCCTCGATCCGGTGACCCGCGAACTCGCTCCCGGGACTAAGTTCGGCCATCGCCTCGGATTATTCCGTGACCGGCCGCCGACAGGCGGGAACGGCCACGCCGAACGCCTACGACTCGACCGGTTCGAGCTCGGACTGCGTGTCTGAGCTGTCAGGGCCGTCGAGAACTGCCGGGCCGGGCGCTGCCGCGCTGCCGCCGTTCAGGATCGCCGGCAGCTCGGAGATCGAGATCAGGACCTGCCTGGGCTTCGAGCCCTCGTACCCCGAGATGATCCCGCGGCGCTCGAGCATGTCGATCAGGCGCCCGGCACGGGTGTAGCCCACGCGGAGGCGGCGCTGGATCATCGAGACGGAAGCGGTCTCCGACTCGATCACGATGCGTGCTGCGTCTTCCAGCAGGTCGTCCTCGTCAGGCGAGAACTCGCCGCCGCCCGGTTCGACGCCCTGGTCCTCGACCTTCTCGACGAGAAGCGTCGCGTCGAAGTCGGGCTCGCCCTGCTTCGCCCAGTGGTTCGTAAGGCGAGCGATCTCATCTTCGGTGAGGAAGGCGCCCTGGATGCGCTGAAGCTTCGAGGTGCCGATCGGCCGGAAGAGCATGTCGCCCTGTCCCAGGAGCGTCTCAGCCCCGCCCTGGTCGAGGATGACGCGCGAGTCGACCTGCGAGGCCACGGCGAAGGCGATGCGCGCGGGGATGTTCACCTTGATCGTTCCCGTGATGACGTCCGTGGACGGGCGCTGCGTCGCAAGCACCAAGTGGATGCCCACTGCGCGCGACTTCTGAGCCAGGCGGATGATCGAGTCCTCCACCTCGGCCGGCGCGACCATCATCAGGTCCGCGAGCTCGTCGATCACGCAGAGGATGTGCGGAAGCGGGTTCTCGCCGCTCTTTCGGCGGGTCTTGTTGAGCTCGGCCAGATTGCGGGCGCGCGCCTTGCCCATTACCTCGTAGCGGTTCTCCATCTCGCCGATCAGGTTCTGCAGGACGTTGGAGGCAAGACGCGGGTTGGTCACGACAGGGGTGAGCAGGTGCGGCAGGTTCTCGTAGTGGTTCAACTCGACGCGCTTGGGGTCCACCAGGACCAGGCGGCACTCGTTCGGCGATGCGTGGAGCAGGATCGACGAGAGGATCGCGTTGATGCAGCCCGACTTACCTGATCCCGTGGTGCCCGCGACCAGGATGTGCGGCATGAGCGCAATGTCGGTCCAGCACGCGTGTCCAGACACGTCCTTGCCGAGCCACGCGACGAGCGGCGAAGAGCCCTTCGGCTTGCCTTCGTAGATGTCGCCCAAGCGAACCAGGCGGCGCTTTTTGTTGGGCACCTCGACGCCCACGGCCTTCTTGCCGGGGATCGGGGCGAGGATGCGGATGTCGGTCGAAGCCAAGGCGTACGCGAGGTCGTCCTTGAGCGCGGCGACCTTCGAGACCTTCGTGCCCGGGGCAAGCTGAAACTCGTAGCGGCTGACGTGCGGGCCCGAGACCATGCCGATCATCCGGGCATCGACGCCGAAGTGCTGGAGGGATTCGAGCAGCGACTTGGCAGTGGCCTCCCGGTCCTTGGGATCTGGGCCGGGGTCGCCCTTGCCCTTCTCGAGGACCTTCGGGTTGGGCACCGTGTAGTTCTCCTCGTCGGAGACGGTGATACCGAGCTCAGTGCGCTTGTTGCCCATCGGGGTCAGCTCGACGGGCTTCGGCGACTGCGCCGGGATCGGGATCGCCGAGGACCGCTACGGGCTCGGCTGCAGGCGCTTCCTCCTCTTCGCCGTTCGCCTCGTCGTATGCAAACGCGCCTTCTCCGCTCGCAGGCTTCGCATCCGCGACGGTGACTTCGTCCTCTTCTGCCTCCGGCTCGTCCCAGATCGGCTCGTTCGCAAGCACCTCGGTCTCGTTCGCTCGCGTGATCTGGATGTCCATGTCGTCGGGCTCGTCCCAACCGGGCAGAGTCGACGGGAAGTTCTGGTCGCGAGCCGCGCGGGCGACGTCGGCAGTGGCTCCGGACGCGCGCCGCGTTGCCTCGCCGGCGCTCTGGACGAGGTTCGCGATGGTCATCCCGGTCAGAAGCAGGATGCCGGAGAGGAGCAAAAGGACAGCGAGGATCTGCGCCCCCACCCGCTGAAAGAGCGTTGTCGAAGCCCAGTACAACGACTCGCCGATGGCGCCGCCGTGGCTGCGGAAGAAGTCTGGCTCGAAATAGCCGGCGCGAACGGGCTTATCCGGCCCCAGGCCCAGCGTGCCCGCGGCGAACGCGAGCAGCAGCGCAAGCATCACGAGGATCGCGCCGGTATTGAGGGCGCGCGGCGCTTGGATCATCGGGCGCGCAATGAGGGAGAGCCCGAGGCCGAAGACCGCGAGCGGAATGACATACGCGACCCGCCCGACCGTGTACTCGAGCGCAGACGAGAGCCAGCCGCCCACCGCGCCGCCGTCCCAGCCCAGATAGAGCACGAAGGCCGAGTAGACGCCGATCGCGACCATGATCAGCCCGATCAGGTCGTAATGGCGCTGCTCGAGGCCCTCGAACGCGTCCCGCGCCCGCTGGCGCACGTCAGGCGTGCGCTTCACAGGCGCCCTCTTCACAGGCGGACGCTTGGACCCCTTTTTGGGCGCACGGGTCTTAGCGGTGGCTCTGGCCATCGGGAGATGGGTTCGACGCCTGCGCCCGGTCCCCTGCGTGGCTGTGATTGAGGCTCGCTACACGCGGTTGAGGTGCGTGTCCTGGAAGGCCGACTAGAGCTTCCCCAGTCTCGTGGCAGATCGCTTCAGCACGAGGGTTCCGACCGGTACACGCGCGTTCCTGCGTCGTTCGGCGCGGACCGCTTTGCGGATCTCCTCCATCGGGTCGGCGTAGGTCGAGGAGTCAGTTGAGCTCCGGCTGCGGGACTTTCCCTGCGCCATTCGGTGGGCCTCCTTCCTTGGTTGTGGCGAAAGCCCGGCTTCCTGCCGGGCTCGCAAGAGACCTACCCAGGAACGGCATGCCTTAAGCCCCCACTGATGAATCGGCCCTACCCTTTCCTCAATGCTCGAGACCGAGACAATCACGGGTCGCGTTCTGATCGTCGAGGACGACGCGGAGATCGCCGACGTGCTTCGACGCACGCTCCGGGCCGAGGGGCACGAGGTGCGCACCGCGGGCGACGGCGAAGAAGCGCTCAGCGCCGCCGCCGAGTTCCTGCCCGACCTGGTGATCCTCGATCTGGGGCTTCCGAAGATCGACGGAGTCGAAGTCCTCCGCCGCCTGCGCGAGACCGACGACGTGCCGATCCTCGTCCTCACCGCCCGCACCGAGCTCGAGGACCGCGTCGAGGGCCTCGACCTCGGCGCCGACGATTATCTGGTGAAGCCCTTCGAGCGCACCGAGCTTCTTGCCCGGATGCGAGCGGTCATGCGCCGCCGCCCTCCGCGAGGCTCGGCGATGCTCGTGCTGGCCGACCTGCGCCTCAACCCTGCGACCCGCGAGGTCCACCGTGGCGACCGCGAGGTCGATCTGACGGCGCGCGAGTTCGAGCTGCTCGAGTTCCTCATGCACAACGAACGCCTCGTCGTCTCGCGCGAACGCCTTTTGGAAGAGGTCTGGGGATACGACCCCCTGGCGATGACGAACACCATCGACGTCTTCATCTCGAATGTCCGCCGCAAGCTCGAAGAGGGTGGCGAGGAGCGGATCCTTCACACCAAGCGCGGAGCCGGCTACGTCGTTCGCCCGCCCGGGTAGATGTCACCGGGCGAGCAAGGGGCGTCGCGGCCTCGCTTCTTGACCCCGTCGCGCTGGCCGGTGCGCTGGCGTCTCGCAGGGGTGTCTGCCGGCCTCACGTTCATCATCCTGCTCGCCTTCGCGGCGGTCGTAGGCAAGCTTTCGCAGGAACGCCTCGAGGCCGACTTCCGTAACGAGCTTCAATCAACCGCGAACCGGATCGCGTTCTCAATCGAGATCAACGCTGAAGATGGCTCCGTCGATGTGCCGATCGACGAGCTCACCGTCGGCGACGAGGCCGTGCGCATCACACCGGCCGTCGGCGAGCCCATCAACATCATCGACGTCGACCTCCCCGCACCGGAGCCTGGCTCGATCGTCCGCTTCAACGACCTCGACGTTGCCACGGCTCAGGTCAACACCACCCTGGTAGGCGCTGGCGTCACCTACGTGCAGGTCGCACGCGACCATGACGAGCTCGACGCGACCATCAGCCGCCTCTGGTTCTTCCTCGCCGTCGGTGTCGCCGGCGGCTCGATCCTCGCGACCCTGGCGGGGCTTGCCGTGGCGGGCCGCGCCATGGGACCGATCTCCGCCTTGACGAGCACCGCTCGCGAGATCGCCACTACGCGTGACCCGGCCCGGACGATGCCGAAGCCCGAAGCCGAGGATGAGGTTGCAGAGCTGGCGACGACGCTGGACGAGATGCTCCGGGAGCTCGATGCGGCCCGGAACGAAGCACAGGGCATGGTGCAGGCCCAGCGCGAGTTCGTAGCGGACGCATCGCATGAGCTCCGCACCCCCCTCACCTCGATCCTCGCGAACCTCGAGCTCCTCCAGGACGCCCTGGAGCGAAACCCCACCGAGGGCGAGGAGTCCGAGATGGTCGAGTCCGCCCTGCGCTCGTCTCGGCGGATGCGCCGCCTTGTCGGCGACCTTCTCATTCTCGCGCGCGCCGACGCCGGCCGCCAAGGTGCTCGCCGGCCGTGCGATCTGGCCGCGATCACTGAAGCGGCGGCCGCCGAGGTGCGCCCGCTTGCCCCCGAGCACAAGATCGAGCTGGCGCTCGAGCCAACGGGCATCGAGGGCAATCCCGACGAGCTCCACCGCGTAGCGCTCAACCTGATCGACAACGGGGCCCGCCACACTCCCCCGGGCTCAACGATCACCGTGCGGGTCTTCCAGCGCGACCATGAAGCGGTGCTGGAGGTGGCAGACGACGGACCGGGGATCCCCGAGGCCATCGCTGGGCAGGTCTTCGGCCGCTTCGTTCGCGGCTCGGGGCCGGCTGACGTGACGGCCGACTCGGGAGCCGGCCTCGGCCTTTCGATCGTGCGCGCGGTGGCGACGGCGCACGGCGGAACGGTGGATGTGAGTGCTTCGAACCACGGCGGTGCGCTCTTCACGGTGACGCTTCCGATGCTCTCGGAAACACCCGTTGACGTTCCTAAGAAACTTTCAAGAGTTCTTTAGGGATCGTTTACATCGCGGGCGTAATTTGCCGGATGGACGAGACACCCACTCGCCGGAGCGGGAGACCCCGCCGGCGAGCATCTCGGCCCCAGAGGCCGAGAACCCCTAAAGCCCGTCGGCTCTTCCCCTCCCTGGAGCCGGCGGGCGTTTTTTATGCCCCTCAGGCCGTCCGACTTAGGTGCCTTACACGAAAAGCATTAGTTCGACAGCCCGGCGGCTTCGAGGGCCTCTCGGTGCGATTGGAACCATTGGAACCGCACAGCCAACCCATCGCGGACAGTCCAGACGTACCCGTGCTCGCCCTCTACGGGCACTCCGCTAACTGAACCGGAACCAGTGAATTGAGCAAGGACGACGGTTTCGTCCCCAGCGTCGACTATGCGCTCGACCTTGATCTCGAAGTCTTCGTAGGTGCCGCGTACGACGGCGAGGCTCTTTCGGCCGTGGCGGGTGCCCGGCTCCACGGCATAACTTGGATTCACGTACTCCAAGTCCGCGGCGATGAAATCCCGAGCAGACTCCTGCCGGTCCCATGCGTCGTAGATTCGCCGCACCAAGTCGACGTTCTCTTTCGACATCCAACGCAGTATCCCGAACAAAGAAGAAGAGATGGGTGCTTTCCATGCAAACCACATAGGTGCTTCTCGTCCGAAGCACCTATGTCCGCCGAGCGGGGCCGCGGCGCTACGCCTAGACCTCGACGACGACCGGCAGGATCATCGGGCGGCGCTTGAGCCGCTTGTAGATGAGCTCTGCGACATCGTCGTGGATGTCTTCCTGGATGACGCCGGCGTCCGTGATGTTGTCGTGAACGGCGTCGGCCAGCGCGTTCTCCACGACCTCGCGGATCTCATCGATGAGCTTCACCGCTTCATCGCCCTCGATGAAGGGGACGCCGCGGAAGATGATCTCGGGCGAGGTTGCGGTCGAACCGTCCTCACCTGAGAGCGTTGCGACGACGATCAGAACGCCATCGCCTGAGAGCGTGCGGCGGTCGCGTAGCGCGACGTCGTCGGGATCGCCGATGTCGACGCCGTCCACGAAGATCATCCCCGCCTTTACGTCCTCCGTGAAGCGGGCGCCCTTCTCGTCGATCTCGAGCGCGAGACCGTTGCGGCCCTTGAAGATGTTCGTGGGCGGGACGCCGACCGACTCGGCAAGCTCCGCATGGAGGCGGATCCTCTTGTGGTCACCGTGGAACGGGAAGACGTACTTGGGCCGCGTCAGGTTGAGCATCAGCTTGAGCTCCTCGCGCGAGCCGTGGCCCGACACGTGGATGGGCGCGTCCGCGGCCGTGACGACGGTTGCTCCGATCTCGTAGATCCGGTCGATCGTTTCGTTCACCGCCCGTTCGTTGCCGGGCACCGCTGTCGCGGAGAAGATGATGGTGTCGCCTGAGTGGAGCTCGACGTCCCGGTGATCGTTGAAAGCCATCCTTCGCAGGGCGGAGAGCGGCTCGCCTTGGCTTCCGGTCGAGATCGCGATGACGCGATCATCGGGGTAGTTCTCGATCTCCTTCGGGTTGATGAAGATGCCCTCGGGCGCGGACGCCATGCCCAGGTTCGAGGCGATGTTGAAGTTCTTGCGCATCGAGCGGCCCACCAGCGACACCTTGCGGTCGAGTTCGACGGCCGCGTCGATCACCTGCTGGACACGGTGAACGTTCGAGGCAAAGCAGGTGACGATGATGCGCCCCTCGCAGCGCGAGAAGACTTCGCGCAGCGCAGGACCCACGGTCGCCTCCGAGGCCACGATCCCTGGGCGGTCGGCGTTGGTCGAGTCTCCGCAGAGACAGAGCACGCCCTCGGAGCCGAGCTCGGCTAGCCGGGCGATGTCGGCCGGGCGCCCGTCGATCGGGGTCTGGTCGAAGCGGTAGTCGCCCGTGATCAGGATCGACCCGAGCTTCGTGTGCAGCGCCACGGCGCGCGCGTCGGGGATCGAGTGCGACATGTGGATCGTCTCGATCTCGAACGGCCCGGCCTGGGCTCGCTCCCCCGGCTCGAGCACGATGAGCGGAGCGTCCCGGATCTTTCGCTCTTCCAGCTTCGATCGCACGAGGCCAAGGGTCAGCGGACCGCCGTAGATCGCCTCGGGGATGCCGAGCTCGCGAAGCACGTAGGGGACCGCGCCCACGTGGTCCTCGTGTCCGTGAGTGAGGATCAGCGCGTCGATATCGTCCTTGCGCTCCCTGAGCGAGGTGAAGTCCGGCAGGACCAGGTCGATGCCGAGCATCTCGGCCGTCGGGAACATCACTCCGGCGTCAACGATGACGATCCGCCCATCGCATTCGATCGCGGTCATGTTCTTGCCGATCTCACCGAGCCCGCCGAGAGGCAGGATCTTGACCTTGCTCATCGGGTGTCCTCCGCTACCTCTTGAAGCGCCTCGCGAGCCGGCCCGGTGACGGGAACCATCGGAAGCCGCTGCGTCTCACCGATCAGGCCGCGCATCGAAAGCACCGCCTTGACCGAGCTTGCGGGCGGCGCTACGGCGAGCGTCGCGTAGATGTCGGAGAGATCCCGGTCGAGGCCAAGCGCCTGGTCGTGCTCGTCCTTCGCGGCCGCGTCGAAGATTTCGCGCAGCCTCGGTCCGACCACGTGCGAGGCGACGAGCACGCCGCCGGTGCCGCCCTCGCGGAGGCAGCGGGTGAAGACGTCATCGTTCCCCGCCATGACCGCCAGGCCTTCGATCGGCCCCATGTCCCCGTTGTTCGCCTGCTTGAGGCCGGTGATGTTCGGAAGCTCCTTGGCGAGCGAAGCCATGAACTCCGGTGACATGTTGATGACTGAGCGGGAGGGGATGTTGTAGAGAGCGACCGGGGTCTCGCCTGCCGCGTGCGAGACCTCCCGAAAATGCTCACGCAGCCCGGCTTCGATCGGCTTGTTGTAATACGGCGAGACCACAAGGACCCCGTGCGCGCCGGCCTGCGCGGCCTTGTGCGTCAGGTCAGCGGCATGCCGCGTGTCGTTCGAGCCCGTGCCGCAGATCACGGTCGCGTCCGAGCCGATCTCGTCGAGGACGGCCTCGAGGAGCTCGATCGTCTCGCTATCCGAGAGCGTGGGTCCCTCGCCGGTGGTTCCGGCGACGACCACGCCGTGCGAGCCGTTCTCGATGAGGTACGAGGCGAGCTTGCGCGCGCCGCCGACATCAAGCGATCGGTCTTCGGCGAACGGTGTCACCATCGCCGTAAGGACTCCTTTGAACGGCGTCATCGGCGCAACGCTACCCGGCGAACGTCGGCGCGACACGCTCTGCCCAGGGCTCAGCGCGCTCGAGCTGGGCCGCGACCTGGATCAGGAGGTCCTCGCGGCCGAATGGGGCGACCAGCTGAACGCCAATGGGAATGCCGTCGGCTTCGTGAAGCGGCAGGGAAATCGCGGGCTGCCCGGTGACGTTGAAGATGGCGGTAAATGCACCCTCCGGGAGCGCCTCGTGGAACGCGTCCATGGGGTCGTCGCCGGAGTCGTCCCACGTACCGAGCGGCTGCGCCGGCCGGGCAGTGGTGGGCGTCAGCAGGAGATCGAATCCGGACTGGTACCAGCCGGCGATCATCCGCGAGATCACGTGATGAACGCCGACGTCCTGGAGGTACCGGCCGGCGCTTCGCTCCTTGCCGATCTCTGCAAGGGCCCAGGTGAGCGGCTCGACATCCTCGGCCGTCACTTCGCGTCCGACCAGCATTCCGAGCGTGCCCAGGATCGCGGCCTGCCCTGCCGCCCATCGGGTGAGAAAGGTGTCCTCGATGTCGATCGCGCTGCCCGCGGCCAGCGCGGCGTCTGTCGGGGACCCTTCCGTGACCTCATGGCCAAGTCCTTCGAGCAGCTTGGCCGCCTTCTCGACGGCCTGGACGCAGGCCGGGTCGATGTCGACCGCTACGGCGGCGGATGTGGTGAAGCCGATCCGAAGGCCCTTCGGGTCCACATCCAGCTCTTCCGTGTACGGGCGAGCGGGAGGCGGCGCCCAGTAGGGATCGCCGGGAACCGCCCCGTGAACCGCTTCGAGAATCCCGGCCGTGTCGCGTACCGACTTCGAAACGACGAGTTCAGCCGTCAAGCCGGAAAGATTGTCACCAGAGAGCGGACCCTCGGTAATCCGCTGGCGGGTCGGCTTGAGGCCGACGAGGCCGTTTTGGGCCGCGGGGATGCGAATCGAGCCGCCTCCGTCGTTTGCGTGAGCCATCGGGACCATGCCCGATGCCACGGCGGCGCCTGAACCACCGCTCGAACCGCCGGCCGAGCGGTCCATGTTCCATGGATTTCTGGTCGCCCCGTAGGCGTCCGGCTCCGTCGTCGGCAGGATGCCGAGCTCCGGCGTATTCGTCTTGCCGATCGTGACGAGGCCCGCCTCGCGAAAGCGCTGCGCGAGAAACGTGTCCATCGGCGCGCGAAACTCCGCCTCTTTCAAGAGCTTCATTCCCATGTGATACGGCTGACCGACGTAAGCGGCGCCGAGGTCCTTCAAGACGAACGGGACCCCCTTGAAGGGTCCATCCGGCAGTGCGCCACTCGCCTCTCGCCGAGCGTCTTCGAAAAGCTCGTGGATCACCGCGTTGATCTCGGGATTCACCTTCTCGACGCGCTCGATTGCGGCATCGACAAGCTCCGAAGGGCTCGCCTCGCCCGAGCGGACGAGCTCGGCCTGGGCTGTTGCGTCCATGCGGGCGAGATCAGTCAAGAACGGCCTCCAAGCCAATTGTGTAGCGGTCTTTGAGAGAGCCGACGCCGCGCACCGCGAGGAGGACGCCCGGCATGAACGAGGTGCGGTCGATCGAGTCGTGGCGGATCGAGAGCGTCTGGCCCTCGCCGCCGAGGACGACCTCCTGGTGGGCGACCAGGCCCGGCAGGCGGATCGAGTGAATCGGCTCGTGAACGTTCCCGCCGGCCTCATTGATCATGTCGCGGGTCCGAGCGGCGGTTCCCGAGGGGGCGTCCAGCTTCTTGTCGTGATGGAGCTCGATGATCTCCACCTCCGGCATGTGCTTCGAAGCCTCGGCGGCGAAGCGCATCGCCAGGACGGCGCCGATGGCGAAATTGGGAACGATGAGGACGTTGGCCCCTCCCCCACTCGCTGCCTTGCGCATCTCGTCGTGGGGAATCGACGAGGTTCCGACCACGATGTGGGTGCCGGCGTCGATCGCGGCGCGAATGTTGCCGGGGGCGGCGTCGGGCGTTGTGAAGTCGACGACCACGTCGACGTCGCCCAGTGCATCAGCCAGTTCGACTCCCAGCTCGGGGTCGATGCGCGCGGTGAGCTCCAGGTCGTCCGCGGCTTCGACCGCCTCGCACGTCGTCGCCCCCATCCTGCCGGCGGCGCCGGCAACACCGACCCGGATCACGCTGCTAGCGCCTCCGAAACCGATCCGACTGCGCTCTTGAAGCATTCCTCGTCCTTGCCTATGCAGGCGGCGCTGAACCCGTTCGGGTCATACAGCTCAACGGCAAGCTCGGCCACATCGTCTTCTGAGACGGCATCCACGCGCGAGATCATCTCGTCGAGCGAGAGCATCTCGAGGTCGAAGAGGGTTGCGCGGGAGATGCGCGACATTCGCGCGGCAGTCGATTCCATGCCCAGGACCATGCGGCCCTTGACGTGCTCCTTGGCGCGATCGAGTTCTTCGCCGCGAACTCCCTCGTCGCGAAGAGTGGCGAGCTCGCGTCCGATGATCTCGCACGCCTCGGCGACATTGTCCCCACGCGTGCCGACGTAGGTGGCGACGGAGCCGCGGTCGAGATACTGCTCGGCATAGGAGCCGACGGCATAGGCGAGGCCGCGCTTCTCGCGCACTTCGCGGAAGAGGCGCGAAGACACCGAACCGCCGAACGCGGAGTCGATGACTGCCAGCGCGTAGCGTCGCTCGTCAGAGCGGGCGATGCCCGGCGCTCCGAAACAGATGTGGTACTGCTCGGTGTCCTTCTTGTTGAAGCGAACCCGCGGTTCCCGCTGTGGCGCGCCGCCGTTCACGGAGGGAATCGCGCCCTCGGGAGCGTCGACGAACTTCTCGGCGAGCGCGACGATCTCGTCGTGATCGAGGTGACCGGCCGCGCCGACGACCAGGCTGTCCGCCACGTAGCGGCTGCGGTGATAATCGGCGATCTGCGGAACGGGCGTATCGGCGATGACTCCGGCTTCACCCAGGACGCGGCGGCCGAGCGGATGCTCGCCATAGACGGCCTGAGCCAGAAAGTCGTGAACGCGATCGGATGGCTCGTCCTCGTACATCGCGATCTCCTCGAGCACGACCTCGCGCTCGGAGTCGATGTCCGGGAACGTCGGGCCGAGCATCATCTCGGCCATCAGGTCGAACGCATCCTCGGTGTGCTCGTCGAGAAAGCGGGCGTGGATGTGTGTGGACTCCTTGGAGGTCGCTGCGTTGGCCGCCGCCCCCATCCCGTCCATCTTCTCGGAGATCTCGATCGCCGAGAAGCGCTCGGTGCCCTTGAAGAGCAGGTGCTCCAGGAAGTGCGAAAGCCCTTCCTGGCCCTCACCTTCGTCGCGAGAGCCGGTCCTGACCCAAAGTCCGAGGGCGACGGATCGGACCGAGGGGACTACCTCGGTCACGACCCGTACGCCGCTCGGAAGCGTTGTGAGCTGGACGTTCTCCGGAAGGGAGGGCAACGGCGCTACGTGCTGCGAGACGCCTTAGAGGCGCTCGCGGCCTCCATCGCGTCCGCCGCGGTCACGACCACCGTCACGGCCGCCCCTGCCGCCGCGGTCGCGGCCACCGTCACGGCCACCTCGGCCGCCGCCGCCTCTCGAACCGCCGCCGCCACCGGAGCCGGCGCCGACTGCGGCGAGCTCCTCGGGCGTCTTGCCCTCGACGGAGGGATCCTCGGAGAGCCTCAGGCCGATCCGGCCGCGCTCGCGGTCGACCTCGACCACGGTCACGTCGATCTCGTCGCCTTGTGACAGAACGTCCTCGACGGTGTCGACCCGCTCGCCCGGCTTCACGTTAGAGATGTGAAGCAGGCCGTCTGTGCCCTTGACGAGCTCGACGAATGCGCCAAAGGTGGTCGTCTTGACGACCTTGCCCTTGAACGTGTCGCCGATCTTGGCGTCACGAGTCATCGCCTCGATGCGGGCAATGCACGCGTCGACCTGCGAGCCGGTGGGTGCGTAGACGCGGATCGAGCCATCGTCGTCGATGTCGATCTCGGCCTCGAACTCCTCCTGCATGCCGCGGATGGTCTCGCCGCCCTTGCCGATGACCGCGCCGATTTTCTCGGTGTCGATCTGGATCGTCTCGATCCGGGGGGCGTGCTCGGACATCTGCTCGCGGGGAGCGTCGATCGCCTCGGCCATCTTGCCGAGGATGAACAGACGGCCCTGACGTGCCTGCTCGAGCGCGTCGCGCAGGATGTCGAAGGTGACGCCCGTGATCTTGATGTCCATCTGGAGGGCGGTGATCCCGTCTTCTGAGCCGGCGACCTTGAAGTCCATGTCGCCGAGGTGATCCTCGACGCCGGCGATGTCGGTCAGGACGATGTAGTCGTCGCCTTCCTTGATGAGGCCCATCGCGACTCCCGCGACGGGTGACTCAACGGGGACGCCGGCGGCCTGGAGGGCCATCGACGAGGCGCAAACGGAGCCCATGGACGACGAGCCGTTCGACTCGAGCGTCTCAGAGACGACGCGCACGACGTAGGGGAACTCCTCCTCCGACGGGATCGTCGGGGCAAGCGCCCGCTCAGCCAGCGCGCCGTGGCCGATGTCGCGGCGCTTCGGGCCGCGCATGAAGCCGGCCTCGCCCACCGAGAACGGCGGGAAGTTGTAGTGGTGGAAGAAGGTCTTCTTCTCCTGAAGACCCAGGTTGTCGACCTTCATGTCCATCCGGGTCGTTCCCAGGGCCACGTTGGAGAGGATCTGGGTCTCGCCGCGGGTGAACAGCGCGGAGCCGTGCACGCGGGGAGCGATGTCGACCTCGGTCTCGATCGGACGAATCTCGTCCTGAGCGCGACCGTCGGGGCGCTTCTTGTCGATCGCGATGTGGCGGCGGATCATGTCCTTCTCCACCTTCGCGAACGCCTTGGCGACCTCGGAGCGGTTGTCATCGTCGCCCTCGCCGGAGCCGAGTGCCTCGAGGACCTCTTCCTCGACGGCCTTGATGGCGTCCTGGCGGGCGAGCTTCTCCTTGACCTGCGTGGCTTCTTCGAGCTTCGAGCCGTACGCGTCCTTGATCTTTTCGATCAGGCTTTCGTCGACGCTCGGTGCCTCGAACTCGCGCTTCGGCTTGCCGGCCTTCTGAGCCAGCTCGTCAAACGCGCCGCAGAGCTTCTTGATCTCTCCGTGTGCGATGTCGAGGGCGTCAAGCACCTCGGCTTCGGTCACGTAGTCGGCGCCGCACTCGACCATCAGGATGGCCTCGTCCGTGCCGGAGACGACCAGATCCATCTCGAGGTCCTCCCAGACGCTTTCCGCCGGGTTGACGATGAAGTCGCCGTCGAGCTTGCCGACGCGGACCGCGCCGACGTGCTTGGGAAGCGGAATGTCCGACACCGCGATCGCGGCGGACGCGCCGTTCATCGCGAGGATGTCGTAGGGGTGATCGTGCTCGGCAGACATCGTCTGACAGACGAGCTGAGTCTCGTAGTGCCAGCCCTTGGGGAAGAGCGGGCGGACCGGGCGGTCGATCATGCGCGCGGTCAGGGTTGCCTTCTCACCGGCGCGAGCTTCGCGGCGGAAGAAGGAGCCGGGGATCTTGCCCACGGCGTAGTGGCGCTCTTCGACATCCACCGTAAGCGGGAGGAAGTCGACGTCGCGAAGATTTCCGACCGTTGCCGTGGCGAGGACCATGGTGTCCCCCGAGCTCACAACAACTGCTCCTGACGCCTGTCGCGCCAGCTTTCCGGTCTCGAACGAGATCTCGCTTTCGCCGATCTGAACCGAGACGCGGTTCACGTCAAACATGCTCATGTATTCGTGTTTTCCTTTCGGCTGCCCGATTGGCAGCGCGTTAGCTTCGATCTTTTGATCAGCGCTTAGGGTACAAGGGCGTTCTGAGCTACGCGGACCGCAAGCTGAAGATCAAGGGCAGGGCAGTTTGCAGCCCCGAGGAGCCCTTCTACATGACGCACCCGACCGGCGGCAGTATCCCTGCCGGGAGCCAATCATCGTCGTTCAGCAGCTGCAGTACAGGCCAATTCGGATAGGACAGCTACGAAAACGCCTCGAGCTATACCGGATACACCGTCTGCCGCGGACCGGCGCGCGACGCGCTAACGGCGCAGGCCGAGGTCGGCCACTACCTGGCGGTAGCGGTCGAGATCCGAGGTCTGGAGATAGCGAAGGAGGCGGCGGCGCTGGCCGACCAGCATGAGGAGGCCGCGGCGCGAGTGGTGGTCCTTCGAGTGCGTGCGCAGGTGCTCGGTGAGCGCGTTGACACGCTCGGTCAGGATCGCGATCTGGACCTCGGCGGAGCCGGTGTCGTTCTCGGTGCGCCCGAAGCGCTCGATCAGTTCCTTCTTCTTTTCCTGCGTGACGCTCATCTGCGGCGGCGAAGGTTAGCTAGGCGCGGGTCTTCGGTCCGCGGAAGTTGGCGCAAAGGTCCCGTGCTTCCTCCACGTCGCGGTGCATCTGGGCGACAAGGTCCTCGACCGAGGGGAACCGCTTCTCGCCGCGGAGGCGGGCAATGAAGGCAACCCGGAGATTCTTGCCGTAGAGGTCGCCCTCGTAATCGATGAGGTACGGCTCGACCAGAACCCCTCGCCCGGTCTCGAACATCGGGCGCACTCCCACGTGGATGGCCGCCGGGTGCCCGTCGGCAAAGCCTGCGTAGACACCGTGGCCGGGGCAGACGAGATCGTCGTCGGGAACGATGTTCGCGGTCGGAAAGCCGAGCTCGCGCCCGCGCTTGTCGCCCTCGACCACCTCTCCCTCGAGCAGGAACGGAGCGCCCAAGCCGTGCATGGCGTGCTCGACGTCACCGGCGAGCACGAGCGCCCGGATGCGGGTGGAGGAGATCGTCTCGCCGTCGGCCTCTACCAACGGCACGATCCGGGTCTCGAAATCATCGCGCTCGGCGAGCATCTCCGGGGTGCCCTTTGCCCTGGCGCCGAAGCGGAAGTTCTCGCCGATGGATACCTGCGTCGCGCCGAGCTTGCCGACGAGGATGTCGTCGATGAACTCCTCCGCGCTCTTTTGGGAGAACGCCTTGTCGAACGGGATCACGACCAACTCGTCGACGCCGAGGCCTGCAATCACGTCTCGCTTCGCGTCGAAGCCCATGATGAGCTTCGGCGCAGCCTCTGGGTGGATGATCTTCACGGGGTGAGGCTCGAAGGTAAGGACGGTGTCCGAGCCCTCGATCACCTTGCGATGGCCGACGTGGACGCCGTCGAACGTGCCGATCGCGACCTTGCGTGACCGCGGCTGCGCGTCCGGGAGCTGTGTGACCTCCATCGTCATTCGCCCCCTACCTTCGCAGCCTCGAATTCGCTGGCGCGCGCGAGCGCCTCGGCAAGCGGCATCTGAGGGGCCTCCGCGGCTTCTGAGACCGAGAACGGGCCGATGCGGGTACGGCGCAGCTCCTCGCAGTAGGCGTCGCCCAGATCGGCGATCAGGCTGCGCACGTAGGTGCCCGACGAGCACTCGATCTCGTACTCGGCTCGGTCGCCTTCGCGGCTCAGCTCGTCGAAGCGGTGCACGGTGACGATCCGCGGCGGCATCTCGACCTCCTCCCCCCGTCGCGCCTTCTTGTAGGCGCGCTCGCCGCCTACCTTCACGGCCGAGTACGCCGGCGGTCGCTGCTGAATCTCGCCCGTGGGCAGCTCGACGTCAGGCGTCGGCACCTTGCCGGTCTTAGTGATCTCGCCGTCGCGATCGGCGGTCGTGGAGGTCGCCCCGAAGCGCGCGATGACGCGGTAGGTCTTTCGCAGGGCCATGAAGCGCGCCTGCTCGCGAGTCGCCTCTCTGCCGACCAGGACGATCAGGAGGCCCGTCGCGAAGGGATCCAACGTGCCGGCGTGCCCGACGCGCTTGACGCCATGCTCGCGCCGGGCGCGAGCGACGATGTCATGCGAGGTCGGGCCGGACGGCTTGTCGGCGAGCACCACGCGGCCCGTGCCCGCCAGGTCGTCAGTCAAGTTGCTTTGCAACCTCTGCCCGGACGAACTCGACGATCTCCGGGTAGGGCATGTCCGTGCCGAAGCCGGCGGCGCGCTTGTGCCCTCCCCCGCCCTGCGCGCGGGCGATCACGGAGACGTCCACGGCGCCGTCGGAGGAGCGCAGGCTGACCTTGCGGGCGACGCGGCCTCCATCGGGCTTGTCGCGAATGACGCCCGCGACGATCGTCCTGTCCAACGCACGGACGTTGTCGATGATGCCTTCCGTCAGGTGCTCCGACGCGCCGGTCGCCTCGTAGTCGGCCTTGGAGACGTATGTGAGGGCGAGCCGGTCGGAATCGAAGCGGTCGATGTTCTCGATCGCGCGCGCGACCAGCTTCGCCTTCTCGATCGGCACCCGCTCGTACAGACGGCGGTAGATCTCGTCGACGTTGACGCCCGCCTCGATGAGCTCGGCCGCCATGCGGTGCGAGTCCGGGTCCGTGTTCTCGTACATGAACTTGCCGGTGTCGGTGATCAGGCCGACGTAGAGGGCGGTCGCAATCTCCTCGGTCAGCTCCGCGCCGACGACTTTCGCCAAGCGCCAGACGATCTCGGCGGTGGACGAGGCGTTCATGTCCACGTGGTTTACGCCGCCGAACATCGTGTTGTCGTGATGGTGGTCGAGGTTGATGATGTCCGTGCCCTCGCGCTGGAGGAAGTCGACCGGCATGCGGTCGATGTTTCCGCAGTCGAGGAAGAGCAGCGTGCGGTCCTCGACGTCGGCGGGCGCTTCGTGGAAGACGTCGGTGAGGGGCAGGAAGCGATACTCGAGCGGCAGCGGGAACTCCTTGGCGTCCAGGAACATCACTGCGTCCTTGCCGAGCTGGCCCAGGATGCGGTGGGTCGCCAAGAGGGAGCCGAGCGCATCTCCGTCAGGCCCCTCGTGCGTGGTGAGCAGGAAGCGGTCGCGCTGGGCGATCGCATCCGCAACCTCTTCGAGGCTCGTGCTGGTCTTCTCGGCCTGGGCGCTCATTCGCCGAGGAGCCTCTGGATGCGCTCGCTCTGCTCGGGCGTGTCGTCGTAGTGGAAAGTCAAGGTCGGCGTGCGCTTCATATGGGTCTGCGAGGCGATCGCCGATTGGAGCACTCCATGGGCGGAAGCAAGCGCCTTGAGCGTCGAGTCCTTCTCCTCCTCGGATCCGAGCACGGAGACGAACACTCTCGCGGAGCGCAGGTCAGGGCTTGTCTCGACGGCAGTAATGGTCACGAATCCGATCCTAGGATCCTCGAGCTCGGTCGAGATCGACTCTCCGAGCACCTCGCGAATCACGCCGTTGACACGTCTCATCCGGTCCGTGGCCATGGCCCGCTGAGCATATAGACGGGCGTCCGGCGACCTGCCCGCTACGAGTCGAGCGTCTGCTCGACCTGGCGCGTTGAGAAGACCTCGAGGACATCCTCGACCTTCACGTCGGCGAAGCCCTCGAGCACGATGCCGCACTCCTGGCCCTCCGGAACCTCCTGGACGTCGTCCTGGAAGCGCCGAAGCGAGCCGATCCGCCCGGTCCAAGCGACCGTTCCGTCGCGGATGAGCCGGACGTCGGCGCCGCGGCGGACAATGCCGTCGGTGACCTCGCAGCCGGCGATCATGCCGACCTTCGACGCACGGAATGTCTGCTTGACCTCCGCCTGGCCGAGGATGTCCTCGACCTCGACCGAGTCGAGCATGCCCTCCATCGCCGCACGGAGCTCCTCGGTCACCTTGTAGATGACGGAGTAGGAGCGGATCTCGACGCCCTCCGACTCGGCGGCACGGCGCGCGTCGGCGAGCGGGCGGACGTTGAAGCCGATGATGATCGCATCAGAAGCCGAGGCGAGCATGACGTCGGACTCGTTGATGCCACCCGCGGCAGCGCGGATGATGTTGATGCGCACCTGTTCCTGGGGAACCTTGGCGAGCTCGTCAGTGAGCGCTTCCAGCGAGCCCGACACATCGGCCTTGAGGACGATGTTGAGCTCCTTGATGACGCCTTCCTGCGCCTTGGCGAAGACCTCGTCGAGGGTGAGCTTTCGGGTGCCGCGGCGGGCGATCGCCTCAGTCTTCAGGCGGTGTGCGCGCTCTCCGGCGAGCTGGCGTGCGCGGCGGTCGTTGTCGACGACCTCGACCCTCTCTCCCGCCTCGCAGACACCGTCGAACCCGAGCACCTCGACCGGATCGCCGGGGCCGGCGGTCTCGACGCGCTCGCCGGTGTGGCTGAGCATCGCCCGGACCTTGCCCCACTGCGCTCCTGCGACGACCGAATCACCGATTTTGAGCGTGCCGCGCTGGACGAGAAGCGTGACGACGGGACCGCGGCCCGGATCCAGGTGCGACTCGATCACGGAGCCGGATGCCTCGGCGGCGGGGTTCGCGCGGAGCTCCTCGACCTCCGCGACCAGAAGGATGCTCTCGAGGAGCTCGTCGAGGCCGGTCTTGGCCTTCGCGGAGACGTTGTTGAAGATCGTGTCGCCGCCCCAATCCTCGGGTTGAAGGTCGAGGTTGGCCAGCTCACCCTTGACCTTGTCGATGTTCGCGGCCTCGAGGTCGATCTTGTTCACGGCGACGATGATCGGCACATCGGCGGCGCGCGCGTGGTCGATTGCCTCAACGGTCTGCGGCATCACGCCGTCGTCCGCTGCGACGACCACGACAACGATGTCGGTGACGTCAGCGCCGCGGGCACGCATGGCGGTGAACGCCGCGTGACCGGGCGTGTCGATGAATGAGATCGTCTTCTCGCCCGAATGCACCTGGTAAGCACCGATGTGCTGGGTGATGCCCCCGGCCTCTCCGGCGACGACCTCGGTCTGGCGGATCGCGTCGAGAAGCGAAGTCTTTCCGTGGTCGACGTGACCCATGATCGTCACGACCGGCGGGCGCTCCTGAAGGTCCGAGTCGTCGTCTTCAAAGACGATCTCCTCGGCCTCTTCCTCTGCGGCGGAGACCATCTCGACCTTGCGATCGAGAGCTTCGGCGACCACGATCACGGTGTCGTCGGGAAGGGTCTGCGTGAGCGTCGCCATCTCGCCCATCGTCATGAGCGTCTTGATGACCTCGGCGCTGGAGAGTCCCAGCGTCTCAGCGACTTCCTTGACGGTTGCCCCTGACGGGATCTTGATGACGGGCGTCTCGGTCTCGACCGGCGCCGCTACGGGTGGCTCTTCGAGCAAGGGGCGCCTGCGGCGGCCACCGCGGCGGCGCGGCGGGCGCTGAGGCGGCGGCGGGCCCATCGAATCGCGGCGCGAAGCCTGTGAGTCGATAACCACGCGGCGACGCTTGCCTCCTGCCGCGCCGGCAGCTGAAGCAGCGCCATCGCCGGCCGGGCGGACTGGGCGAACGGGCTTGGCGGCGTCGCCGGCGGGAGCCGCGGCGGGCTTGGCCTCATCCTTGGGAGGCGTTTCGGCCTTGGGTGCTTCCTCCGCCTTCGGCGCGGCTTCGGCCTTCGCGGGTGCTGCGGGCTTTTCAGCGGCAGGTGCGGAACCACCGTCGAGGGCCTTCGCGGCGACGTCTTCTTCGACACTCGAAGCGGCGGCCTTCACCTCGACCCCCGCGGCCTGAAGCTTCGCGATGACCTCCTTAGAGGTGAGCCCGCGCTCCTTGGCAATCTCGTGAACCCGCTTCTTGGCCATCAGCTGGGTGGGTTCTCCTCGGACTCGTCATCAGCGGGCTCGTCGGCCGCCGCTTCTTCAACGGCTTCCTCCGAACCGGGCGCCTCGGCGATCTCGGCTTCAACGGCTTCGCCGGAGGCCTCTTCGACCTCCTCGACGCCTTCTGGCACGTCATCTGCGGCTTCCTCCTCGGCGGGAGGCTCGACCTCGCCGGGCTGCGGCGAGTCTTCGGACGGAGCGGCCTCGTCCCCCCGTGCCTCGGCGCCGTCGACCTGTCCTTCGTCGACCTCTGTGTCGTCTGAGAAAGCGGCTTCGGCCTTCGCCACGATCTCGGCGACAGCGGCGTCATCGGCATCCGGGTCGGCGAGCACCTGCACCTCGTCGTCGGTGATCGCCTCGAGCACCCCAACCTTGTTCGTGCCGAAGCGGGTCAGCGCCTGGTGCTGCGGCAGGCCGCAGTAGCGCGAGCCGGCAAGCGACGCGTTCGGGCAGCGGCGGCCGGTCGAAGTGATGGCGGCGCAACGGCCGTCGTCGGCCTCGCCCTCGCCCTCGATGTCGCCGGTGTCCTCCTGGGAGAAGTCGGTCTCGGACTTGATGTCGACCTTCCAGCCGGTCAGCTTCGCGGCAAGGCGCGCGTTCTGGCCCTCGCGGCCGATCGCGAGCGAGAGCTGATCGTCGGGGACGATCACGGTCGCTTCCTTGGTCTCGTCGTCGACGATGACCTCGCGGACACGAGCCGGCGACAGAGCCTTGGCGACGAACCGGGCGGGCTCGTCGTTGTGGGGAATGATGTCGATCTTCTCGCCGCGCAACTCTGAGACGACCATGCGGACGCGCGAGCCTCGCGGCCCGACGCATGCGCCGACCGGATCGACTCCGTCCGCGTGGGAGATCACGGCGATCTTCGAGCGGAAGCCGGGCTCGCGGGCGACGCCCACGATCTCGACGAGGTCGTCGGCGATCTCGGGCACCTCCAGCTCGAACAGCTCCTTGATGAGCTCCGGGCTGCGGCGCGAGACGACGATCGAGGGCCCCTTGCCCTCGGCCGAGACGTCCGTGATGACCGCCTTGACGCGCATGCCGTGGTCGTAGCGCTCGTTCCACACCTGCTCGGAGCGCGGAAGCAGAGCCTCGACGCGCTCACGGAGCTGGACCAGCGTGTATCGGTTGTCCGACTGCTGGATGATCCCGGTGACGAGTTCGCCGACGCGGTCCTGGTACTCGTCGAACATCATCTGGCGCTCCGCCTCGCGGACGCGCTGGAGGATCACCTGCTTCGCGGTCTGGGCGGCGATGCGCCCGAAGTCGTCGGGGGTCACGTCGCGCGACTTGATCTGATCCTCGTAAGGGGCGAGAACTGCCGGGTCCAGCTCGGGCTCCTCCGGCTCGCGCATCTCTCCCGTCTCGGGGTCGATCGTGGGCTCCTGCTCCTCGGCCACCTCGGCCAGGAGCTTCTCTTCGAGCTCCGGCGGCAGGATGAGCTCGAAGACCCGGAAGTCCGCGGTGTCGCGGTCCAGGTCGACCCGCGCGTAGCGTGCGGAACCGGGGCTCTTGCGGTACGCCGAGAGGAGTGCGTCCTCCAGTGCGGCCATGAGTGTCTCGGAGTCGATGCCCTTCTCGGCACCGAGCTCCCTGATCGCGTCAACGAGCTCGCGGCTCACGATTCACCTCCAAGTTTCAGGTCGCCAATCAAATTCGACCGTTCGACGCCATCGAACGGGATGCGGACAAGGGTCCCCCCTGTTGCCGCGACGGTGACGGTGTCGTCATCCGCATCGGCCAGCGTCCCTTTGAAGTTGCGTTGCCCCTCGATCGCATCTCGGGTCTTGACCCGAACCTTGCGCCCGAGAAAGCGCCGAAAGTGCTCGGGCTTCGTCAGCGGTCGGTCGATGCCGGGCGAGGAAACCTCAAGCGAGTACTGCTCGTTGAGGAAGCGGAGCTCCTTTGTGACCGCTTCACAAAGGGCGAGATCGACGCCTCCGGGCCGGTCGATGAAGACGCGAACGGTGCCGGCGGACGGCCGCTCGAGCGCGACCAGCTCGAGATCGGAGTCGAATGCCTCCAGGCGCTCCTCGATCGTTTCGCTCAGCTTGTCTTGCGTACCCATCTGTCTCTCTCGTTGGTTTTCGGCCTCTCCGTAACCCGGTTCAGGCCAAAAAATAAGGTGGGCCCGGGCCCACCTCGACAGGGTTCGGGTACGTAAGAGGTGCGACGAGTATAGCCGCGCTCAGCCAGGCGAGACGCCTGATTTGCAGCGCGGTTTATGCCTCCAGAAGGAGCGTGACGGGCCCGTCGTTGACGAGCTCGACGGCCATGCGCGCCCCGAAGACACCGCCCTTCGCGCCGAGCCGTTCGCGGAATCGTTCGTAGAGCGGCTCCGCCACCTCGGGCCTCGCCGCGCCCATGTAGCTGGGGCGGTTGCCCTTCTTGGTGTCGGCGAGCAAGGTGAACTGGCTCACGCACAGAACCTCGCGCTCTGAAAGCGGCTCATTCATCCGCCCGTCCGAGTCCTCGAAGATGCGCAACGCGCGCACCTTGTCGGCGAGGCGGTCGGCCTGATCCGGCTCGTCCCCGTCGGCGATGCCAAGGAGAACGAGGAGGCCAGGCCCGATCGCGGAGACCTCTTCGGACTCGACCGTGACGCGTGCGCTCGACACACGCTGGACCAGAGCTCTCACGGGAGCTGCGACTGCCTACGCGGCGCGCCGGGCGCGGTCGCGGTAGAGGCGATAGTCCCGGCGCTGAGGCTGAAGGTTGGAGGCGAGCGCGAGGTGATGGCGCGCCCGCTTCAGATCGCCCACCATCGTCAGTGCGCGGCCGAGGCAAAAGTGCGCGAAGTCGTTGACCGGAGCCGATTCGACAACGGCCTCGAACTCGGTTGCGGCCTCGGAGAACTGGCGGTTCCGGAAGTAGGCGCGGCCCAGCGCCTCGCGCACCGACGTCTTCTCGGGGGCACGGCGCGCGGCTTCCGCCAGCGGCGTCGTGGCTTCGGCATACGAGCCGTCCTCGAGCAACTCCATCCCCTTGCGATAGAGCGTGTAAGTGGAGTCTCTAGTCACTCTTCGATTGTACGAGCGAGCGCAAGCTCGAGACCTCGTCCAGCACGGCGTCCGCGACCTCTTCCTTGGTGCTCTCAGGCACCGCGCGCTCGCCGCTTTTCGTCACGATCGTGACCTCGTTGCGGGGCGAGTCGAAACCGATCTCCGGGCGCGAGATGTCGTTGAAGACGATTGCGTCCAAGCCCTTGCGCTGGAGCTTTTCCCGAGCCCTCGAAATGGCATCGGCGCCGTGCTCGGCGGCAAAGCCCACCAGGGTCTGCTCGGGCCGGCGGCCCTTTGCCAGGGAAGCGACCACGTCCTCGGTCTCAGTCAGGCGCAACTCCATCCCTCCGCTGCCTTCGCGAGTGATCTTGCCCTCGGCGGCCTCGGGGCGGAAGTCGGCGACCGCGGCCGCCATGAGAAGCACGTCGGTCTCGGCGAAGGCGGCCCTACCGGCCGCGGCCAGCTCCGCGGCGCTCTCGACTCGAACCACTTCGATCTGGGGCTCGATCGGCAGCGAAACGTTCGCCGCGATCAGGGTGGTGCGCGCGCCGCGGGCGGCCGCGGCTTCGGCCAGCGCGATGCCCATGCGCCCGCTCGAGCGGTTGCCGATGAAGCGAACCGAGTCGATCGCCTCGCGGGTGCCGCCGGCGGTGACCAGCACGCGAAGCCCATCCCACGGGCCGGTGGGCCCGGGCATGGCCGCCTCGACCCTGGCGAGCAACGCCTCCGGCTGAGGCAGCCTGCCGGTGCCGTGCTCACCGCGCGAGGCGAGCGGCCCCTCGTCCGGCTCGATTACCTCCACGCCGTGCTCGCGAAGGAGCGCAAGGTTCCGCTGGGTCGCGGCGTCGCGGTACATGCGGTCGTTCATCGCAGGGGCAACGAGCCGCGGCGCATCGCACGCGAGGAACGAGGTCGTGAGCATCGAGTCCGCCACTCCCGCGGCGAGCTTCGAAATCGTGTTCGCGGACGCCGGGGCGACCAGGAACGCGTCGCATCCTTCCGCCAGCGCCAGGTGGCCGATCGGGTCGTGCGTGGGAGAGTCCTCGGCCGGCCAACCGCCGCGCATGGGGTCGCGGTCCCACTCGGAGATGAGCACGGGAGCGCCGACGATCCCCTCGAACGAAGCCGTGCCGACGAAGCGGGTCGCGGCCTCGGTCATCACCACGCGGACGGCGTGGCCGCTCTTGGTCGCGAGGCGCGCGAGCTCAAGGGCGCGATACGCGGCGATGCCGCCGGTTACACCGAGCAGGATGCGCATACAAGGATGGTGCCAGCCCGCGGCTGGCGGGGCGGCTTAAGCCTTGTACTCGTAATTAATCTTGCCCTGAGCGAGCTCTTCGAGAGCGATCGTCAGGTAGTTGCCGGAGCGGGTCTCCACCATCGGCGGCGTGTACTCCTCGTAGCTCCCCTCACCGAGGGCGCGGTAGTAGCTGTTCAGCTGACGAGCTCGCTTTGCGGCCACCAGGACGGCGGCGTAGTGCGAATCGGTTCGCTCGAGAAGGGTTTCGACTCTTGGCTTGACCATTGGCCCTCAGGATACCCGGGCCAAGGGGAGTCGTCAGTCGGCCGATTCGGCCCGCACGATCGCTTCCAGCTCGTCCGCGGCGCGTTCGAGATCCGAGTTGACGACAACGTGCTTGAACTCCTGCTGGGACTCGAGCTCGGCCTTTGCCGTTTCGAGACGGCGCTCGATCGCCTCGATGGAGTCAGTGCCGCGGCCCGAGAGGCGCTCGCGGAGAACGGCCGGATCCGGCGGCGCGATGAAGATCAGGA
Source organism: uncultured bacterium (assembly GCA_963772035.1). GTDB lineage: Bacteria > Actinomycetota > Thermoleophilia > Solirubrobacterales > 70-9 > JALZKA01. Next base: position 137,380 of record CAVYVT010000005.1, read on the forward strand.
CGGCCTCGTCGCCCATCGCCGCCCGGACCTGACGGGCGCCCTGGACCTCGATCTCCAAGACCACGGACTTGCCGGCGTCCAGGGTCCGCTCGATCTCGGAGCGGAGAGTCCCGTACCGGTTGCCCGAGAAGGTGGCGTGCTCCAGGAAGTCGCCGGCCTCTGCCCGTTCGGCGAACTCCTCCGGAGAGAGGAAGTGGTAGTCCACGGCGTCCTCCTCGCCCTCGCGGGGCTCGCGGGTCGTTGCCGATACGGACAGCTCGAGGTCGGGATCACGCCCGCGCAGATCGCGGATGAGAGTGCCCTTGCCGACCCCGGACGGGCCAGTGATCACGAAGACGCGCGCAGCCATGGGTTCCTAATACAACCCCGCCGACCGGACAAATGCCCCCGCTAGCGGCGGAGCATCTGGACGAGCTCTGCGCGCTGGCGCTGCGAGAGCCCGCCGATGGTCTTCGACGGCGAGATCCGGCACTGGCCCAGGATCTTGTTCGCCTTGACGCGGCCGTACTTCGGGACCGCGAGGATCATGTCGAAGACCTTGGCCGTCATGACCCACTCGGGTGGGTCGAGGAGCAGCCCGTCCACCTGCGTCTTACCGGCCTTGAGATCGCGCTTCAGCTGTGCGCGGCGGGTGCGGATGTCGTTCGCACGCCGGAGTGCCTTCATCCGCTGGTCGTGTGTCCTTTCGGGGACAGGAGCGGCGGTGTCGACGGGATTTGCGGCAGCCATGCGAGGGCGCGACTATAGCGCGGCTAAGGCCGACGGGCAAAGAGAATCGGCCTTAACCAGCTGAATTCAATTCGACCTCAAGTTGAGGTGAAGGGTCGAGGCGTCATAGTTCGACGCCGCGAGCCCCTCTCGTACCTCGATTCCAGCCCCCGGATTCCGGAAGTTTGCGGTCCCGACGGCGATCAGATCGGCTCCGCATGCCATGAACTCCGCAGCGTCAGAGGCCGTTTCGATGCCGCCCATGCCGATTACGGCAATCGACACCGCGGCGGAGACACGCCGTACCTGCTCGAGCGCGACCGCCTTCACCGCGGGGCCGGACAACCCGCCGCTTCCCGCTCCCAGCCAGGGCTCGGAGGTACCCGGCGCAAGGGCCGTTGCGCGCAGAGTGTTGATGAGGGAGACCGCGTCGGCTCCCCCCTCTTCCGCCGCGATTGCGATCGCCGCGGGGTCCGCGGTATTCGGCGTCAGCTTCACCACGATGGGCTTCTCGGTCCGCTCGCGCAGCGCGGATAAAAGAGCGTGCGTCTCCGTTGGCTGCTCGCCGACGATGAGTCCGGACTTCACGTTGGGACACGAGACGTTCAGCTCCAGCGCGGCAACCTCGTCGCGCCCTCCCACCCCGTCGACGAGCCGCTCGAAGCCGGCGCGGTCCGTTGCCATCACGGAAACGATCAGGGGCACCGGCAGCTCGGCGAGCTGGGGCAGGTCATTGGCGAGAAACCCATCGAGCCCCTTGTTCGGCAGACCGATCGAGTTGATCATCCCGCTCGGCGTTTCGTAAAGGCGCGGGGGCGGGTTGCCCGCGCGCGGCTCCGGCGTGATCGTCTTCGAGACGAACGCGCTGAACGGGAAGTGGGCATGGAGGGAGTCGCCGAACGCGCGGCGGGCAGCGATCGCGTCGAAGGTTCCCGAGGCGTTCAACACCGGGTGCTCAAGCGAGAGTGAGCCGATGTCGTAGCTCATCGGTGTCCCGATCCTGCGACGAGGGCGGTCTCGATCTGGCTGCCCCGGACCACGGGTCCATCCACACAGAGGCGCATGTAGCCCCCGTCGGCGAGCGGCACCGCGCAGCCGAAGCACGCGCCGTAGCCACATGCCATCGGGGCCTCCATCGCAAGCTCCACCTGCGCGCCGCGTTCGGCGCAGATGGCTCGCACCGCCTCGAGCATCGCCGGCGGCCCGCATGCGTACACGGCGGCATTGCCCGCGTCGTCGCCCTTGAGCGCAACCTGGAGGAGATCGGTGACGTACCCCTTGTGGCCGCGGTGGCCGTCCTCGAACGCGAGCCCAACCTCCTGGCACGCTCCGAAGAGCTCGAGTCCGCCCGAGTGGGCCTCGTCGCGAAAGCCGAGAAGCGTGCGCCCTGGAACGCCTTGCGCGGTCAGGTGGCGGCGGAGGATCGCAATCGGCGCCACTCCGATCCCCCCGCCGATCATGATCGCGCCGGGGGCGCCCGGGTTGACCTCCGAGGGCTCGGAAAAGGGGCGACCCAGCGGCCCCGTCAGGGTCAGTTCGGCGCCGGGTTGGAGGGCCGCCAGGACCGAGGTGCCGGGCCCAACGGCCTCCAGGAGAAACTCAAGTCGCACTCCGTCGTCGGTGCGCTCAGCGGCAGCGACCGAGAAGGCGCGCGGCAGGAACGGGCGGCCTCCTCGCGAGCCCCAGCCTTCTGAGCGCAGCATGTAGAACTGCCCAGGGGCCGGGTCCGGCCCTTCGGCGTCGAGCGCGGTGAAGACGACGTAGCCACCCGTCTCACGCCGGGCCACAACGCTCGTCGTCCGAGCGCCGAAGGGAGCGAGAACCCGCGGGGTCACGAGATCTCGCGGGCCGTGACTCCGTGGAGCTCCTGCAGGCTCCGCGGCTCCGCTCCGCGGGTGCGCACGGCATGGATCGCCCTGGCCACCGCGGACGCGCCCGTCATCGTGGTGATGCACGGGACGCCCCCGCGCACGGCCGCGTTCCGGATCTCGTAGCCGTCCGAGCGCGCGCCCGATCCCGTCGGGGTGTTGATCACGAGGTCGACGTCCTCGTCGCGGATGAAGTCGACGACGTGCGGGGAGCCTTCGGCGATCTTGTTGATGGCGCGAACCGGGATCCCCATGCGCGAGATCGCCTGTGCGGTGCCGCGGGTGGCGATGATCTGGAAGCCGAGGTCGTGGAAGCGCGAGGCGATCTGAGTCGCCGCGGCCTTGTCGTCGTCGGTGACGGTGATGAAGACGGAGCCTTCGAGCGGCAGCGCCACGCCAGCAGCGGCCTGCGCCTTCGCGAAAGCGGTCGGGAAGTCGCGAGCGACGCCCATCACCTCGCCGGTCGACTTCATCTCGGGTCCGAGCACCGCGTCGGCGCCGGCGAAGCGGGCGAACGGCAGAACCGCCTCCTTGACCGAGACGTGCTCGGTCGGAAGGTCTGCGATGTCCTGCTCAGAGAGCTTTTCGCCCAGCATCAGGCGGCAGGCGACCTTCGCCAGGGGCGTGCCGATCGCCTTGGATACGAACGGGATGGTCCGCGAAGCGCGCGGGTTTGCCTCGATCACGTAGAGCTCGCCGCGAGCGACTGCGTACTGGATGTTGATCAGGCCGATCACTCCGAGTTCGAGCGCAATGCGCGTGGTCGTCTCGCGGATCTGGGCGAGCATCTCCTCACCCAGGCTCATCGGCGGCAGGACGCAGGCCGAGTCGCCGGAGTGGACGCCTGCCTCCTCGACGTGCTGCATGATCCCGGCGACCGAGACCTCGGAGCCGTCGCAGAGCGCGTCGACGTCCACCTCGATGGCGTCTTCGAGGAAACGGTCGAGAAGCAGCGGGTGCTTCGGGTCGGCCTTGACGTTCTCCTCGAGGTAGGCGTTCAGCCCCTCCGTCGAGTAACAGATCTCCATTGCCCTCCCGCCCAGGACATACGAAGGCCGCACGAGGAGCGGGAAGCCGACGTCTTCGGCGACGACCTGTGCCTCCTCGGCCGAGAAGGCCGTGCCGTAGCTCGGATGGCGGATCTCCAGGCGTCGAAGGAGGGCGCCGAAGCGGCCACGGTCCTCGGCGAGATCGATCGCGTCCACGGGGGTTCCAAGAAGCTTCACACCCGCCTCCTCCAGCGCTCTGGCCAGGCGTAGCGGGGTCTGACCGCCGAACTGGACGATCACGCCTTCGGGCTGCTCGACCTCGATCACGGCGAGCACGTCCTCGACGGTAAGCGGCTCGAAGTAGAGACGGTCGGAGGTGTCGTAGTCGGTCGAGACCGTCTCCGGGTTGCAGTTGATCATCACCGCGTCCCGGCCGGACTCTCGAACCGTCATGGCGGCGTGGACGCAGCAGTAGTCGAACTCGATTCCCTGGCCGATCCGGTTCGGTCCGGAGCCCAGGATCACGACCGAGGGGTTGGTGCCGCGCCGGACCTCGCCGCCGAGCGCCTCGGGCGACCGCTCGTGCGAGGAGTAGAAGTAGGGCGTGCGCGCCTCGAACTCGGCGGCGCAGGTGTCCACCGCCTTGAAGGTGCGCTGGAGGCCCTCAGTGCCGTCGCCGTCGCGTGCCAGCGCTTCGAGCTCGCGCAGGAACCAGAGGTCGACGTGCGTGCGGCGGTTGACCTCCTCCGGGCTGACCTCGCGGCGGAAGGCCTCGGCAATCAGGTCGAAGCGGTCGGCGCTGGGCGTCTCGAGCCGCTCGAGCAGGTCTTCCGTGTCCTCGGGAATCTCGGCCGGCTCGTCGAGCTCGCGCGAGCGCATCGCCTTCGCGAATGACTCGCGGAAGGTCCGCCCGATCGCCATCGCCTCGCCCACGGACTTCATGTGCGTTGTGAGTTCCGAGTTGGAGCCGGGGAACTTCTCGAACGCGAAACGCGGAATCTTGGTGACGACGTAGTCGATGGTCGGCTCGAATGAGGCCGGCGTGGCGCGGGTGATGTCGTTCGGGATCTCCTCGAGCGCGTAGCCGACGGCGAGCTTTGCCGCGATCTTCGCGATCGGGAATCCGGTGGCCTTCGAGGCGAGCGCGGACGAGCGCGACACCCGCGGGTTCATCTCGATGACGACGATCTCCTCGGTCTCCGGGTTGACCGCGAACTGCACGTTCGACCCGCCGGTCTCGACGCCGACGGCGCGAATCACGGCGATCGCCTGGTTTCGCAGCTCCTGATAAAGCGGGTCGGTGAGTGTCTGGGCGGGCGCGACGGTTACCGAGTCCCCGGTGTGGACGCCCATCGCGTCGATGTTCTCGATGGAGCAGATGATCACGACGTTGTCGTTGTGATCTCGCATGACCTCCAGCTCGAACTCGCCCCAGCCGAGAACGGATTCCTCGACCAGCACCTGGTTGACCGGGCTTGCGGCGAGGCCTTCAGAAACGACGCCGAGCAGCTCTGTCTCGGTGTGCCCCACTCCCCCGCCCTGGCCGCCGAGCGTGAACGCCGGGCGGACGATGGCCGGCAGCTTGATCGAGCCGTCGGCGAGCCCGGCCTCGACATCGGCGATGCTGGAGACGATCGTGGAGAGAGGAACCCGCAGGCCGGCGCTCGCCATGGTGTCGCGGAAGGCCTCGCGGTCCTCCGCGCGGTGGATGGCGTCGTAGTCGGCGCCGATGAGCTCGACGCCGTAGCGCTCCAGCGTGCCGTCGTCATGCAGCGACTTTGCGAGGTTGAGGGCGGTCTGGCCGCCGAGCGTCGGCAACAGCGCGTCGGGCAGCTCCCGCTCGATGATGCGAGCCACGGACTCGGGCGTGAGCGGCTCGACATAGGTGCGGTCGGCGAACTCGGGGTCGGTCATGATCGTCGCCGGGTTCGAGTTCACGAGGACGACTTCGTACCCCTCCTCGCGCAGGACCTTGCAGGCCTGGACGCCGGAGTAGTCGAACTCCGCGGCTTGCCCGATCACGATCGGCCCCGAGCCGATCAGGAGGATCTTCGAGATGTCGGTTCGCTTGGGCATCTACGCGGCCATCTCGAGGAACTCGTCGAAGAGGTGGCGCGCATCGTGGGGCCCCGGTCCCGCCTCGGGGTGGTACTGCACGGTGCGCGCCGGCACGTCTTTCAAGACCAGTCCCTCGACCGTGCGGTCGTAGAGGTTGAGATGGGAGAGCTCAGCGGCGCCGAAGTCGGTGTCCCAGCGCACCGGCTCGTCCGTGTCGATGGTCTGGCCGCCGTCGGGGAGCGAGACGGCGAAGCCGTGGTTTTGCGAGGTGATCTCGATCCTGCCGGTAGAGAGCTCTTTTACGGGGTGGTTGGCGCCGCGGTGGCCGAAGGGGAGCTTGAAGGTCTCCAGGCCGACCGCGCGGCAGAGGAGCTGGTGGCCCAGGCAGATGCCGACCACGGGCTTCTTCCCGACGATCTGCCGGACCGTGCCGACGACCTGGTCGAGAGCGGCAGGGTCGCCCGGGCCGTTCGCGAGAAAGACGAGGTCGGGGTCGAGCGCCATGACATCTGCTGCGCCCGTCGTGCAGGGCAGGAGGGTCACCTTCGCGCCGCGCTCGCGGAACTGGCGGACGATGCTGAGCTTGATGCCGGTGTCGAGGGCGACGACGTGCGGGCCGTCCCCTTCGATCTCAACGGGCGCATCAGGCGAGACGGTGGAGGCGTAGTCTGCGCCGGCCATCGAGGGCTCGGCGGCGATCAGCTCGCGCGCATCGTCCTGCGAGGTCTCGGCGCTGAAGACGCCTCCGCGCATGGCGCCCGCGTCGCGGATGTGGCGGACGAGCGAGCGGGTGTCGACGCCCGTGATGGCTGGAACGCCGCAGTCGCGCAGCCAGTCCAGCCAGCCGCGCTCGGCGGTCGCGGCGTCCTCGGAGTTCCGGGCGTCGCGCATGATCGCTGCGCGGGCGTGGATGCGGTCCGACTCCATTGCCCGCTCGGCGACCCCGTAGTTCCCGATCATCGGGTAGGTGAAGGTGATGAGCTGGCCCGCGTACGAGGGGTCGGTGACAGCCTCCTGGTAGCCGGTCATGGAGGTGTTGAAGACGACCTCGCCGACGGCGCTCACGCCCTCGGCGCCACACGCCTCCCCCTCGAAGAGGGTGCCGTCCTCCAGGAGGATGTACCCGCTCACGATGCCACCCCCATGGCGAAAGACCTTTGTCTGAAAGCGACTTGGCCGGCGACGATCGTCATCTGCGAGCGGCCCTGGAGCTTGCGCCCGGCGAAGCAGGAGTTCTCCGAGCGGCTCTCCCAGCCGTCGGCTCCCGCCTCCCACTCGGCGTCCAGGTCGATCAGCGCGACGTTCGCCTCGGAGTCGGGCGCCAAGCTGGGCGCCTCGAAGCCGAATGCGGTAGCTCCGGCCGAAAGGCGCTCGATCACCGTCGCCAGATCGAGGATCCCCGGAACGATCAAGTCGGTGTTCAAGACCGCGAATGCCGTTTCGAGGCCGGTGACTCCCATCGCTGCCTCCTCGAAGGGGACTTCCTTGTCCTCGAGCGTGTGGGGGGCGTGGTCGGTGGCGATCGTGTCGATGAGGCCCGGAGCGGACCGCCTCGATGAGCGCCTGGCGGTCGTCCTCGGAGCGAAGCGGCGGATTCATCTTGAAGCGGGAGTCGAGGGAGCGGACGGCCTCGTCGGTGAGCGTGAGGTGATGCGGCGTCGCCTCGCAGGTGATCTGGACACCCTGCGCCTTGGCGGCCTCCACGACCTGGACCGACTCGCGCGCCGAAAGGTGCTGGACGTGGATGCGCGCGTTCTCGTAAATGGCGAGCGCGCAGTCGCGAGCGATCATCGTGGACTCGGACACCGCTGGCACACCGGCCATTCCCAGGATCGCGGCGACCTCGCCCTCGTGCATGACGCCCTTGCCGGAGAGATCGGGGTCCTCCTCGTGGAGCGCGATCTGAAGGCCGGCGAGCGCTTGATACTGGAGCGCTCGACGCATGACGCGGGCGCTTTGGATGGGCAGGCCGTCGTCGGAGAAGCCGACGGCGCCGGCGTCGCGAAGCTCGGCCATGTCGGTGAGCTCGTCGCCTCGCATGCCGCGCGTGACGGTGGCGACGAAACCGACGGGAACGGTGGCGTCTGTCTGCGCGCGTTCGCGAAGCGACTCGATGGCGGCGGGGGTATCGACCGGCGGCACGGTGTTGGCCATGCCGATGATGCCGCAGTAGCCACCCGCGGCGGCAGCGCGGCTGCCCGTCTCGATGTCCTCTTTGTCCTCCCGGCCAGGGGCGCGCAGGTGGACGTGCGGGTCGAAGAAGGCGGGCACGGCCAGAAGGCCGTCCGCTTCGACGACTTCGGCACCCTCGGCGTCTGCCTTGCCGGCGGCCGCCAGCTCGGCGATGCGGCCGTCGCGGATGACGACGTCATGCGGGGCGTCGATCTCAGCGCGTGGGTCCAGCGCGCGAGCGTTTCGCAGGATGACCGTCTCGGCGGGCCCGTTCGCTCCGCGCCAGTCCAGGCTCGAAATCGCGCGGATCACGCGGGCTCCCCGATCGGAGTAGGCGCCGGGAGCTCGGCGTCGGGATCGAGGCGCCCGGCCTTCGAACGGTCGCCACCGGCGAGGAGTTCGTAAAGGATCGCCATTCGGACGAAGAGGCCGTATTTCACCTGCTCGTTCACCAGCGAGTTGGGGCCGTCGAGTGCCTCGCCCGAGAGCTCGACGCCTCGGTTGACGGGGCCCGGGTGCATCAGTAGCTGGCGCGGGCCCAGGCGGCGGCCGTTCACCTGGTACTGGATGGCGTACTCGCGAAGCGAGGGGACGAAGCTCTCCGACATGCGCTCCTTCTGCATTCGCAGGGCGTAGACGACATCCGCCTCGGCGAGGCCTCCGATGTCATAGGTGACCTCGCAGCCCAGCGCGGCCGCGGCGTCACGTGGAATGAGCGTCGGCGGGCCGCAGAGCGTGACCTCGGCGCCCATGAGGCGGAAGGCCATGGCCGAGGAGCGGGCGACGCGGCTGTGCAGGACGTCGCCGACGATCCAGATCTTCTTGCCGTCGAGCGAGTCGAGGCGGCTGCGCAGGGTGTAGACGTCCAGGAGGGCCTGGCTCGGGTGCTCGTGCTTTCCGTCGCCTGCGTTGACGACAGCGGCGTCGGTCCATCCGGTGACGAGCTTTGCCGCGCCCGCGTGCGGCGAGCGGATCACGATCGCCTCAGGCTCGAAGGATGAGAGCGTCGCGATCGTGTCCTTGAGCGACTCGCCCTTGTCGACAGAGGAGCCGGCGGCCTTGATGGAGACGAGGTCCGCGGAGAGACGCTTGGCGGCCAGCTCGAAGGAGGCGCTCGTCCGTGTCGATGATTCGTAGAAGAGCGAGACGATGGTGCGCCCGCGAAGCGTGGGCACCTTCTTGATGTCGCGGCGGCCGACCTCGGCAAACGAGTCTGCACGTTCCATCAGGCGCTCCACGTCAGCGCGTTCCAGGTCGTCGATCGAGAGCAAATGCCTCATGCGTCCTCGCTTTCCGTGGCGGCGCCGACCGGCGCTCCGGCGGCGATCGTCACCTCGTCCACCTCGTCGTGCTCCTCGAGCCTCACGAAGACGCGCTCGTCGCGTGAGGTCGGCAGGTTCTTGCCGACGTAGTCGGCGCGGAAGGGAAGCTCGCGGTGCCCGCGGTCGGCCAGGACGGCGAGCTGGATGCGCTCGGGGCGGCCGTAGTCGAAGAGGGCGTCGATGGCGGCGCGCACCGTGCGGCCGGTGAAGAGGACGTCGTCGACGAGCACGACCGTGCGGCCTTCCATCTCGAAGTCGAGGTGCGATGCATGGACGACGGGCGAGTCGTTGGGGCCGCGGGCGTCGATGTCGTCGCGGTAGAAGGAGATGTCGATATCGCCGAGCGGGACGGTCTCGCCGGTGAGCTCACCGACGAGGGTGTGGAGGCGGCGGGCGACAATCGCTCCGCGGGTGTGAATGCCAACGATCGCGAGCGCCTCGGAGGCGTTCTTTTCGACGATCTCGTGCGCGATCCGAACCAGGGTTCGGCGCAGGTCATCACGGTCAAGTACGACTTTTTCGTTCACGCGCCCCTTCTTGGCCTCACAGGGCCTGGTTAAAGGAACCGACCAGTCGAGACTAGCAACGGTTCCGGCGGGCGGCAAACGGCGATTCCGCACATTGCGGGTGGCATGATGCGACTTGTGCCTCCTCCTCGCAAGATGCACATGCCTCGCCGAAACGTCCGGCCTCCCAGCCGGCTGCGCGAGATCGACCGCGACGTGAACGACGCGATCGCGCGCCATTCGGCAGCCGGGATGCGGTTCGAGGCGGGCGGCGTGCGCGCGTTCGCTCGCCAGCAGGGCGAGGGCGCGGATGTCGTCCTCCTTCACGGCGTGCCCACCTCGTCCTTTCTCTACCGCCGCGTGCTTCCGGTGCTGGCCGATCAGGGACTGCGCGGGACGGCCTTCGACTTCCCGGGCCTCGGGCTGTCGGATCGGCCGGCGCCGTTCGACTATTCGTGGTCGGGCCTCGCGTCCTGGACCGGAGACGCGATCGATGCGCTGGGTCTCGACCGCGTGCACCTCGTGGTCCACGACATCGGCGGGCCAATCGGCCTCGAGTGGGCGATCCACAACCCGGACCGGGTCTTGTCGGTCACCGTGCTCAACACCGTTCTGGACGTCGCGGAGTTCAAGCGCCCTTGGCCGATGGCTCCATTCGCGGTCCCGGGTCTTGGTGAGGTGTGGCTTCGCTTGAGCCCGCGCTTCCTCTTTTCCGAGATCTTCTATGCGCAGGGAATCACGGACCGCACGCACGTGCCCCGCTCTCAGGTCTACGCGCACATCGCGCTGCTGCGCCTCCACGACCGCGGTCGGGCCTTCCTCGAGATCATGCGCGGCTTCGAGCTCTCCGAGGAGAAGGAGCGGTTCTTCCGCGAAGGGCTCGCCGACAGGTCTTATCCCGTGCGTGCGGTCTGGGGCGAGAAGGACCCGGCGCTCGGCCTGGATCGCCTCGAGGCGGCCAAGGGGATCCTCGGCATCGACGACGCGCTGCTGCTCGACGCGAAACACTTCCTCCAGGAAGACCACCCGGACGAAGTAGCGCAGGCGATCGCGGACCTCGCAGCGCCGTTGGGCTAGGCGGGTTTCGGCGCCTTCGCGCCGCGCTCGATCAGGGTGGGCTCCCCGCGCTCGGGGAACGGGATTTCGACGACATCGAAGTCTCGCGGTGCGATCGCGCCGGGAAACTCTTCGCGCGCCTCTTCGAGTACGGCGCCCACGTGGTAGCGCGACGAGATATGGACGAGCGCGAGCATGCGCACCTGGGCTTCGACGGCAAGCTTTGCGGCCTGACGGGCCGTTGAGTGCTTTGTCTCTTGCGCGCGTTGGGCCTCGTCGTCGGCGAAGCTCGCTTCGTGGACGAGCAGTTCCGCCTCGTGGGCGGCGACGAGCGCGAGCTCGCAGGGCTCGGTGTCGCCCGTGACGACGATCTTCCGGCCTGGGCGGGTCTCCCCCATCACCTGCGCGGGCTCGACGCCGTTCACGCTCTCGCCGGCCTGAAGGCGCGCGAAGTCGGGGCCGGGGCCAACGCCCAGGCGCTCGGCCTCGGCAGGGTCGAAGCGTCCGGGCCGCTCGTCTTCGACCAGCGCATAGCCGAACGCGCGCACGCGGTGCTCGACTTCGAACGGCCGCATCTCATACGTTTCGTACCGGACCGGCGCGGAACCGCTGAGCTCGATCAGCTCGAGCGGGTAGGAGACGTTGCCCATGATGCGACGCAGGGCGACGAAGAGCTCCTCGAGGCCGGGAGGGCCGAAGATGCGGAGCGGGGTCTCGCGCCCGTTCAACTCATAGGTCTTCAGCAGGCCCGGGACGCCGAGGTAATGGTCGGCGTGGAAGTGCGTGATGTAGAGGTCGTCGACCTGGACCAGCCCGGTCGAACGCTGCATCTGTCGCTGAGCGCCCTCGCCGCAGTCGATGAGGATCCGATCCCCGCCCGCGCGAACGAGCAGGCAAGCCGTCGCCCTCCGAGCCGTAGGCACAGAGCCACCCGTGCCGAGAAAAACAACATCGAGGTCCATGCGGGCGAGCGTAACGCTGGAGACGGCTTCCAGCTCAGGCGGCGTCGAGATCTAGCTGCGGAGTAGCAGGGTGGTCATCGAGCAACCGAAGCAAGCGATCCTCGTCCCACTGGGAGATCTCAAACTGGTCGGCGTACCGAACGCGACGACTTTGGTTGTTTCGTGTCGGCTCGATCCTCAGACGCCCGCTCTGCGATGCAACGCCATTGAGCGGCACGAGGTAGACGGCGTCTCTGTCCGGAGAGAAGACCCCGAACACGTCAGCCCGTCCGACGTATGAGCCGATCCCGTTGCCGTGATCCGTCGCGTAAGGGTTGAACAGCACACAACCTTGCTTCACCCACGCCGTCTTTACTTGAACTCGAATGAACCGACCCGCGATGTGTACGACGAGATCGAACGGGTGCCCCTCGCCGAAAGGCAAGAGGACGTCGTAGCCGCGGAGAACAAGCGCATTCAAGACCGCGCCCTCCGCCGCATTTCCACTCGTCGCAGTCTTCATGAGCCCACGCTAGCTCGCGGGTCGGACGAACATACGTTCGTGCCAGGCATGCCTCCCTGCGACTAAGCTGCCGATTGAAGCGCCCGTAGCTCAGTGGATAGAGCGTCGGCTTCCGGAGCCGAAAGTCGCAGGTTCGAATCCTGCCGGGCGCGTTACGGGTTGTGCTGCACGTGCCACCACTCGGACGGGATCGTTCCCACCCATCCGTAAGTCGCGCCGATCTGGTCGATCACGTCGCGCATGACCGGCTCCGCCACGTCCACCGCGGTTCCAGACTCGTGCGAGCTGGTGCCGGGCGGATTCGCCGGCGCGCCCTGCCCCGAGAGGTAGAGGTCGTAGAGCTCCTGCTGCTGCTCCGTCGTGCGGTAGGCGGATGCTGGGCCCTCCGGATAGAGGTCGACGCCGAAGTTCGAAAGCGAGTCGTCCCGCATCGCGTTCCAGGACTCAGCCGCCCCGGGCTCGAGCGCCAGATCGCCCGAGGGAGACGGGATCGTGCCCATCCCGGCGGGAGTAGCCGACGGAGGCGGAATCGAAAGACCGGTGCCCTCGACCAGGATTCCGGCCGGATCAAGGCCATTCACGGCCGCAAGGTCAGTGACGGCGACGCCGTTCGCCGCCGCAATTGACGACAGGGTCTCGCCCCAGACGACCGTGTGCGAACCGGCCGAAGCGGCCGGCGCTGCAGTCGTGGTGGCCGCAGGGTCGGTCGCGACGCCTGGGGTGATCCCCGCATTCGCAAGCGCAGCGGCCCCTTCCTCGACAGTTGGGACCTGGATCGTCTGGCCCTCCACCACCTGGGAGTCCTCGGAAAGCCCGTTGAAAGCGGCCACCGTGCGGGTGGTCAAGTTGTTTGCAGCCGAGATCGACCACAACGTCTCGCCTGGCGCCACGACATGCGGAGCACTCGCCTCCGCGCTCGAGGCAGAGGCCAGCCCGGCGACCAGCGCCGCGCACGCGATCACCACCTGGCGCTTGCGCCCGTCCCATCTACGAATACGCGACATCCCGTCCTCCTGGCCCCCTTCGTTTACGTGTAGGCGTCCCCTTACGGGGTTCATCTCCTCCCTCCTCGCCGGATTGACCGCCGTTACGGACCCTGCAACGCCCCACCCCGCCTGATCTACGATGGGCCGATGGCCGAGAGAGACATCGACGTCACCCTTTTCGGCGCGACGAGCGTCACGGGCCGCCAGATCGCCAAGTACCTCGCATTACGGGCGCCAGGCGTAGACGCCACCTGGGCCGCCGCGGCGCGCAGCCCCGAGAAGCTCTCTTCGACGCTTGCCGACGTCGGCGTCGAGGGCGCCACCACGATCGCCGCGGACGTGACCGACCCCGATTCGCTCCAAGCCATGGCCGAGCGCACCAAGGTCGTCCTCAACCTCGTCGGCCCCTACACGTCGTACGGTCGCCCCGTCATCGACGCCTGCATCGCCGGCGGCGCCCACTACGTCGACCTCTCGGGCGAGATGCCTTTCGTAGCCCGCACAACGCGCGACGTCCACGATGAGGCCGAGGCAGCGGGCGTCAAGATCGTCCAGGTCTGCGGCTTCGAGTCCCTCCCGCCCGACATGGGCGTCGCCCTGGCCGCCCACACCGCCCAGGAGCGCCACGGCGAGGACCTCAGCTCGGCAGAGGTCACGATCCGCACCCTCCAGCTGCCGCCCGGCGTCCCCCGACCTTCCGACATGATCTCCGGCGGCACCCTGCAGAGCCTCGCTCAAGCGATGGGCGAAGACGACGCCGAGCGCCTCCTCGACCCGGCGTGCATGGTCTTCGACGAGGCCCGGTGCGAGGAGATCCGGCGCATCAGCCCAATCAAGGTCGGTCCGCGCCGCTCAGATGACGGAGCCGTCATCGCGCCAATGGTGCCCGCTGCATTCATCAACCCCGCCGTCATCCACCGCAGCGCCGCTCTTTCAGACCGTCCCGTCTTCATCTACCGGGAGGGCATGGCGATCGACGGAGGAGCTGCGACCCTCCCCTTCCGCTACGCCGCGGCGGGCGCCCTGTCCGGCATGCAGGTTGCATCCGCCGCAGCGGCCGGTGCCCGCCCTGCGATCCGAAAGCGCGCTTCGTCGGTCCTCACCCGCGTCCTTCCCGGTTCCGGCTTCGGCCCGGCGGCGGACCGGATCGAGCAGTGGCGCTGGCGAATGGACGTGAACGGGGCAACGCAGAACGGCAAGACCGTGCACGTCCGGATCGACGCGGACGGCCATCCCGGTTACCTCGCCACCTCGCGAATGATGGGCGAGGCCGGCCTGGTCCTCGCCGACGAGTCGCTCGCCACGGACCGCGCGGGCTGCCTGACGCCTTCGGTCGCGCTGGGCGTGGCCTCGGCCGAGCGCTTTGACGCCGCCGGGCTGCGCTTTCGCGTCACTGACGGCTAAATCCGCGCCGGGTCGGGTAACGCGCCCTCAATGGAGGAGTTCGTCGTAGACCTGACCAACGGCAACGTTGCCGAGGTCAAGGTGATCCTGGCGTCGGTGATCGCGGCGCTCGCCGTCTATCAACTGGTTCTGGCCGCGGTCGGCTACGGGAAGACCCGAGTCCCGTTCCTGGAGAACGCGGCAGCCCTCCGGGGCCACCGGGCAATCGGCGACACCATCTTCACCCTGGCGATCATCACCGGCGTCATGTGCCTCTCCGTCTACGGATTAGAGGACGACGGCGGCGTACACGCGATCGCCGGCGCGGTCGTCCTGGGAGTTCTGGTCATAAAGACCTGCGTCGTCAGGTCTGACAGCCTCAAGATCGGCCGGCTCCTACCGCCCCTGGGCATCGCGGTCTTCATCCTCTTCATGATCACCTGGGCCACGTCCGCCGGCGACTTCCTGATCGAGGGGCCATGAGCAAAGAGATCCCAGAAGAAGAGCGCATGAACGACGAGCGGACGCACTGGCCGCAGATCCTCGGCTCCATCGCGGTGGCGCTCGCGATCGTCACGGTCACGATCCTGATCACGACAGCCCAATTCGGCACCACTTCCAGCGCGGAGCTCGAAGGGCGTGAAGATCGCCTGAAGCAGCAGGAGGAGCTCGCGGAGGAACGCCAAGAAGCGGCGGAGGAGCGACGGGAAGAAGCCGCGGAATAGGCTCCTCGCCGTGAAGTGGAAGCCTCGCAAGAAGTCGAGCGGCGACGTCATCGACATCCGCGGCGCCGAGGGGTCAAGCGGTAAGTCAGGCGGCCTCGGAGGCATCTCGCTTCCAGGCGGAGCCGTAGGCGGCATCGGTGGAACCGCCGGAGTCATCATCGCCCTCGTAATCGTCGGCATTCAGGTCTTCGGCGGCGGATCGGTCGCCGGCTTCGACGTTGGCCAGATCCTCGGCCCCGGCGCCACTCCACCGGGCGCGGAGAACCCGGACCCCATCCCGCCCGACCAGGACCCGCAGCGCGAGTTCTTCGAGTTCTCGGAGTATGTCTTCGACGACACGCAAAAGACGTGGGAGAGCTCATTCGAGAACGGCGACCAGTCTTACGAGGACGCGAAGCTCGTCGTCTACGACGCCGCCGTCTCGACCGGCGGCTGCGGCAACGCCACCTCGGCGGTCGGCCCCTTCTACTGCCCCGCCGACTCGCGCGTGTATCTCGATCTCACCTTTTACGAGGACATGGAGCGCCAGCTGGGCGGCGGCGGCGACTTCGCGTGGGCATACGTGATCGCCCACGAGATGGGCCACCATGTCCAGAACGTGCTCGGCACGAACGACCGCGTCTCCAACCTCTCGCAGGACGATCCCGACACCGCAAACGAGCTCTCCGTGCGAACCGAGCTCCAAGCCGACTGCTACGCAGGCGTCTGGGCCTCGACCGTGTTCGCCGAAGGAGATCTCGAGTCAGGCGACCTGGACGAAGCGTTCGACACCGCGGAGGCGATCGGCGACGACCGGCTTCAGGAGCAGGCCGGCCAGTCGGTAAACCCCGACTCGTTCACCCACGGCTCATCCGAGCAGCGGCGCGAGTGGTTCGAGCGCGGCTACTCCTCAGGAGACCCGTCGGACTGCGACACGTTCTCGCCCGAATCCATCTGAGCGGCTTCGTCGGCGACGGCCGCCTGAACGGTTGCTTCCTCCGCGATGGCGTCTTCGACTTCCGCGTCGCCATTCGAGGCGCGACGGCGGGTGAGGCGGCGCATCGGATGAAGCGCGAGGCTCAGGTCCTCGAGCCGTGGCTCCAATGCCTCGATCCGGGCGGCGACGACGTCCATGTGCGGGACCAGCGGCTCGACGGCTGCGCGCATACCGTCGACCTCTTCCCCGAGGCTGTCAACGCCCACCCGCATCCGGTGAACCTCATCGGTCATCGATTTCACGCCATCCCGGATCTCCTCAAGCGTTTCGGCAACCTGCGGAAGGATCGCTACGGAATCGCGCACCACCCTCAGGTTTTCGGTAATCGAGCGGAGGCCGTCGGTTATCGGCGCGAGGTCGATGGGAAGGCGCAGGTTCGCCATGGCTAGCGCTTCCTCCGCTTGCGTCCAGGCTCTGAGCCCATCCGCTTGAGTTCGCGGCCGAATTCGTCTTCGACGGTCTTGGTCATGGTCATCTGGAACATCGCTTCAAGTGCTTGTGATGCAACGGGACGCATCCGCTCGATCGAGTCGACCACGTCCGGCCATTCCTCCTCCGGCCTTCCCTTCTCTTCAAAGGGCTGCCAGACGTGGGCGACGAACAATTGCGCAAATGCCTCGGCTACATACCCACTCGATCTCTTCATAACGTCGACCACGTCAAGAAGCGCCTCGGCGGGCACCCCGCGGTCGATCATCTCGGCGGCGATCTCGAGCAGTCGCGGGCTCGCAACCTCGAACGATGCCGGCCCGACGGGCGAAACCAGATCGAGCTTGATCGCGCGCCGCAACAGCAACGGCGTGGCATCGTCGCCGAATCGCGCGCGAAGCTCCGAGAGCGTGAAGATCTGCGGCTGCTCGGACTCGAACGGCTCGGTCACGGCACGCCGGAAGCTCATGATCGACTCCGACGCCTCGCCGCTTGCGCCCTCCAGCAGGCGCTCGATCCCCTTCAGGTTGAAGCCGTCGGCCTGGAGCTGTGCGATCAGCTGCAGCCGCGTCACATGCCCGGGCCCGTAGTAGCCGACGCGCTGGCGCACCTCGGGAGGCGGCAAGAGCCCCCGTGCCTGGTGAGCGCGGATATTCCTGACGCTCATGCCGCTCTCGGCCGCCAACTGCTCGACGGTGAGCGTGTTCTCGAGTGCCTCGTCCTTGGGCATGGGCTCGACGACCCGGAGGTTCTGATGAGCAGCTTTAGCTGCGAAAGAAGCAGGTGTCGGTGGGTTTTCCCGCTCCATGCGTCGACGGTACCACTTCCTGATGAAACATCCGTCAACGTGACATGGTTTGATGTAACAATGTCAGGGCACTGGGTTTACGTGCCCAGCACCGTGATTCCAAGAGACCACGCCTAGGAAGGAATTCCCGCCAGATGAAGCGAAAGCTCACCGCCTCCCTGATCCTCGCCGGAGCGATGCCGCTCGCCGCTCCCGCGCTCGCGCTCGCTCAGGCCACCGAGGAAGCGCCGCCAGCCGGCGGAGCCGCCATCGGCCAGGTGATCCTCGCCACCGCCGGAGCCATGGTGCTCACGGCCGCCCTCCTTTACTTCGGCCTCGGCCACCGCTCGGGCAAGGTCCCTTACCTCGGCCGCCTCGCCAACTTCTCCGAGCGCATGAGCGGGCTGCCCGGCTGGGCCGCGCTCCCCTCGGCCATCGCCGCGGGCGCCCTCCTCCTGGCCTTCCTCGGCTTCCTCTGGGACGTCTCGATCCACATCGACACCGGCCGCGACGAAGGCCCGCTCGCCAACCCGTCTCACTACCTCATCCTCGGCGGCCTCTTCGGGATCTTCACCGCCGGCTTCGTCGCCTGCGTCCTGCCGCTCGAGAAGCCCTCGAAGAGCGCGGTGCGCATCGTGGGCAACTGGTACGCGCCGCTTGGCGGCGTCGTCATGGCGACCTGCGGCATGTTCGCGCTGATCGGCTTCCCCCTCGACGACGTCTGGCACCGCATCTTCGGCCAGGACGTCACCCTTTGGGGCCCGACGCACCTGATGCTGATCGGCGGCGCCGCAATGACCCTCATCGGCATCGCGATCCTGATGGTCGAGGCCGGGCGCACACAGACCGAGCGCGGCCGCCACGACTACTCCTGGATCATGTGGATCCGCCGCGTCGCTCTTTCCGGCGGCCTCCTCATCGGCCTCATGGTCTTCCCGGTCGAGTTCGACTTCGGAGTCCCGCAGTTCCGGATGATCTTCGGCCCGATGCTCATCATGCTCGCGGCCGGTGTTGCGCTTACCGCCGCACGCATGTGGCTCGGGCGCGGCGCTGCAATCGGAGCCGTCGCCTTCTTCCTCCTGGTCCGCGGCATCGTCGCGGTGATCGTCGGCCCTGTCCTTGGTGAGACGACACCGCACTTCGCTCTCTTCATCGTCGAAGGTCTCGTCGTGGAGGCGGTATTCCTCGCTCTCCCCCGCGCCCGGCCGCTCACGCTGGGCCTCGTCACGGGCGTCGGCATCGGCACGATCGGCCTCGCGTCCGAGTGGGCGTGGTCGAACATCTGGATGCCCATCCCCTGGACCTCCGATCTCCTCCCCGAGGGCGCCATCGTCGGCTTCCTCGCTGCGGTGGGCGGATCGCTCCTGGGCGTCTGGGTCGGCGCGCATCTCGCGTCGGACTCGATGCCGCGTCTGCGCTCCACCCGAAACGGCGCACTGGTTGGCGCTGCCATCGTGGGCATCCTCGTCAGCTTCGCTGCCTTCAAGCCCGCCGCCGAGGGCGTGAGCGCCCGCGTCACGCTGGCCGACGCCGGCCCGGGCGAGGTCATCCCCACCGTGAGAATGACGCCGACCGACGCCGCGGACGGCGCCGAGTTCATAAACGTCACCTCCTGGCAGGGCGGCGGCCTCGTCATCGAGGAGCTCGAGTCCACCGGGGAGGCCGGCGTCTTCACCACCGCCGAGCCCGTCCCCGTGGGCGGCTCCTGGAAGACGATGGTGCGCTACTCCGGCGGGAACACGCTCAACTCGATGCCGATCTACCTTCCCGAGGACCCGGCCATCCCGGTCGAGGGCGTACCCGCGTCAGCGAGCTTCGAGCGGTCCTTCCAGGCCGACCACGAGGTTCTCCAGCGCGAGCAGAAGGACGTGGCGGGGTGGCTCACCGTCGTGGCCTATCTCGTCGTCGCTGCGATCGCCCTGGCGCTCCTCGTGATGATCGCCTGGGCGCTTCACCGACTCGCGATCGTCATCGAAGATCCGGTCGAGCAAGAACAGGAGTCGCCGGCGACCCGCTCGGAGCGCACGAAGATCGGGCCTGAGGTGACCGCGTGACCGGCGCGATCACAGTCCTGGCCGACCACGGCGAGCTCGTCTCCGCGCTGCCGTTCGTCATGCCGGCATTCCTCGTGGTCGGGGTCCTCCTCGTCATGAGGGTCGTCGAGCGCAAGCGCAATACTCAGCCTGAATGAGGAAGCCGACCCGAAACGAAGCGCTGGTCGCGGCGGGTCTCGCAGGCGCCGCTGCGCTGAATGCGCGCCGGAACGTGCAGCGCGCCGACGAGGCGAGCAAGCTACGCCGCGCCGAGAACGAGTCCGGGCGGGCGGTCAGCGTCCGAGGGGCCGACGGCGGCTACCGCCACGTGCGCGTCCACGGCGCCGACGACCTCCCCACCATCGTCTTCGCTCACGGGTGGGTCGAGACGTCCGAGCTCTGGCACCGCCAGATCGAAGGACTCGCCGACGAGTTCCGCATCGTTACCTATGACCACCGCGGCCACGGTCTCTCCGAGGACGCCCGTGACGGCGACTACTCCCTCGAAGCTCTCGCCGCCGACCTGCAGGTCGTGCTCGAGGCCACCGCGGGCGAGGGCGACCTGCCGATCCTCGCCGGCCATTCCATGGGCGCCATGACCATCGCCGCCTGGGGCCAAGCCCACCGCGGCACGGTCTCGGAGCGCATCCGCGGCGCCGCCTTCATCTCGACGGGGCTCGAAGACCTCAATACCGAGTCGGCGGTCGTCCGCCAACTTCCTGGCGCCTTCGGAACCGCACAGGGAAAGCTCGCCGACGCGATCCTCGCCTCGCCGGGGTCGATCCGCTCCGTCCCGCTCCCAATCGCCCGCGCTGTCGTCGCCTACGTCGCCCTTGCGCCCCATGCCCGCGACGAGGACATCGAGCTGGTGCTCCGCATGGTTCTCGATTGCCGCCAGCGCGCACGGACCGGATGCTCGTTCGCAATGTCGCGAATGCACCTCTTGGCCGAACTCGATGCCCTGGACGTTCCCGCTGTCGGAGTCGCCGGCGAACTCGATCGCCTGACGCCTGTCGCCCACGCCGAGAGGATCGACCAGGGCCTCCCCCACTCCGTCGGTCTCTACGTCTCACCCACCTCCGGCCACAGCACGCCGCTCGAGGACCCGGAGCTCGTCAACGAAGCGCTCCGCGACCTGGCCGCAGCAAGCGGCTCGGGCAAGCACGCCGCGCGCGAGCGCGAGCTCGCCGCCTAGGCGTCCGGCGCCGGAGCCCAGCTCTCCGGGTGGTCCCGGTACCAGGCGAGCGTCCGCTCGAGGCCATCCTCGAGCCCGACCTCCGGCTCCCAGCCAAGCGTCTCGCGAAGCTTCGTCGGGTCGACGTACTGCTTGTCGATCTCGCCCTCCGGGTTGCCGGTGCCCCTGACGTCCGGCTCCACGCCGGTGCCGGCGAGCCGAGTGATCGTCTCGATCACGTCGAGCACCCGGTAGGAGCGCCCGCCCCCCGCGTTGAACGCCTCGCCGCGCACGTCGTCGCGGTCGAGCCCGTCGGCGATCGCCAGGTAGGCGCTTGCGGCGTCCTCGACGTAGAGGAAGTCGCGCTCGGGGGATCCGTCTGAGCGCAGGACGGGGGCGCGGCCATCGAGCGCCGCGCTCACGGCCTCCGGGATCAGCCGGGAGAAGTTGAGGTCGCCGCCGCCGTAGATGTTCGCGAAGCGGGTGACCGCGACCGGCAGGCCGTACGAGTGCCAGTAGGAGCGGGCGATCAGGTCAGCCGCGGCCTTTGACGCCTCATAGGGCGCCGTCGGTTGGAGCGGGAAGTCCTCGCGATAGGGAAGCGTCTCGTGAGCGCCGTACGCCTTGTCGGACGAGGCGAAGACGACCCTCTCGACTCCATGATCGAGGCAGGCCTGAAGAAGCGTCCACGTCCCGCGCACGTTCGACTCGAAACCGCGCACGGGCGACTCCTGCACCGTCGAGACGATCGTCTCGGCCGCGAGGTGAAAGACGGTGTCGACGTCATTGTCCGCCAGGACACGCTCCAGCTCCGCGGCGTCGCACAGATCTCCCTCGACCTGGACGAGGTCCTCCTCGATGCCGAGCATGCCGACGGCCGACGGCTTCTCCGTCACACGGCGCCTGTCGAAGGAGACGACCGTGTCGCCTCGCTCCAGGAGCGCCCTGGCAAGCCAGCCACCAACGAATCCGCGAGCTCCCGTAACAAGGGATGTCATGAGGGGCTTTGCCCCGAAAGCGGCATGTGCAGGTGGTTGTCTTGCGTCACTTCGCTCCCGCCCGATCGCGGTCCCAGATCTGCCAGGGTGCCTGGCCGCCGTTCCACAGGTCGTTCAAGACAACAGCGTCCTTGTATGTGTCCATGCAGTCCCAAAAGCCGCCGTGCCGGTACGCGGCCAACTCGCCCTCGGCCGCCGCGGTCTCCAGCGGCTCGCGCTCGAGCACATGGTCGTCCTCAACCCAATCGAGAAAAGCCGGCTCGCAGCAGAAGAAGCCGCCGTTGATCCAGTAGTCGAGGCGCGGCTTCTCCTCGAAGCCGCCGATCCGGTCCTCGTCGTCGATCACGGCTATTCCCCACTGGCTGTATGGACGGACGACGGTCATCGTCGCCGCGGAGCCTTTCCCCGCGTGAAACGCCAGGAGCGCATCGAGGTCGATGTCCGCGACGCCGTCCGCGTAGGTGAGACAGAACGTCCCGCCGCTCAGCACATCGGCTGCACGGGCGACCCGGCCGCCGGTCGGGGTGTCCTGCCCGGTGTCGAGGCAGGTGATCTCGATCGGCTCGCCCCACTCCTCGGCGGCGACGAAGTCCTCGATCATCTCGCCCAGGTACCCGGTCAGGAGAACGAACCTGCGAAAGCCCTGCGCCGCGTAGATGTTGATGACGTGCCAGAGAATCGGCTTGCCGCCGATCTCGACCAATGCCTTCGGGATCGCATGCGTCTGCTCGCGCAACCTCGTGCCCCTGCCTCCGCAGAGGATCGCGACGGGAATGTCCGCCGCTCGAGGCGGGTTAGCGCCCACCGGCGACTGCCGGAAGGATCGTCACTTCGTCACCGTCGGAGAGCTCGGTCTCGAGCCCTTCCTGAAACCGGATGTCCTCGCCGGACACGTAGACGTTGACGAAGCGGCGCAGAGTGCCGTCCTCGGTGATGCGCTCACGCAGGCCGTCGTGCTGATCGAAGACGGCATCGAGCGCTTCGCCGACGGTTCCCCCCTCGACTTCCACTTCGCCTTCTCCGCCCGTGGCCGGGCGAAGCTGACTCGGGATCTTGACTGTGATCGCCATCGATTCGGGAATCTACCGAAAGAGGCTAGGCCGATGCGGCAGCCGCGAGCGCCTCGTCCAGCGATTCGATCCGTGGCTCGATCTCGTGCATGTGGTGCCCATCGCGCACTGCGTCGAGCGTCTTGAGGCCCTCGCCGGTGATGTAGGCGACGACGCGCTCGTCGCGCGAGATGTCGCCGCGCTCCGCGAGCTTCGCCAGGGTCGCGATCGTGACGCCGCCGGCGGTCTCGGTGAAGATGCCGGTCGTCTCGGCCAGCAGGCGGATGCCGGCACGGATCTCGTCGTCGCTTACGCCGTCCACCCCGCCGCCGGTCCGGCGAGCCAGCTCCAGCGCGTAGGGGCCATCGGCGGGGTTTCCGATCGCCAGCGACTTGGCGATCGTGTCGGGGCGTTGCGGCTTGCAGACGTCCCAGCCCTCGGCGTAAGCGGTCGCGACCGGCGAGCATCCATTCGCCTGCGCTCCGTTGAACGTCGGAAGCTCACCGTCGACGAGCCCGAGATCGAGCCATTCCTCGAAGCCTCGAGCGATCTTCGTAAAGAGCGAGCCCGAGGCGATCGGGCAGACCACGCGGTCCGGAAGGGTCCAACCAAGCTGCTCGACGGTCTCGTAGGCGAGAGTCTTGGAGCCCTCGGCGTAGTACGGGCGCAGGTTCACGTTCACGAACGCCCAAGGCCGCTCCTCGCAGAGCTCCGTGCAGAGGCGGTTCACGTCGTCGTAATTGCCGTGGACACCGACCAGGTTCGTCCCGTAGACGCCCGTAGCCAGGAGCTTCTGCTCCTCCAGGTTCGCCGGCACGAAGACGTAGGACTCAAGGCCGGCCGCCGCGGCATGGGCGGCAACCGCGTTCGCAAGGTTTCCGGTCGAGGCGCAAGCCACGGTCTCGAAGCCCAGCTCCTGGGCCTTTGCCACTGCCACTGCGACAACCCGGTCCTTGAACGAATGGGTCGGGTTTGCGGCGTCGTTCTTGACCCAGAGCTCGCCGATCCCGAGGCGATCAGCCAGGCGGTCGGCGCGAACCAGTGGCGTCAGCCCCGGCTCGAGCGGGTCCTTGGGGCGCCCCGTGAAGGGCAGGAAGTCTGAGTAGCGCCAGATACCCGCGGAGCCGGCCTGGATCTTCCGCTTGATCTCGGCGGCGTCGGAGCCGGCCGTCTCGTAGGTGACCTCCAGCGGGCCGAAGCAGGCCTCGCAGAAGTAGCGCGCGTCGAGCGGGTACTCAGCCTTGCACTCCTTGCAAGAAAGGGAAGTGGGTGCCATTTGTCGTTAGTCCTCCAGTTCGGTTGGTCGTCTTTGAAAACGAAAACCTCTGCTGTGACAGAGGCCCAATCTGGAGCTCCGTTCACATCTACCAGGCACGTTGCCTGCTGGAATTGGCACCTGCTTTGGATCGTAAGATCCGCAGTGGTTGCCGGGGTTTCATAGGGCCAGTCCCTCCACCCCTCTGGATGCAGCGGTTATGTGCAAGGGATCGTACCAACGGTGCGGGCGCCTGGCAAGCGGGGTAATCTGGTTGAACGATGCCCCGCGACGCAACACCCGAGCCGGCAGATGCCGAGCCTTCCGAAGCCGAGACTGCGTCGCCCCTCCCGGGCGTCAATCGCCCCTGCGGCGACTGACCAGCAGGAACGCACCCCGCGCGTCGAGGTAATCGACCACGGCGGTTTCCGCTGGGTCAACATCGAACGCCCCGGGCAGCTCGAAGCCGGCTGGCTGGAGGAGCACTACGACTTTCACCCGCTGGACCTCGAGGACGTTCTGTCGCGCAATCAGCGCCCGAAGATCGACGAGTACCCCGACTACCTCTTCATCGTCCTCCACTTTCCGGTCTTCGACCGCTCCGTCGGCCGCCTGAACGCGGGCGAGCTCGACCTTTTCGTCGGGCGCGACTACATCGTCACGATCCCGAACACGCCCCTCCAGCCGGTCGAGTACCTCTTCGAGCGCTGCCGCCAGAAAGAGGAGTTGCGCGAGCAGCTCTTCTCCAGGGGCTCGGGATTCCTGCTCTATCGCATCGTGGACGACGGCTTCGACTACTGCTTCCCGATGCTGCGAAAGATCGGCAACAAGCTCGACGCGGTCGAAGACGAGATCTTCGAAGGCGCTGCCGAGGAGGTCGTCCGCGACATCTCGAACGTCAAGCAGGAGATCATCAACTTCCGCAAGGTCATCCGCCCGCAGCGCGCAGTCCTTCGCGACCTCGAGAACTCCAAGCAGCGCTTCCTGGCGCCGCCCGAGGGCGAGGAACTCGAGATCTACTTCGACGACATCGGAGATGCCCACGAGCGCATCTGGGACATGCTCGAGAACTACAAGGAGGTCGTTGAGGCGCTCGAGGGCACCAACGAGTCGGTGATCTCGCACCGCGTCAACGAGATCCTGCGCGTCCTCACCTCGATCAGCGTCATCGTCCTGCCGCTCACGCTCGTCGCCTCGATCTGGGGCATGAACGTCGGCGTACCCGGAGAGGGCGACTCCGAGGACTTCTATGCGGTGGTCGCGGCGATGCTCTTGCTGCTCGTGGTGATGCTGGCGTTCTTCAAGCGCCGCGGCTGGCTTTAGCGGCGCAGCCGCACCGCGCCGGACCGATCGAAGATCACTTCGTTGACGATCTCGCAGCCTTTGACGTCGTCGAACGAGTCGACGCTCGCCACGTCCTCACCGGGACCGCAGTCGACTTCGTCCCCTTCCCCGTCTGCCGCCCGGACGTCGTCGTCGTCGTTGCCCGCTTCGAGCACATCCTCGCCCCCGCGGCCAATCAGCCTGTCGTCACCCCGCATGGTCCGTAAGACCTCGTCGCCCTCACCGCCCTCGAGCACGTCGTGCCCTGGGCCGTAGGTGGTCCCGATCTCGTCGCCGAACACCTTGCTCTCGATCGTGACCCTCTCAACGTCCCTCAGGTCATCGATCTCGCCCGGAAGCCCGTCGTTGGTCCTGCCGTCCAGATGGATACGGCAGCCACCGCACAGATAGAGCGCCGAGTCGATGCCTCCGCGGCCATTCAACTCGTCGTCGCCGTCCTCCGTCGCGGGTGGCGGATACTCGACGATGAACCGGTCGTTACCCAGGTCGCCCAGCACGGTGTCCGCTCCGCGTCCGGGCAAGAGCTCGTCCGCGCCTCGGTTGCCGCGGATGCCGTCGAGTCCATGCCCTCCGTCGAGCTCGTCGGCGCCGTCCTTTCCCTTCAGCGTGTCGCGCCCTTCGCCCGCCCAGAAGAAATCCGCTCGGTCGCTTCCAACCATCACGTCGTCGCCGGAACCGCCGAAGTTGATGCAGCTGCCGTGCCCGGCGATACTGCCCGCGTAGTCCACGAGCTCGATCCGGTCGTCGTCAGCCTGTCCTTCGATGCAGGAGAAAGCCGAGATTGTGAGCGTGGTGTCGTCGCCGTCGCCGGCCTCGACGACCACAGGGTCCGCGTATCTACCGGTCTTCGGATCAACGAGCTCCGAGCCGTCGAAGCGGTCGCCCTCGTCGCCGAGCTCGACGTCCACGCGCGGCCGTTGCGAGGTGGAGCACACGGCGCCCAGGTCCGTCGCCTCGCATCCGGCGCCAAGGGTCATCGGCCCAAGGTCGCGTACGGACACGATCCAGCCCTGATCTGCGCGAACCATCGTCATCCCGACGTCTTGCGCCTCGCCGGCGTCGGCGATGTAGGTCACAGCCTCCTGACCGAAGGTCTCGCGCACGTCCAGCGTCGCGCCCTGGGCCGAAGCGGGGATCACCACACCCATCGCGATCACAGCTCCTGCGAGTACCCCTGCAGATCTCACACCGCAGATCGTCTCACACGCGCGCCCTAGGATGCGGGCGTATTGGCACGAAGCACTACATCTGGGCGCCGTGGCGCCTCAAGTACGTGAAGGACGCGTCCAAGGACTCCGAGGACGAGTGCATCTTCTGCGCGAAGCCCGCCGAGGATGACGACAAAGCGAACCTGATCGTCCACCGTGGTGAGCGCTGCTTCGTGATCCTGAACCTCTACCCGTACACGAACGGGCACCTGATGATTGCGCCCTACGCGCACGTCGGCCGGATCCAGGACATCCCGACGGAGACGACGGCCGAGATGATGGCGCTCTCCCAGCAGGCGATCTCTCTCCTTCAGGCGAAGTACGAGCCGCACGGCTTCAACGTCGGCTTCAACCAGGGGCGCGTTGCGGGCGCCGGCGTCGAGCACCACATCCACATGCACGTTGTCCCGCGCTGGGGCGGCGACACCAACTTCATGCCTGTGCTCGCCGACACCCGCGTCATGCCGCAGACGCTCGAAGAATCGTTCGAGGCGCTCGACGGGGAGCTCGGATGACCCCGGTCAAGGCGGACATCTTCAAGGCCTACGACGTCCGCGGCCTCTACGGCGAGGACATGGACGGCGAGACGGCGTTTCTCGTGGGCCGCGGCTTCGCCCGTGTTCTCGCAGACCTGCGAGACAAGCCCACCTCCCAGCTTCGCGTCGGGATCGGCCGGGACATGCGCCTCGAGGCGCCCGAGATGGCAGGGCGCCTCGCCGAGGGCCTGATGGCCGAGGGTTGCGAGGTGCTGGACGCGGGGATGGTCGGCACGGAGATGCTGTATTTCCTCGTCGGCTCGCGAGAGCTCGACGGCGGAGCGATGGTCACCGCGTCCCACAACCCCAAGGCCTATACGGGGGTGAAGCTGGTGCGCGAAGGAGCGCTTGCGCTTTCCGGGGACGCCGGCATCCAGGACATCCGCCGAAAGATCGAGGCCGGCCTCTCGGAGGCTCCCGGCGGCGGCTCCACCTCGGACGTCGACATCTACCCCGACTTCCAGGCGCACGCGATGAGCTTCATCGAGCCCGAGCGGGTGAAGCCGCTCAAAGTCGTCCTCGACGGCGGGAACGGGATGGCGGGACCGATGGCGGGACCGCTACTCGACCAGCTGCCGATCGAGACGGTCAAGACCTACTGGGAGCCGGACGGCCACTTTCCCGACCACGAGCCCAACCCCCTCCTGCCCGAGAATCGGCAGTTCGTGATCGATCGCGTTCGCTCCGAGGGCGCCGACCTCGGCATCGCCTGGGACGGCGATGCCGACCGCTGCTTCTTCATCGACGATCAGGGCGAGTTTGTCGACGGTGACTTCCTGACCGCGCTCCTTGCGAAGCAGGTCTTGCGCAAGGAGCCCGGCGCCACGATCCTCTACGACGTTCGCGCCTCGCGCGCGGTGCCCGACATCGTCGCCGAGCACGGAGGGACCGCCCAGATCAACCGCGTGGGTCACGCCTTCTTCAAGATCGCGATGCGCGAGCACGGCGGCGCCTTCGGCGGCGAGGTCTCCGGCCACTACTACTTCCACGACTTCTACTCAGCCGACTCGGGCACCGTGCCTGCCCTCCTCGTCCTCGAGCTCTTGTCCGTCGAGGACAAGCCGCTCTCGGAGCTGGTCGGCGACCTGCGGTCCCGCTACTTCATCTCCGGGGAGATCAACTCCGAGGTCGCCGATACCGACGCGAAGATGAAGGAGATCGCGGAGACCCATCCCGATGCCGAGGTGATGTGGATGGACGGCGTCTCGGTCGACTACCCCGACTGGCACTTCAACGTCCGGCCCTCGAACACCGAACCGCTCTTGCGCCTGAATCTGGAGTCCCTCATATCGCGCGAGCACATGGAGTCGAAGCGCGACGAGATCCTGGCCCAGATCAGACGATGACCGTGGTGTCAGACACCCTTTATAAACGGTGTCTGACACCGTTTTAGCCGTGGAGGCGCTCGAGCGCGCCCGCGATGCGGGAATCCACACGCTTCGCATCCCTACGCCTTTCGCAGTGGGCCGCGTCAACTGCTATCTGATCGAGGACGAGCCACTCACCCTCGTCGACACCGGGCCGAACTCGGGCAAGGCTCTCGACGAGCTCCAGAACCAGCTGAAGGAGCTGGGCCACTCGATCGACGACATCGAGCTCGTGATCCTCACCCACCAGCACATCGACCACGTCGGGCTGGTGGAGATCATCGTGGAGCACTCCGGCGCCCAGGTGGCAGCGCTCGACAAAGCCGTCCGCCGGCTCGCGAACTTCACCGAGGACACGGAGCTCGACGATCGCTTCTCCGCCGAGCTCATGCTGCGCAGCGGCATCCCCGAGAACGTCGTCGTCGCGCTTCAGGGGGTCTCCCGGAGCTTCCGCGCCTGGGGCTCCCGCGCGACCGTCACCCGGCCGCTCGCCGACGAAGAGACGCTCAAGATGTACGACCGGAAGCTCGAGGTGTTCCACCGGCCCGGACACAGCCCGTCCGACACGATCTTCTGGGATTCTGAGCGGAAGATCCTCCTCGCCGCCGACCACCTGATCGCGCACATCTCCTCCAACCCGCTGATCACCCGGCCGCTCGACGGCTCTGACGAACGCACGCAGGCACTGGTCAGCTACCGCGAGTCGCTCCTAAAGACTCGGGAGATGCCGGCGGAGATCGTCCTGCCGGGACACGGCGAGCCCATCACCGACCACGTGGCGCTGATCGACGAGCGCATGCGGATGACCGAGAGGCGCAAGGAGAAGATCTGGAAGCTGATCGACGAGAAGCCGCGAACCGGCCACGAGATCGCCCAGGACCTATGGGGCAACGTCGCGGTCACTCAGGCGTTCCTCACCCTCTCGGAAGTGATCGGACACGTCGACCTCCTTGTGAACGAGGGCAGGGTTCGAGAAGTCGAGGACGGGGAAGTCGTGCGCTATGAAGCGGTCTGCCACGATTGAGGCCCCCATGGAGGCCTCGACGAGACTTTCGGATACGCCTTCGGCCAAGAGCGCCAAGACGAACGGCGGTTCGCGGCGCCCGTTAAAGAAGCGCATGCTGGTCATCGTCAACCCGTATGCGACAACGGTCTCGGACCGACTGAAGAACCTCGTCGTCTACGCCCTCCAGGGCCGCTACCAGGTCGAGGCGGTCATGACCGAGGCGCAGAACCATGCCACGGAGATCGGCCGCGAAGCGATCGACGGCGGCTACGACATCGTCGTCGCATTCGGCGGCGACGGGACCCTCAACGAGGTCGCACACGGACTCGCCGGCACCGACGTCCCGGTGACGATGCTCCCCGGCGGCTCGACGAACGTCGTCTGCCGGAGCCTCGGCATCCCGGGCGATGTCGTCGATGCCACCGAGCACCTCCTGGGCCTGGCCGACAACTTCCAGCCGCGGAAGATCGACCTGGGTCTTGCAAGCGGCCGTCACTTCGTCTTCGCCTGCGGCGCCGGCCTTGACGCGATGGTCGTAAAGCGCGTCGATGCTCATCCGAAGTTGAAAACCCGCTTCGGCGAGTGGTACTACACCTACGCGGCCGTCACCGGCTTCAACCGCCATTACCTGATGGGCACCCCCGCAATCCTGCGCCTTCGCTCCGAGCAGGGCGAGGTCGAGGGCATCACGACCGTGGCGCAGAACTCCGATCCGTTCACCTATTTCGGGAACCGCGAGGTCCGGGTGTGCGAGGGCGTCGCCATCGACAACGGCACGATGTCGGTAGCGATGCTGAAGCGCGCTGCCCTTCGCGACATGCCGACCGTCATGGCGCCGGTGCCTTTCGACAACCGGACGCTTCCGCGCCGTCGACCACAAGCAGATCGAGCACTTCGCCGGCCTCATGGAGGCGCGGGTCGACTCCGTCACAACCGACGCGGCAGGGAAAGCCATCCCGTTCCCGGTCGAGGTCGACGGCGACTACATCGGCGACCACGAGTCGCTCGAGCTGGGCATCGCGCCGGCCGCCCTGACCATCATTGCCTGACGACTGCCTCTTCTGCCGCATCGTCGCGGGCGACGAACCGGCGCACGTCGTGCTCGACGATGACGTCTGCATGGCGTTTCTCGACGTGCGCCCGCTGTTCCATGGCCACACCCTCCTCGTTCCGCGCGCACACCACGAGACACTCGCTGACCTGCCGCCCGCTCTGATCGAGCCGTTCTTCGAGCGGGTCCAGCGCCTCTCGATCGCCGTCAGGGACGCGATGGGCGCGCAGGGCTCATTCGTGGCAATGAACAACGTCGTCTCACAATCCGTGCCTCACCTCCACTCCCACGTCGTGCCGCGCGTGAAGAAGGACGGGCTGAAGGGCTTCTTCTGGCCGCGCACGAAGTACGAATCGGACGACCAGGCGGCGGAAGTCGCCGAACGGATCCGCGCCGAGCTCAGCTAGCGGAGTTCGAGCGGCGGTAGCCGATCGTGTGCGCGAACATGCCCAGCGCGTCGACGCTTCGGAATCCCGCCTCTTCGAACCGCTTTCCTGCCAGATCGCCGGCGATGTCCTTCGCGCAATGGACCAGTCCGGGAACGAGAGGCCATGCCGGAGCCGTCCCGGGATAGATCTCGTTGAGCCAACGGGCGCCGGCTGCGTAGCGGGCGATCGAACCCATGAGGTCCGGCAGCGACTCGCGGTGGAGGTGAGTGACGATGGCGTCTGGACGCCGCTCGATCTTCCACCCGGCGCCGACGAGCCTGCGGCATAGATCCACATCCCCGCCCGAACGGATGCCCTCGGTGAAGCCGCCGATCTCGTCAAACGCCGTTCGCCGCACCGCGAGATTCGCGGTCGCCGCCGCATCCTCGGCCGTATGAAGGCCGGCCTCCTGGTCGAGAAAGCCTCTGTCCGTCGCGTAGCGGGCGAGGAAGTGCCGCTGTTCGGGATCCGAGATCACGGAGCCGGCCAACGCGCCGACCTCGTCCGCGGGCAGCTCGGCGAAGTAGGCGTCGACCAACGAGGAAACCGGCACGCAGTCCGAATCGGTGAAAACGAGCCACTCTCCTCCTGCAACCTCGGCCCCGGCGTTCCGCGCGAAATAGGACGATCTCTCTCTGGTTGCCCGCACCACGCGGACGCGTGAATCCTCGCGAAACGCGCCCTCCTCGGAGTTGTCGGCGACCACTACCTCGTCGCCTGGCTCGAGCGCGAGCGCATCCAGCGACCGTGCGAGCCGCTCCGCATCCTCCACCGCACCCGCGAACGGGACGATCACGCTGACCGGGGGCCTTGGCATGGCCGGACGCTCTAGGTGCCCGGGGTGACGCGATAGGCGTCGAAGACGCCTTCGACGTGGCGCAGGCGCGAAACGCACTGGCGGAGCTGGTCGGAATCGCCGACTTCGACGACGAAGCGGTTCTTGACCATCGGGTGCTTCGTGGAGCAACGCGCCTCGATGATGTTCACACCGGACTCGGAGAAGCTCCGGGAGAGATCCTCGAGAAGGCGCGAGCGATCCCAGGCGTCGATCTCGAGCTCGACCCGGTAAGACGCCTCGTTCCCGCCCTCCCACGAAACGTCGGTGAAGCGCTCGGGCGACTTCATCAGCGCCTTCACGTTCTTGCAGTCTTCGCGGTGGATCGTGATTCCCCGGCCGAGCGAGACGTAGCCGACGATGGGGTCTCCGGGAACCGGACGGCAGCACTTGGCGAGGCGGACCATGACGTCGGCCTGACCCTGTACCTCGATCCCGTAGTCGGAGGCCTCCTGCGTACGGCGTTGGCGCTCGTCGCGGCCTTCGAGAACGCTCGCCAGGCGCGCCTCGGTCTCGTCGCCGGCGACCGCTTCGCCGCCCTTGAGGCGCTGCATGAGCTTGTTGACAATCGTCTTCGCGGAGATCTTCGATCCGCCGAGCGCCACGTAGAAGTCATCTGCCTTGCGGAATCCCGTCTCGCGGATGACGTCGGCCAAAAGCGGCGATCCGGCGATCCGCTGCGGGGGCAGGCCCTGCTTCTTCAGGGCAGTCTGAAGCTCCTCGCGTCCGCGCCGCTCGGCGTCCTCGCGCTTCTCGCGTGTGAGCGCGGCGCGGATCTTGTTTCGCGCCCGGCTGGTGCGGACGACGCTCAGCCAGTCGCGCGAGGGCTGGCGGTCTCCCTTCGAGGTGAGCACCTCGACGATGTCACCGGACTTGAGCTGGTAGTGGAGCGGCACGATCTTGCCGTTCACCTTCGCGCCCACGCAGCGGTGGCCGACATCGGTGTGGACGGCGTAAGCGAAGTCGAGCGGAGTTGAGCCGGCGGACAGGTTCTTCACCTCGCCCTTCGGCGTGAAGACGAAGACCTCATCCTCGAAGAGGTCGACCTTGAGCGACTCGAGAAACTCGGCCGACTCCTGCTCGCCCTCCTCTTCCAAGAGCTGGCGAAGCCAGGTCATCTTCTCGCGCGCGGCGTCAGCAGGATCCTTGCTGCCCTTCTTGTCGCCGTTCGGAGACTCCTTGTAGAGCACGTGGCCGGCGATTCCGTATTCCGCGACCCGGTGCATGTCCGGGGTGCGGATCTGGATCTCGAGCGGCCTGCCCTCGGGACCGATCACGGTGGTGTGGAGCGCCTGGTAGAGGTTTAGCTTCGGCGTCGCGATGAAGTCCTTGAACCGGCCGGGCAGCGGCTTCCAGATGGAGTGCGTGATGCCGATCGCGCCATAACAGTCCTTCACCGAGCCGACGATCACGCGCATCGCCGTGAGGTCATAGATCTCGTTGAACTCGCGGCCCTTCTTGGTCATCTTCGCGTAGATCGAATAGAAGTGCTTGGCCCGGCCCGAGATCTCGGACTCGATCCCGACGTCG
This sequence comes from uncultured bacterium, assembly GCA_963772035.1. GTDB lineage: Bacteria > Actinomycetota > Thermoleophilia > Solirubrobacterales > 70-9 > JALZKA01. The sequence continues at coordinate 170,623 of CAVYVT010000005.1, forward strand.
GCCAGCTCGTGCTGGAGGAAGTCGCCGGCGGCGTCGACGTAGGCTTCGCGCTCGTTGCGCTGCTGCGCGACCAGCTTCTTGATCTCCTCGTACTTGCGCGGGTGGAGGCGCTGGAACGCGAGGTCCTCGAGCTCCCATTTGATCGCGTGGATCCCGAGCCGGTGCGCCAGCGGCGCGTAGATCTCAAGCGTCTCGCGCGCCTTCTCGAGCTGCTTTTGCTTCGGCATGGCCGAAAGCGTCCGCATGTTGTGGAGGCGGTCGGCGAGCTTGATCAGGATGACCCGGACATCCGTGGCCATCGCGACCATCATCTTGCGGTAGTTCTCGGCCTGGTTCTCGTCCCGGCTCTGGAAGGTGATTCCTGTCAGCTTCGTGACGCCGTCCACGAGGCCGGCGATCGCGTCTCCGAAGAGCTCCCGCACCTCGTCGAGGCTCGCGGAGGTGTCCTCGACCGTGTCGTGAAGGAGGGCCGCGCAGAGGGTCTCCGTGTCGAGCCGCAGACCGGCACAGATCTTGGCCACCTCTACCGGGTGGGTGATGAAGTCCTCGCCCGAGCGCCGCCGCTGGTCGACATGGCGTTCACATGCGAACGCGAACGCGTGCTCGACGGCCTGGCGCTCCAGCGGCTCGGTGCCCTCTGCCGAGTACTCCTCGACCACTGCGAAAAGGTCGCCCAAAAGCGCACGCTCTTCGTCGTCGAGCGCCTTCGTGTACTCGTCATCGGGCAGCGTCGCGCGGGCACCGTTGGCATCGGCGCCGACCCGCGTATGCCCAGCGGGCTCGGGCTCGGCGTTCTCTACGCCGCTGCTACGAGCGGGCTCGAGCTCGGTTTCTCCGGTTGGCTCAGGTATCGGACGCACTCCTCTTTGGCCTTTTCGATGAGGCGAAAGCTCATCGACGATGAGAGGTCGCCCCGAACCGAGGATACGGCCTCAGCGCGAACCGCAGAGTCGCTCGCCGAGACCCGCACGACGCCGATCTCGGCGAGGACTCGGAGGGCGAGACCGCATGACTCAGGCGACTTGCCCGTGCCTGAGGGCCCGCACAGGGCTATGCGAAGCGCCGCCAGGTCTAGATCGCCCGGCGCTCCGTTGAGCGCACGGTACGCCTCCGCAAGCGCCTTGCGGTCGGGAAGCGCAGACGCGACGGCAACAAGGGAGAGCTCGCGCTTCGCCGCGAGCACGTGGAGATGGCCGTCGCCTTGAGCGACCAGGTCGGCGAGTGCTTGGTGCGGAGCGGGATCGGCAATCACGATGTGTTCGAAGCCGTGCGGCAGGTCGGGCAATAAAGAGAGGGCGGCCCAGTCGGCCAAAACAACGCCGGCGCGCTCGACGTCTGTGTCGGCAAGAGACCCGCGCGCCGCGACAATCGTCCCTTCCGTGCCGCCGTAGCGCCCCGGATGAACGGCGCTCTCGACGATGCCGCGCCGCCAAATGGCATCCGCGCACAAGACGAGGACGCGCTCGCCACTCGACGCAAGCTCCCCGATGACCGCGAGCCCCGAAGTCGCGCGCCGATCCACTACCTCTCGCCCGCTCTCGGGGCGAAACGTCCAACGGCCCCCTCTATAGGGCGTGCTGTTGGACGTTTGGTGTCTGCCGCGCCGGCAAATGCGACCGGCCCTTCGAGCGCTGCCGCAAGGCGCTCGGTCCATTCGGCGTCATCGGCTCGCCACTCATCGTTCGCCGGCGCCTCGACGGGGTCGTAGAGCGTGCCGAGTACGGCACGCGGTTCGGTCGCGCCGTTCCACTCGTTCAGCTCCAGCCGCAGGCTCACGTCGGCGGGACCCTGCGCGGCGCGCTTGGCAAGGGTTCCCCCCACGCCGAACGCAACGCCGCGCACCTGTCCCGGCCCGCCGCGAAGCGTGAAGCGGGCGTGGCGCTCCTCCTCGCCCATCGGACGGACATCGTCTATCCGTGCGCCGGGAACGACGAGCCTGATCTCGGGGTTGCCCATGCCGAATGGCCCCAGCCGCGCCATCTGCGATGCGAGTTCGTGGCCCAACGCCTCGGTGCCGACGACCGCATCGATGTCTTCGACCCGGGCCGGCGGCTCGGCGGGAAGGATCTCGGCGCAGTGAGCCACGAGGCTGTCCCGAAATCCTTCGAGGTGCTCGGGCTCTATCTCCAAGCCGGCGGCAGCTCGATGTCCGCCAAAGCGCGCAAGCCCGTCCGAACAGGCTCGAAGCGCCCCGAGAAGGTCGAATCCGGGGACGCTGCGGCCCGAGCCCTTGCCGCGGCCGTCCGCGTCCAAGGCGATCAGGATCGCCGGGCGCATGTGGCGCTCGGCCAGGCGCGAGGCGCAGATGCCGACCACCCCGGGATGCCAACCCTCGCCCCAGAGGACGATCGCGGCGCCTGGCTCACGTTCGGCCTCGAGCTCGGCGAGCAGCCGGTTCGCGTCGGCCAGCACCTCGCGCTCGGTCTCGCGGCGGTCGTGGTTGGCGCGATCCAGCTCGACCGCGATCTCGCCGGATCGCTCGGGATCGTCGCCCAGGAAGAGCTCCACGGCCGCGTCGGCGCGATAAAGACGTCCCGCCGCGTTGATGCGCGGCGACAGGCGGAATCCGATGTCGGTCTCGTTGACGGTCTCGGGCGCGACCTTCGAGACCTGCATGAGAGCGCGGAGGCCGATGCGCGGCGAGCGGCGCATGAGCTCGAGTCCGCGGCGGACCAGCGAGCGGTTCTCGCCGGTGAGAGGCACCATGTCGGCCACGGTCGCGAGCGCAACCAGATCCAGGTCGCGTTCCGCGCCCTCGACGCCCAGAAGGGCTGCCGCGACCTTATGGGCGACGCCCGCCGCACACAGGTCGGGGCAGGGATAGTCCGAGACGACCGGATGGACAATGGGGCAGTCGGGTAGCTCGGCGCCGGGCTGGTGGTGGTCGGTCACGACGACGTCGATGCCCGACGACTTCGCGTGAGCGACCTCTTCAACCGAGGTGATCCCGCAATCGGCGGTGATGAGGAGGCGGGTTCCGCGCTCGGCCAGACGCTCGACCGTCTTGCGGCTGAGGCCGTACCCGTCCTCGACCCGCCCCGGAATCAGCCAGTCGCAGTTGCCGCCCAGCTCCCGGACTGCGCGGACCAGGATCGTGGTGGAGGTGACGCCGTCGACGTCGTAGTCCCCGTGGACCGTGATGAGCTTCCCGGCGGCGATCGCGGCGCGGATTGCCTCGACCGCCTGCTCCATACCGTCGAACTCGAACGGATCGTGGCGCTCGTCGGCCGCCAGGAACTCGCGGGCGCCTTCCACCGTGCGATGTCCGCGGCGAACGAGCGCTGCCGCAACCGGCTCGGGCAACTCGAGCTCGCGTGCGATCTCAGCCGCCTCGTCATACGAGTACGGCGCGAGTTGAAAGCTCTTTTGGCCCTGAGCCCAGCCGGAACGGTTCACCGACTCAGGCTAGGTGCGAGAGGGGACGGAATCGCCCCGAGGGTCTGTCCGAACCGGGACTGACCCCTCCGCGTGCCGCAGTGAGCTAGGCCCTGCGGCCGCTCGGAGCTTCGTAAGGGTCGAAGTCGGGCTCGTTGCGAGTCCCGATCAGGTACATGACCCAGATGCCGATCAGGGTGCCCGGAACAGCGAACAGGACCGTCTCGATGCCTGTGTTGCCGACGCTGTCTCCCGTCGCCATCTGCGCGATCGCACCCGAGATCATGGCGCCGGCGATTGCGCCCAGGAGCGCGCCCACGATCCCGCCCCAGAACCGATCCGGGAAGAAGACGGTGAAGTGCCAGAGGCCGACGCCGACGGTGAACCAGACAAGGACTGCCATCAGCGATTCCTCCCGTGCTTTCTGCGCTTTTGGCGCTGGCGGCGCCGCTCGCGGTGAGCGGCCTCGCTGTCGGCGACGGCCGGGTCGGCCGAATCGCCGTCTGAGCCGGAGCCGTCCGTCTCGGCGGCGCCGGGTGGGCCCGTCACGGTCTGTGAGGGTTCGGTCCCATCGCTCGGCAGCGGGCCGGTCTCGGGCGCGCCCGTGGGCGGCGAAGCGTCGGAAGCGTCGGCGGGAACCTCGGTAGCGACTGGAGGACCGCCGCCGATCAGCTTGCGCTCGGCCTCGTCGCCCAGCTCGCCATGGCCCTCGACGCGAGCAACGACGTTGTCCTCTGGGAAGACGGGCACGTAGCCCATCGTCTCTTCGATGTGATGGCGGCGAGCGCGGTAGGTGGGCTCACGCTCCTTCCACTCGGTAAGCACCGGCGCGGCGATGAAGATCGACGAGTAGGTACCGGAGGCGATCCCGACCATCATCGCGAAGGCGAACCCGCGCAGGGTCTCGTCGCCGAAGATCAGGATCATCCCGACCAGGAAGACGGTCGAGAGACCGGTGATCAGCGATCGCGTGAGGACCTCGGCCATCGAGCGGTTCACTATCTGGGAGAACGCCGCGCGCGGCATGCGCGGCACGTTCTCGCGAATCCTGTCGAACACGATGACCGTGTCGTACATGGAGTAGCCCAAGATGGTGAGGAAAGCCGCCACGGTCGCGCTTGTCACCTCCAGCCCCGTCAGCGCATAGATGCCCCCGGTGATGAGGATGTCGTGGAAGAGCGCGATGAGAACAGGCACCGCGTACTTCGCCTCGAACCTGATCGCCATGTACACGGAGATCACGAGCAGCGACATGATCAGGGCCTTCACGGCGTTCTCGGCAACCTGTTGGCCGAAGGTCGGTCCCACGGACTCGTTCTGGAAGCCCTGCTCATCCCCCTCCAGGCCGAAGGCGTCGGTCAGCGCCCCTTGCACTGCAGGCGCCTGATCCGGCGGGATCTTCGCCTGCATCTGGATCACGTTGGAGCCGAAGTCCTCGTTCTCGACTGCCTGGATCTCGGCCGAATCGATCCCATCGATCCCGGCGTCGTTCAGAACCGTCCGGACCTCCTCTGTGCTCGCGTCCTCGGCGAGCGCGGCCGTGATCCGGGTTCCGGACTCGAAGTCGATGCCCAGATTCAGTTGCTGGGTCGAGAACGCGATCGCGCCGATCATCAGGATCACTCCCGACGCCGAGAAGAAGTACTTCGACATCCCCGTGAAGTCGAACTTCCACTCGAGCTGGTTCTCGCCGGCGCCCAGGAAGCGGTTCGAGCGCAGCATCGGCGAGCGGCCCATGACCGCCAGGAATGCCTGCGTGAAGAGGACCGCGGTGAACAGCGAGACAATCGTTCCGATACCGAGCGTGAATGCGAAGCCCTTGACGCCGGCGCTCGCGAGAACGAACAGGATGAACGCCGTGAGCAGGGTGATGACGTTCGCGTCGACGATCGTCGCGATGCCCTTGCGGTAGCCCTGGCTGATCGCCGACAGCGTCGAGCGCCCCAGCCGGAGCTCCTCCTTTATTCGCTCGAAGATGACGATGTTCGAGTCGGCCGCGACGCCGATGGTGAGGATCAGGCCGGCGATGCCAGGCAGCGTCAGCGTGATCGGGATGATCTTGATCAGCGCGAGGTAGAAGAGGGCGTAGACGGCAAGCCCGAGGAGAGCGACGAAGCCGAGGAAGCGGTAGTAGAGGAGGAGAAAGACGATGACGAGCGCGAGGCCGAAGAGCGCGGCCTTGACGGCGCCGTCAAGGGCGTCTTGCCCGAGCGTCGCCGAGACCGTCGACTGGTTGATCAGCGCGAGCTCGACCGGAAGCGCGCCGATCCGCAGGAACTCGGCGAGGTCCTGAGCCTCCGTGATGTTGAAGTTGCCCGAGATCTGAGCGCCCTGATCGCCCGAGATGCCCGTGGGGTTCTCCTTGAAGTTGATGATGGGACGCGAGACGATCTCGCCGTCCAGAACGACCGCGAACGAGTCGGAGATGTTCGCCGCCTGCTCTGCGGTGATGTTCGCGCCCTGGACGCCGGCGGCTTCGAGGCCGCGCTGGGCGATCCGCTCGGTCACGTCGGCAAACGCCTCCTGACCCTCGTCGGTGAAATCGAAGGTGACGTTGGGAACGTTGGAGACCGGGTCGAAGTTCTGCTCGGGGTTGCGGATGTCGTCGCCGGTGAGCTCGGGGCGGTCCTTCAGGAGGAAGTAGCCGCGGATGCCGGTCGCCGACTCGTCGGCGTCGGTCGCGGGATCGTCGGCGGGAGCCTCCTCGCGGAGCACGACGTAGCCCTGCGGGACCTCCTCGACGATCGTCCCCTCCGGCTGCTCGCCGTCGAACTTGAGGTAGAGGTCCTTCTCGGAGGAGACGGGGCCTGCCAGGGGCTCGAGCGTGTTCTCGTCGAAGAGGTAGTACAGGCCGTCGTGGGTGCAAAGCGGCTTACCGCCCTGCTCGAAGCACTCCGGCTTCTCCTTCTGCGCAGCCTTGACGGCATCGTAGAGGCGGTTGAACGGGCGCTCCGCCGCGTCGGCGAGGTCCGGGTCGGGTGGAATGACGTTCGGCTCGAAGTCGTAAAAGGAGAGCTGCGAGGTCTGCCCCACCTGGTCGATCGCGTCCTGCGCGTTCTGGACCTGGGGAAGGCTGACGGAGATCTGGTCCTCGCCGATGCGCGTGATCTCGGGCTCGGCGACGCCCAAGGCGTCCACGCGCTCGCGGATCAGGTCGACGGAGCGATCGACGTCCTCGACGTTGATCGTGGTGTTCGCGCCCGTCGCGCGCGCCTCGTAGACGAGTTCGGTACCGCCGGCGAGGTCGATGCCCTGTCGCGTCGGCTTCGATGTGACGGCGTAGACCGACGCGATGATGAGCGCCAGTACGAGGCCGAGGACGATGTAGCTGCGGCGACGCGAACCCATCGTCAGACGACCCCTGCAGGGCTAGTTGTGCCCGGACCCATGCGCAAGAACCTACTCAGGGGTGAGGACCAACAGGAGCCCACCGTCGTCGTCGTAAGCGGGGAAGACGTCGGCCACGGCTTCGGCGGGAAGGTCGCCCTCGGCGTTCACCTGCACGCGCCGACCGAGCGAACGGACACCCCACTCGAGCGTCGTGCCGATCGGGTCTGACTCGCCGTTTTCGGTGGGGGGTGCCTCGGGCACGTCGTCGCCGCCCTTCCACTCCAGGCCGAGCACGTCGCGCACCGGCCGGCCGATGACGTCCTCGTCCTTGAGCCCGGTGAGCTCAAACCCTCCGCGTCCGACATCGAGGACCCTGCCGTCCTTGTCGCACGTGAAGAAGGCCGCGTCAGGCGCCGGGTAGTAGTCGTCGAGAAGTTCGAAGATGAACCCGGCCCCACATTTCTCACAACTCTTCGGCCGATCGGAAAAACCGGCCGTCCGGGAGTTCGAAAGCTCCCGGTTTCCGCAGTTGGGGCAGATGAAGAACGGCACGCCGGAAGCGTAGCGAGACAAGCGGCTTCGCCCGTTACTCGTCCGAACGCCTTAACGGCGCGTTCATCGAGGCAAATCGCCGGCTAGCCGGCGTTGACGAGCTCGGCTTCGAACCGGTCGACCTGTCCGCCTGCGCCTTCCACGATCTCGCGGACGTTCTCGATCGCCTCCTCCTCCGATGCTGCAGTCACATCGAAGAGAAACTTCTGACTCACGCTCGGGAAGGGCAGGCCCGCTGGCATTTCGGCACCCGACCAGGAGCCGGTCGGAAACTCGAGGCTGATGCGCGCGCGAGCCCCACCGTCGATCGTCCCTCGGCACGACACGCGATAAAGGGCCTGGGTCATCTCCACGCAAGGTACAGCTCCAGCCGGAGCGCGGTTCATGCCCGGCCGGTGACGGTCAGCCGCTCGTGTCGCCGGCGCCCTCGGCGAGACCCATTTCGGGCAGGGGTTGAGATTGAGTCTGCATCAGGTCGAGGCGGTTGACGGCCTCGGCGAAGCGCAGGTAGGTGTCGACACTCGCGATGACGATTCGCGCGTCGATCGTGAGGATCTCGATCCCGATCAGCGAGACGCGAACGAAGACGTCGATGACCAGTCCCTTGTCGAGGATCAGCTCGAGAACGTCATAAAGGCCGCTCGAGGATGATCTGGCGACGTAGCCACTGCCTCCTCGGTATGGCTGTGCGCCTCCGGTTTGCTGCATCGCCGTTGCCATCAAGCCAACCCTTCCTTGAGTCAGAACCGCGTAGTGCCCGGCGGCCAGCGCCGTGTGTCCCGTACCTCCTTCCCGGCGAATGCCGTGGCGAAACCGGCATCCGTGAAAGTCGTTGGAAGTCGCTCGAGACTTAGAACAGCGTTGCGGCGCCCTCGGGCACATCGAGGCCCATGTGCTCGTAGCCGCGCTCGGTCAGGACCCGTCCGCGCGGGGTGCGCTTGATCAGGCCCTGCTGGATGAGATACGGCTCGTAGACCCCTTCGATCGTGTCGGGCTCCTCGTCGATCGCGTCCGCAAGCGTTGTCAGGCCTACCGGCCCGCCCGTGAACTTGATGGCGATCGTCTCGAGGATCACCCGGTCGTGGCGATCGAGCCCAGCTTCGTCTACGTCGAGCAGGCTAAGCGCCTCGGTCGCGATCTCCTGGGTAACGACGCCCGTTCCGCGCACTTGGGCGAAGTCGCGGACGCGGCGCAGAAGGCGGTTGGCAACGCGGGGCGTCCCGCGCGAGCGCGAAGCGATGGCGGTCTCTCCCCCGGCCTCGATCTCGACGCCCAGGATGCCGGCGGAGCGGCGCACGATCACGGCAAGGTCCGCGGGCCCGTAGTGCTCGAGGCGGAAGGACACGCCGAAACGGTCCGAAAGAGGCTTGGAAAGGAGTCCGGCTCGGGTGGTGGCGCCGACGAGAGTGAATGGCGGGAGATCGAGCGTCACCGTTCGCGCGCCCGCGCCCTGGCCCAGCACAACCGGCAGCTGGAGGTCCTCCATTGCGGGATAGAGCGTCTCTTCGATGGACGGGTTGAGGCGGTGGATCTCGTCGATGAAGAAGACGGCCCCGGGCTCGAGCGAGGTGAGGAAAGCGGCAACGTCTGCCTTGCGCTCAAGCGCAGGTGCCGCGGTGTGGACGAATCCGCTGCCCATCTCCGCCGCGATGATGTGTGCGAGCGAAGTCTTGCCCAGGCCGGGCGGGCCGGAGAGAAGGACGTGGTCGAGCGGCTCATTGCGCCCACGCGCCGCCTCGATGAAGACCTCCAGCTGGCTCGTCACCGATTCCTGGGCAACGAACTCCGCCAGGCGCGGCGGCCGGAGCGAGCGGTCGAGCTCTTCGTCCCCTTCGGCGAGCCGCACCTCCGCCATCGGCTCCTCGGGCTCGACGCGGCGCACCCGCATCTCTGCGGCAGCGTCGATCGACGGATCCGGCACGATGCCCGGGCTGCGCTCGAAATCCGTCACGAGTTTCGGCTCCCCGTCGCGTCTCCGGCGCGCTTCAGAGCGATCGAGATCAGCTCTTCCGGCGCCTCACCCTCGGCGCCGTCGAGCAGGCGCTCGGCCTCCATCAGCGTGTAGCCAAGGCCGACCAGGCCGTCGCGCGCGAGCAGACGAGGTTCGTCTCCGCCGGCAACCGGGGTCGCGGCCGGAGCGCTCTCGAGCTCGCCGGCGACCTTCTCGCGGAGCTCGACGATCACCCGCTCGGCCGTTCGCTTGCCAACGCCTTGGACCGCCTGGAAGCGCTTCGCGTCGCCTAGGGCGATGGCCTTCAGAAGCTCGCGCGGCGACCCGCCCGAGAGGATCGCCATCGCCACCTTGGGACCGACGCCGGAAACCGAGTTGAGGTGGAGAAAGAGATCGCGCTCCTCTTCGGTCGCGAAGCCGAGGAGCTGCATGACGTCCTCGCGGACGACGAGATGGGAATGAAGGAACGCCTCCTTGCCCACGGGCGGCACCGCCTTGAGGGTCTCGGCGGACACGTTCAGGCGGTATCCGACTCCGCCTGTGTCCACAACGACGTGGTCGGCCCGGCGCAGGAGCACCTCTCCCCGCACCGACGCGATCACGCCAGCACCTTCGCCCGGTCGTCGGCCCGCTGCGCCGCCTGATGGCGGCCAAGATGCCCCGCGTGGCAGATCGCGACGGCCAGGGCGTCAGCCGCATGGTCGGAGGCCGGCGGCGCGGGAAGCCCGAGCAACGTGCCGACCATCTGCTGGACCTGGTCCTTCGCGGCGCCACCCGAACCGCACACCGCCATCTTCACGGCCTGCGGCGTGTAGTCGAAGCAGGAGAGCCCGCGCTCGGCGGCGGCGAGCATCGCCACGCCGCGCGCCTGGCCGACCGCGAGGGCCGACTTCACGTTCTTACCGAAGTAGAGGTCCTCGAGGCCGACGGAGACCGGCTCGTGCCAGCCCATGAGCTCGTTGAGAGCCGCGTGGATGCGCGCCAGGCGCGTCTCGGGCGGCAGGTCCGACGGGGTCTCGATGACTCCACCGTCGATTGCGCTCATGCTGGTTCCAGCGACCCGCACCACGCCGAAGCCGGTGTTCGCCAATCCCGGGTCTATGCCCATCACTACCACCATGGGGACTGATTCTGGACTGAGGGGCGGATGCCTCCCCAAATGCGGTCCGGAACGCGCGGCGCCGCAGCCGATAGGCCGCGGCGCTCCCGCTCGAGTTCCCGATGTCCTACGGGAAGAACTTCTCTGATTTCGCCTTCACACAGGTGGCGTTGTCGGTCTCTTTCAGCTGGGCGACCGCGAAATGCTCATTGCCGCCGTTGACCACGTTCACGTCGAACTTGTACGAGCCGGAGTTGTCGGTCTTGTCCTGCCCGACGAAGATCCTGTTCTCGTTGACGTCGATTCGGTAAACCTTGACGAAGCGGCGGGCTTCGCAGATGTGCTTGTCGGATGTCACCTTGCCCTTGAAGTTGAAGTCCTTCTCGTCGACGCTTACCTTCGAGTCGACCTCCGGTGCCCCGGCTACCGCGGTGCCGGCGGTGGCGGCAAATCCCGCCGCTGCCACCGTCACACACGCGATCGCCCGGATCCTTGTGATGAGCTGTGTGTTCTTCATTTCGAGTTCTCCTGACGGGTCGTGATTGGCTCTAGCCCTCGGGGAAGAGCGCCTTGGACTTCGCCTCGTTGCAGTTGGCCTTCCCGGCTTCCTTCGGCTTGGCGATGGCGTAGTGCTTGACGTTGATGACGATCAGGTTGAAGTCGACCGAGTACTTGCCGTTCGAGTCGGTGACGTCGATCCCGATGAGCTCGTCCTCGCCCTCCTCGGCGCGGTAGACGTAAACCGTCCGCTTGCGCTCGCAGGTGCGCTTCTCCGAGGTGACCTTGCCGCGGAACTCGTCTCCGACCTCCTTGATGGTGACCTTCGAGTCCACGCCGTTGCCGGCGACCGCTGTGCCGGCTCCCATCAGCGCCACCGCTGCGAATGCGCTTCCGATGATTGCCTTGACCGTGGTGTTGCGTGCATTCTTCATTTCTTACTCCTCCTAATCGCGGCCCCATGCCGCTTGTTTCGATTGCACGGCCACTATCGGCGCTCGGCGGAGCGCTGTCATGAGTGACGACCACCTAACTTTTGAGTAACCCACTCAGGCGAGGGGTGCTTGGGAGGAAGAAACCGCTTGTCTATGCGGCTCGCGGCGCTGAGTGACCGGGGCCTACTTAGGCTGCGGCTTCGGCTTCTTCCATCAGCTCCGCGGAGATATCGAAGTTCGAGTGGACCTCGTCGACGTCATCGTGGTCGTCGAGGGCCTCGATCAGGCGGATCAGGCGCCGCGCCTCGGCCGCGTCGGTCACCTCGACCAGGTTCTGGGGCTCCATTGCGAGCTCGGCGGACTCGATCTCAACGCCTGACTCGGTCAGGGCTTCACGCACTGCGGTGAGGCTCTGAGGCTCGCAGGTGATCTTGAGCGTGTCCTCGTCCTCGACCACGTCTTCAGCGCCGGCGTCGATCGCCACGATCACGTCGTCGTCCGAGTAACGGGAGCCATCCAGGAGGACCACGCCCTTCTTCTCGAACTGCCACGCGACCGAGCCCGGCTCGCCCAGGCTCCCGCCGCCCCTGTCGAAAGCGAGGCGCACCTCAGAACCCGTGCGGTTGCGGTTGTCGGTCATCGCTTCGACGAGAAGCGCCGTGCCCGCGGGGCCATAGCCCTCGTAGAGCACCCGCTCGATCGTCCCGGCGTCGCCTTCGCCTGTCCCGCGGTCGATGGCGCGCTGGATGTTGTCCTTGGGCATGGAATAGCCCTTGGCCTTTTCGATCGCGGCGGCCAGGGTGTGGTTACCGGCCGGGTCTCCCCCGCCCTCGCGCGCGGCGACCGTGATCGCGCGCGCGAGCTTGGTGAAAAGCTTGCCGCGTTTCGCGTCGGTAGCGGCCTTCTTGTGCTTGATCGACGCCCATTTGGAATGACCAGCCATCAGCCTCGATTCTACGGCTGGAAGAAGTGCGCAACTTCTTCTCCTTACGAGTGTTCAGGACCTTTGAAGAGCAGGGATTTGGATCCGGGGATGCCAAATGCGATCGCGGTGGGCGTGGGGGCTCACCGCGATTCGCTTTTTCTGGGGCCGCCTGCTCAGACCTTGAAGACGCCGTCTTCTTGGAGCAGCTCGCCGTCGACCTCGATCTTCCCGCCCTTTCTGAGGTCGCACACGAGATCGGTATGGACGGCGCTCTCGTTGACGCCACCCGACTCTGGATAGGCGGCGCCCACGGCCATGTGGACCGTGCCGCCGATCTTCTCGTCCAGGAGGACGTCGCGCGTGCCGCGGTCGATCCGGTAGTTCGTGCCGATGCCGAGCTCGCCCAGGCGCCGCGCGCCGTCGTCGGTGTCGATGAGCTCGATCAGGAACTCCTCGCCGCGCTCTGCCGTCGCGTCGACGATCTTGCCGGCCTCGAAGCGGAAGCGGACGCCAGAGACTTCGCGCCCGGCGATCATGGCCGGCAGGTGGAAGGAGACCACGCCGTCGACGGCGTCCTCGACGGGTCCGGTGAAGAACTCCCCGTCCGGCATGTTGCGGTCGCCGAAGCAAGGGATGAAGGTGCGGCCCTCGACGCCGAGGCGAATATCGGTGCCTTCACCGGTGATGTGGACCTCTGAATGCCCCGTGACGTGCTCGGCGAGGCGCCGGGTGTCGCGCGAAGCCTCCTCCCAGGCGGTGAGTGGGTCTTCAGCGTCGGCCAGGCACGCGCCGTAGTAGAAGTCCTCGAACTCGGTGAGGCTCATCTCGGCGTCGGAGGCGTAGGCGTTCGTGGGATAGAGCGTGTAGACCCAGTTGTGATCCCCCTCCGCTGAGCGCTTCATGACGTGCTCGATGAGGTCGCGCGTGGCGGCTTGGCGCTTGGTCTGGCGCTCGGGGGGAACGGACGAGAGCGCGCGGGTGTTCGCGTCAGCTCCGATCACGATGCGACAGTCGGCGTCTTCGGCGGCCCATCTCGAGAGTGGCGAGATCCACTCGAGCTGCGCATCGGAGGCAAGGCGGTAGAAACTCTCCGGCTGCGAGTCGAAGGCCATAGCCAGGACGGGCTGGCCGCCTGCCTGAAGGACTTCGTCATAGACGGCTGCGATCAGCGGCTCGGCCGCGGTCGGGCCTTCGATGAGGCATGTGTCGCCCTCGCCCACCTGGGTCGAGTAGCGGACGAGGATCTTTGCGAGGTTGAGGACGCGTGGGTCGTTCATCGGTGCTCGGACGCAGCGTATGAAGCCTTGGCCTCGGATGCCATCGCCATCAGGAGCGCATGCAAGCGCGGGTCCTCCGTCAGCTCCGGATGAAAGGCGCAGGCGAGCACCGACTTCTCGCGGATCACGACGGGGTGCCCCTCTACTTCAGCCAGCACCTCCACCCCGTTTCCGCGCTCCTCGACCCATGGCGCGCGGATGAAGACGGCGCGAAGTGGCTCAGGGCCGATGCCCTCGATCTGAAGGTCGGCTTCAAAGCTCGCGAGCTGCCGGCCGAAAGCGTTACGGCGCACGCTCACATCGATCAAGCCCAGGTGCTCGCGCCCGCACAGGATCATCCCCGCACAGGTGCCCAGGATCGGCTTCCGGGCTGCGTGATGCTCGCGGATCGGCTCCGCAAGCCCGTCGCGGTCGATCGCCTTGGCGATCGTGGTGGACTCACCGCCCGGAATGACGAGGGCGTCGAGCTCTGCGATCTCACCGGCCGTCCGGACCTCCCTGGCATCGGCACCGAGCTCGGTGAGCATCCGTGCGTGCGCGGCGAAGCCGCCCTGGCTCGCGAGAATGCCAACTCGGAGTCGCTGCGGTTCGCCTTGCGGCGGCACCAGCGGCCCGTCAGCCATGGTCAGACTCCGCGATTTTGGAGCAGCTCGCCCTGCGCGGCGAGCTCTGCGATGTCGTCGCCGCGCATCGGCTCGCCGAGATCCATCGACGCGGCGGCGACGCGTGCCGGGTCCTTGGCGTGCGTAGTGGCCTCGACGATCGCGCGGGCGCGGCGCTCGGGATCCTCGGACTTGAAGATTCCGGAGCCGACGAAGTTGCCCTCGGCGCCGAGTTGCATCGTCAGCGAAGCGTCGGCGGGCGTCGCGATGCCGCCGGCACAGAAGAGCGGAACGGGGAGCCACCCTGCCTCGGCGACCTCGGCTACGAGGTCGAGCGGCGCCTGGAGCTCCTTGGCGGCGGACGGAAGCTCGGAAGAATTAAGCGACTGGAGGTGGCGGATGCCGCCGGTGATTCCGCGCAGATGGCGAACGGCCTCGACGATGTTGCCGGTGCCTGCCTCGCCCTTGGAGCGGATCATCGCGGCGCCCTCCGCGATGCGGCGAAGCGCCTCGCCAAGGTTGGTGGCGCCGCAGACGAACGGGATCTCGAAGGCCTGCTTTTCGATGTGGTTGGCCTCGTCGGCCGGAGTCAGGACCTCGGACTCGTCGATGTAATCGACCTCGAGCGCCTCCAGGACCTGGGCCTCCGCGAAGTGCCCGATCCGGGCCTTGGCCATGACGGGGATCGTCACGGCGGCCTGGATGCCCTTGATCATCGCCGGGTCGGACATGCGCGCCACGCCACCATCCCGCCTGATGTCCGCGGGGACGCGCTCGAGTGCCATGACCGCGACAGCGCCCGCATCTTCGGCAACGCGAGCCTCCTCAGGCGTTACGACGTCCATGATGACGCCGCCCTTGAGCATCTCGGCGAGGCCTCGTTTGACCCTGAATGTGGCGCGTTCAGCCATCGGCGCTGAGGATACGGAAGAAGGCGCTGCCCAAAGGGCAAACGCTGCGGAATTGAGCTAGCCGGTGCGCCACGACGGGCGCGAAAGTCGTCTGCGTCGCCATATGGGCGACAGAAACGACTCTCAGCGAGGAGAGGCGCCCTAAGCGGCTTGTTCGAGGTAGACCGTGGTCTCGAGCTCCGACCACGCGCCGGGTGCTCACGCGCGTTGGCGCCTCGAAGCGTCCCGCGCGCTCCGCTTCGCGGAGCGCTTCTCGGCGTCTGCGGCCTAACGCTCGAAGCTCCGCTTCGAGCTCGGCGAGGGGCGAGCGCGCTGCTTCGGGTACTCGCGGGTCTCGCCCGGCTCGGCTCACTACTTCAGCTTGAAGGCGCGGATGCGGTCCTTGTAGGCGCCCTTGTCACGGGAGTAGACCCCGTAGGCAAGCGCCTGCACCAGCGCGAGGAGCGATGTGTTCGACTGGATGAACGACGGGCTGTTCGATGAGAAGTAGAGGGTGAGATCGGAATGCTCGCCGACTTCTGAGAGCGTTGCGTCCGTGATCGCAAGCGTGGTTGCCTGGCGATGCTTCGCGAGCTTCATGGCGCGGACGACGATCGGGTGCGCGCGGCCGGCGGAGAAGGCGATCACGAGCGCGCCTTCCTCCAGGCGGCTGAGCCTGGTGATCGAGTCCTGGCGCGGGCTTGCGACAACCTCTGCCCGGATATCGAGCAGAGCCAGGAGATGGCGCAGATAGCTCGCGAAGAACGCGAGCTGGTCCATGCCGACGATCATCACGCGGTTGGCGCCAGCGAGCGCTTCCACGCACGCCTCGATCTGCTCGGCGCTGAGATTTCGGACCGTGTCCTCGAGATCGCCGTGGTCCGCTGCCAGTGATGCCTCGAACTCGGAGTGATCGAAGTCGAAGAGCGAGCTCTTCTCGGCGGCGCCGCTCTCGCCGGGACGGGAGCGGTATTCCTCGATCGCGGCCTGCTGAAGCTCCGGATAGCCCTCGAAGCCGAGCGCCTGGGAGAAGCGGACGACGGTCGACGAAGAGGTCGAAGCGCGACGGGCGAGTTCCTCTGCCGTTTGGAACGCGGCCTCGTCGAGATGATCGACGATGTAGCGGGCTACATCCTTCTGCGAGCGGGAGAACTCGTCGAAGCGCTCGGTGATGAACGCGGAAAGTGTCTTCGCTTCCTTCTTGGACTTGGTCCGGGTAGCCGTCCCGTTGCCGCGGGATGCCGCACGGGATGTCGAAGGAGCCGGGCGGGTCTTCGTCGCAGTCTTGCTCACGGCGGGTTGATTCGCCCCGCCTGACTCTTTCCCTTCCGTGCGTGCAGGAAATTCGCTTAAAGGCGGCGCCTCCGGTGTCGATCTGTGGTTGGATCGGCGCGTGGACCTCGAGGAAACGCTCCGCCTGCTGAACAGGAACATGATCGCGTTCGACCTCGCGCTCGGTTCGGGAGCGCTCCTGGCCCCGAAGGCGACGCTCGCGGTGCTTGGTCATGAGTCGCCGTCGGAGGACGCCGAGCACCTCTTCCGCCGCTGCGGACCCATCTGGCTCACGTTTGCCGCCGCCCACCTCGTGGCCGAGCGCCGCGGCGAGGGCCGCGACTGGTGGGCGCTCGCGTGGCTTCGCGCGACCGAGATCGGAACGGACGCGGTCTGGGCCCGCTCCCCCGCCGTCAGCCGCCCGGGTGCCGCGGATGGGCTCCGCCTGGCCGGAGTCGCGAACGCCGCGATGGCGCTCGGCTTCGCATGGGTCGCCTCGCGAAGCCGCTAGCCGCCGGTTGGCGGCTGGGCCTGTCGTCTCAGATCGTCCTCGCCCACCAGCGGCTCGGAGCACTCGTTGAAGCCAAGCTTCTGGGCCACTTCCTGGCGCTTCGCCTGTTGGGACGCAAGCTCGGCCTGCGCCTCCTCGTACGCGATCGGGTCGTCGTCGCGCGCGGCGGCTAGACCGTCCTTGAGCGTCTCGATGCCCTGCTCGCGATCCGCGATGTAGGCATCGATGTCCTCGGCGAGGTCGGTCGGCGTCCCGAGGTCGAGGATCCGTCGCGCTCCTCCTCAGCGACTCGATCAGGGATTCGACCTGCTCGGCGTCCTCCGCCGTCCGGGGAGAACCCTGGATGTCAAGGAATCATCGTGCGCCTCTGCAGATCTCGTCGCCTTGGCGAGGAACTCCGCCGCGCTCAGATCGTCTTCAGCGAACGGACCGAGGTCGAGAACGATGGCGAGCACCCAAGTACCGCCACCGCGCCGATGATGCCGGCGACAAGACCGGTGCGGTTGGTGCGGGGCGCCTCCTCCACGTTGCCTGGAGCCTAGAGTCAGAGTCACGGCAATGCAGCACTTCGATGGACTACCCGACTCGAGGACGAGCCTGCGCGGCCTCAACGCCCAGAGCGACGAGGTCTGGCTCGTCCGCGCGATCTCGCAGAAGCTCTACCGCTGTCCAGGTTGCGGCCGCGCGGTCGAGATCGGGATGGAGCACGTGATCGTTCAAACCGTTGCCCGGCTCGGCGGCACGGAGCATCAGCATTGGCATCGCGCGTGCGTCGAGGACGGGCCGATGCTCGAGCTGCGCCAGCTGCGCACCGTCAGCGCATTCGAATCGCGGCCTGGCAAGCTCGCCGAGCGCGGGCGCTCCAAAGCCGGTCGGCGGCGGCGCGACATGCGCCGCGGCAGATAAGCCGGCAGCACATTCCATGATTGATTGCGGGCTTCGACGCCCGATCGCGGCTAGCGTCGCCGGATGCTTCCCGCTCACCTCTGGCGTCCCGGGCCGCTCCGTTTCGCGGTCCTGGTAGGCGGGCTCTGGCTCTTCGGCACGGGCGAAGCGATGATCGTCGCGGCAGAGCTCGGGAACTCTCCGTGGACGGTGCTTGCCGAGGGCGTCGCGGAGAACACCCGCCTCGAGATCGGTGGCGCGACCGTCGCGATCTCGTTCTTGGTCCTGTGCGCTTGGGTGCCGCTTCGCCAGCCACCCGGCCTCGGGACGATCATGAACGCGATCGTGGTCGGGGTGGCGCTTGGAGTGATGGTTTCGGTGCTGCCGGACGATGCTTCCGGCGCGTCGCGCTGGCTGCTCCTGGCCGGAGGGATCGCGCTGGTGGCGATCGGCGGCGGCATCTACCTCGCCGCGCGACTCGGGCCGGGCCCTCGCGACGGGTTGATGACGGGCCTTCACGCCCGGACGGGCCAATCGCTCCGTGTCGTCAGGACGGTGATCGAGGTCTCGGCCCTTGCCGGCGGCTTCGCGCTTGGCGGGACGGTCGGCATAGGCACGGTCGCGTTCGCGCTCTTGATCGGCCCGGGTGTGCAGGCGGTGTTCTACCGGGCTCTGCCTGTGATGCGCGACTGGCGCTGAGGAGCTACTGCCCAGCTGAATGCGGGCTACGAGCCCCGGACCGTCAGTTCTTGCGCGGAATCGTCTCGAGCACGAAGACCTCTGTAGCGACCCCGTCCTTGATCTTCTTGGAGAAGCGCGCAGCGACCTTTCGGTGCATCGCCTTCGCGACGACCTGGGCCGTCTCGCGCTCGAACGACGCCATCGTGCGCGAAGGACCGTCGTCTGGCGTCCTGTTCGTGATGCCCTCTTTGAGATCGGCGGCGGACGCTTCAGGCATCGACCAGCGAACTACTCCCGTGTCGAGTTCGACGGATCCGTCGGACGGCGCGGATTCCGCGTAACGGTTGCAGACCGAGTTGAGAGACGCGCTCAGAGTGTGGGACAGGTCTTCGGACTCGGGGACCTGCATCGGCTCGGGCATTTCGCCTCCTGTACTCGTTCCCTCGGAAAAGACACTCGGCGGGCAGAGGAAACGGGAGATCCCAGCGGGCAGGAGTAATCGTACCTCCTGCCACTAAGACGAGTGCCGATGGGCGCGCCTGCAACGATAGGTGGTCAATCCGCAACTGGAAGGAGCCCCATGGCTCAGAGTTTCACTGAAGACCAAATCGTTGAAGCGGCCGGGAAACTCGGACAGGACGAGTTCACCCGCGAAGACATCGCGACGCAGCTCGGCGTTGAGAAAACAGACGTCAAGCAGGCGTTCAACAAGGCCAAGAGGAAAGAGCTGATCGAGAAGACCCGGGACGACGACGAGAACACCGGGCACTTCAAGCTCGCCGGCTGACGCATCCCGCAGGTCTGCGGGCCGGGACTCAGAAGCTGATCTCCCAGCCCCAATCGACGTCGAACTCGTACTGGTCATGCGTCGTCCCGTACGAGTCGTCGCCGTTGAACTCCGTCATCCCCGGCTCGTAGAACGGGTAGTCGTACGTCCGCATCAGGTCGGGGTACTGAAGCGGCACCCAGGTCTCGGTGTGCGTGCCCGTTTCGGGGCACGTCACGTCGACCGGGAACGAGCCCTCGAACACTCGGAGAGTGACGGAGTAGTAGCTCTGAGCGGGATCTTCTGTGTCCTCGAAGATGGTCAACTCGGCCTGGCCGGTGACGGACCCGGAGCCCGTGAACGTGCATCCCTCCTCGTTCGTCCCGTCGACGACCACGCCGAAGCTGGCGTCGCCCTTGTAGCCCCCCTCGAAGTACTCCTCCATCGTGAAGGTTGCGTTCCACGCCTCCTCGACGCCGACCAGGTCGCTGTCGCCGCCGACCACGGTCGAGGTCCCGGCGGCGGTTCCGCTTAGAGCGCCGCTTCCGCCCGACTTGCAGGAGCGCTTCTTCTCGGCGCTGCAGATGTCTGGATCATCCGCCGTGTTCGCCTCGGTGCCTGGCGCGCCGCCGTGGCAGAGGTCGCGGCCGCTCGACCCGGTGCAGGTGTCAGTGTCCTCGTCTCCGAAGAGCGAATCGTTGCCGGGGCCCCCGTCGATGGTGTCGTTTTCCGTACCGCCGTGAAGCTCGTCGTTGCCCTTCGCCCCGAGAAGAGCGTCGGCGCCACCGCCTCCGCGGCCGACGTCGGCGAACTTGCCGCCGGTTAGCTCGTCGGCGTCCGCCCCACCGTCGAGAACGTTGTCCTGTGCCTTCGCGAAGAGCTGGTCGGCTCCGTCCTCGCCCTCTGCAACGGCGCCGATGGACTCGGCGTAGACGCGGTCGGCGTCCGAACCGCCTCGGGCGACGTCGTTCGCGCCGGGGCCGGTTCGGACCTGATCGGTGCCCGCGCCGCCCGTCACGTTGTCGGCCCCCTTTCCGCCGTCGACCTTGTCGGCGCCGAGCGAGCCGGTCACGTTCACGTCGTCGCCGCCCTCGGCGTTGATCTTGTCGTCACCGCCCTCGCCGAACATGATGTCGGGATAAGGCGTTCCCTCCAGGCGATCGTTGCCTTCGCCACCGTCGAACTGGAGATCGCGCTCTGCGCCGCCGAGGCGATCGTTGTCTCCCTCGCCGAAGAGCAGGGAGCCGCGCGCCAGGCCGCTGAGGTTGTCGTTGCCTGCGCCCCCGTAGAGCTCATCGTCCTTGCCGGTGTCGGTGTCGAGGATGTCGTCGCCTTCGTTACCGAAAAGGGTGTCGGTGCCGGCGCCGCCCACCATGTCGTCGTTGCCGGGGCCACCCGAGACGAGGACGTCGTTGCCGCGCTCGGCGAAGATGGAGTCGTCCTCGCCGCCGCCGTAGATCTCGTCCGCGAACTTGCTGCCGCGGATCGAGTCGCGGCCTTCGCCGCCTTCGAGGCGAACGCTCTCCGCCGATGCCGTGAGGCGGTCGTTCCCGGTGCCGCCGAGAGCGGTGCTGTTCTCAGCCTCGGCGAAGATGGTGTCGTTGTCCTCGCCGCCGTCGGCTTGATCGTCCTCGCCCGGGCCTGTGCTGATCCGGTCGCGATCGCCGCCGCCGTCGAGGGTCTCGGTTCCCTGCCCTCCGGCAAGGGTGTCCTCGCCGTCGCCGCCGTCCAGGAAGACGACATCGCCCAGGGAGTAGAGCTGGTCCTCGCCGGCGTCGCCGTGGGCGCCGGAGTTGCCGCCGTCGACGGTGATGATGTCGTCGCCCTCGCCACCCCACGCCTCGTCACCGGTACCGGCGCCCGTCTCGATCGTGTCGTTCCCGCCGTCTCCGTAGATCCGGTCGGTTTCGGTGCCGCCGAGGATGTCGTCTGAGGCCCCGCTGCCGCAGATCAGGTCCGCCCCGCCCTTGGCCTCGATCGTGTCCTTGCCCAGCGAACCGACGATGACGTCCGGCCCCTCGGTACCGACAAGCCGGCCCGCGTCGCCTTCGAAGTCGTAGATCGTGGCCTCGATCCCGTCGCACTCCGGCACGCCGCCTCCTGCGGCCGCCGGCGACGCGAGCGACAGGAGCGCCACGAAGGTGGCGAGCATCGCGATGGCGACGGAGTACAGATGCGAGACACGGCAGCGCGAGACGGCGGTCATGGGTTCCCTCCCTGGAGCGCGAACTTAAAATGCGCTGAGATTCTGACAAACGGGGTCGACGCTCACTGACGATGTTCGTGGCAGGATGGGGCGCGGACTGGTCGGAGTACCGGCTCGAGGAGGTCGGGGTCGCCTCAGAGTGGGGCGACTGGGCCTAGTTCTTCGATGGGCCGGGGTGGACTCGAACCACCGACCGACGGATTATGAGTCCGCTGCTCTAACCAGCTGAGCTACCGGCCCTGGGTATTCGGATACGGCTCGGCTAAGCGGTTTCCTGCCGCTGAGCGCTTCGTCGGGGCTCGATCCTTGCAGCCTGTCCGGTCGCTCTACCCCGGAACTCGAACCACGCCCGACCCGCCAGTCGGCGATCAACTCCCCACGCATCGACGAGATCGGCGACCGAGGTCGATATCAGGCGGTTCCAGTCGAGAGGCGTGAGATGTCGATTCGACCCGCGGACGCTCAGGCGCACTGAGTCCGATAACACTTCGATCACGACGGAGATTGGTTCGCCCGCGAAAACGCTCTGCCAGCTTGCGACGAGCTCACCGAACATCTTGAGGATGCGTTTGCGAATCGACTCCTCACAGTCCTTGAGAAGTGCATCGAGCCCTCGCAGGTTCTCCCGGAGCTGGCGTGGGTTCGAATCGAACTCGTCGCGCTGGAGGAGCGGACGCCGAAAGCCCATTGGGAGATGGCGCTGGGTCCCGATTCTCTTCCCATGCTCGCCTGTCGTCCCGTCACGCTCGATCGCAGCCTTCTTGTCAGCGGCGATCTCTCGCCAGTGGGCGCCGAGGAACCGCTCGCGCGTGAGCTGTTGAGCCTCGGCAAGGTCGACCACGCGCATCGCGTATCCGCACTCGGGGCAGCACTCCCCGGTCAAGTGCCCCACTCGGCACTCGCTTTCCATTTCGAGGAGGTGTCCGCAGTGAGGGCAGCCGAGGAGAGCCACCCTTACCCCTGTCTGTCGGCTGCGGTGAGCCGTTCTTCTCAAATGGTTGAGCACTTCCCTGTGCCACCTCTCCCTCTGCCTTGCCAACCCTTTTCCCGGACATCCGCTTCTAAACCAACTTGCGCAGCACCGCCCGAAGTTTTCGCGCTTCTGAAAAGGGAATTGGGTTCTGGACGATTACCGGCCAGGGAAGGACCCCAGGCATGAGACCGAACTCGGTCCCGCCAAGACACAGCCGCGGAGCGGTGCTTCGCAACCCGCTACTCGTGACAATCAGCTCTGAGGGGGCGCCCATTGAGTCGAGCCCGAACGAGCCTTGGCCGGGGGCGACATTGATTGAAACCATCAGGCTGTTGACTCGAGCACATCACCCGGAGCCGATGATGGAAGCCATCGAGCTCTTGACCCAGTCGGAATCGACGGAGCTGCGCGATGCCGGTGCCTACGACTCCGTTGCTCTAACCAGCTGAGCTGCCGCGGGCTCGGATATGTGCTCGGCTGCGATCGCTTCCGCGTCGCCGGCGGTCCGCGCTCCGCCGGTTGGGTACTTCGGCGTTTTCAAGCGACCGCCTTAACCGGGGCCAGTCCTGTGCTTTGTGCAACTTCGCCCATCGGGTTCATCAATGACTCATCGGGTAACGGAGTAGGAAGGAAGTCACGGCAGGAGTTCGCCCGAAGCCTGGGTCCGCTCCCGCCCACCCGTAACCAAGGAAGGAGTGCAGCATGAAGAAGATGACCATGCATGCGGTGATGGACCGGGCGCAAGGGATAAATCCCGGCCCTCCGCGAGCCGCCGCAGTTGCAGCCTCTGCGGGGCTCGCAACCGCTGTCCTCGTCTACAAGGTCCTGCGCCACGACGACACGGACGAATAGCGGAACGCTGCATTTCCCCCGGTTTGACCGAATTCCTACCCGGGTAAGCGGCGCTTCGGAAAGATTCCACCTGAGAGGAGGGCCATGATGGCCCAAACACAGCAGAAAAGTTCAACAAGCTCAACGAGCCGGAAGAGCGCCAAGACGCGCGCCGCCTCGAAGAACGGTAATTCGAAGTCCGCGGCCGCGAAGTCCACGGCCAAGAAGCCGGCGTCGAAGGCGGCGTCGAACGGAAAATCGCGCGCCAAGAGCGCGACGAGCAAGACGGCGTCAGCGGGTCAGAGCCGTGTTGGCGCGGTCTCGGAGACCGTCACGAGCGGCGCAAAGAGCGCGGCCGAGACGGTGGGCAACGTTGCCTCAAACGCCAAGACCGGATTGCTCGCGGGAGGTGCGGCAGCGGCTGGACTCGCCGCGACCGCGATCATCACCCAGCGATCGCGTAGCCGCACGAAGGTCATGGGAGTTTCGCTTCCGAAGCGGAACTCGAGCATGCTGTCGAAGGCGGCGAAGGGCGTGTCACTCCCGAAGCGAAACGGGAGCATGCTCTCGAAGGCCACCAAGTCGATTCCGGTTCCCCGCCGTGGTGGGACCGTGAGGCGCGAGACGCAGAAGATTGCGTCCAAGGTCACTGACGCGGCCGACCGTGCAGACAAGGCCGGCCAGAAGGTCAGCAACGTCGCGAGCAGCGTGCGCCAGGTCAGCGAGACCGCGCGAGACGCAGCGAAGAAGGCGTAGCCCTCGCACATGGCAAACAGCAACGGTTCAAAGGCGGCTGACGCGACGGGCAAGCCGACAACGGAGGCGCGTGAGGCCCTTGCCATGTGGGGCCTCGCCCTCCGCTACGCGTCCGCCGCCGTTAAGCCCGTCGCAAAGGGCGCAACGCGGGGCGTGACGAACGGCGTGAAGGAGCGCCTGTCCGCAGTGACCTCGAGTGAGAACTCGGTGAAGGACCGTCTCAACCCGAGCACAACCGACAAGGGCGGAAAAGTCGGCGATGCCGCTGACGCCCTCCTCGCAAAGATGGGCAAGCCCGGCAAGCTCGCCTCCAAGGTCTCTCTGGGCAGCCGGGTTGTAGGCCGGCTTGCCCCCGGCACAAGCGAGGAGCCCGCCGAGGCAGAGCCTTCGGCCGAGAGCGAAGAGCCGGTCGAAGGACTCGCGGAGGAAGGTGAGGAGCCAGCCGAGGAGCGCGGGGCGCCCGCCGCCGACAGCGATTCCTCAGGACCGGACGCCGAGGACGAGGACCAGGCCGAAGAGGCTGAGGACGACGAGCCGGAAGAGGCACCCGCTGACAGCGATGCGACCGATCAGCACCTGAAGCCAGTCAAGGCTCACAGCGAACCCATCGAGCCGCATCCGGGCGCCGAACCGCTCCACACGGATTTCGATCACGCGTACAGCGATGAAGTTGAAAACTACGAGCACCGGGACGCCTACGCGAACACGCGCTAGGCAGCCGGGGAAGAAGGGACTAGACACATGGCAACGTCGATGCAGCAGTACGGAGGTGGCGGGCAGCCGTACCGGGGAGGAAGCGGCTACGTCGCCAGATCATCCTCGAGCGGCCTTTATGACGTACTCGAGCTGATCCTCGACAAGGGGCTCGTGATCGACGTCTTCGTTCGCGTCTCCCTGATCGGGATCGAGATCCTCACGATCGACGCGCGAATCGTCATCGCGAGCGTCGACACCTACCTGCGCTTCGCCGAGGCCGTGAACCGGCTCGACCTGATGCAGACCGAGACCCAGGGCCTGCCGGAGCTCATGGATGGAATCACCGAGAGCGGCGCGTCGAGCAAGACCAAGGGCGCTCTGCAAGGAGCACGCGAGGCGCTCTTCGGCGACGACGATGATGATGACGACGACGACAAGAAGAGCTCCAGTGCGTCCAGCAGGCGCAGCTCCAGCACTTCGACCCGTCGCCGCAAGTCAAGTAGCTGAGGCGCCAGATGGCGCGCAGCGGAGCAGAATCCGCGAAGTACGTCTACGGCGTGGTCCCTGCCGATTCCCGAGCCCGCCCGAAGGGCTCGGGAATCGGTGGCAAGGCCCTCCACCTCGTCGCCTCCGGCGAGCTGGCCGCGATTACGAGCGATGTACCGGATGGGCCGCTCGAGGCGGGGCGCGACGAGCTGATGGCGCACTCGCAAGTGCTCGCGGAGACCCTCAATGCCGCGCGAGCCGTTCTGCCGATGCGGTTTGGCGTCGTCATGCCCAGCGACGACTCCGTCCGCGAGGAGCTCCTCGACGCATTCCGGCCCGATCTCGAAGCCCAGCTCGATGAGATGGACGGAAAGATCGAGATGAGCCTCAAGGGCATCTACGACGAGGCCGCGGTTCTCCGAGAAGTCGTGGCCGAGAACCGGGAGATCGCGGGCCTGCGGGACGCGATTGCGTCGGCTCCGCCGGACGCCATGTATCCCGAGCGCATTCGCCTGGGTGAGCTCGTTGCGGAGACTCTGAACGCGAAGCGCGAGGCGGACGAGCACGCGATACTCGACCGGCTCGCGCCCCATGCCATCGCGATGGATGTCAACCCTCCCATCCTGGAGCGCATGGCCGTCAACGCAGCTTTCCTGCTCGAGCGCGACGCCACCGAGCCCTTCGACGCCGAGCTGGAGCGCCTGGCGGAGGAGCAGCACCCACGCATCGGATTCAAGCTCACCGGCCCCCTCCCCCCGCACAGCTTCGTTGAGCTTGCGCTGGAGGCGTGATGGGGCTGTTCAAGGAACTCGCCCTCCTGCCCCTGGCTCCCGTCCGCGGGACCGTCTGGGTCGCCGACCAGCTTGCGCAGGAGGCGGATCGCCGCCTCTACGACGAGGACAACATCAAGCGCGAGCTCCTGCAGCTGGAGCTCGACGCCGAGGACGGCGTCGTCGGGCCCGAGGAGCGCGAGCGGATGGAGAGGGACCTCTTCGACCGTCTTGCCGTGGCGCGGGCTAGGGTCGCCGAAGACGCAACGCAGTTTCAATCCGAAGACTCCCAATACCCGAGGTGACCTCAAGTGGCTGAATCCAAGGCAAAGTCCGGCAAGAGCAGTTCCAGTTCGAACAAGAGCTCGACGAGCTCTTCCAGCAGGTCGAAGAGCAGTCCGGGTCGAGCAAGAGCTCATCCGAGTGGCTCGAGGAGCAGTTCTGGGTCGAGCAAGAGCTCCGGTGTCGAGGAGCAGTTCGGGTCGAGCAAGAGCTCGAATGAGGCACGTCGAAAAGCTCTTCGGGCGGAGGATCGTCCTCGAGCAGCAAGCGCACAGCGTCGGACGTCGTGCGGGATGCCGTCCGCGAGCTGCAGGGCCTCATCGGCCGCCCGATCGAAGCCGTGACCGGCATCGAGAAGGACGGCAGCGACTGGACCGTGACCGTCGAGGTGGTGGAGCTCGAGCGCATTCCGAACACCACCGACGTGCTCGGCGTCTACGAGGTGAAGGTTGACAAGAACGGCGACCTGACCGGGTACCCGACGAACCCGGCGGTTCTACCGCTCGGAAGCCGGCGAGGACTGAGATGTCCGACCGTCCCGAATACGCCCTCTACAACCGCCGCCAGGGCGAGCTGGCGCGCCCGCCCGCGGCCTCGTCCGGCGGCCCGGCAAATCTCGCCGACATCCTCGAGCGGGTGTTGGACAAGGGAATCGTGATCGCCGGCGACATCCAGATCAACCTCCTCGACATCGAGCTCTTGACGATCAAGCTGCGGCTACTCGTCGCGTCAGTGGAGCGCGCACAGGAGATGGGGATCAACTGGTGGGAGTCGGATCCGACCCTTTCCAAGAGCGCGAACGCGCTCGAGGAGGAGAACAAGGATCTGCGCGAGCGGCTTGATCGCCTGGAGCGGATCGCCGGCTTGCCGGCGCCGCAGGAGGGCGAGGAGGTGATCTTCGAGGAGAAGCGCGAGGAGATCATCACTGCCGACGGCGAGAAAGAGGTCAATGAGTCGACCCGTGAAGAAGTCGTCGAATCGAAGAGCAGCGGTCGGAAGAGCAGCGGTCGGAAGAGCACCGGTCAGAAGGGCAGCGGTCGGAAGAAATGACCGGCGAGCGCGACGACCTCGACGCACTGCGCCGCGCTCTCGGGACTTTCGGGCAGGAGCACGCGCGAGACCTGGTCGAAGAAGCACGCGCGGACGCTCTCGATCGGGCGCGTTCGATCCTCACGACCGAGATGACTCGCGCTCTGCTCGACCGGACGGCCCCCTACCTGGAGGGCGGCTCACCGGCGCCGCCCCCGCCGATGGAGCGGCCGGCTCCCGCAGCCGGAGCAGACTCCCCCATCCCTCCGGCGGACGGCGAGACGGCGATCTATGTGTATGGCATCGCTTCGGCCGATGCAGGCGAGCTGGTCGGCGCGCTCGCGTCGGTCGCGGGCGTCGGCGCCTCTCCGCCCTATGGGATCGAACGGGACGGCCTCGTCGCCCTGGCGAGCGACGTCCCGCTCGCGGAGTTCGACGAGGAACGCCTGCGAGAGAACCTGAACGACGTGGAGTGGCTCGAGCAGACCGCGCGCGGACATGAGTTCGTTCTCGAGGCGGCGCGCGAGAGCGCGACGATCGTTCCCCTGAGGCTCTGCACCATCTACCGCAGCGAGGATCACGTGCGCGTGATGCTGGAACGTGAGCAGGCGGTGTTCCGCGATGCCCTCCGCCGCTTGAAGGGAAAGACCGAATGGGGCGTGAAGCTGATCGCAGAGCCCGGCGCCCTGGAGCGGGCGCTCTCCGAAGACAACTCCGAGGATGCCGACGAGGTGTCGCCGGGAGTCGCGTACATGCAAAACCGCGGCCGCGAGGCGCGGGAGCGCGAGGAGATCGACGCACTGGCGAATTCTTGGGCCGCGGAGGCGCACGAGCGTCTGGCTGAATCTGCGGTCGAAGCCTTGCTCAACCCCCTGCAGAACCCGGAGGTGAGTGGCCACGTCGGCGAGATGCTCCTGAACGGCGTGTATCTCGTGGAGGACGCAGGCATGGACGGCTTCACGGCGGAAGTAGAGGCGCTGGTCATCGACTTCGACGATCGCGAAGTCTCCGTGGAGATGACCGGCCCCTGGCCGCCCTACAACTTCGTAAAGGGCTCGATCGAGGCGGCGCGATGAGCGGGCGCGACGAAGCGCTGCAGCGGAAGCGCGCGGCGGAGAAGGCGCGGCGGGACAGAATCCTGGCTGCCTCGCGGGCGCGACGGGACGCTGCGCAGGAGCGGAATCGCGCGAGCATCGATCGCGCGCGTCGAGCGCGCCAGGCATCGCTGGTGGACCTTGTCGACCGTCTGCTCGACGGTGGAGTCGTGATTCACGGGGACATCACGATCGCGGTCGCAGACGTCGATCTCATCTACGTAGGCCTGCGTGCGCTCGTCTCCTCCGTGGAGAACATGGAGCAGAAAACGGGGGTCAAGATGTCGGCCAAGGGCCCTGCGCTGGAGAGCTCGGCGTTGTGAGCGTGCTCTACGCATACGCGATAGCCGATCCCGGCGCTCGGGTGGAAGTGCGCGGCCTGCGGGGCGCCGAGGTGCGGTCGGTGCGCGCCGGAGACGTCGACGTGCTTGTGAGCGAGCACGATCACATCGAACCGAGCGCGGATGTCGACGACCTGTGGGCGCACGAGGCTGTGGTGGAGAGCGCCGGCGCTGGAGGACGGGCGGTCTTGCCGCTGAGGCTCGGCAGCGTCCTTCCCGATGAGGCGGGTGTCGTGGCACTTGTCGAAGGGCGAGCCCAGGAGTTCGCGCGCGCCCTGGAGCGCGTGAGAGGCGCAGTCGAGATCGGAATCCGCGCGGCGGTGACGGAGGACGAGCCCGAGCCGGAGCCGGAGCCAGTGACAGACGAGCGTCCCGGCACCGCGTACCTCATGACCCGCCTCGCGCAGAAGCAGCGCGGCGACGAGGTCATCGACCTGGTGCATCGCCCACTCGCGGGTCTGGCACGCGAGCATGTGCGGCTGGACAGATCGATCGGCGATCCTTCCTCGGTGCGGCTCGCGTACCTCGTGGACGAGGACGCCGTCGAGCCGTTCCAGGCCCGGGTCCGGGATCTCGAAGAGGAGCTTGACCGTGTGCGGCTCACGTGCACGGGCCCGTGGCCGCCGTACAGCTTCGCGGAAGGGCGCGCCGAATGAGAGGCGGCGACCGGCTTGGGCCGATCCGACGCGCTGGACCGCGACAAGCTCCTGGCCGGAGACGGGGACCTCGAGCTCTTCGGTCGAGAGCTGGAGCGGCTCGACTCGGCGCTTCGCGGCCGGCTCAATGCCGACCGCGAGAGCCTGGAGAAGGGGCTCGCGCAGCTCGTCCTGACGCTGATCGAGGTGCTCCGGCAGCTGATGGAGCGTCAAGCCCTGCGGCGGATCGAGGGCGGCTCCCTCTCCGCGGAGGAGGTCGAGCGGCTCGGCGAAACCTTCATGTTGCTCGAGGAGCGCATGGATGAGCTGAAGGACGCGTTCGAGCTTGAGGACGAAGATTTGAATCTGGACCTGGGACCCCTGGGGACCTTGTTGTGAACAGCGAAAAGAAGGAGGCGGAAAATGGACGGTGACGAGCTACGCAGCCAATACGTGGATGTCCTGCTGGACAGGATCACCGAGGCGCGATATCCGAGCCACGAGTTGATCGAGAGAGCGGAGAACCTCGCTTACACGAAAGAGCATGCCGAGCGGCTGGCCGAGTACCTGATCGCGACCGTGCAGGGCGTCAGGTATCCGAGCCACCAGATCATGGACCGGGTGGAGCGCCTCCTGTTCGGAATCGCCGGGCGCTAGCGGGTTCCGCGCTTCGCACGACGGGCGCGCGCCGCGCGCCGCCCGCGCTGCGCAGCCTGCTTGGAGGCTCGCCTCCTCCTCACCGCGACGGCGTGAGCCGATTCTCGCGAGCGGCGAATCTGCTGCTCGCGCGTGGCCCGAGCCATCTGCGCCCTGCGCTGCGCCTCGTTCCGTTGATCGTCGAGGCGAACTTTGGCGCGCTGCATACGCTCCTGTGCGGCCCGCTTGCGCCAGACGGACTCGCGCTCCGCTCGCTGTCGAAGTTCCGCGGCGTGCTCCTTGTGCTCACGGTTCTTGAGCCGCGCCCTCTGTTGCTGCCTGAGTGCTCTCTCTCGCTGCTCTGAAACGTCCATCTCGGGCCTCCGGGCGGATTCTTGCCTCGGTTGCAGGTCGTTTACCCTTTCCAGCCCGCGGGTAATCGCGGAGCACGCTATCGAAGGGAGCGGCCAGGATGGCCCCAGCGACCAAGAAGGCTTCACCGAAAAGCGCGACGAAGAAGCCGGCGACGAAGAAGTCTCAGAGCAAGGCAGGCTCGAAGGCCAAGAGCACGAAGCCGAAGGCGAACTCGAACGGTTCCAAGGCGAGTGCCCGTTCGAACGGGTCGAAGGCGAAGAGCCCCGCGAAGAGCCCGAAGTCGAGCGCCTCGAAAGCTAAGAGCGCCAAGCCGAAGGCCACGAAGGCCAAGAGCGCAACGACGAAGCGCACGCCCGCCAAGTCGACGCGTTCTACCGCGAAGTCCAGAGCGACGCAGGCGAAGAGCGCATCCGCAAAGGCGAAGGCCGGCGTGGAGGTAGCGGGCGAGTCGCTGCCCGCCCCTGACCAAGTCGCCGGGACGGCTGCAGCTGCCGCGGCGGGCAAGGCGGCGGCGGCGGGTACGAAGGCGGCTGGACGTGCGGTTGCCGAGGCGGCGAAGCGGGTGAAGAAACCGCTGGCGATTGGCGGCGGAGCTGCGGCCGGCGTGATCGGTGGCCTCATGCTGCAACGCCGGGTGAACGGTTCTCGCGGCGGCGCTTTCAAGAATTTCAAGCTTCCCGTCGCAGACGGGCGGATCGATCCGGATGCCGTCGCATCAGCCGGAAAGCGCGTGGAAACGTTCGGCCGTCAGCTGAACGGCGTCGCGACCGCCTTGCGCGCCCAACAAAAGAAGTAGCCGGCTCGGCGCGCGGCGGCGGCCACGAGTTTCAGCGAGCTACTTCTTCAGGAGGTCGCGAACGTGGCCGCGCTTCTTCCGCGCGCTGCCCTTTGCCTGCTTCGCCTGGCCCTTTGCCTTCTTCTTCTCGTTTCCTGAGATGGCTCCGCCCGCTTCCTTGATGCGGCCGCGCACTTTGTCCATCGTGCCTCCGGCCTTATCGCGTCCTTTGCTCCGCATGATCGATTCCTTTCGGTTGCGGTGGCTTTCGCATCGCGCTTACCCGCCTTGGGGGCAGTGGAATCAGCCTGGCATCAGCCGACGAGCTTGCTGACCTCGTTTTCGAGCTCCGAGACGCTGAAAGCTCCCTCGATCCGTGACTGGACCTTGCCGTCCTCGTCGATCAGGAAGAGCCAGGGCTCGGTGGGGAGGCCATATGCCTTGACCTGCGGGCGCAGATTCGGGTCCTTGGGGTCGTACTCGTTGTTCACGTAGATCTCCATGTGGATGAACGCAACCTCGTCTCCGAACTCGGCCTTCACCTGCTCGGTGATGTCAACCACGGGCCCGCACACGCGGCTCTGACAAAGAGCGGGCGTGGCGAAGAGAAGGACGACGGGCTTCTCACCCAGGACGTCGGCCAGGTCTTCGGAATGCATGGTCGAAGGTGGGTTGCGGGTGTCGATCTCGGAAACGTCGCCGACGTCGTCCAGGGTCGGCGTGTGGACAGAGGGCGCCTCCTCCCCCTTTGCCGGGATCTGCGGTTGCTCCACGACGTTGAGCGGGATCTGGAAGTTGGTGGCCGCAAGCGTGCCCTCGTCGTCGCGGATGACGGCTGCCGCGCGATACTCGCCCTCCTTGAGCGGCGGGACGTCCGCGACGTAGACGCTGGTGGCGTCGCCCTCTCCCGCGCTGTCCGCCTTGTAGGGCGACTGCACCTCGAGGCTCTCGCTCCGCGCGGTGTAAGGGCCGCTGATCTTGCCGCCGTCAGTGCTCTGCAGGTACATGGCGACGTCCGCGTCGTCCACCTGCGGGCCGGCGACGTCGAAGAGGCCGAAGCCGATCCGCGTCTGGCCAGGGACGAAGACCGGCGCCGACGGGGCAGCGACGATCTCGTTGGTCTCACCCACGTCGGCGATCAACTCGTCGATCGAGTCGCCCTCCGGCTTGGGGAACTCGGAGGCTGAAGGCGCCTCGGTCGGCGGCACGCCGGATGTCTGGGGCTCGTCGTCTCCGCCGCATCCGGCGAAGGCGAGAGCGATGGCGCCAAGGAGAAGCGCCGGGATGCTCTGAGGGGTCGAAAGCACGGCAGGCGATCGTAGAGAGAGCATCTAAAAGGCTTCCTAATTCGCCTAGCGATCCTTTGCGTGGATAGGGTGCGCCTTTCCGCGCACTCGCGCGGCTATGAGTGCAACGAGAGGAGCGGACGTGGCGGATCGAGCGGTGCTGGTCACGGGTGGTTCGAGCGGCATCGGTCTGGCGATCGCGCGTGCTCTCGGCGAGGACGGCTATGGCGTGACGATCGCGGCGCGCCGGCCGGACAAGCTTGAGGCGGCCGCCGACGACTTGCGCTCGGCCGGAATCGACGTTCACGCCGTCGCGGTTCAGATGACCGAGGAGGAGGACGTGGTGCGCGCCGTCGATGAGCACCGCGAGCGCTGGGGGCGGATGGACGTGCTGGTCAACAACGCCGGCGTTGGCCTGGGTGGCGCGATCGAGGGGTACCCGACGAAGAAGATCGACATGCAGCTCGATCTGAACCTGAGGGCAATCGTGATCTCGACCCGCGAGAGCCTCGGGATGCTGCGCGAGGCGGGTGGAGAACACGGGAAGGCGCTGATCGTCAACACGGCTTCCGTAGCCGGAAAGGCGGGCCAGGGCTGGCTCTCCATCTACTCGGCGACCAAGGCCGGAGTGATCGGCTTCTCCCAGGCGACTCAGTCGGAGCTTGGCGACGCCGGCATTCAGGTGACGGCGCTGTGCCCGGGGTTCGTGGATACCCCGATGACCGACTTCGTCAAGGAAAGCGTGGAGGCGGAGGCGATGATCCGCCCCGAGGACATCGCGGAGTCCGTCCGGTTCCTCCTGAAGACGTCGCGCGCCTGCCTGGTTCCCGAGATCGTGTTCCTGCGCCCGGGCGACGGCTCGGCGCTCGGGACCTGAGGGGCTCTCCCTGCCGGGCTTAGTGGCGGACGAGCTCGGGTTCCGAGAGGATCTCGGCGGCGCGCTGCTCGGAGAGCTGCTCTTCGGCGGCGGCGAGGAGGTCCTTGTACTCGTCGAGGCGCTTGGTGGGGCGCATCCACGCCCAGTCGCGGGAGAGCTTGAGTTCGCGTCCGCGATGGCGCTCGCCGGTGTCGGCAGGAGTTGCCTTGGGAGCGGGCGTTGCGCAGCGGAACTGCTCGCGCTCCGCGCGGATCTGTGCGGCGGCCTCGGCGAGCGACCCGCGGGCGAGGTCGGAGTCGATGTCGAGGGACCACTCGAGCAGAGAGCGCAGGGTGCGCACCTCGCGGCGGGTGGCGCGGCGGGGGCGCTTGGCGCAGGTGTAGGTGTCCCAGGCTCGGGCGAAGTTGGCGACGGAGGTGCGGGCGCCGTTTCGGTGCGCGGCGAGCATCGGGCAGATGCCTCCGGAAGAGGAGTCGACGTACGCGCCAACGATGATCCGGTTCGTCTCGATACCGCTGAGCATGGCCTCCTTCGTGTGCTGAGGAAGGCGCTCGACGGCGACGCGGAGGTCGTATGTGGGGCGCTCGCGGCGGTTTCTCACGCTTTGAGGTGTAGCGACGATGCGACGCTTTTTGGCGGCTGGAGCGGGTTTCGGGGAGAGATGTTGCACCCGGTCGGAGCGGCGGGGTGAGTCGGGAGCTGAAAGTTCTGATCGCCGCGTTCGGCGATCCTGGGCATACGTTTCCGGGGATTGCGCTTGGCGGCGCGCTCCAGAAACGGGGTCATCGCGTCGTTTTCGAGACGTGGGAGAAGTGGCGGGAAGTGCTCGACGAAGCGGGGATCGAGTTTCACGCCGCCGAGGAGTACCGGGTGTTCGCCCCTTCCGCGGGCGATGGGCCAACGGCTGGGGATGCTGCGGTCGCGCTGGCTCCACTTATGGAAGAGCTGCGGCCAGACGTCGTGGTGAACGACATCCTCACGCTTGCGCCGGCACTTGCAGCGGAGAAGGCCGGGCTGCCGTGGGCGACGCTGATCCCCCATGTGTATCCGGAGCATGAGGCGGGG
Organism: uncultured bacterium; assembly: GCA_963772035.1. Lineage (GTDB taxonomy): Bacteria > Actinomycetota > Thermoleophilia > Solirubrobacterales > 70-9 > JALZKA01. The sequence goes on from CAVYVT010000005.1 coordinate 204,784, forward strand.
TTGCCGTTTTTCGCGTTCGGCGGCGCTCGGTTGCCGCGGACGCCGATCGGGCGGTGGCTCTGGAGCGCTCCGGTGCCGATGCTGGAGGCGGGGTTGCGCCAGGGGCGCGACGAGATGAACGGTGAGCGGGAGAAGGCCGGTCTGCCGCCGCTCGAGAGGTTCCACGGTGGGACGAGCGATCGGCTGGCGATGGTGGCCACGTACCCGCAGCTCGAGTATCCGCGCAAGTGGCCGGCGCACGTGCACGTGACCGGGCCGATGGAGTTCGAGACGGGTTATGAGGATGTGGAATTGCCGGAGGGCGATGGGCCCCTCGTGCTGGTGGCGCCCTCGACGGCTCAGGATCCGGAGTGCCGGCTGGTGCGGGTTGCGCTGGAGGCGCTTGCGGATGAGCCGGTCCGGGTGCTGGCGACGACGAATGGCCACATGCCGCGCGAGGGGATCGAGGTACCCGCGAATGCTCGCCTGTACGGGTGGCTGAGCTACTCGCAGGCGATGGCGGCGGCGGACCTGGTGGTCTGCCACGGCGGGCATGGGACGGTCGCGAGAGCGCTCGGCGCCGGCGTGCCGGTGCTGTGCTGCCCCGCGGTTGGGGACATGGCCGAAAACGGAGCGCGCGTTGGCTGGGCGGGCGTCGGGCTGGCACTGCCGTGGCGGCTGCTCGGCCGCGGCTCGCTTCGGGTCGCGGTCCGGCGGATCCTGGAGGACGGGTCGTTCCGAGCGGCGGCGCGTGGAGATCGCGGCTTGGGGCGAGACGAATGACGGCGCTGCGAATGGGGCCGCGTTGGTCGAAGAGTTTGGGTTTGAGACGAAAAGTGGCGCCTGAGGCGCCGTTGAGCTCCGGGGGTGGGACTCGAACCCACACGTCCTTTCGGACACTTGATTAACAGTCAAGCGCGGCTGCCAGTTTCGCCACCCCGGATCGGGCTATGTCAGTTCTTTACTTCGGACCAACTGCCTCATTCGAGTCTAGGACACTCTGAGACACCTGCCTCGACCTCGGCATGGCAGTTTGCGCAGAGGAGAACGCACTTCGCCGCCTCCTCGCGCGACCGGGCTATAGACCTGGTGATTCCGCGACCTGAAATCCCAAACTTCTTGTCCTTCGGGTCGAGGTGATGGAATTGCAGCGCTCCGATATATCGGCGATAGCCGCAGATCGCGCATTGCCCGCCCCGCTCTTGGGTGAGCGTTCGCTTGGTGGTCTCTCGCCGGCGCTGGACGGCTGCTGAGTTGCATTTTCCGCAGCGCGAGCGTCCACCTTTAAAGACAAAGAACGTCGTGACGCCGTGGTGCACACACTCGTACTGAAACTGATTCGTGCCGTTCTCCATCGCCGCTAGCGCAGCGGCGCGCCTATCGTGTCCGCGCCGAGTCTTTAGCTCGTGTCGGCGCAACCAGTAATTGACGGTTGATTGACTTCGACCCAGCTCCTCGGCGATCTGCCTGAGTGTCATATCTCGGCTCAGCAACTCCTCAAGCTGTGACTTGGAGATGCCGCCCTTGGGTGCGTACTTCTCTTTGCCGTTCGCCGTCAGGCCGTACTTCTCGACCCAGTACCCGACGGTCGATGGGTCTCGATTTTCCAGGACCCCGATCTCAGTCAGCGAAAGGCCTCCGGCCAAGTAGTGCTCCAAACGGTCCCGATCCATGGCCCCATGGTCCCAATCGGGTCGGACGGAAAAAGCGAACGTATGTTCGCTTTTATTGCTTGAGCGGCTACCCGCGAGCTGGGCTCTGCGGTGTCGTCGACTGGTGGTGTGCGATTAGCTCCGAGAGCTCCGCGCGGCGCTTTTGGAGCCCCACGCTTGCTTCCGTGGCGCCGGTTGCGGCGGCCTCGGCGATGCGTCTCTCAATCGCTCCCTGCTCGAGTTGGAGGAAGCTGAGCTCCATCGCCTCCGGGCTTGCCGGCTCGTCAGCTGCACGCTCGGCAAGCCGCTGCACGGTCTGCGCGAGCTCCGGATCATCCTCGGGCAGTCCCTTCACCGGGTCGTCCAGATGCTCTGCGAGCCAGTCGCGCACCCTCCCCATGGCAGGAGTCGAGAGGTGCTCGCGCTTCAGCTTTTCGATGTACTCGCGCCCATAGGCCGGTGCGGCGATGCACATCTGAAGCAAACCCTTCTCCCGCCGCTCCTGGGTCGATAGCGCCCGCGGCGCCTCAGGCGCCGTCCCGCCCGGCGAGAACGGCGATTCCTCTCCCCCGGCTCCTCTTGTCGCGGCCGGAGCGGGCGCCGGAACCGGGCGCGGCGCGCGCGGTGCGGCAGCCATCCGCCTCGCCACCAGGCCCGGGTCGGCGCCAAGCCTCTCCCCCACATCGCGAATCAGCTCGTCGCGCGTGATCGAGTCCGGCATCGCCTTCAACACGGGAACCACCTCGTCGAGCGCCCTGTCGCGCCCATCCGGCGTCGCCAGGTCCGCGTCGTCCAGAAGCGTCCGGGCGTGGAAGACGGACAGGTCCACGGCGGCCTCGATCAAGCCCACGAACCTCTCCGCGGCGCTCGACCCCGGCCCCTCCCCCTTCAGCATGTCCGCTGGGTCCTCTCCCTCCGGCATCGCGGCAACCCGCAGCCTCACCTTCTTGCCTGCAGCGACGCCCTGCGCACGAAGCATCGCCTCCCGACCCGCCCGGTCGGCATCCAGCGCCAACACGACCTCGCCGGTATGCGCCGCCAAGAGCTTCACCTGATCCGGCGTGATCGCCGTTCCCATCACGGCAACCGTCTCCTCCACGCCGGCCCGATGGGCTGCGATCACATCCGTATACCCCTCGACCACGACGGCGCGCCCCTTCTTCGCCATCGCACCGCGCGCCTTGTCGATCCCGTAGAGCAATCGGCTCTTATGAAAGAGCTCCCCATCCGGCGAGTTGACGTACTTCGCCCGTTGCTCCTGCCGCGTCGCCCTTCCCCCGAAGCCCTGCATCCGCCCGCGCCCATCGCGGATCGGGAACATGATCCGCGCGCGGAAATGGTCCATCCAGCCGCCCTTCTGGCCCTTTTTCACCAGTCCGGCAGCCACCAGATCCGCGTGCGTGAAGCCACCCTGCTGCCCGCGCATCACGATCGTGTCCCACCGGTTCGGCGCAAAGCCGACCTCGAACTCCCGCAGGCTCTCTTCGCTCAATCCACGCCCCAGCAGATACTCCCGCGCTTTCTCAGCCTCGTCCGATTCCCACAGGTACTTCACGTAGTAGGAAGCCGTCCGGTCGAGCAACTCGCTGAGCTTCGCTCTTCTCTTTCGCGCCTCCTCGAGCTTCGGGTCCTCCTGCTCGCGCTCAACCTCGACTCCGAAGCGCTCCGCAAGCGTCTCAACCGCTTCGGCGAACGGCAGACCCTCCTTCTCCTGGAGAAAGGTGAAGACGTCGCCCTTCTCCCCACACCCGAAGCAGTAATAGAGCTTGTCCTGCGGATTCACCGAGAACGACGGCGTTCGCTCGTCATGGAATGGACACAGCCCCTGAAGCCTCTGCCCCGCCCTCTTCAGCTCCGTATACGGCGCGAGCACCTCGGCGATGTCAACCGCATCGCGCACCCGCTCGATCGACTCTGAAGAAAACCGCGCCACTACAACCTCGACTCCTCGGGCAGCGACAAGCGCCGGAACGCCGCGATGCAAAAGCGGTCGGTCATGCCGGCGATGTAGTCGGTCACCCGCTGCACCTCGTCGCCCTCGGCCGGCGCCGTGCCCGGCACCGCCTCGGGATTCTCCAGGTAGTACTCGAACAGGCCCTGCAGCGTCCGCTCGACCCGCTCATGTTCCGAGCGCGCCTCCGGGCCCAGATACACGCGCTGGAACATCCACTTGCGAAGCCGAAGCATCGCCCCGCCGATCTCATCCGACTGCGCGATATCCCCCTCCGCGCGCGACGCCTCCACGATGTCGCTCACGAGCGTGTCGATCCGCGCCGCACCGGTGGGCCCCAGCAACCCGATCTCATCCGCCGGCAGATCCTCAGTTGTGATGATCCCGGCCCGGATCGCGTCGTCGATGTCGTGGTTGATGTAGGCGACCCGGTCAACCAGGCGCACCACGCGCCCTTCGAGGGTCGCCGGCTTTCCCGAGCCCGTGTGATTCAAGATCCCGTCGCGCACCTCCTCGGTGAGGTTGAGCCCCTCGCCGTCGCGCTCCAGCACCTCTACAAGACGCAACGACTGCTCGTTGTGGCGAAAGCGCCGGTCGGCTCGCTCCTGCAACGCCCGGTCGAGCGCTTCTTCACCGATATGGCCGAAGGGCGGATGACCCAGGTCGTGCCCCAGCCCGACCGCTTCGGTCAGGTCCTCGTTCAGCCCCAGCGCCCTGGACACCGTCCTCGCGATACAACCCGTCTCGAGCGTGTGCGTGAGCCGCGTTCGGTAATGGTCCCCCTCCGGCGCGATGAACACCTGGGTCTTGTGCTTCAAGCGCCGGAACGCCTTGGAGTGGACGATCCTGTCCCGGTCGCGCTGAAACGGCGTGCGCACCCCGCTAGGCGGCTCCTCGACCACTCGCTTCGCGGGATAGGACGGCGTCCCCTTCTCCCAGAGGAATTCCGCCTCGAAGCGCCGGATCCGCTCCTCGAACGACTCCGTAATCGTCATCCCCGCTCAGGATATGCGCGCAATTCGACGTCCTTGCGCAAGACGAGATAGGAAAGCCACACAGCTATCGCAAATATGGGAAAACCCATCGCCGTCTTCGCCACGCCAAGGGCGACCAGGTCCTTCGCGAGATAGAGGGGCAGCTGCACCGCAAGGCGCAGGACGAACAACCCGACCCAGATCCAGCTCGCCCGTGTATAGACGCGAAGCAGGCGCGGATCCTTCCGCCACTCCATTCCGTCTCCGACCAGCGGGCCGATGAAGACGCCGATCAGCGGCCATCGCACGATGATCGAGATGAGGTACGCGAGCGCATATCCGAGGTTCAGCAAGAGGCCGGGAAGGAAGAAGTTCTCGGCCTTTCCCGTCTTCTGGGCGATGAACGCGGCAATCGCCACCCCCACGAAGCCGGCGACCGCAAACTGGAGCGTCTCCCGGCGCGCCAGCCTCACCACCAAAAGCACGGCGCCAAGCGCCACAGCCGCCCAGATGGCGGCCTGAAGGTCCTGCCCCGACACCGTGTAGGCAATCACGAACGCCAGCCCCGGCAAGCTCGAATCCGCGATGCCGTGGCCCCCGCCCATCGCCTCGAGGAGGTTGAACGGCTCCTTCTTCTTCTCTCTACCTCTGGCCCGGGGACGTCGCTCACACAGACGATGATGACCGCTCAGCGTCGCGAAACGCCCCGCGAAGGCCCCGGACGCTCAGGCAGCGGCGCGAAGCTGGACGTGCGCGTGGTGCTCGAGCGTCGTTGTGATCGCCCGCTCAGCCATGCGGAGCGCCCCAGTCGTCGCCATCGGCGCCTGCGCCAACGGGCGCCCCAAGGCGTCGAGCATGAACCGATGCGCCTCGGCCGACATCTCGAAGCCGTCGCGTTCGCACGCCCCGCAAACCACACCACCCGCCGCCCCGGAGAACGCCGTCAGCCCATCCGCCTCGCCGCATCGAGCGCACGCCGTCAGCTCGGGTGCGAACCCGGCCGAGAGCGAGAGCTTCAAGCGGAACGCAAGCGCCGTCGCAAGCCCCGCCGCGCCGTCCGTCTCCAGCGCCCCGTCGCCCTCCTGGCCATCCAGGAGCGCCAGGTACCGGCATAAAAGGTTGTACGCCGCCGGGTTCGCCTCGGAGGAATCGAGCAGCCGAAGCACCGCATCGCAGCCGCGAGCCGCAGCTTGAATCGCCGGCCCCGAAGAGCGCAGGTTGGGATACCCGTCAACGGTGTCCACGCCCGTCACCGTCGCCAGGTCGCCGCGCCCTTCGTGAAGCACCATGTCGAGGCGGAAGAACGGCTCGAGGCGCCCGCCGAAGCGGGTGCGCGGCTTCCGCGACCCCTTCGCGATCGCACCGATGCGCCCGCGAGCAGCGGTGTACAGGTGAAGCACGCGGTCCGCCTCCCCGTAGCGAATCGAGCGAAGCACCACGGCTTGCGTTTTGAACGATCCAGGCACGCAAAGCATGCTGCCGAACGGGCCGGACGTCAGATGCTTGTCACCGCGTCCGTGATCGCCGCCGCCGTCACCCGCGCTGCAAGCGCCTCGACCTGGATCAGCTCGAACCGTCCCGCTGGCTCACCGGCACCGCTCGCCAGGCAAAAGACCACGTCGCCATCCACGTCCGAGAACACAGGCTCGACCGCCCGCGCAATTCCCGCACTCGCAGCGCGCGCCACCCTCGAGCACTCCGCCTTGCCGATTGCTGCATCCGTCATCACGCAGACGAGCGTCGTATTTCGCGCCTCGAGCTCCTCGTCGCTCGGAGCCCTCTCGAGCGCGGCGATGAAGTCAACGGTCCGCGGCGCACCATCTGCCCGAGGCCCGGCAAGCACCGATCCGTCCACATCCAAGATATCGCCGAACGGATTCGCCACCGCCAGTGCGGCGACCAGCGCGCCAAAGCCGCCTGTCTCTGCCGCGTATCCCACCCCCGAAGGCGTCGCCGCGCCTCTCCCGAGCACTTTCCCGGCCGCCGTGCCCGTCCCCGCCCCGATCCGTCCACGCTCCGGCACCCCTTCCCGCGCGGCCTCGCACGCTTCATAGCCCGACTCCGCCGTGGGCCGGGCGCCCGCGTCTCCCTCGGCCAGGTCGTAGGCGATTGCCGCAGGCACGATCGGCACCAGTGCCGCCGGAGTCGGATAGCCGATGCCGTGCTCCTCGAGCCACCGCATCGCCCCGTCCGCCGCCGCCAGGCCGTAAGCGCTGCCACCCGCCAGCATCACGGCGCTGACCCGGTCCGTCCCCGCGAACGGGCTCACCACGTCCGTCTCGCGAGTCCCCGGTCCCCCGCCCCGCACGTCGACGCCGCCCCGCGCCCCTTCGGGAGCAATCACGACGGTGCAGCCGGTCCGCCCCACCTCGTCGGTCCAGTGGCCGATCCGAAACCCCGCCGGAGGCGCCAAGAGCTCGCTCATCTTTTCTTCGCCTTCTTCCTACGCCGCCGGAGGCGCGTCTGGCAGTCCGGGCAGAAGTACGTCGAGCGGCCTCCGACGACGATTCGCCTGATCGTCCCGCCGCATCGCGGGCACTCCTCGCCCTCGCGCGTATGCACAAGGAACTCGTCCTGCATCGAACCTTTCTCGCCGCGCGAATCCCTGTAGTCGTCGATTGACGAGCCTCCGTGCGCGAGCCCCGCCTCCAGCGCCTCGACGATCCCTTCCACGAGCGCCTCGCAGTGCTCGGCTCGCATCGAACCCGCCGGTGAAAGGGGATGAAGCGACGCGCGGTGAAGCGCCTCGTCGGCATAGATGTTCCCTATCCCCGCGATTCCCGACTGATCGAGCAAGAAGCTCTTGAGCGGCGCCTTCCTCCCCGCGGCGATCACCGCGAGCCCCTCCGCAGTCAACTCCCCGGTGAGCGGCTCAACCCCCAGGCGCGCCGACAGGTAATCCTGCACCTCGTCGCCGTCGAGCACCACCCCATGCCCAAACCGGCGAGCATCGGTGAACCACAGCTCCGACCCGTCGTCGAGCTCGAAGGCGGCGCGGAGGTGCCGCGCCTCCGGATTCGACTCATACAGGCGCGGCGCGCCGAAGCGGGCGTCCATCAGGTCGAGCGTCACATCCTCCGACCCCGCCGGCTTCAGCAGCAGGTTGCCCGTCATGCGCAGGTGCATGACGACGCTCCGTTTCCCCTCGAGCCCGAGGATCAGATACTTCCCGCGCCGCCCGACGCTTTCGATCTGCCTGCCTGTCACCGCCTTCTCAACGGAAGCCGGATCCTCGGGGCGCGACCAGCGCTCGTCAAGAACGCGCGCGGCATCGATCTTCTTCCCGACCACAGCCGGCTCGAGCTGGCGGCGGATCGTCTCGACCTCGGGAAGCTCGGGCACGAGCCGAGCTTAGAACGGAACTAGCTGGCCCGCGGGTGCGCCTTGAAGTAGACCTCGCGAATCCGCTCGGTCGAAAGATGGGTGTAGAGCTGCGTCGTCGCAACGTCGGCGTGGCCGAGCATCTCCTGAACCGATCGCAGGTCGCAGCCGCCCGACAGGAGGTGGGTCGCAAACGTGTGGCGAAGGGTGTGAGGGCTCATCTTCCCCTCCAGGCCCGCCATCTTCGCGTGGCGCTGGATGATCTTGTAAAGCCCTTGGCGGGTCAGCACGCCGCCTCGGAAGTTCACGAACAGATGCCGCTCGGGCGACCCGTTCACGAGGGCGGGACGGGACGTGCGCAGATACCTCGTGATCGCCGCCGACGCCGCGCTGCCAAGCGGCACCATCCGCTCCTTCGAACCCTTTCCGTGCGGTCGCACAAAGCCTCTCTTGAGGTCCACATCGGTCAGCTCGAGGCCAACCGCCTCGGAGGCGCGCAGGCCGCACCCGTACATGACCTCCAGGAGCGCCCTGTCGCGCAGGTCCATCGGATCGGCGCCCTTCGCCGAGTCGAGAAGCTTGGTCACCTCGCCGTGGCTCAAGACATTCGGAAGCTTGCGGCTTTTTTGCGGCGGGTCGAGCGTCGCCGTGGGGTCGGCGTCGATCAACTCCTCGCGGCGAAGGTGGCGGTAAAAGGAGCGCAGGCACGCCGTCTTCCGGCTGATCGTCGCCGGCGAGCAGGGCGGCCGTCCCGGGTCGTCGCCGTTCTCGGGGCGCCCCAGCGCGAGGTCCGCCAGGAACTCGGAGATGTCCGCGCGCTCCACCTCGGTTGCGCCCTTCCCCCGGTCGGCCAGATAGATGCCCAACTGCAAAAGATCCGTGCGGTACGCGTCGAGCGTGTTGCGGGCAAGCCCGCGCTCGAACTCCAGGTAGGCAAGGAAGTCGAGGACGAGCGCCTCGAAACGCGCTTCGACCTTCCTCGTCTCGCGGGGCTTGACTGCAACGGCCATGGCGGCACGTTTCACCGCGCCTGGCTACGCCCCTCCCCCTGCACCCGTTCGTGCGCAACAGGGCGGCACCGTGTAGTGCCTAACTGTGCGTGGTGCCTGTCCCCTTACGCGCGGGAGGCGCGCAGCATGTGGAGCGCGATGAGCGACTTCGAGTCGTGGCATGCATCGATCGCCCCGTCAAGGTCGTCGAGGGGCCACTTCACGATCTCGATCCGCTCCTCGGGATCCGGCTCGTGGTCCTCGACCTCCGAGAGTCCTGTCGCCTCGAAGATCGTCACCTCCTCCTCGGCGAAGCCGGGGCTGGTGAAGAACCGCTTCCACTCCGACCACTCATCCGCCTCAAGGCCCACCTCCTCGGTCAGCTCGCGCTTCGCGCATTCGAGGTGCGACTCGCCTTCCACGTCGAGCTTCCCCGCCGGCACCTCGAGCAACTCGGGATCGCCGACCGCCTCGCGCGGCTGGCGGACGAGCCACACGACGCCGTCCCCGTGAGCGACGATGCCTACCGCCCCCGGGTGGGCGACGATCTCCCGCTCCGCCTCCTCGCCGTCGGAGTAGCGGAACGTATCCGTCCGGACGTCGATGATCTTCCCCTCATAAGCCGTTTTTGAGCCGATGCGCTCCATGGCGCCCACTTACCCCGTTGCGGCCGCTGCAGCCCCCGCGGCCAGCGCGTCGCAGATCGAAACGATCTCGACCAGCCGCGCGGCGCCGACGCTCTCCGAATGCGTGTGATTCGCCTCTGTTCCATTCGCGAGCAGCAATGCCTCATAGCCCTGGAGGATCAGCGCGTTGGCATCGGAGCCACCGCCGGTCGAGACCTCCCGCGGCTCGTGGCCGCACGCCAGAAGCGCTTCCCGCGCCACCTTGAGCGACGGAGCGCTCGCCGGAATCCTGTACCGGCGAAACACCTCCCAGACGTCGATATCCACATCGCATCCGCTCTCGGTTGCAGCCCAGGTGCAGGCATCGACGATCGAGCTCGTCGCGGCAGCCACCTTCTCCTCGTCCAGGCTTCGCGCTTCGCAGACGAGCTTGCAATAACCCGCGACGACGTTCGACGCCGTCCCGCCCTGGATGACCCCGACGTTGGCCGTGGTCTCATCATCGAGCCGCCCAAGGTCCATCCGCCCCACGGCCGAAGCGGCCGCCTCGATTGCCGAACGACCCACCTCAGGCCTGATCCCCGAGTGCGCTTCGATTCCTTCGAACTCGGCCACGACCTTGTTGTAGGTCGGCGCCGCCGTGATGATCTCGCCGATCGGCGTCGCGTGATCGAAGACGTAGCCGAAGGGTGCTCTGAGCGCGGAGACGTCGATCTCACGCGCCCCGCGCAGCCCTTCCTCCTCGGCGACGGTGAACACCAGTTCCAGCCCGCAAGCCGGCTGCTCGTTCCGCGCGTTCGCCGCCAGCTCCATCAGCACCGCAACCGCCGCCTTGTTGTCGGCGCCGAGGATCGTCTCGCCCGCGCTGCGAAAGACGCCATCGGCCAGAACGACCTTGATCGGCTCCGAGTGCGGCACCGTGTCCATGTGGGCGAAGAACGACACCCACGTCTCCGAGCGCCCAGGAATCCGGCAGATCAGGTTGCCCGTGTTCGAATCCGCCCGCTCGGCGGAGTCGTCCTCTTCGACCTGGAACCCGAACCCTTCGAGCTGCGCCCTGATCCAGTCTGCGACGTCTCGCTCGTCTCCCGTACGCGACGTGATCTCGCAAAGCCGCGTGAAGGTGTCGAACAGCCGCTCGCTCACGGGTCGCTCCGAGCAAACTCCGCCGCCGCCTTCCGGCCGAGGAAGTTGCGGATAACCGCGACACGCCCTTCCATCAGATCGACGACCCAACTCGCCGGCTGCTCGATCGCCACGCCGCTCTGGCGACCGGTCATCTGGATCTCGCCGATGACGAGAACGCGGTCGTCGGACACCGGCTCCGTCTCTTCCACGACGAGATTCCAGTCCTTGAACTGGTCGTCGATCTCGGCAGCCCAGGTCTGGAGGCCTTCGATTCCCTCATACACGTCGCCGGTCAACGCCGAATGGATCGTCAGCGACTCTTCGAAGACCGCTTCGTCGAAATCCCGCTCGCCCTCGTTCCAGCGCGAGAAAACGTCGCGTACCAAGTCCTCTGCCTCGCTCACAAGAAGGCAGGCTAGTTCAGCGACTTACGCTTCGCGGCGAACGCGCACGTCTTCTGCGCCCGAGGCCTCTTCGACCGCCGTCTCCTCGGTGGCCGGGCCGCTCGATCCTGCAGCCGCGCGCTTGGCCGCGGCGCCGACGAAGTCGCGGAAGAGCGGCTCCGGGCGAGTCGGTCGCGAGTTGAACTCGGGGTGGAACTGAGACGCGACGAAAAACGGGTGGTCCGGAAGCTCGACGATCTCGACCAGGCGCTCGTCGGGTGACGTGCCCGAGCAAACGAGGCCCTCGTCCTCGAGGCGGCGCCGAAGCTGGTTGTTCACCTCATAGCGGTGACGGTGGCGCTTGTAGATGACGGCCTCGCCGTCGAATATCTCCCGCGCCTTCGTTCCCTCGTGGAGCTTCACCGGATCGGCGCCCAGACGCATCGTGCCGCCCATGTCCGAGACTTCCTTCTGCTCGGGCAGCAGGTCGACGACGGGGAATGGCGTCTCGGGGTCGAACTCCGTCGAGTTGGCGCCGTCCATGCCGCACACGTTGCGAGCGAACTCGGCGACGGCGACCTGCATCCCGAGGCAGATTCCCAGGAGCGGAATGTCGTTCTCGCGGGCGATCTGCGTGGCGCGGATCTTGCCCTCGACCCCGCGCTCGCCGAAGCCGCCCGGAATCAGGATGCCATCGGCCCAGTCGGCCAAGCCATCGTCGAGCTCTTCTGAGCTGACCATCTCGACTTCGACGTTCACCCCGTGCTCGATGCCGCCGTGGTCGAGCGCTTCGACAACGGACTTGTAGGCGTCTTCGAGCGACGTGTACTTGCCGACGAGCGCGATCTTGACGGTGCCGTCGCGCTCATCCGCGCGGCGGACGAGCTGCTCCCACTCGCCCAGCTCGGGCGCCGGCGCCTCCATGCCGAAGTGGTCGAGCACCAGGTCGTCCGCGCCCTCGGCGCGATAGACCAGCGGCACCTTGTAGATGTTGTCGACGTCTCGCGCCGAGATCACGGCGTCCTCGTGGACCGAACCGAACAGGGCGATCTTGCGCCGGATGTCGCGGTCGAGCCCCTTCTCGGAGCGGCAGAAGATCGCGTGCGGCTGGATACCGATGCGGCGAAGCTCGTTCACCGAGTGCTGCGTGGGCTTGGTCTTCAGCTCGCCCGCATGGCTGATGTACGGAACCAGCGTGAGGTGTACGAACATGCAGCGCTTCGGCCCCAGCTCGGCATAGAGCTGGCGGATCGCCTCGAGGAACGGGAGCGACTCGATGTCGCCGACGGTGCCGCCGATCTCGGTCAGGACGAAATCAACCGACTGCGACTCGGCCACGATCAGGATGCGCTGCTTGATCTCATCGGTGATGTGGGGAATCACCTGGACCGTTGCGCCGAGGTAGTCGCCGCGGCGCTCGCGGCGGATTACCGAGTTGTAGACCGCGCCGGCCGTCACGTTGGAAGCGCGCGACGTGTTCTCGTCCGTAAAGCGCTCGTAATGCCCAAGGTCCAGATCCGTCTCGGCGCCGTCCTCGGTCACGAACACCTCGCCGTGCTGGAAGGGGCTCATCGTCCCGGGATCGACGTTGATGTAGGGATCGAACTTCTGCAGGGCGACCCGGTAGCCGCGAGAGACGAGAAGCCGGCCGATGGACGCCGCCGCGATGCCCTTCCCGAGAGAGGAGACGACGCCGCCGGTTACGAAGATGAACTTTGTCCCAGCGGGGCCACTCACTCTGGAAATCGAGTCTAGACGGCTCGGTGGCGGAAACCGAGTCGCGGAAATACGGAGAATGCGGGGAAAGTCCGTCGACTTGCCCCGAAGTTCATTCAGGCGGCCAAAAGCTCGCGTGCGTGGGTCGCCGCCGCCTCGTCGCCGGCGTCTGATCCGAGCATCCGGACAATCTCGCCCACGAGCTCGTCGCCCGCGACAGCCTCGACGGTCGCCGACGTGATTCCGCCATCGACCTTCTTTTCGATCCGGAAGTGACTCGAAGCGAGCGACGCGACTTGCGGCAGGTGAGTGATGCAGAGGACCTGCGCGCCGTTCGAGAGCTCGCGAAGGCGCTCGCCCACCGCCCGCGCCGTCGCGCCGCCGACGCCGGCGTCGATCTCGTCGAAGACGCGTGTGGCACCGCCCCCTCCGCCCGCCAAGCCGGAGAGCGCAAGCATCACGCGGGAGAGCTCGCCGCCCGACGCCGCGTCGCGTAGCGGCGAGACGGGCATCCCCGGGTTGGTGGCGATCCGCAGCTCAACCGACTCGGCGCCGCTTGCGCCGAATCCGTCCGCGTCGCCGACCGTGCCGAACGAGACCTCGAGCTTGGCGCCGTCCATCGAAAGCCCCGCGAGCGCCTCGGCGACCGCCTTCTCGAGCTTCGGAGCCGCCTTCTTTCGCGACTGCGTGAGCTTGGCGGCGAGTCCGGCGCGCTCCGATCTCGCTGCATCGACGCGCGCGGCAAGCTCGCCCGCCAGCTCCTCGGCGCCCTCGAGGCGCGCAATCTCGGCGCGGCAGCGCTCGGCATGGGCGATTACAGCCTCGATCGACCCTCCGTGCTTTCGCTCCAGCCGCTCGATCAGCGCGAGGCGCTCTTCGACCGCCTCCAGGCGCCCCGGCTCCGCCTCGATGCCGTCAGCGTAGGAGCGAAGCTCGGAAGCGACGTCCGCGAGGTCGAGCGCCGCCGCCGCGACCCGCTCGCCCAGGGCGTCGAGCGCGGGATCCACTCCGGCGGCTGCGCCAAGGCTTCCCTCGGCAGCCGCCAGCGCCCCAGACGCTCCGGCCCCATCGTCATCTGCCCCAGCGATCGCACCCAGCGCAGCGGACGCCGCTTCGCGGAGGCCCTCGGCGTGGCGCAGCCGTTCGCGCTCGGAGCCCAGGTCCGCCCGCTCATCCGGGTCCGGTGCCGCGGTGTCGATCTCGTCGAGCTCGAAGCGCATCAGGTCGAGGTCGCGCTCGCGCGTGCCCTCGCGATCCGCAAGATCCGCCATCTCCCGCTCTGCTTCGCGCACGTCATTGTGAGCCGCGCGATAGGCCTCTCTCAGCTCGAGATGATCGGTGCCCGCGAACCCGTCGAGGATGTCGAGCTGGGCGGAGCCGAGCGTCAGGCGCCGATGCTCATGCTGGCCGAAGAACGCCAGGAGCCGGGTGCCGAGGAGCTTTAAGTCGGCGACGCTGGCCGAGCGGCCCTGCACGTACGCGCTGGTGCGTCCCGACGAGCCCACGCGGCGGGCCAGCACCAGCTCCTCGGCGTTTTCGGGCAAGCGTTCCGCGAGGTCAGCCAGCTCCGGGTCGTCCCAGAGCCCGGCCGGAAGCTCGAACACGCCTTCGACGTAGGCCTCGCCCGCGCCGGGGCGTACGACCTGCGTGCGCGCCTTGCCACCCATCAGGAGATCGAGTGAGTGCGCCAGCACCGTCTTGCCGGCGCCGGTCTCGCCCGTGATCGCGTTCAGGCCGGGTCCGAGCCTGAGCTCGGCCCGCTCGATCAGAAGGAGATTCTCAATCCGCAACTCGAGGAGCATCCCTACAGAGATAGCGGCCGAGGCCGACGGATTCGCCCCGAGGGGACAGAGCTCACGCCTGGCGTCTGACCCCGAGCGTGGCGTCTGACGCCTAGCCGACGGTGCCGCGGGCGAGGCGGCCGAACTTCTCGCCGATCCGGCGATAGAAGTTGCCGCCGGGCAGCTGGGCCAGCCGGCCCACGTCATCTCTGAAGCGGATCTCGACCTCGTCACCGGACTCGAGATCCGCGACGTGCTCGCCGTCGATTACGAGGTCCACCGCCTCACGTCCGGCGGCATTGCGAATCAAGAGAGTGTCGTCGGGCGCAGCGACGAGCGGGCGCGCGGTCAGCGTGTGGGGCGCGATGAACGAGACGACGTATCCCTCCACGCCCCAGGCCAGGATGGGCCCGTTGTTCGCCAGGTTGTAGCCAGTCGACCCGGCGGGAGTAGCGGCGACCAAGCCATCGCAGCGCACGTGGCCGACGTCCTGACCTCCGAGGCTGAACGTGAGCTCAGCGACACGGCCATGCGGGCGGCGGTGGAACGAGACGTCGTTCAGCGCCAGACGCTTCTCCCCGGCATCGAGCGCCGGCAGCGACATCACCTCGAACTCGCCTGCGAACGCACGCGAAAGCCCTTCTCGGACGTCGTCGGGATCAACGGCCGCCAGGAACCCGACCGTCCCATAGTTGATGCCGAAGACCGGCACGCCGGTGTCCGCGAACAGGCGGAGCCCCTTGAGGATCGTGCCGTCGCCGCCGAGGACGATGCACACGTCGGGTGCTCCGTCCAGCTCCTCCAGAGAGCCGACGCCGTCTGCGGCAGAGCCGTGCTTCGACCGCTCTGCCTCGCTGGCAACGAGAGCACACCCGGCGTCTGCGGCCAGCTCCACGGCCAACCGCACCGCATCGGACGTCTGCTCGGGCTGCGTGTGCGAGAGCAGCGTGGCCGTCTTCACCTCGGTGGGCCCCGGCGCGCGGCCGTTCACGGCTCCACCTCCAGCGCAGCGGCCTCGATCCCCTCACGGTCCAGTCCCGATCCGCCGCGGGTCGCCCACATGAATGTCTCTTCGTTGCCCTTGGGGCCCGGCAGCTCCGACGAGGCAAACCCGCGAACAGCGAGCCCGATCTGCCTCGCTGCGGTTGCAACGCCCACCAGGGCTTCCCGCCGGTCTTCGCTGTTGCGGACGACCCCTGCCTTCACGCGGGCGCGGCCGAGCTCGAACTGGGGCTTGACCATCGCCAGCACATGGCCATCCCGCGCCACGCATTCCGCCACGGCGGGCATCACCTTCGCGAGCGAGATGAACGAGACATCGATCGTTGCGAGGCCAGGCTCGAACGGGAGATCCGAAGGCACGATCGAGCGCGCGTTTGTCCGCTCGATCACGTCCACCCGAGGGTCATTTCTGAGTGACCACTCGAGCTGTCCGTGGGCGACGTCGAGAGCGATCACGCGCGGGGCGCCCCGCTGAAGCAGGCAATCGGTGAACCCGCCGGTCGAAGCGCCCACGTCCAGGCAGTCCATCCCCGTCACGTCCAGCTCGAGGGCGTCAAGCGCGTTTGCGAGCTTGATTCCGCCGCGAGACACATAGGGCCGATCCTCGGTGACGCTCAGCTCGGCGTCGGGCTCGATCAGCTCGCTGGGCTTCGCGACGCGGGTTCCGCCCGTGCCGATGAGGACGCGCC
Organism: uncultured bacterium; assembly: GCA_963772035.1. Classification (GTDB taxonomy): domain Bacteria; phylum Actinomycetota; class Thermoleophilia; order Solirubrobacterales; family 70-9; genus JALZKA01. Next base: position 220,975 of record CAVYVT010000005.1, read on the forward strand.
CGGCGCGAATCGCCTCGGCCGCTCGGGCACGGGACTTGGTCAGACCGCGCTCGGCGATCACTGAGTCGGCGCGCTTCAGGGCCACCGCTGGAAAGTACCGACCGAAACGAAGTCTGTGCGGATGAGGACTGTGATGGGCCTCACACATGCATCGCACATACGTTCGTATCGTGGCCTCCAGATGAGCACTCTCCGCACCATCCCCCTCTGGCTCCACGCGGGCGTCGAGACCTTCGCCGCTCCCGCGATCATGGCCGCCCCGTTCTTCTTCGGCTTTGGGCCGGCAGCTTCGGTCATCTGCGTCCTCACCGGCGCGCTCCTCCTCGGCCTGGCCCTGCAGGTGCCCGGCCCTGAGCGCACGGTCTCCATCGCGGCGCACGCGACTTACGACTACGCCCTCGCCATCTTCGCCGTCGCAGGCGGACTGGCCGTCGGACTCATCACCGGCGCCTGGGGCGCAACAATCTTTCTGGTCGGCATCGGCGTCGCTTTGGCAGCGCTGACCGCTTCAACGCGGTTCAGTCTTCCGCGCGGCGCCTAGTACCGCCGACCCCCCTCCAAAAACACATATCTCTCCTCCCTGTACCCAGTAACGGCCCCGCTTCGGCGGGGTCGTTGCTTCTTGGCTATACGACGTCAACAGTGTTTGGGCCTGGGATCTTCGGAGTCTATTTTGGGAGCCGGATCGTCGCCGCCGCCGCAGTTGATCGATCGTTCCGCCTCTCCGTCCTTAGCGTCGATCTTGTCGGAGCCGTCTTTGCCGATCAGCTTGTCCCTGCCCGTGGACCCCTTGATCGCGTCGTCCCCTTCGGCCCCACGGAGGACGTCGTCGCCAGGACCGCCGTTCTCGACGAGTTTCACGTCTGACGGCCACGGCTCGTCGCTCGTCTCCGGGAAGGGGAAAAACTTGTCGTTCCCAACCCCCAGCTTCAGGTTGAACTGGCTGACTTCGTAGTCGCAGTAGACGATCCTCTCTGGGAAGGGCACGCTCGGCGTGCAGTGCTCGGAAGTCTCCACGATCGTCTCGGTGGCGTCGTTCGGGCTGATCTGGAATCTGCCGGGCCCCGTCTCGCTTCCGTAGAAGGTGCCGAGATCGTCGTCCCCGTCGCCGGCCACAACCAGGAGCTTGCCGTTCGGGCCATCGCTGATTGTGTAGGTCGGCGCGGGCGGTGGTCCTGCCTGCCCGCCGGCCGGCAATAGAAGGAATACAAACACCGCGAGGACCATGAGGGGCTTGACCATGGCGGGACCGTACCACCGGCCTGACGGCCCCGTGCGACCTCGCCTCAGCCCCGTTCGAGATGCGGCGCGCCCAAGGCGCTGAGAACCCGCTCGCTGACGGCTGCACCGGTCAAACCGACCTCTTCGTGGAGCAGCGCCGGCTTGCCATGGGTGACGTAGTGGTCGGGCAGGCCAACGCGGATGACGCGAGCCCGTTCAGCGCCCGGTCCGTGGGAGTCTTCGAGATGCTCGAGGACCGCTGAGCCGAAGCCACCCTGGATCACGTTGTCCTCGACGGTGACGAGAAGCTCGTGGTCTGCCGCCAGAGCCGCGATCAACTCGGTGTCGAGTGGCTTGACGAAGCGGGCGTCGGCAACGGTCGCCGAGATGCCGTGCTCCGCAAGCTCGTTCGCTGCGTCGAGCGCGACCTTCACGCCGAAGCCGTAACCGAGGAGCGCGACGCGCTCGCCGCGCCGCAGGGTCTCCCCCGTCCCGATCGGGATCGCCTCGCCGCGGTCTGGCAACGGCACACCGACTGCCGCACCGCGCGGATAGCGCACCGCCACGGGGCCCTGGTGATCGAGGCAGGTGCGAACCATGTGAACGAGCTGCGCCTCGTCCCGGGGCGCCATCACCACGAGGTTGGGGAGGCACCGCAGATACGAGATGTCGAACGCGCCGTGGTGAGTCGGGCCATCGTCGCCGACAAGGCCCGCGCGGTCCATCGCGAAGGTGACGTCGAGCGACTGGAGGCAGACGTCATGGACGATCTGGTCGTATGCGCGCTGGAGGAAGGTCGAGTAGATCGCGCAGACCGGCTTGGCGCCCTGCAGGGCGAGCCCGGCGGCGAGGAGGACGGCGTCCTGCTCCGCGATGCCGACGTCGTAGTACTGGTCAGGGATCTCGTCGGCCAGCTTCTGGAGCCCCGTGCCACCCGCCATCGCGGCGGTGATCCCGATCACTGTGGAATCGAGCTTGGCCTCGGCAACCATCGCGTCGGCGAAGACCTGCGTGTACTGCGGGGGCGTTGCGGGAGCCGGCGGAGCATCTTCGGTCTCCTGCGCGGCCTCCTTGCCGTCATCCATCGCAGGGCGCGAAAGCGGCGTCTTCTTCTTCGGGGCCGGCATTCCGTCGACGATCGAACCCGGCTTGGCCGCGTGCCACTGCTCCATGCCCTCGAGGCCGCCGTCCTCGGCGGGGGCGAACCCCTTGCCCTTCACGGTTTGGATGTGGACGACGACCGGGCGCTCGGCTTCGAGCGCCTCGCTCAAAGCGCGCCGGAGGGAAGGAACGTCGTGGCCGTCGACAACGCCGACGTACGCCAGGTCCAGTTCCTCGAACAGCAGGCCGGGCGCCCAGTACGCCTTGAGCGCCGCCTTGATCTCGGGGCCGAGGCGTTCGATGCGCTGACCCAGGCCCCACGGGAGGCGTGTGAGGCGCGACTCGGCATCGGACCGCGCGTGGTAGAGGCGGCGGTTCAGGCGGATCGAGTTGAAGTAGCGAGAGAGCGCTCCGACGTTCGGCGAGATCGACATGCCGTTGTCGTTCAGAACGATCACGATCGGCGTCTGGAGGCCACCGGCGTTGTGGAGAGCCTCGAAAGCGACACCGCCTGTGAGCGCACCATCGCCGATCACCGCGACGACCTTGCCGTCCTGGCCGATGCCCTTCCGCATCGCCTCCTTCAACCCCACCGCGTAGCCGATCGAGGTCGAGGCGTGGCCCGCGCCCATGATGTCGTGCTCGGACTCGGCGATCGAGCAGAACGGCGCGAGCCCGTCGTACTGGCGGATGGTCGAGAGCTGATCGCGGCGCCCGGTGAGGATCTTGTGCGGATAGGCCTGATGGCCGACGTCCCAGAGGATCTTGTCCGTGGGCGAGTCGCAAAGCGCGTGAAGGACCGTCGCAAGCTCGCACGTGCCGAGGTTGGCGCCGAAGTGGCCGCCGATCTCGCCGATCACGTCGATGATGTCCTCTCGGACCTCCTGCGCGACCTGCGTCAGCTGTGCGTCGTCGAGCCCCTTGAGGTCAGGGGGCCCGTCGATGGAGTCGAGTAGTCGTGTCGAATCGGTCATGTCTGTCGCGTGTGAATGAAGTCGGTGATCAGCTCGAGCTCGGCCGTTTGGCCGACGATCGCATCGAGCTCGCTGCGCGCCTTCGTGTGGGATGAGGACGCCAGCTCGCGCGCGCGTTCGAGCCCGAAGAGGGATACGTATGTGAGCTTGCCGTGACGTTCATCTGATCCGTGTGGCTTTCCGAGCTCAGCGTCTGATCCGGTCACGTCCAGGATGTCATCGACGATCTGGAAGAGAACGCCGAGCTCATCCGCAAATCGTGTGTACGGAAGTGTGGCAGCCTCTGAGGCTCCGGCCAGGTAAAGGGGCACCATCACGCTCGCGGCGATCAGCCGGCCCGTCTTCAGCCCGTGGAGCTTCCGCAGACCGTCGGCGTCCTCGACGCTCGCCGCCACATCGATGTACTGGCCGCCGACCATGCCTGCGACGCCAGTTGCGGATGCCAGGCATCGCAGGGCCGCTGCGACGTTCGCGGGCTCGCCCTCCTGCTCGGAGAGGAAGAGGTTGATCGCCTCCGCGAAGAGGCCGTCGCCGGCAAGAATCGCGACGTCCTCGCCGAACTTGACGTGCGAGGTCGGCCGGCCTCGGCGAAGGTCGTCATCGTCCATGGCGGGCAGGTCGTCGTGGATGAGCGAGTAGGTGTGCACGAGCTCGATCGCCGCTGCCGCCGGAAGAACGCGCTCGGGCTCGAGGCCTACCGCCCGGGCCGTCGCGAGGCACAGCACCGGGCGGACGCGCTTGCCACCCGCCAGAAGCGAGTAGCGCATCGCCTCCTCGAGTCCCGCGGTCTCAACGTCGTCTCCGAATGAGAGTCCGCCGAGGTAGTCGTCAACAAGCTCACGAAGCCCCTCCGGATAGTCAGCCACGCGACTAGTCCTGGTCGGCGGCGGACTCGCGCAGGGCTCGGTCGAGGTCGTTGGCGGCCTCGCCGACAAGCTCGGCCGCCTCGCGAGCCAGCTCCTCGGCTCGCTCGTCGGTCACGTCTTCCCCACCGAGCTCCTCGGCAATCTCCGCCAGTCGCCCGGTCGTCTGTCGAAGGTCGCTCACGTCGCCACCCCCGCCTGGCGCGCGGCGGCGCCGAGGATCCCGTTCACGAACTTGGGTGCGTCCGCACCGCAGAACTCCGCGGCCAGGCCGACTGCCTCGTCGATCGCCACCTCGGGCGGAACCGCGCTCGAGTGATGCAGCTCGAAGAGGGCGATGCGAAGAACCGCTCGGTCAAGTGGCGCGATGCGATCGATCGTCCACCCCTTCGAGAGGCTCGAGATCTCGGCGTCGATCGTGTCCAGACGCGCGTCGGCGCCTTCGGCGAGCTCGCGCGTGAACGGCTTCGCGCCTTCGAGTACGTCGGACAGCTCGCGATCGGTCACGTCGCGCTGATACAGCGCGAACACGGCTTCCTTGCGTTGGTCTGAGCGGCGCACCGCTCAAGCGTACGGCTTGAGGCGGCAGCTCCGTCCGAGGCCGCGGCTGGTCGCCGTCTGGTCCTGGGCGAATTCGCCTAAGCCCGGGAAACGTATTCGCCGGAGCGGGTGTCGACGCGGACGACCTCCCCCTCCTCGATGAAGAGCGGGACCTGGATCTCGACGCCGGTCTCGAGCGTCGCCGGCTTCGAGCCGCCGCCCGAGGCGGTGTCGCCCTTCAGGCCCGGATCCGTTCTTCGCGACCGTGAGGTCGACTGCGCTCGGCACCTGGACGCCGGTCGGCTTCTCGTCGACGTAGAGAACCTCGACCGTGTCGTTCGGCCGCACCCATTTCATGTCCTCGCCGGCCGAGTCCCGAGAGATCTCGGTCTGCTCGTAGGTCTCGGAGTTCATGAAGACGGCCATCTCGCCCGAGTCGTAAAGGAACTGCATCCGGTGCGTCTCGGTTCGGACCGGCCGGAACTTCTCGCCGGCTCGAAACGTCTTGTCCACGACTCCCCCGTCGGAGGCGCGCCGGAGCTTGGTGCGAACGAAGGCGCCGCCCTTGCCCGGCTTCACGTGCTGGAACTCCATGATCCGGTAGATCTGGCCGTCCACCTCGATATGGGCGCCATTCTTGAACTGGTTCGTTGAAATCACGGCGGCGAAGGGTAGAGGGGCTCGGCCCGAGCCGACACCCACTCGTGAATAGGATCGGTTGCATGGGCGAAGCCGACGCCGCCTGGTTCCAGAAGCCCGCTGAGGCGTACGACCGCTTCGTCGGGCGCTACGGCGCCGCACTTGCGAGCGCGGTGATCGCGCGAGTTGGCCTGGAGAGCGGGTGGGTGGCGCTCGACGTCGGCTGCGGACCGGGGCCGCTTACCTCCGCTCTCGCCGATGCCCTCGGCGCGGAACGGGTGGCGGCGGTGGATCTGTCGGAGCCATTTGTCCGCGCTTGCAGCGAGCGCGTACCCGGCGCCGACGTCCGGGTCGCGTCGGCTGAGTCGCTTCCGTTCGAGGACGGGGGGTTCGACGCGACTTTGTCCCAGCTGGTCCTCAACTTCTTGCCGGACCCGGCAGCGGGGCTTCGCGAGATGCGCCGCGTGACCAGGCCCGGCGGCGTGATCGCCGCGACGGTCTGGGACTACGGCGGCGAGATGACAATGCTGCGGGCATTCTGGGACGCCGCCAAAGACGAAGATCCGGACAGCGCAGGGCCGTTCGACGACTACTGTCGCCCCGACGAACTAGAGGAGCTTTGGCAGGACTCTGGCCTGACTGGCGTCGAGACGAACGGGATCACCGTCGTGGCCGAGTACGAAGATTTCGAGGATCTCTGGACGCCCTTCACGACCGGAATCGGCCCAGCTGGGGCGTACGCATCGTCGCTGTCCGACACAGATCGCGAGGTGTTGCGAGCGTCTTACAGAAAGCGGCTGGGATCGCCGGAGGGGGCGTTCGAGCTCACTGCACGCGCTTGGATGGCGTGCGGACGAGTGCCTGACAGCGGCGGGTGATCGTCATGTGCACGTTTGAACGCTTCTGAACTGGTTGGTCGAAATCACGGCGGCCGAGGGTATCCCCAAGGAGCGTCCGCCGTGCACCCGGGTTACTGGGGTTTGCCAGTCCCCTCAAGGGTTACGCTCCGCGACGATGCGGCTCATCTCTCAGCACCCAACCGCCTTCAGGCGCTTCGGCTCCCTCCTCGCCACCGCAGCCATCGGCGCCGTGGCGCTGATCCTGCTCGGATCGTCCTCATCCGAGGGCGGCCAGGCCAAGGCGGGGATTCTCCCGCCCTGCCTCCCGACTGACACGGCGCCGCCGGACGCCCTCGCGAACTTTCCGAACCCGTCGAAGACCGGTCCAGGCGATCCGAAGCGCAAGGTGATCTTCGTCGGGAACAACTGGGAGGGGACCGCCGACGTGGTCTCCACCCAGGGCGGGAACTTCGAGACGCTGACCCGCATCAACATCGTCCCCGACTACGACGAGCGGATCGACGAGATCTGCGCCAACCCGATCGACCTCATCTACTTCCTCGCGGTTCGCGAGCTGATCGGCGAGGGCAACGACCAGCTGGTCGACGACATGTACTCGACGCCGAACGGAAAGCTCCTGGTCGTCTCGCGTCCGAGCCTCAAGGACGTCGTCGCGCTTCATATCGCGGGCCCCAAGACCGGCGAGATCAAGTGGCGCTTCGAGATGGCCGGCCAGCGCTCCGACCACATGGCGGTCTCCCCTGACGGCAAGCAGGTCGCGGTCTCCGATTCGACGGCCAACGTCGTCCATCTCCTCGACACGAAGACCGGAGAAAAGGAGGGCGAGTTCGCCTCGGGCGACTCGCCGCACGAGAACACGTACTCAGCGGATGGGTCGAAGATCTATCACGCGTCGATCGGGCTCGTCTACACCCCCGGCGACGAGGACGTCTTCGACACGGACACGACAAAGGGCGAGCGCTACTTCCAGGTCGTCGATGCGAAGACGGGCGAGATCATCTCCCGAGTGGACATGGGCCAAAAGCTCGACGAGGCGGGATACCCGAACCTGTCGAAGGCGGTGCGCCCGATGGCGATCACGTCCAACGAGCGTAAGGCGTTTCTCCAGGTCTCGTTCTTCCACGGAGTCGTCTCCTACAACCTGGCGAAGGAAAAGGTGAAGCGCATCACGCGCCTGCCCAACCTCGTCCCCGATGTGCCGCGCGAGCAATATCTCCTCGACTCGGCGCACCACGGCATCGCCCTTTCCGGCAACGACAAGCGCCTCTGTATCGCAGGCACGATGTCCTCGTATGCGACCGTGATCAACCGACGCTCGCTGAAGAAGCCGGAGCTCGAGCCGAAGCTCATCCAGAAGGGTGAGAAGCCGTACTGGTCGACCACCTCCGAGAACGGCAGGTACTGCTACGTCTCCTGGTCGGGCACGGACGACATCTCAATCATCTCGTACCGCAAGCGCAAGGAGATCGACCACATCGACGTGGGCGAGCCGGCCGGCAACCGCGCCCACCCGCAGCGGATCCGCAACGGGGTAGTTCGCCAGAGCTTCCTCGACGCGAACGACTGAACCGAAGCGCCTGGCATATTTCCGCTCGTGATGGAGAGCGGGACAAGCACTCGAACGCGCAGGATCAGCGCCACTCTGAGGCAGGGCGAGACGGTCACGCCGCTCGAACTCTTCTTCGACCTCGTCTTCGTCCTCGCGATCACGCAGTGCACCCAGCTCATGGCCGACGAGCCGACCTGGGAGGGCATCGCGAAGGGACTGCTGGTTCTGGCTGTCCTCTGGTGGTCGTGGATCGGGTACGCGTGGCTGACCAGCGTCCTCGACCCCGAGGAGGGCGCCGTCCGCCTCGTCATCTTCGCGGCGATGGCGGGGCTCCTGGTGGCATCTATCTGTGTTCCCGGCGCCTTCGACGACTCGGCGCTGATCTTTGCCGTCGCCTATGCAGTCGTCCGCGCGGCCCACATCGCCCTCTTTTGGATCGCGAGCGAGGACGACCCTGACCTGCGGCGCTCCACCTCCAGCCTCGGACTGTCCACGGCAATCGCATGCTCGATCCTGATCGGCGCCTCATTTCTGGACGGACCCGTCCAGGGGGCTGCGTGGCTGGCCGCAATCCTGATCGACTTCGGCGGGCCCTACATCTTCCGCGCCGAAGGCTGGAAGCTCGTTCCGGAGCATTACGCCGAGCGTTATGGCCTCATCATCATCATTGCCTTGGGCGAATCAATCGTCGCGATCGGCGCCGGGGTGACCGGCCAGATCACGGCGGGAATCGTCGCCACAGCGGTAATCGGCGTGATCCTGGCGGCCGCGATGTGGTGGGCCTACTTCGACACGGTCGCGCTCGCCTCGACGCGACGGCTTGCGAGCATCGAAGACCGCAAGGAGCGAAACGAGATGGCTCGCGACTCCTACTCGTTCCTCCACCTGCCGATGGTCGCCGGGATCGTCCTGGTCGCGCTCGGCATGAAGAAGACGATCGGGCATTTCGACGAAGCGCTCAAGATCGAGACGGCGACCGCCCTGATCGGCGGCTTCAGCATGTACCTGCTCGCGCACGTGGCGTTCCGCATGCGAAACGTCCACTCGATGGCCTGGCGCCGCCTGTTCGTGGGGATCGGAGTCCTCGCCCTGATCCCGGCCGGGGTCGAGCTACCGGCGCTGGCAACCCTCTCGATCCTCACGGCGATCGCGTGCGCCCTGATCGCCTACGAGACGATCCGCTTCGCCGAGTTCCGCGACCGGGTCCGCCATCAGCCTGCCGAAGCCGCTTAGCTCGCAGCCCGAGGGTACGAGCACGTCGTGGAGCTCCAGCCCAAGTTGATTGACGTCCGCGTGCCCGACGAACCGCAGGGGGTCGTCGTGGTTCTGCACGGCGGAGCGAGCCGGCGCGAGAACATGATGGTGAGTCCCACCCAGCTCTCCGTGCTCCGCATGATCCCGATCGCGAAACGGATCGCCCGAGCCGGCAAAGGAGAGCTGGCGGTCTTTCGCCTGCTCAATTCGCAGCGCGGGTGGGAAACGTCTCACACGCCGGTCAAAGACACTGAGTGGGCCCTGTGCCAGGTCCGCGACCGGCTCGGTGGCGTGCTCCCGACCTGCTTGGTCGGCCATTCCCTGGGGGGCAGGGCGGCCATTCTGGCTTCCGGCTCACCCCAGGTACGTTGCGCCGTCGCCCTGGCTCCTTACGTCTATCCGAGCGACATTCCGCCGCTTCACGGCCAGCGCATCGTCATCGTCCACGGCTCGGGCGACCGCATCGCGAGCCCGTCCCGCGCACTCGAGCTGGCGCGGCGGCTTGCCGGCCGCACACCGACCGGCTTCGTCCTGGTCCGCGGCGGGAAACACGCGATGCTTCGCCGCCACGGGGAATTCAGCGGGCTAGCCGCGGACTTCGCGACCCACTCGCTACTCGGCCGCGCAAAGCGCGCCGACTCGCGAGATCTGGTCAGCGGCGAGTTCGCGGTCGAGACCTAGAGGTCTTCCTTTTCCTCTTCGTCGGCCTCGCCGTATGACTGAGCGGTGGGATCTGAAGCTTCCTCCCGACCGGCCTGGTGGGTCGGATCGGGGTTCGAGTCGGCGTCGTGCGACGCGTTTTGGATCAGCTCTTCCTCTGCAAGCTCAAAGCCCTCTGCCTCGCCTTGGCCCGCTTCCGCCAGCGCGCGCTCCGACTCGTCGACGCCATATCCCTCGCCCGCGTTGCCGCCGATTTCGGACGCCTCACGCGCAGCTTCCGCTTCCTGTTCGGCCACGTAATTCTCGTCGCCGTGAACTTCCTCTTCGCTCATCTCGGTCCCTTTCGTAGTCAAGTTGTCTCGTACGACACTTACCGCTGCGTGCATCCGTGAAACCCGGATAGATAGGTTCCCACGACATGACCGACACACCAAAGCTTCTCGAAGACCTGCTCCAAGTCCCCGCTCCCTCCGGCTACGAAGCGCCCGCCAGCGCGGTCTGGCGCAAAGCCGCATCCGAGTTCGCCGACGTGCAATCGGACGGGATCGGCTCCTCGATCGCCGTCGTCGGCGACGACGAGTCGCAGCCGCTGTTCGCAATCGCCGGGCACATGGACGAGATCGGCCTGGTCGTCACGCACATCGACGACAAGGGCTTCATCTGGTTCGGCTCCATCGGAGGGTGGGATCCGCAGATCCTCGTCGGCCAGCGGGTCGAGATCGTCACGAAGGACGGGCCGATCGCCGGCGTCGCCGGCCGAAAGCCAATCCACCTGCTCGAAGACGAGCAGCGCAAAAAGGTCGTCGAGCTCAAGCAGCTTCACATCGACATCGGAGCCGAGGACGGCGATGCCGCGCGCGAGCTCGTTCGGATCGGCGATCCCGCCGTCATCCGCGGCGAGCCGATGCGCGTCCAGGGTTCTCGCCTGGTCTCGCGATCCATGGACAACCGCCTGGGCTCATACGTCGCGCTTGAGGTCGCACGCCGCAGCGCCGAGTCCGACAAGGTCTCGTGCCGGGTCGCAGGCGTCGCCAACGCCCAGGAAGAGATCGGCCTCTACGGCGCCCGCACCGCGGCGTTTCAGCTTCAGCCGACGCTCGCGGTCGCCGTCGACGTGACCCACGCGACCGACGCTCCCGGCATCGACGAGAACCAGGAAGGCAGCCACCACCTCGGCACCGGGCCCGTCATCAGCCGCGGCGCCACTCTCTCGCCCGTCGTCTTCGAGCTCCTTGCCGCGGTCGCGGAGAAATCAGACATCCCGCACACCTTCTCCGGCTCGGGGAACCGGACAGGCACCGATGCCGACGCGATCCAGATCTCACGGGCGGGCATTCCCGCCGGCCTGGTGTCGATTCCCCTGCGCTACATGCACTCGCCGGTAGAGATGGTCGATCTGGACGACGTGGAAAACACCGTCGCCCTGTTGGTCGCCTTCGCCGAGACGCTCGGCCCGGACCTCGACGTCAGCCGCTAGGCGAACCTAAACGGTGTCTGACACCGTTTAGCTACGGGATCGGCGTCACGCTCATGCTTTCGCACCCGCTCGCGGTGTCGAGCTCCTGATCGATTCGCGCGCGGTCCCTCCTGCCGCTTCCGCAGCGCACCACGTCCGGCTCGCCGTCCTCTGCGTGGAGCCGGTCTGAGCCGCCCCCACCCTTGAGTACGTCCTCGCCGGCGTCACCCTTCACGCGGTCCCGTCCCCTGCTTCCCGAGAGGCAGTCATCACCGTCCGCGCCCCTGATCCCTGGGCGGGCCGGTCTGCACCTCGATCGCGTCGACCTTGGAGTAGTCGGTCTCGCAGACACCGATCGCGATCGCAACCGCGCCTCCCCTGAGAGCAGTCCGGCCCATGACGCGAGTGTAGGTCTGGCTCAGGCCGCCGGCGCCGGTTCGCGATCCCGCGCGGGCAGGACCTCGACGGGGATGCCGTTCAGGACGGCGTTGCCGCTGGGAGCGTCCACCCCGGTCTCATCGGCAAGGAAGTTGGAGTTCACGCCCGGGTGGGCCGAAGCGGTCGCCATCCGCACGCCCTCGACGTCGTGTCCCCATCCGTGAGGGACGCTGATCACTCCCGGCATCATCTCGTCAGAGACCTCGACCGGGACCTCGATCTCGCCGGCGGCCGACCGCAAGAGCGCGAACGCGCCGTCCTTCAAGCCATAGCGCTCAGCATCGAGCGGGTTGACGAGAGCGGTACACCGGTCCTTGCCCTTGACAAGGGCGTTCAGGTTGTGCATCCACGAGTTGTTCGAACGGAGCTGCCTGCGGCCGATCAGGACCATCTCGGGGCCCGCACCGTTCCAGGCTCCCTGATCGAGCCGGTCACGAAGCCGCGGAACGTCCGCGGTGATGGCCTCCGGCGCTAGCTCGATCTTGCCCGAGCGCGTGCGGAGCACCTCCGGAAGGCGCGACCCGTGCGCTCCCAGGTCGATCCCGTGCGGCTCCTCCTCGAGCCGGTCCAGCGTTAGGCCGTCGGGGTCCGCCCCGAACCCGTCTCCATACGCGCCCGTCCGGATCAGGAGGTCGAGAACGCGGTCCGCTCCGCGCCTCGGCTCGAGCTCAGCGAGGATCTCAGCGGCGTCGCGCCCCTCGATCGCGCTCTCAGGCGTGCCGATCTCACGAGCCACGAGGGCTCCGGCGACCGCGTCGTCGATTGCGTCGACGTCGCAATCAGCTCCCTGACCGGTGACGATGCCCGTCAGGCGCAAAAAGATCTCGGACTCCTCGATCAGGCCCTCGTCGCGCTCGAGCACGGCCGGCGAGTAGTTCGCAACGTTGCGCGCGGCGAACTGGTAGAGCGCGAGGTCGTAATGCGAGCGCGCAAGCGGGTCGGGCGAGGGCAGGACGACGTCGGCGTGGCGCGTCGTCTCGTTCAGGTAGATGTCGACAGAGACCATGAAGTCGAGTTCATCGACGGCGCGCTCCAGCCGGGCGGCGTTCGGCGTCGAGACCAGCGGATTTCCTGCCACGGTCATGAGCGCCTTCACCTGACCCTCGCCGGGAGTGTCGATCTCCTCCGCCAAGGCTGAAGCCGGCAGCTCGCCGAGCACCTCTGGAAGCCCGCGCACGCGGCTGCCCCAGCGGGCCGATGCGACGCCCTTGCCCTTGCCCGGCCGGCCGACGGAGTTCCGCTGGGCCGCGGCCGCCTTGACGAACATGGCGCCGCCGGGCTGGTCGAAGCTGCCGGAGAGAACGTTCAGCACGTCAACGAGCCAGCTGGCGAGCGTGCCGAACTCCTGGGTCGTGGTGCCGATCCTTCCGTACACGGCCGCGCGGTCGGCCGCTGCGAGCTCACGGGCCATCCGCCGCAGCTCGTCCGCGGGGATGCCGCAGGCCGACTCGACGCGCTCGGGCTCGAAGCCGGCGGCGAGCCGCTCGACGTCGCCCAGGCCCTCGCAGAGATCCGCGACCTGGCCGGGGTCGGCGAGGCCTTCAGAGAACAGCACGGAGACGAGGGAGAAGAGCGCAAGGGAGTCGGTGCCCGGCCGGATGAAGTGATGCTCATCGGCGTGCTCGGCGGTCCTGGTGCGCCGCGGGTCGATCACGATTACCTTGCCGCCCCGCTCGCGGATCCGCCGGATGCGACCGCGCATGTCGGGCGCCGTCAGGAGGCTGCCGTTCGACACCAGCGGGTTGGCGCCCCAGATCATCAGGTGGTCCGTGCGGTCGACGTCCGGCACCGGGATCGAGTTCCAGTGGCCGAACATGTGGCCCGCGGAGAAATGCTTTGGCATCTGGTCAACCGAGGAAGCCGAGTAGACGTTCTTCGAGCCGACCGCGCGAAGCAGCACCTGGAGGTACACCATCGCCGAGAGGTTGTGCGCGTTCGGGTTCCCGACATACAGCGCGAGCGCATCGCGGCCGTGCTCTTCGAGGACCGGGCCGAGCCCCGCCTCGACGGCGGCGAATGCCTCCTCCCAGGTCGCCTCGCGGAGCTCCCCGTCCTTCCTGACCAGGGGCGCCCGCAGCCGGTCGGGATCTTCGCGGAGCTCCTTCAGGCCGAACGCCTTCGGGCAGATGAAGCCTTGCGAGAGCACGTCCTCGGAGTCGCCACGAATCGACTCGACCGCGCCGGAGTCGGAGATCTCAATCTGAAGACCGCAGGTCGCCTCGCAAAACGGGCAGGTCCGGAAATGCGTCGAGGCCGCCATGCGGCTCCTGACACTACTCCTGCCAGAGGCTGACGACCCGAAACGGCGGGTTAGCCGGTGATTCTGAGCTCTTTGGTGGTGGAGCTCAGATTTCGCGTTCCGGAGGCCTCTACGACCACCAGATCCTCGATGCGAACCCCGTGGCGCTCCGGCACGTAGATGCCCGGCTCCACCGTCACCACGTCGCCCTCCGAGAGAACGTCTTCGGAGGTCTTTCCGAGCCTCGGGGCTTCGTGGACCTCCAGCCCCACCCCATGCCCCAGACCGTGTCCGTAGAGGTCACCCCGGCCGGCCTTTTCGATGGGATCGCGAGAGGCCTTGTCCGCCTCGGCGCCGCTCACCCCTGCCTGGATCGCCTCGAGGCTGGCCTCCTGTGCCGTGCGAACCAGTTCGTAAGTCTCGCGGGCATCGTCCGAGATGTCACCGGTTGCCCAGGTGCGGGTCCCATCCGAGCAGTAGCCGTCGACCTTCGCGCCCATGTCGATCACTACGAGCTCGCCGACGCCGATCACGCGCGCGCCCGGCTCCGAATGAGGCAAGGCCCCGTTCGGGCCTGAGCCGACGATGGCGGAGAACGAAGGCTCCGCGCCCATTTCGCGCATTCGCTGTTCCGCCGACAGCGCCACCTCGCGCTCGGTCTTGCCCGCCAGGCCAGCCTCCGCAAGGAACTCGAAGACCTCGTCGGCAAGGCGCGAAGCCTCGGCGATCGCCTCGATCTCCAGCGAGTCCTTGGTCCGCCTCAGCTTCTCGACGAACCCGGTCGCCGGGACCAGCGACGCGCCATCGGGCATCGCGCCCTCGAGCTTTCGCAGCGAGGAGACGCTCGTCGCATCCTCGTCGTACCCGACCTTGCCGGAGAAGCGCTTGGCCAGCTCGGCTACCAGCCGGCCCTCGAGCGTCTCGCGATCGAATTCGCCCGCGACCTCCGAACGGGCCCGTTCCGTGTAGCGGAAATCCGTGAAGAACTCGCGGCGGCCCTCACCCACGATCGCAAACCCGCTCGTGCCGGTGAAGCCGGTGAGCCACCGGATGTTCGCGATCGCGTCCGGCCCCGAGTCACCCGGCCGGACCAGGTCGCCAACGAAGATGCAGTCGAGCTCGGCCTCGGCAACAAGGGCGGCGAGGCGGTCACCCCTCGACCCTGCGGTCACGCGCCCATCTCGGCAGCGAGCAGGTCGAGAGCCTCGCGATACCCGTCGGGCCCCTTGCCCGAGATCGCGCCAAGGACGAGTCCGTCGAACACCGAAAAGCGGCGCCACTCCTCTCGCGACATGACGTCGGACAGGTGAACCTCGACCGCGGGCACGCCGGCGAGCTCGAGCGCGTCGCGGATCGCCCACGAGTAGTGGGTCCACGACCCCGCATTCACGATCACCGCGTCGGCGGTCTCGGGCACGCGGTGGAGGTGCTCGATGAAATCGCCCTCGTGGTTCGTCTGAAAGAACATGGCGTTCAGTCCCACCTCGCGGGCCCACGCCTCGATCTTGCCCTCCAGCTCGGTCAGGCTGAAATCGCCGTAGTGCTCGGGGTCGCGGGATGCCAGCATGTCGAGGTTCGCTCCGTGCATCACCTCGACTCTGTTTCGAGTCGTAGTCATCTGAGTTCCTCCACGGCCGAGCGGACCATATCCGCGTCGAGCCGCGCACCGGTTCTGGGCTCGCCTGGACGCTCGAGCAGTACGAAAGGCACGCCGTCCGCGTCGGCCTTCTTGTCGCGGCCGAGGGACGACATCACCGCGTCGGTCTCGACGGCCGGGTCCAGGTGCGCCGGCAGCCCGGCACGTGTGAGCAGATCCTCTACCTCCTTGCGCAGTTCGCCCGCACCCGAAAGGCCGAGGGCCGCGACGAGGCCGAGGGCAACCGCTTCGCCGTGGCGATAGCGCGCGTAGCCGGATGCTGCCTCGATCGCGTGACCGACGGTGTGGCCGAGGTTGAGCACCTGGCGGCGGCCCGAATCGCGCTCGTCTTCTGAGACGATGTCGATCTTGACCCGGGCGCAGTCGAAGACGAGCGCTCCGAGGCTGTCGGCGTCGAGATTGCCCAGCGAGCGCACCCGTTCCCAGAGCTCGCCGCCGGCGATAAGAGCGGTCTTCAAGACCTCGGCGAATCCGGCCGCGAGCTCCTCTCGAGGCAGCGTGGCCAGGGCGCCGGGCTCGACGAGTACCGCGTCCGGCATGTGGTAGGCGCCGGCGTAGTTCTTGGCTTCGGGAAGGTCGACGCCGGTCTTGCCACCGTAGGCGGAATCGACCTGCGCGACGAGCGTGGTCGGCGCCTGGATCACCGGGATACCGCGCTGGTAGGTGGCGGCGCAAAAGCCGGCAAGGTCCCCCACCACCCCACCCCCGAAGGCAAGAACGCCATCGTCGCGGCGAGCTCCCGCACCCGCGAGCGCCCGGAGCACGCGTTCGGCCTCCGTCATGGTCTTCAGCGCCTCGTCGCCGCCGGCCTCGAATGTGTGCGCCACAGCCGGTAAGCGCGAACCCTGATGCTTCAGGGCGCCCGGGTCGGCCACGCAGAACCAGCGGCGGTCATCCGGCACTAGGCCCAGCGCGCCTTCGGCGACGATCGCGGGGTACTCGCCGGAGCTGGACGCGGCCCACGCCAAGCGGGCTCCCGGGAGCGCCGCAGCGCGCTTCAGCCAAGGCGCGGCCAGCCGGGCTACGCGCTCGCCTCCGTCGGTGAGGACAGCGTCGGCAATCTCCGAGTAGATGGGCTCGCGAGATCTGAAGCGCGCAGCGAATGCGTCCCTGTCCTGGGCGAGCGGGCGCTCGGTCCCTTCGCAGCGGATCCACGCCGCCTCCTCGGAGATCCGGCACCAGACGACGAAGGCGTCCGCGAGAGCGTCGCGAACCTGAGCGGATTCGACTGCGCCGCCTCCCAGGGAAACCAGGCCGCCGCCCTTCAGGGCGTGTACCGCCAGTCGCTCCTCGGTCTCGCGAAAGCGCGCCTCGCCCTCGGAGGCGAAGATCTCGGCAACCGGCTTTCCAAGCTCGCGCTCGACCTCCGCATCTACGTCGACCGCTTCCGTCCCCAGGACGGCGGCGGCGCCCTTTGCGGCTCGGGTCTTCCCGGCTCCCATGAAGCCGATGAACGCGATCGTTGGCGTTCGTGATCCGGCTAGCGACGCCATCCGATGCGCTCCTCGTACGCCTTGAGCGCGGCGAGGACGTCGGAGATGTGGTCGCCGCCGAACTTCTCCCGGTAGGCCCGCGCGAGGACTAGGGCGACCATCGCCTCGCCGACTACGCCGGCGGCCGGGACAACCGTGGAGTCCGTGCGCTCCCGCATGGCCTGAGCGGGCTCCTTCGTCTCGGTGTCGACGGAGCGAAGGGGCTTGGTGAGCGTCGAGATCGGCTTGATCGCACCTTTCACGACCAGCGTCTCACCGTTCGTCATGCCGCCTTCGACGCCGCCCGCGCGGTTGGTCTCGCGATACCAGCCCCGCTCGTCGGAGTAGAAGATCTCGTCGTGGGACTCTGAGCCGGGAAGGCCCGCAACGTCCCACGCTTCCCCGACCGCGACTCCCTTCACGGCCTGGATCGAGACGACCGCCTGGGCGAGGCGCGAGTCGAGGCGCTCCTCCCAGCTCACGTGAGAGCCAAGGCCGGGAGTGAGCCCGAACGCGCGTACCTCGAATACGCCACCCAGGCTCTCGTTCTGCTTGCGGAGCGTGTTGATCTCCTCGACCATCGCCGCCTCGATTGCGGAGTCGAGTACCCGCACGGGCGATTCGTCGACGCCGTCGAAGTCGGCCAGCTCGAGCTCGCGCTCGGACTCGACGACCACGGAGGCGATCTGGAGAACATGACTGCGGACCTCTACACCGAGCGCGCGGAGAAACTCCTTTGCCAGGGCACCCGCGGCAACCCGCGCCGCGGTCTCGCGAGCGCTTGCGCGCTCGAGCACGTTTCGAACGTCCGTGAAGCCGAATTTGTGCAAGCCCGCCAGATCGGCGTGGCCGGGCCTCGGCAGGTGCGACTCCTCCACCTCGGCATCGACAGGCCACGGGTTCATCCGCTCTTCCCAGTTCGGGTAGTCGCGGTTCGCGACGAGAATCGCCACGGGCGCGCCCAGCGTCTTGCCGTGCCTGACCCCTGAGCGCACCTCAACCGCGTCCTTCTCGATCTTCATGCGCCCGCCCCGGCCGTGGCCGAGCTGTCGGCGAGCCATGTCGCGGTCGATCCGGGCCCGGTCGAGCTCGAGGCCGGCGGGCAGGCCCTCGACGATCGCGACCAGCCCCGGGCCGTGCGACTCTCCTGCTGTCGTGAAGCGAAACCCGGACACGGGCGAGAGATTATTCGTCCCAGTGCGAGGGACTACTCGCACATGACCTTCAGCGAGCCCCCTGGCTCAGTTGAAGCCCGGGATGATCGAGGTCGTCTTGATCTGGAGCCGGCTGTCGAAACTCGGATGGTCGTACATGACCTCGAGGCCGTCTCCGGGGTTCGTACCGCCCTTCTCGACGCTGATTGCCAAACCGAGCCGCTCGCCCGGAAGCAGCGCTCCTGCCGCGTAGAGGAAGTTCATGTTGACCGAGAGTTCGGTCCAGTTGTTTCGCGGCCAAACAGCCTCCTCGTGAGGGAACCAGAGGGCGTCCGTGATGTCCTGGTTCACCATGGGCACATCCACCGGAATCCCGAGGACATTGAGCTTGCGGGCGTAGAGAAAGACGCAGATGCGGCCCGGGTGCTCAGCGCCGTTGATCGTCCTGGTCCACAGGCTCAGCGTCGCCTCGCCGTCCAGAAGCAGTTCGAAGCCGTTGGGGATCGGGGGAGTAAGCCAGCGATGCACCTTCTGACTGGGCACGCCGTCCGAGATGCTGGGTGAGAAGATGCAGCCCGGGAGGCCCGAATGGCGGATCTGGATGCCCCGATCGGCGTCCGCCCCGGTCAAGGGCTCCACATCGGTCGAGTAGTCGTAGAGCGGCTGCTGATCTGCTGGAAGGCTGGGATCCAGCTTCGGCGGATCGTTGAACATGAGGTCAGGCGCCCCGGGTGTGTCGCCGGTCTTCATGCCTGCTCCGCACGTGCCGAGCGTGTTGTGCGTCAGGTGGTGTCCCGTCAGATCCTGCCGCTCGCTGTTGTTGCACGTCGTATCCGTGAGCCAGAAGGTGGCGAAAGACCCCTCATCGCCTCCGCCGTCGGGCACCTCATCCGTGACCGGCGTCGCATTCGGGTCGACGATGTCGGTCTGAAGCTCTTGATAGGCGCGATCTCCACCAGGCTCCGTGTTGTTGAGCGTCGCCACCACGATGACCCGCTTGATGTCCTGCGAGCCCGGGCAGACGGAGTCGGGGCAACGCGTGTCGTTCACCCAGACCACGTAGCGGCTGATGGTCCCGGCGATGTCACCGCTTCGAAATGGGGTCGGAGTCGCGCTGAGGGTCCCCCCGGAGACCGTGCCTCCCTCCTCCAGCGTGGATCCGTTCACGACGAGCGGACGCAGGTCGGTTCCATCCCGTTCGAGGGCGAATTGGGCGCCGCTCACGCGCGAGGCGGGTTGATCCGGGTCGCCGGAGGAGGCAGGCGCGCTCGTCAGGGCAACCTCGTTGTACGGGAGCTGCTTGATCCGCTCGAGCTCAGCCTCGAGTTGGTTCACCGCGACCTGGCTCTGCTCGACCCGGTAGTTGTTTCGCGCCGATGCGTCAACCAGGCTCAGGATGGTGAGTGATCCGAGCATCAAAAGGAAGATCGCGATCACGACCTCGATCAGGGTGAAGCCGCCCTGGGAGTCGCCTGTCTGCCGAATGCTCATGTCGCGGGTGTGCTCGCGTTTCGCATCGTCACGCCGTCCGTGAGGGTGATCGAGTCGTCGCCCTGCTCGTTTGGAAACAGGAGGGTCACGCCAATGTGGGATGGCGCCGCAGCGGACGGCGAGTAGCTGAAAACGGAGGATGACGTGATCCCACTGACCACGACAACCGGCGCGGTCGCCGCGGACCCGTCGGGCTTCGACTCGATTCGCGTGCAGGCTCCCGCTGAGCACGAGTACGTGACCCGACAGAGAATGGACGTAGACGATGTTGCGCCCCCGCACGTGGCGCTGTTCACATAGGTGATCAGGGAGAGCTGCGTCGGAGTTGCGGAGACCACCGAGTCGCCCTGGCGAAGCTCGCGAGTGAGCCGCTCCATCGCAACCCGCGCCTCCTGGATCTCGCCCGCCTTCTCGGCAACCTTCGGCTGATTGCTCAAGCCGGTCGTCATCAAACCGACCCCGATCCCCAGGACAACCAACGACATCGAAGCAGCGATGAGGAGTTCGATCAGCGTGAAACCATCGGCCTCGGCGCAGCGATGGCGCGCTCTGCCGCGCAGCCGCTGCATCTCAGCACCCCGCGTCGGGCGGATTGGCCGCGGGGCCCCCGCACTCGATGAAGCTGCTCTGCTCGTAGTGAGGCGCCGTGTTGGGCAGGACGAAGTGCTTGGCTGCGTTGTCGATGTAGAGCTTTGCGTTCGAATCCATGTGGATCGACTTGCCGGCGACCGCGCCGCAGTAGGTGGAGTTCGAGTCGAAGTCGAAGTCGCTGCGGGGCGCGTAGATCACGAAGTTCTGCTCGCAAGCGCCGGCGACCTGGGTGTTGGAGTTGAGTTCGATGCGGGTCGGCACCGTGTCCGAGCCGACGAAAAGGAATGCGGCGTTGGCGGCCCCCCCGCCCGTGGCTGTGATCCGCGCGTTGGAGGAGAGCTTGAGCTGCACCGTGTTCGGCGGCAGACCGCAGGCCTCAGGCGAATCGAAGAAGATCGTGACACGAGATCCCGGCGCGACATAGATCGCGGTGTTGCTCGACATGGTGAGCTTGCAGAAGCTGTAGACCTGTCCGCCGAGGGTGAGCGAGGAGTTCTGGCTGAGGCTCATGGTGCGCGTGGCGGGAACCCACGTCACCCTGGTTCCGCCCGTCCTCAGATCCTGGGTGAAGAACCTCGCGTTGTCGTTCACCGTCGCTGCATTCCCCTGGTTGACCGCCGGAAGGGTCAGGGGTTTTTGAATCGTCGTCCCGGTACCCGTGCAGTTGGTGTCGGCGAAATGCTGAGCGTTGGAGGTGAGGTTGAGACTCTGGCCGACCCCGACGGACCCGGTGCCGCACAGCTTCGCGTTGGAGGCGAGGGTCATTCCCCCATTGGTCGCGGCGTTCGCACGAATCTCGGCGTTCGAATCGAGCGTGATGTTTTCGCGTGACTTGACTGTCGCAGCCGAGAAGATGCCCTGCCCGGAGACTGAATCCGCAGTGACCGCGATCCGCCTGCTCACGCCGTTGGACTCGCCCGTGGAGATGACCTCGATCCTGCCTGGCGTCGGTGCAGCCTGGTACTGGAAGGTGCCTTCGTTCGTCGTCCCGGCAACTGCCGAGCACCAACCGGCCCCGGCAGGAGCGGCGAGGCCAAGCGTGCCGCCCGAAGACACCACGCACGAGGACGCGGCAGTCGTGGGGAACAGGTTGTATCGGAGGAGAGCCTGGTTGGCACCCGCTTCCGCGGCCGCAAGTGCCGCTTTCGTGTCGGAGTCCCTGATCGCTCCGCGCTGGGCGCTCATCGAAACAAGGGCCCCACCCATGGCGACGCTGAAAACTGCAACGATCAGCATGAGAACCGTGGGCACGGCGAAGCCGCTTTCGCGCGCCAGGCGCGCCTTCATTCTCCGTTCGATGCCCATCAGATAGGGAATCGACCAAATCTCGCGCGACCTTGACTCCATATCGGTCCCCCAGAACGAACGTCCAGGGCCGTTATTCCGCCTGATCGGCCTTGTTCTTGGGAACGCGTTTGAAGTAGATGTCCTTGACGGCAATGACGTAGCGCTTCCCGTCCGCAAACCGCAGGTATGCCGAATCGCCGTCATTCAGGCGCAGGAACTCGCAATTGTTCCTTCCCGGCTTGCATTCGCCCTCCCCGTTCACCCGGCTCACGTCACGCGAGACGAGGAATTCGGCCACCGAGCCCTCCTCGCTGTTGCCCAGGAACATCGCGACGGGGGCTTGCTTGGAGGGCAGCAGGTCGCCGGACTTGACGCCATCGATCGTATGGCGCCGGTCGCGGTCGACTATTCCCACCTCGACGTCGATCCGCGGGGCCAGGAAGAACTGTTCCTCGTCGGGGCCGGGAACGACGGGAGGCGGTGCCCCACCGTCCGGGGTGGATGAGGTCTGAGCGACAGGCTCGCGCGAGCCCGAAACGCTGGATGACACGACCGGCTCGCCCGAATCCGCGGGCTCGAGCAGCTCGGCCCCTTCAGCGCTGCCGGTGGCGGCAGACGACTCGAAGCGGTCCCCGAAAGGGTTCTTGCGCTTGAGCGAATCCAGGCGCTCGCGATAATCGCGGACGCCGATTTCCTGAACAGCGAGAACCCCGGGCTCGACTGCAGCCGCGTCGGGGTCGGGTGCCAGTGGCGCGGGCGGCACCGCGGCGTCAGGAGTCGAGCTCAGCAAGGCCGGCACCGCAACGATCGCCACCAGGAGCGCGACTGCGGGGGCGATCAGACGGCGATCGCGCATGTCCTTGTATACGTCCGACACGAAGGCCGGCGGCTGGAAGCCCGAGGTTCCGGCTGCCGAGTCCTTCGGCTTGCGAGGGAGCTGTGGAAGCTTCATGGCGTGGCCTCCGCGACCGGGACCGCCGCCGGGACCGCTGACGGCGGGGCCGTCGACGTGCCGCCGGCCGTCAGGCCCTGGGACTCGGGAAGGACATAGGTGGAGAGCGAAAGCTCGACCGTGAGGGGGTCCGTCGTGGTCTCCTTCTTCATCGTGAAGCCGTTGACCGTGACCAGCCGGCCATCAACTTCGACCTTCGCTGCCTGGGAGCGGACCATCTGATCGACCCCTTCGAACAGGTCTGCGATCTCGAAGAACTCGCCTGTGAACCTCACGTCGTAGGGAAGAACGCTGAGCCCGGCGGAGCCGACCGTTGCTCCGATCGGCAGGCTGCTCGCCGCCGCCGCTTCGGTGGCTGGAACAGCGCTCACAGGAGTCGCCGGCAGGTCGCGCCTTCTGCCGGAGGCGCCTCGCCTTCCGCCGGCGGCGCCTCTCCCTCTGCCGGAGGTGCCTCCGCGTTTGCGTCCGTCGTGGTCTCTGCGGCGGCGGGCTGCGGGAGGGCCGGGGCACTGCCCTGCTCGAGCAACTCGAAGTCCGTGTGGGCCTTGTTCGAGATCGCAACGAGTTGCTTCAGCATGGCCGGCATGTCGCCGTCGGCAGGTGCCGCCTTGCCGAGCAGAACGAGCGACGAGAAGTTCTTTTCATACCCGGCCTGCGCCGCATGTCCGTCGGCTACGAGCGCCTGCTGAGCAGAGATGTCGCTCTCGAGCTGGGTCACCTTGCCGTCCAGGTCACTGGCCTCCTGCCGCTTGGGCGCAAGCAGGAGGAACCAGAAGGCAGCCAGGGCCCCAATCACGACCAGGACGATCAGCACGCTGCGGTCGGATGCCTTCACGGGGTCACCTGCCCTGCGATGCTGGCCGCGTCCTTGGCCTTCTTTGTCTGCTCGGCCGCGGAAGCCTGAGCAGTCTGGTTCTCGACGGCGACCTCGGTCTCGGGCGAGGGGTTTGCCGCGGCAGCCTCTGCGGCTGCCGCGCTGACCGTTGCGTTGTCGAAGGCAACCGCTACGTCGAACGTGTTGGCAGTGCCGCAGACCGAGCTGTCTCCGAGCGATGCGCTCGCCGCCTCGCTCGAAGCCTCCGATCGTCCTACCGCCACGCGCGTGACGCCGTCGATGTCCTCGAGGGCGGCAACGAAGTCCGCGACGGCAGTGTGCGAGCTCGCGCAGCCCTTGATCGCAAGGTTGGGCGCACCGATCTCCTCGGTCGCGATACTCCCGTCGGCGTTCGCCGCGGCCGAGCCGTTGAGCTCCGTGAGGGTGACGTCGCTCGGAATGATCAGCGCCATCTCCCGCATCACGCGCTCCCAGTCGAAGCGGCTCTGGGCCAGGCTCGCGAGCGTTGACTCGCGCTGGGTGCGAAGGGCATCGAACCTGGTGAAGGCTGCCAGGCGCTCGGCTTCGGCCGTCGTCGTTTCGAGTTCGGCTTCCAGTCGATCGACATCCGCCTCCTTGTTCGGCGATGTCGTTGGACGTCAAGGCCATGAGCGTCACGCCGGCGAGCAACGACGCAAGCGCTCCCACGACCACGTAGGACAGGGGACCACTTCGAAGCGGGGCTCGATCGCCCCGGCGATCCTCCGGCGGAATGAGATTCACCGGGCGCATCGGCTACTCCTCCAAAGCCAGGCCGAACGAAAGGGTCTGGCGCACTGCGGACTCCGTATCCAGGTGTGCCAAGGGACGCGGCGTCGCAACGCTGAACGCGTGGCCCAGCGTGCGTTGAAGCCGCTCGACGAGACCGGGGATCCGGGTTCCTGGGCCGCACAGCACGACGTCCTCGATCGCGATGGAACCGTCCTGCGCCGCGTAGTAGTCCAGCGACGCCCGGATCTCATTCGCGAGGCGGCCGGCCCCGTCCGCCAAGCACTCCCGTGCGGCACTGACGTGTTCGGGGTCGCCTTCGATCGCCTCCTCGGGCTGCACGAGCCCGACGTGGACGAGCCACTGCCTGGAGTGCTCGACGGTCAGGCGGCGCCGCTCGGCAAGCTTCTGAGCGATGCCCTCCACGCCGAAGGAGGCGAGGCGGGTGAACAGGCACGAACTCCCGCGAGCGACGGCAAGGTTGGTGACGTCGCCCAGGTTGCAGTAGAGCTTGGCCGGCGCGAGGTTCTCTGTCTGAACGGGGCCCTGTGCGCCCTGCGTGATCGCGGCCGCTCGCTCCTCGTAGGGCGGAGCCGCAACGAACTCGCCGGGGCCTACTGGCGCTCCGACTTCTCGAGCGAGGGCTCGGATCATCCCGAATGCCGAATGATCGATCCCGATCGGCCGGAGGCCGGCCACGGAGACGGCCTTCAGGACCTGCGCGATCATGTCGCGCCGGGCCGCAACCGCAACGACGTCCACCTTCCGGTCTCCGTTCTCGTCCGTGGTGTGCCCGATCACCTGCCAGTCGAGGACCGCCTGATCGAGCGGCATCGGGATGTGATCTTGCGCCTGGAAGCGGATCGCGGTTTCGAGCTCATCCCGGTTGTCGATGGCGGGGAGGCGCATGGATCTGACGGCAACGCGCTGGTTGGCAATCCCCACCCGCACCTCGCGCGGAAGCCTTTCGCGAGCAAAAAGCTCCTTGATCGCCTGCCCGAGCGCATCGGGATCGGCTACCTCGCCCTCTCGGAAGACACCTGAGCCGAGCGGCATGACGCCGCCGCCGATGACTTCGGTCGAGCCGTTGACCCGCACTTCCGTAGCAGCGATGCTGCCGGTCTCGATATCGAGGCCGACCAGAGACTTTGCCTTTTTCGAGGAGAGCAGTGCCATGGTGATGGTCAGGGGAATACCCCTGCCAACACAATCGGCGGCCTACGGCATTTCCTTGAGCGTCAAGAGCGCGCTCCCGCGCTCAGGTGTCGTCCGGGAAGAACTCGTCCAGGTACCACTGGACCATGTCGTCCCCGAACCAGAGGCCGATCACGCCGCCGACCGCCAGGAACGGCCCGAAAGGGATCTTGGACTTTCGGGCCGCGCTGCCCTGGCGGGCGATCATCGCCAGCCCCACCAAAGCGCCCAGCAGGAACCCGATCAGGGTCGCAGGCGCAATCGCGCGCCCGATGAAGAGGCCCATCATCCCGACGAGCTTGGCGTCGCCCATCCCCATCCCACGCTGGATAGACGAAGGCGACGAGGAACATGATGCCGCCTGCAATGGCTGCAGAGATCGCGCGGGTGTCCAGGGTCTCAGGCAGCCAGATCGCGCAGATCGCGACAGCTATGACCGAGCCCGCAAGGACGACCTTGTTGGGGATGATCCGCAGGTCCAGGTCGGTGAGCGTGATCACCACCAAGAGGAAGCAGAGGATGAGACCGAGGGCAAGCTCCGCGACCTCGTCGTCGCCGAGGATGAGATAGGTCGCCGCGAAGAGCGCGCCGAGCGTCAGTTCCGCGAGGATGTAGCGCGGCGAGATCGCCTCGCCGCAATTCCGGCACCTACCCCGCAGGATCATCCACGAGGCGACCGGGATGTTGTCGCGCGCGCCGATCACCTCGCCGCAGTTCGGGCACTTCGACCGTCCGGAGACCCAGTTCTCATTGCGGGGAAGCCGGTGTGCGAGTGCCGTCGCAAAGCTGCCGAGCACTGCGCCGAGAATGAACAGGCCTATTGCGATCGCTGCCACGTTTCCCTCCTTCGACATCGGGCGCGAAAAGCCCTGCCGTGCATGTCAGCGGAACGACGAAGGGCGGCCCCCCGGGGCCGCCCTTCGTGTCCGCCTACCGCCGGCCATTCCGGGCCGGAAGACAGATCCTGGGCTATTTACTCAGCCCAGAAGCCGTTAGCCGGGCAACCGGCCGTTGCGGGATCGTCACACGGGTACGTCACGTTGCCGGTATCGGCGCGGGTAATCGTGAACGTGTTCCCGGTCTCGGACGCGACAACGATCTGCGTACTCATTGTCGTCACTCGTGATAGTGAGGTCGGCCTCAACTTCGGCAAGCGTCTGCTCGATGTTGACCAGGTCGGCCGGGGTCGGAGTTGCGTTGCTGCCCGACATGAGATAGGCACCATCCGGGTTGTCGGTGGCAACCGTCTCCATCGCGGTCTGAGCCGTACGGACCGCCGCCTTGGCGTCTGCGTCCTTGGCCTTGTCCCTCTGGTTGAAGAAGGACGGAATCGCGATCGCGGCCAGGAGGCCGAGGATCAGCATGACTACGAGGAGCTCGACGAGCGTGAAACCGCCCTCGCCGTTGCTCCGTTCACGGAACTTCTGGACCATTAGTTACCCTCCTTGGGAACTAGCTTTTGCGCCAGAGCCCCGCCAGCCTGAAGGCCATCGGAATTCTCACAGGACCCGGTGGCAGCCCAGCCATCTTCCGAAAGGAAGACCCGTGGCTTTGCGTCCCCGCCTCGCGGCGGGTTTGCCTTTGGCACCGAGGCACTGGCAATCATCAACCCACCTATCGGGCGAGATCCATGAGGCCTTTAGTTTTAATGGGGTGTACATCTGTCCAGGGTGGGGGATGACCCCTAGACGCTTCGGGGAGGTTTGCTGAGCTTTGGCAGCGCGAAGGCTCATAGCCTTACTGCTGGTCCTACTGTTCCTCTCGTCCCTGGCGGCGGCGCTTGCGCCCGTCCAGAACGGGGTCAGGGATGGTTCGAGCTCGACTTCTACGGCGACCGAGGCGGACGCGCCCGCCGCCGCTGAGGAAGTGGCTGAGGGTGAGAGCAGCCTTGTCACCCAAACCGTGGACGCATCAGCCGGGCGACCGACGGTCGTCCGAGCCCAGACCGGAGATCGGCTGAGGCTCGAGGTCACTTCGAGCCGCGCGGGCACCGTCGAGCTGGCCGGGCTCGGTCCGGCCGAGGACGTGGGCGAGAACCAGCCCGCCCTCTTCGACGTTTATCTTCGGGACGACGGCTCCTACCCGGTCCGGTTCATCGACGACGAGCGCGAGATCGCGAGGATTGACGTCTCCATCCCCCCGGTCAAGCCCGCGACCCGCTAGCTGATCAGCCTGATCACGGCCTTCTCGAGCCCCGCGCGATCGGCGAAATCCTTACTGCCACCCGCCTTGGCAAGACGGTCCACGGCCGCCTTGATCGTCTTCCCGTTCTCGAACTGGGAGATCACGCGGGGATCGACGTAGGAGGCTCTGCAGACGGCCGGCGTATTGCCCAGAATCTCGGCGACGACCTTGATGCTGTCTACCACCGCCTGGTCTCGGTCTTCGGTTCCCGCGTGGTCTGCAAGGAGCATCGCGGCGAGCACGGTGCCGTTCCAGGTCCTGAAGTCCTTGGCGGTATAGGCCTCGCCGAGGAGGTCCTTGAGCCAGGTGTTGATGTCCGCGGACGTGACATCCCGCCACACGCCGTCCGGCTCCTTGTATGCCAGGAGCTCGTCGGTCGGCTTGCCGCGCCTGCGCTTGAGCGCCTTGACCGTAGGGACGACGAGCCGGTCCGCGATCAGGTAGCTGCGCGGCGCCCCTCCCTTCGCGATGTAGTCGAACTCGATCTCGTTACCGCCCTTGACGCGAACGTGCTGTTTCTGGATCGTCGCGAGGCCGTAGCTCTCGTTCTCCTCGGCGTAGTCCTCGCCTCCGACTCGGAACATGCCTATGTCGAGCAGCCGAACGGCGCAGGCCATGACCCGCTCGCGGACCAGGCCTTCGAGCGCGAGGTCGGCCTCCAGCGCTTTTCGGGCATTGGGCAGCTTGGCGGCGAACTCGGGAAGCCGCTTGAACTTGGCCCGGTCGCGGTGCGCGCGCCAATCGTCGTGATAGAGGTACTGGCGCCGACCCGCATCGTCCGTTCCCACCGCCTGGATGTGCCCGCGATCGTCAGCGCAGATCCAGACGTTCTTCCAAGCGGGAGGAATGACGAGGGCCTTGATTCGCTCGAGAACGGCTTCGTCCGTGATCGCGTCGCCGCCCTCGTCGCAGTACGAGAACCCGCGGCCGCGCCGCACCCGGCTGAAGCCGGGCCCGGAAGGATCAGATCGACGGGTGCGCGGCATGGGTCAGCGCCCCGCCAGCCGCGCGCTCTGGGGGCTCAGGCCCCTCCCCCGCTCGAGTCTTCCTGCTCGTGGCGCAGGGCTTCTTCGTCCTCAGCCGGGTTCCCCATCGGCCCGCCGTCCTCGCCGGGCGTCGGCTCCGGATCGGAGTCCTCTTCGGGGTCGTCGGTTGCGCGGTCGTCGCGCTTGGGCTCGTCATCCATGGCTCAGTGCCATTGCCCCGAGCAGCACTGAGTCAAACGGCGGGCATCGCGACGGAGACATCGCGTCGCGCGGCGCCCAGCGGGCCCCTGGAGATGGTGATCTCGCCTTCGGGCCACTCGGCGCTGGACATCCGGTCGGCCATCGAGTCGAAGTAGCGCTGTTCGATTTCGATCGCGATCGAGTTGCGCCCCCACGCCCTGGCGGCGGCACTCGTCGTCCCGATGCCGGCGAACGGGTCGAGCACCGTGTCACCCGCGTAGGAGAACATCCTGATCAGCCGCTCGGCAAGCTCGATGGGGAAGATCTGTGGGTGCCTGGGGTCCCACTCGGCGGGGATCAGCCAGACCGGTGACGAGCAGGTGGCAAAGTAGTCCGCGGCCAAGCGGGAGGCGACCTGTGTCTCTACGGAGACGAGTCGCTTGCCGGCTTTTCGCAGGATCAGAACGTCCTGCGAATCGCACTGGAAGTCCCCACAGGGCTGGTTCGACGCCCCGTAGAACGCCGCGTCGTCAAGCTCGACCCGTTCAGACGGGAGCCACCGGATCGCCCGAGTGACCTCCAAGTCGAGCCGGCTGGTCCTTGCTTGGATGTCAAACGCGAGCGGAAGGTCTTCGACGTTGCGCGCCACCGGACTAGCCACGCAGGCGAGGTGGCCGCCCGGCGCCAGCACGCGATCGCACTCCGCCCACACGCTGTCGAGCTGCGTCAGGTAGTCGGTGTATTCCGCAATCGCCGAGAACTGGCCCGATGCAGATGCCTCACCGAGGCAGCCGAAGCCGGGCGGATGCGTGATGATCAGATTTACCGATGCGTCCGGAATGAAGCTCAGGTCCCGGCAGTCATTCTCGACCAACGAGTGCGTCGTCATCTCGGGTGAACCCCCGTTCGTCGTAGTCCTCTCGCCCTGGGCCGGCGGCGAGGACAAGGAAGTTCACCGAGGAGACCGGGATCCCTTTGACCCGGGTGTCGTTATGGAGCCTGAAACGGAGCTTGCAGGGCTCAAGCCGCGCCCGTATCAACCGCTATCTGATGTTGTCGTAGAGCGAGAAGATCGGGAGGTACATCGAGATGACGATGAACCCGACGCCGCCACCGATCAGGCAGATCATCAAGGGTTCGATCAGCGAAGTCAGGGCCTTCACCTTCGCGTCCACCTCGGTTTCGTAGAAGTCCGCCACCTTTTCCAGCATCGTCTCCAGCTGGCCGGAGTCCTCCCCGACGGCGACCATGTGCGACACCATCGCGGGAAACGCATCGTTCTCCTGGAGCGGCTTGGCAATGGAGCCGCCCGACTTGACCGAGTCGTAGACGTCGTCCATCGCCTCCTCGACGACTGCGTTGCCGGCGGTCTGGCCGGCGATCTTGATCGCCTGCAGCATTGGAACGCCCGAGGAGATGGTGCCCGCGAACGTGCGCGACCAACGAGCGAGCGCGACCTTGTGGACGATGTCTCCTATGTGCGCCGGAAACCGCAGCTTCATCTTGTCCCACTGCAACCGGCCCCTCTCCGTGGACTTCCAGCGGTTGAACGCGTAGACAACGCCCGCGATCATGAGGATCAGGATGTACCACTTACCCGTGATGAAGTCGGAGATCGCGACGGTTATCCGCGTTGGCAGCGGCAGCTGCGTAGGGGCGCCTGGCGTCTCCTCTGCGATCTCGACGAAGATGCTCGTGAAGACGGGGACGACGAACGCGCATACCGCGCTCATCACCAGAATGGCGATGATGAACACCCCCATCGGGTACATCATCGCGGAGCGAACCTGCCGACGAAGCGCATCGAGGCGCTCGAGCTGGTTCGCGACCCGGTCCAGGGCCTCCTGGAGGCGTCCAGAGCCCTCGCCGGCCTCGACCATCGAACGGTAGAGCGGATCGAACACCCCGGGCTGGGATTCCATCGCCTGCGCAACCGAGCTTCCGGCTTCGACGTCCTGGCGGACCGCGACGATCGACCTTTTCAGCATCTCGTCGTCGGTCTGGTCCTCGAGCGTGTAGAGAGAGCGGAGCATGGGCATGCCCGACGCGATGAGCGTGGCGAACTGGCGGGAGAAGATCGCCAGGGGCCGCGCTTTCACGTTCTTGAACCGTTGGAAGATCGACTCGAGCTTGAAGGCCTCGCGGCGTTCGGATACGTCCAGGACGATCAGACCGCGCTCGCGAAGCTGCTCGCTTACCGCAGTCTTCGAGGTGGCCTCCAGGTCACCCCGCGAAGGCATTCCCGCGAGGTCGACCGCTCTGAACTCGAAAACTGCCACCGGCCTACACCGCCGCGCCGGCGGGCGCCTGCGCCGCCATTCCGGATTGGGTGCCGGCACCGCTTCCCGACAATGGTCCGAGCAGGCGCTTGAGCTCCTCCGGCACGGACGAGCGCTGCATCGCGACCTGAGGCGCGATCTTGCCCATCCGCACCAGCTGTGCGAGATGGGAGTCCATGGTCTGCATACCGACGGATCCGGACGTCTGGATCGCCGAATAGATCTGGTGGGTCTTGCCTTCCCGGATCAGGTTCCGCACGGCCGGCGTCGGCACCATCACCTCCGTTGCGCAGACCCGCCCGGAACCGTCCGACGTCGGCAAGAGCTGCTGAGTGACGATCCCTTGAAGCGCGATCGAGAGCTGCATGCGCACCTGCTGCTGCTGGTGCGGCGGGAAGACGTCGATGATGCGGTCGACGGTCTGCGCCGTCGACTGCGTGTGCAAAGTGGCAAAGACCAGGTGACCGGTCTCGGCCGCGGTCAGCGCCGTCGAGATCGTCTCGAGGTCGCGCATCTCGCCGACCAGGATCACGTCCGGGTCTTCGCGGAGAGCGGACTTCAGGGCACTGGAGAAGTCGACCGCATCCGAGCCGACCTCGCGCTGGTTCACGATGCACTGCTTGTGCTTGTGCAAGAACTCGATCGGATCCTCGATCGTGAGGATGTGCTCAGCGCGCTCCTCGTTGATGAGGTCGATCATGGAGGCAAGCGACGTCGACTTGCCGGAGCCCGTCGGGCCGGTCACGAGAACGAATCCTCGAGGCTTGCGGCAGAACTCCTCCAGGATCTGAGGCAGGCCCAGGGACTCGAGGGACTCGATCTTCTCCGGGATATGGCGAAATGCTGCGGAGATCGCGCCGCGCTGGAAGAAGACGTTGACTCGGAATCGCGCGACGCCCGGAATCGCGTACGCGAGGTCCAGCTGCAGGTTGTTCTCGAACGCCTTGCGCTGCGAGTCGTTCAGGATCGAATACACGATCTCGCGTGTGTCCTGGGGCGTGAGGGGCGAATAGTTGTCCAGCGGCGTGATCTTCCCGCGCGCCCGGACGGCAGGCGCAAAGCCAGGCGAAAGATGCACGTCGGATGCCCTGATCTCAACCATTCGATTGAGGACGGCTGCGAAGTCGAGACTCATCCCCATCTATTTCGGCGGCAACGCGCTCGGGCTTGAGAGGCGAGCGCGGATGCAGGCTCAGCGTGCGACTCGGGCGACCTCTTCGATCGAGGTGACGCCCGCCATTACCTTGCGAACGCCGTCCTCGGTCAGTGTGAGCATTCCCTCATCCCGGGCCACGGTGGTCAGATCCGCTTCCGAGACCCCCGCGACCGTCATCTCCTTCAGCACCTCGGTCATCACCATCACGGAATAGAGGCCGACGCGTCCCCGGTAGCCGGTATTCGCGCAGCGGGCGCATCCCACCGCCTCGAAGGCATCGAGGGCGCTGTCGACCTCGTATCCGGCTTCGATGAGCGCACGACGCGGGACGGTCTTCGGCCGCTTGCATTGATCGCACAGCTTGCGCGCCAGGCGCTGGGCGACGACGCAGTCGACCGCTGAGGCCGTCAGGAAAGATTCGATCCCCATCTTCTGCAGGCGGATGATCGCTCCCGGAGCATCGTTCGTGTGCAGCGTCGAGAGCACCAGGTGTCCGGTGAGCGCAGCCTCGATAGCGATCCGGGCGGTCTCCCCGTCGCGAATCTCCCCCACCATGATCACGTCCGGGTCCGCGCGCAGCATCGAGCGCAACCCCGCGGCGAAGGTGAGGCCCGCTCGCCGATTGACGCCCATCTGGTTGATTCCCTCCAGCCGGTACTCGACAGGATCCTCGATCGTGATGATCTTCTTGTCGACCGAGTTGATCTCGTTGAGGGTGGCGTAGAGCGAAGTCGACTTACCCGAACCGGTGGGGCCAGTGACGAGGATCGCGCCGTAGGGCTTGCGATACGAGGTTTCGTAGCGCTGCCTCCCTTCGCCGTCCATTCCCAGCTCGTCAAGCGTGCGCATCGCCTGATCCGTATCGAGAATGCGGATCGTGCAGCCCTCTCCCTTCTGCGTCGGGAGCGTGGTGATACGAAGGTCGACCTTTCGGTCCTCGACATTCAGCGAAACGCGGCCGTCCTGCGGCACCCGCTTTTCCGCGATGTCCATGTCGCTCATGATCTTGATGCGCGACACAACCCCTGCGACCATTCGCTTCGGCACTCGTGCCGCCTCGTTCAGGACGCCATCGACGCGAAAGCGGACTCGCATCTCGCCGTCCTGAGGCTCGAAGTGCACATCTGATGCGCCGTCGTTGACAGCTTGGCCGAGGATGGAGTAGACGAGCTTGATCACCGGCGCGTCGTCCGCCGACTCGCGGAGCTCGGCCACTTCGTCTCCGGCTTCCGAATCGTCTTCCTCGACGGCTTCGCTGACGGCAGAGTCGAGGGTGCTCAGGCGGCGGATCAGTGCCTCGATGTCGTCGGGAGGCGCAACCGCAACCCGGCAGACCGAGCCCGTGATCATCTGGATGTCGTCGACGGCGATGACGTCCGAGGGATCCGACATCGCAAGGAGCAAGGCGTCGTCGGGCAGGAATCCGACTGGGACGGCGGTATAACGCCGCGCGGCGGCCGGCGAGATCAGGTTCGAGGCGCCCATGTCCACCTTGTAGCTGTTCAGGTCCAGGTGAAAGAGGCCATATCTCTCCGCGACAGCTCTCGAGACCTGATTCGCGTCGACCGCCTTCTGCTCGATCAGGATCGACTCGGGCGGGCGGCCGGCGCTCCGAGCCTTGTCGACGGCCAACGCGGCGCGTTCCTTATCGATGTAGCCGAGCTCGACCAGGACGTCCGTCGTGAGCATCCCAGGGTGAGCCCTCCCCAGGGGCGGCGTCAGGCCCGGAATGTCCGACGACGTCACGTCGCCCACGTGATCCTGCGATGGCGACAGTTCGCTGACGTGATCCGGCGATGGAGCGAGTTCGCCGACGTGATCCGAAGCGAGCGCGGTCGCGCCTTCGGTATCCGGAACTGGTTTCAGGTATTCGGGTCGCCCGGTCATGTGGGGTTCCTGGCGGCGGCTTTCATGGTCTCCAGCGGTGGCTCCACACCGGTCCACAGGTGAAGCGACGCGGCGCCTTGCCTGGCGAGGATCTCCAAGCCGTCGATCGTCAACGCACCGGCCGCCCGCGCGGCCTTGATCAGATCAGTTTCGTGTGAGCCATAGACCAAGTCCATCACCACCTCTGCCTGAAGACCATCGTCAAAGAGCGGAAACGGCTTGAGATCGGGCGTCCCGCATTCGACTAGGGGTTGCACCTCATTCGCCTTCTCGAGCCCCACCCTGGTCGCATTCACGATTATCGCTGGATCCCCAGTTTCGAGACCCACGCCCATCTCGGCCGCCAGCGCACGAGCTTTCACGCTGGTGCGATTCCACACGTTTACCACGGCTCCGGCCTGCGAGAGCGCCCAGATGGCAGCTCGCGCCGATCCCCCGGCTCCCAGGACAAGTGCTCGAACTCCGGCCGCCTCAATGGGAAGCGCTTCAGCGATTGCCGTTGCGTCGGTGTTATCAGCGGAGATCAACTCCGTCGGCGAAGGTCAGGGTGTTCGCCGCCCCGATCTCGCGAGCCGCGTCGGAGGCGTCATCCGCAAGAGAGAGGGCAGCGACCTTGTGGGGAAGCGTCACGTTCACACCCGCAAAATCCTGACCGGGGAGCGATCTCACGCGCGATTCGAAGTCCGCGGGCGCAACGTCGATCGACTCGTACGTCCATCCGCCTGAGAGTCCCATCTCCTCGAGCGCAGCGGTGTGCATGGCCGGCGAGCGCGAGTGCGAAACAGGATGGCCGAGCACGGCAAGCCGGGGCATAGACCCGAGGCTAGACCGTCAGCAGTCGGTTGGGGAGCCGCCCTCGGCCTGGAGGGCCGCTTGGTACTCGGCTTCCGCAGCGGCGAACTCCTCCTCGGTTTCGACGAAGGTGTGTTCGTTGCACGAGCCGGGCTTGACGACGAAGAAGAAGAAGTCGGTGTCCGCGGGGTTGGCGGCGGCCTCGAGCGATGCGAGGCCCGGGTTGCCGATGGGACCGGGAGGAAGGCCGGCGTTCGTGCGGGTGTTGTAGGGCGTGTCCTCCTCGAGGCGCGACAGCACGAGCTGGCCCGAGTAGTTCTGGTCTTCGTAGCGGATCGTCGCGTCGATGCCGAGCGGGTTGCCCTGCTCGAGCCGGTTGTTGATCACGGATGCCGCGAGCTCACGCTCCTCCGGGACCGCTATCTCGCGCTCGACCATCGCGGCGATGTTCACCAGGTCGTACTGAGTGCGGCCCTGCTCCTTCGCCGCCCCCTCGAGGTTGATGTCCGAGGCGTTCATCTCGAAGGCATCGAGCTGCTTCGAGATGAGGTCCTCGACCTTCGCGCCCTTGAAGACCTCGTACGTCGCCGGAAACAGGAAGCCCTCCAGGTTCTGCGCGTTCTCAGCGCCGTACTTCGCCAGATCGAAGCCCTTGAACGACTCGGTCGCATTGAGATAGTCGCCCTTGAGTCCGGCCTTTTTCACGACCTCGGCGATCTGGGTCCGGTCGTAACCCTCGGGCACGACTACCTCGATCGTCTTCTTCGCGGCCGGCACGGCCGACGCCTCGGAGCTCGAGTCCCCTCCTCTGCTGATGATCGTCCCGATAGCCGCGACCGCGATGATCAGGAGTCCCACGCCGACCAAGGCGAACATCCGGCGGCGATGAACTGCGTCCGAAGTTGGCCTTCGCGGTGGTGGCGGCGGAGCAGCGGGTTGGACCTGCGTGGGGGGCGCTTCGGCCTGGAACGGCTCGGGCGCATGGGGCGCGACCTCGGTGGGTGGCGTGGGCTCGACCGGGGGTGCGGGCGCAGGCTGGGCCTGCTCCTCGTCGAAGTCGCGAACACGCTCGCCAAGCGACTCGCGAGTCGCCTCGCCGCGGCGCCTGCGCTTCGCGCTCGGCGCGGCGGGCCTCACGCTCGCGCGCGGCCTCGTCATCGGCAAAGGGGTCGTGCCAGTCACTCATGTGTGTTCCATTTCGCCGAACGGCGGCATGTGCAGTCGTTGCCGTTCAGTCTTCACCGGCCAGTTCCTCTCGACGCGGCCCCGCCCGGTGCTGAAGGAATGACTCAAGCAGATGCGCCGCTGCCAATGCATCATTGGGCGCGCCGGCTCCTGCCCTGGCGCTCGACGACGCCATCCGGGTTGTGAGCCGCTCGTCGTACGTGACGACGGGGATGTCCAGCAGCTCTTCGAGCGCCGCGGCATAGGCGCGGGCGCTCTGGGCCTGTGCCCCTTCCTCTCCGGAAAGGCTCAACGGAAGCCCGACCACGACCATCTCCGAGCCCTTCGACGACACCAGTGGACCGACTTCGGCGGGATCGGGGCCAAGGACTCCCGCCGGCGACGCGATCGTCTCGGTCGGGTCGCATGTCGCCGCGCCCACACGGGCTTCACCATGGTCAAGAGCGAGAATTCGCATGGAAATCGATCAGCCGTCGAGCGCTGAGCGAATCGCGCTTCGTGCGGTCTCGAGCGCATCGGGGAGCTTCGACGGATCCCGGCCGCCCGCCTGAGCCGAGTCGTCGCGACCTCCGCCGCCCCCGCCGACCACTGGCGCCGCGTCGCGCACGATCGCGGCGGCGGACACTCCGCGCTCAACCGCCTGAGGGCTCGCCACCGCCACGAGGGCAACCTTGCCGTCCGACGGCGCGCCCAAAACGACTACCGCGTCGCCGAGCTTGTCGCGGACTCGCGTCGCCAGGTCGAGCAGCGCCTTGCCGTCGGCCACGCCGCTCTCTGCCACGACAACGCGGACTCCACCGACTTCGCCGGCCCCTGACGCGAGTTCCTCGGCTTCCTGACCCGCGGCCTCACGCCCGGCCTTCGCAACCGTCTTTTCGAGCTCGCTCAGGCGCTCGGCCGCCCGCTCAGCCGCCGCGACGGGATCTTGCGCCGAGCCGAGAAGGGCACCGGTCCGGTCGAAGGCGACGCTTCGCTCGCGGAACCAGTCGATGGCCGCAGGGCCGGTCAATGCTTCGATCCGCCGCACGTTGGCCGCGCTCGACGTCTCCTGGACGATGGCGAAGATTCCGCACTCGGCGCTCGAGGCGACGTGCGTCCCGCCGCAGAGCTCACGTGAGACGCCGTCGATCTCGACCATCCGCACCCAGTCTCCGTACTTCTCGCCGAAGAGTGCCATCGCGCCGAGCGCGAGCGCCTCGTCGCGCTCCATCTCCATGGCGCGAACCGGTCGGCTGGCCTTGATCCAGTCGTTTACGACGTCTTCGATCTCTCGGACCTCGTCCGGCGAAAGCGGCTGCCCATGCGTGAAGTCGAACCTGAGCTTGTCCGGGCGGACCGCCGAGCCGGCCTGATGCACGTGCGTCCCCAGGCGCTCTCGCAGGGCCGCATGGAGCAAGTGGGTCGCCGTGTGATTTCGCGTGGTGCGATTGCGCGCGTCGTGGTCGACCTCGGCCTCAACCCTCACCCCCGCCTCGATGACAATGCCTGTCGACTCCTCCGCTTCGCGTCCGGGGCCGCCAGGGTTTCCGAGAACCAGGGCCTGGTCGTCTCCGGCGCGGACGACGTCTGAAACATCTGCCTGGCCGCCCTCCCAGCGCAGGACGCCGGTGTCAGAGACCTGGCCGCCGCCCTCCGCGTAAAACGGGCTCTCCTCGAGCTTTACGAGCGGACCGTCGGCGGCGGCGACGCTTGTTTCTGCAACCAGGCGCTCGAACCCGACGAACTCGGTGGGCGGAGAGCTGCGCGCGAATTCAAGTGCGCTCTCGCGCCCCACATCGGCCTCTTGCGCTCGCCCGCTGCGTCGCGCACGATCCCGCTGGAGCGTCATGTGTTGCTCGAATCCTGACGCCGAAACCTCCAGGCCCTCCTCGGCCAGTAGCTCCTGCGTCACCTCGAACGGAAAGCCGTAGGTGTCGTGAAGCTTGAACGCTTCCTCTGCATCCACCTCGCTCGCGCCGGAGGCCTTCGCATCCGCGACCACACGGCGAAGGAGCTCCGAGCCGCGATGGAGGGTGCGGGCAAAACCTTCCTCCTCGCCGGCTACCCAACCGAGCACCGTCTCGCGCTCGGCTTCGAGCTGTGGAACGACTTCTCCGAGCATGTCGATCGCCTTCTCGGCAAAGCGGCCGAGATAGGGCGCCTCCAGCCCGATCGCACCGCCCTGCTGGATGGCGCGGCGCATCACCCGGCGCAACACATAGCCGCGATCCTCGTTCGACGGGACCACCCCGTCGGCGATGAGGTTCACCATGCCGCGCGAGTGGTCGGCGAGGATCCGCATAGCGCGGGTCGTCTTCTCGTCAGCGTCGTATTTCCTGCCCGAGAGCTCCTCGGCCAGCTCGATGAGCGGCCGGAAGAGGTCAGTCTCGAAGACCGAGTCGGCTCCCTGCTGGATCATCGCCATGCGCTCGAGGCCAAGGCCCGTGTCGATGTTCTGGTTCGGCAAGTCGGTGATCGAGCCGTCCTCGTGGAGCTCGTTCGCCATGAAGACGAGGTTCCAGTACTCGAGATAGCGCTCGGTGTCGTCGCCTGGGCGATCCTCGTCCGAGCCGTAATCCGGACCGCGGTCGATGTAGAGCTCGGAGCACGGCCCGCACGGCCCCGTCGCACCGGCCTGCCAGAAGTTCTCGGATCGCGGCAGATGGACGATGCGCTCTTCGGGCACGCCGATCGCGAGCCAGAGCTCGACCGCCTCCATGTCGGGGCCAAGGCCGAGCTCCTCGTCGCCGCCGAAAACCGTGACCCAGATCAAATCCGGGTCGAACCCGAATTCGTTCGTGGAGAGATCCCAGGCAAAGCGAGTCGCGTCGTCCTTGAAGTAGTCGCCGAACGAGAAGTTCCCCAGCATCTCGAAGTAGGTGAGGTGGCGCTTGGTGTTCCCGACCTCTTCGATGTCAGGTGTGCGAAAACACCGCTGGCATGACGTAAGCCGCTTGGACGGTGGCTGCTCCCGCTCGAGGAAATACGGCTTGAACGGCTGCATTCCCGCGACGTTCAGAAGCGTCGACGTGTCGTCGGGGGCGGGCACGAGTGAGGCCGAGGGCATGCGCCTATGGCCCTCTCCCTCGAAGAAGGAGAGGTACGCCTCACGGATCTCAGCCGACGACATCACGAGTGCGTGAGTCTAGGTAGCGGCGAGGCTAGGCCGCGCTCGCGATGGTGGCGCGGCCGACCACGAGGTCGCCGTCATAAAGGCAGGCCGTCTGACCCGGCGCGACGCCGTACGCCGGCTCGGAGAGTTCCAGCTCGAGCTCGGCGTGCTCTCCAGGGCCGGCGGCCGAGACGCGGCAGGGAATCGCATGCGCGTGGTAGCGCAGGCGCACGGAACCGGCGCGCTTCGAGTCCCGATGGAGCCTGGCTCCGCGAAGGCGAACCACGGTGCGGGCCAGATCCTCCTTTGCGCCCACGACCACGACGTTCTCGGCCGCATCGGTTCCCGTTACGTAGACGGGCTCACCAGTCGCCACTCCAAGGCCGCGACGCTGCCCGACCGTGAACTGATGATGTCCGGGATGCTCTCCGACGACCTCTCCCGCCGTGTCGACGATCTGGCCCGGGCGGTCGGCAAGGCCGCCGTGGCGCTCGAGGAACGAGCGCTTGCCTTCGCCCGCGAGGAAGCAAAGGTCTTGGCTCTCTCGCTTCGAAGCCACCGCGAGGCCCTCGGCTGCGGCCAGCGCCCGGACCTCGGGCTTCGTCAGCTCGCCGAGGGGAAAGCGAAGGCGTGCGAGCGTCTGCGGGCGCAGTCCCGACAGCATGTAGGTCTGATCCTTCGCGGGGTCTGCAGCAGCCCGCAGAAGCGGCCCCGAGCCGTCGTCCTCCAGCCGCGCATAGTGCCCTGTCGCAAGGCTCGAAGCGCCAAGCCGGTCAGCCAAGGACACCATGGCGTCGATTCGCAGGTCGCCGTTGCAGATGACGCACGGGTTGGGGGTCTCCCCCGCCCTGTATCCGCCGACGAATGCGTCGACGACCTCGCGGCGAAATGCCTGCTCGAGGTCCAGGGTCAAATGCGGAATGCCGAGCGAATGGCACATCGCGCGGGCGCCCCGAACGGCTTCCGGAGAGCAGCACGCCTGTGTCCCATCGGTCCGCTCGTCCGCCCAGAGTTTGAGGGTCACGGCAACGACATCGGCTCCGCGGTCGCGCTCGATCAGGGCCGCAACGGCGGAGTCCACGCCACCGGAGACAGCCACCAGGACGCGCTCTCCGGGGGGAGGCCCCGAGATCGCGTCGGCAGAAGACGCGAGCGCGCTGAGCGCGCGCGCGAGCGCATCGGCCACCAGGTCTGCGGCATGGCGCCCCTCCGGACCGAGTCCGCCGACGGCGGCAGCGACGTCGTCGGCCGTGACCGCAGCGACGCGCAGGACCTGGGCGCCTTCAGCCTCCTCGCAGGCGGCCGCGGCGCACGCGCGGAGCGCAGCGCAGCCTTCGGCGTCGAACGTCGCCTCGGCGACCCGATCCCCCTCCATCCGGAGCGAGATTCGAATCAGGTCGCCGCAGGCCGACCCGCCGGCGCTGCCGGTGTGCGCGCCCGCGCCCGCGGGTCCGCGACGCGTTTCGTCGCGCGCGTACTCGCGCAAGAGTTCGTCGTCTGCGGGCATGCGCACACGGTAGCCCGCTGCCCCGCCGGCAAGAGACGGTTGGCCTACGGGGAGTAGGCGCCGGTGCCGCCGTCGTAGAGGG
Organism: uncultured bacterium; assembly: GCA_963772035.1. GTDB lineage: Bacteria > Actinomycetota > Thermoleophilia > Solirubrobacterales > 70-9 > JALZKA01. The sequence continues at coordinate 261,478 of CAVYVT010000005.1, forward strand.
CGTCGTTCACTGCCTGAACGACGCTTTCCTTCCCGCGGTACCCATACGCGACGCTCGCCTCGGGCATCGGCAGCGAAGCTTCGCTGCCGGATGGCTTGTCCTCGAGCGGATGCAGGACGATGATCGCGGGCACGCGGTCCAGGGTCACCCCTTCGGCGATCCGCGAGTACTTACTGACCCCCTTGGCATCGGTCACGAAGACCGAGGTGTCCCCACGAGCCTCGAGGCTTTCGACGTCCCGCTTGAGCGACTCATCCTCGACGCCGCCGCTTTGCATTACGAGCAGGACGACCACATCTCCGGACTCATAAGCGTTCACGACGGCGGCCGGAAGGCCCTTCCCCGCCTCGAAGGGCGTTACTCCGGTGGGGGCGCCAGGCACAGCCTCGGGCGCGGAGGTTGCGGGAGCAACCGGCACGCCGGGAGTTGCCGCATCCACTGGCACGGGAGTGGCCGCCGTGGCCTCGCTTGCGCTTTCGGGGGACGCCGCCTCCTCAGCGGGAGGACCACCGCCCATGCTGGACATGAACACGACCGCGACAATCACACCCAAGGCGCCGAGGAGGCCGATCTGGACGATGGGGTTGTTGTTGATGGCCTCGCGCATCAGGCCAGCCGCAACTCGGAGATAAAAGAAGGCTCCGGCTTGCCGTTACCGCTCAGCCTGCGAACCTGGGTGAACAGGTGGGTGCCTACCAGCTGAGGCACACGGTCCTCAGCCGAGATCAGCTCCCGAGGCGTTTGTATTGGTTCACGATGAGAGCGGCTAGCGAACAAGCCCGAGCCAATGAAGAACGTTACAGACACGTACCTTGATTCGGCTGAGATCGCCGAAGTCTTGAGCGCTATCTACGGTGCCTGGCCGGGTTTGCCCACCGAGGCGCTTGTCGAGGGCCGGTTCGCGAGGAAGCTCCCGGCGATAGCCAGCGCCGCCGAAAGAAGCAGAATGAGGGGCCATCCGACGAGTTTTCCCTCCGGTGAGTCGTCGTCGAAATCGATCCCGACGAGGAGGACGAAGGTCAGAATCCCGAGCCCGCCGACGTAGACCGGGCCCCTCACCTTCGTGAGGCCACCGGCCGCGACCAGCAGGATTGAACCGCCGAGAAGGACGACGTCCCAGAACAGCGACGGCTTGACGCCGCTTTCGGTCGGCGCCACATCCGTCGGTACGGGCACGAAGAGCGTGGAGAGGTCGGACAGGCCGACGAGGCCGGCGCCCACGACGAAGATGAGACCCGCGGCAGTGACTATCTCCGCGGCCTCGTCACCCTCGCGTCCGCGCGACTCGATCATCCAGGCAAGCGCGACCAGGAGGATCGCCGCGACCATGCAGAGGCCACGGAACGTTCCGGCGTCGTCGCCTATTCCGTTCTCGAGGATCTCGTCCCATAGCGCCAGCCAGGCGACCGCAAGCGCGAGGCCCGCGACGAGCCAGCCGAAGCGGAGCCGAGCGAAGACCGCTGCGCCGACCCCGGCGGCCGCGACGACGCACAGCGTCCACACCGTGTTGAGAGAAGAGTCCGTGTCGCCATCGATCAGGACGATGAACTGGAGCAAGGTTCCGTAGACGAAGACGAGCCCGAACACGACCCAGACGGAGTGCCAGAGCCTGGGCTCGGCCGCCCGCGCCGCCATGATCCCGCCCCGTAGAGGATCAGCGCCGGGATGAGCCAGGCGAGAAAGAGCGGGAAATCTCCCAGGTCCCCGGCAACGTGGTCTTGCGGATGATGAGAACCAGTGCCGCCGATACCGAGGAGCAAGCCGCCCAGTGCTCGAAGCGCTTCGGTCCTCGAGTCGTCGCCGGACTGCAACTGCTTCAGGAACTCCACGGGTGATGCCTCCTACTACCGTGCAGGGCTTGATCTGGAGGCCCAAGTCTCTTAGCTGCGTCGGATCGACTGGCGCGGGCGCGCCGGTGAGCGGGTCGGCGCCGGACGCCGCCTTGGGGAACGCGATCACGTCGCGGATCGAGGCCGCGTCGAGCACGCGCTGCACGAACCTGTCGAGCCCGTAGGCGATACCGCCATGCGGCGGAGCTCCGTAGCGGAGCGCCTCCAGGAGGAAGCCGAAGCGAGCCTCGGCCTCGGCATCGTCGATTCCGATCGCCTCGAACGCCTTCTTCTGCATCGCGGGGTCGGAGATACGGATGGACCCGCCGCCCAGCTCCTGCCCGTTCCAGACGATGTCGTAGGCCTGGGCGCGGGCAGCGCCGGGGTCAGAGGGATCGAGGTCGCCGTCGGGCGCCGTGAAGGGGTGATGGAGCGGATCCCAGCGCTTTACGTCCTCGTTCCAGCCGAAGAGCGGCCAGTCCACGATCCAGCAGAAGGAGTGGCTGTCGGGCTCGATCAGATCGAAGCGCGCGGCCATGTCGAGGCGAAGCTGAGCGAGCACTGAGTTCGCCGTCGGCTCGGAGTCGGCGACGATCAGGAGGAGGTCGCCCTCCTCGGCTTCCAATGCCTCATTGAGCGCTGCGAGCTCGTCTTCCGAGAGGAACTTCGCCGTCGGTGAGCGCCAGCCGTCCCCCTCGCGAAACGCCCAGACGAGGCCCTTGGCACCTAGCTCTTGCGCGCGCTCGATCAGGCCGTCGAGGCCCGAGCGCGGGATCTCGCGCTTGCCGGCGTTGAGTCCCTTGACGACGCCGCCAGAAGAGATCGCACCCTGGAACACCTTGAACTCGGTGTCCGAGAGCGCGTCCGAAAGGTCGCGAAGCTCGAGCCCGAACCGGAGGTCCGGCCGGTCCGTCCCGAAGCGGGACATCGCTTCGTCGTATCCGACGCGCGGGAGCGGCAGCTCGAGCTTTGGACCGTCGACACGTTCGAGCACGTGCGCGAGCAGGCGCTCATTCACGGCCAGAACATCCTCGACCTCGACGAACGACAGCTCGATGTCGAGCTGGGTGAAATCCGGCTGGCGATCGGCACGCTGATCCTCGTCCCTGAAGCAACGGGCGATTTGGTAGTAGCGCTCGAAGCCGCCGACCATCAGGAGCTGCTTGAAGAGCTGCGGCGACTGCGGAAGCGCGTAGAACGAGCCGGCCTCCCGGCGAGCAGGCACCAGGAAGTCCCGTGCGCCCTCCGGGGTCGAGCGAGTGAGGACCGGAGTCTCGATCTCAAGGAAGCCTTCGCCGTCGAGGAACTCGCGCATCGCGCGCGACACCGCTGCCCGCGTTGCGACCGCTCGCTGAAGCGGTTCGCGGCGCAGGTCGAGGTAGCGGTGCCGAAGGCGCATCTCCTCCCCCACCTCGCCTGAGAAGCTCTCGATCTCGAACGGTGGCGTGTCGGCGTCAGAGAGTTGGTCCGCGGCCTTTACGCGCACCTCGAACTCGCCGGTCGCCATCTCCGGGTTGACGGTCTCGTCCGAGCGGCGGACGACGGGTCCGGAGACGGAGATCACGTCCTCTGCCCGGAGCGTGTGGCCGAGCGCGAACGCCTCGCCCGACTCGTCAGGATGGAAGACGAGCTGCACCAGCCCGGTGCGATCCCGCAGGTCCACGAAGACGACGCCTCCGTGGTCCCGGCGGCGATGGACCCAGCCCGCGACCCGGATCTCCGAGTCGCCGCTGTCCGAGAGGACTCCGCCACACCAGGTGTCGCGGTATCGGTTCGGCGCCAGCGCGGGAAGCTCGGTCATTCGCCGGTTCCCCGTTCGCGCTCGATCTCCGCAGCCACATCGCTTGTGTCGAGGGGCCTCTCTTCGCCGGTCCTCATGTCCCTGATCTTGGCGCTCCCGTCGTCGGCGAGGATCACAGCCCGCTTTGCGCCGGCGCGATCGGCCTGCTTCATCTGGCCTTTCTCGGAGCGTCCGGCGAGGTCCAGGTCAACGCATGCGCCCGCGCGCCGCGCCTCCGTTGCGAGGCCCAGCGCGCGATCGCGCTGACTCTCGGGGGCGACGATGAAGGCATCGAGCGATGGCTTCTCCTCCGTCTCACCAAGGGCCAGAAGGATCCGCTCGATCCCCGCCGCCCAGCCGACCGCGGGCGTCTCGGGCCCGCCAAGCTCTGCGACGAGCCCGTCGTATCGGCCGCCCCCGCCAAGCGCGGACTGCGCCCCCAGGACATCGGACGTGAATTCGAAGACCGTGCGCGTGTAGTAGTCGAGGCCGCGGACGAGGGTGCCGTCCAGCTGATACTCGACGCCGGCATCGCTCACGGCGCGCTTGACCGCGTCGAAGTGCTCGGCGTCGGCCGCGTCGAGGTGGTCGAGCATCGTCGGCGCGTTCTCCATTACCCCTTGCGTCCCTTCATGGTCCGAGTCGAAGGCCCGCAGTGGGTTCGACTCGATTCGCGAGCGGACGTCCTCGGAGAGCGAGGTCTCGTGCTGCTTGAGATAGGCACGGAGATCGTCGCGGTACGCCTTGCGGGCTTCGTGCGAGCCCAGGCTTCCGAGCCGGAGCCTGACGCCGGGGACACCGAGCTCCGACAGGAGATCGGACAGCAGGATGATCGACTCGGCGTCGGCCAGAGGCGAGTCGGTACCGATCACCTCCGAATCGATCTGATGGAACTGCCGATAGCGGCCCGACTGCGGCCGCTCGTGGCGAAAGAAGGGTCCCCAGTACCAGAGCTTCACCGGTTGCGGAAGCTTGTGCATGCCGTGCTCGACGTACGCGCGGCAGATCGAGGCTGTGGCCTCGGGGCGGAGAGTGAGGCTGCGGCCGCCCTGGTCCTCGAACGTGAACATCTCCTTTTGGACGATGTCCGTGGACTCTCCGACTCCTCGTGCGAACAGCTCCGTCTCCTCGAACACGGGCGTCTCGATCCGTCCATAGCCGGCACGCTCGAAGGCGGTCGCTGCGGCGACATAGACGCGCGCTCGCGCCTGCGAGTCGGAAGGCAGGACGTCGAACGTCCCCCGAGGGGCTTTGAAGCGCGCGGCCATCGCGCGCCGAGCCTAACGCGTCTGAGAGTGGCGAGCTCGCGCAGGAACGGGTTCGATTGGCGCTCGGCTCCCAGCGTCGTGACTCCCATGTGCCCCGGGTAGACACCCGTCTCGTCGGGGAACCTCTCGAGGAGGTCGCTGATCGAGGCCAGAAGGGTCGGCCAGTCACCGTAGGGAAGGTCGGTGCGGCCGACCGAGCCCTGGAAGAGGACGTCGCCTGAGAAGAGGACGCGCTCGTCGGGGATCGAGTAGGTCACGTGCCCTGGGCTGTGGCCGGGAGTGAAGATGACGTCGATCTCGAAACCGGCGAGCTCGAGATGCTCTCCGCCGGCCACGGTCTCCTCGGCGTCCCAGCTCTCGTACGGCCCGAAACCCTCCCAAGGGATGTAGGACATGATGTCCGCGAGGACGCTCGTCTCGAGCTCAGGGCAGTAGACGGGAGCGCCCGTTGCCTTCGCGACCGGCGCGACTGCGCCGATGTGGTCGAAGTGCGTATGGGTTAGAAGGATCGCCTCCAGCTTCGAGATTCCCAGCTGATCGATGGTCGCGAGGATGCGGTCGGGTTCCTCACCCGGGTCGATGATCAGCGCTGTGTCGGACTCATCCCGGCGAAAGATGTATGAGTTCTCGGCCACCTGGCCGACCGTGAGCATCCGGATATCCATGGGGACGGCTCCTATCGCCGCGGAGAGCGACCGGTCGCCTGCGCGCGTGCCGCCTGGCGCGCCGCATGCTCCTTCGCCATGCGGCGCCGGTACAGGAAGCGCTCGAGGTAGTACCCCGCGGGCGTGTACAGGGCAAGCATGAAGACTGAAAGCGCGGCGGACGCGGCGATCGGCTGCCCGACGACGAACGCCATCAGGACAAAGAGGATCGCCGACATGATGAGCGAGCGGTTGAACGCGCTCTGCCAGGTCGGGGCCGCACTGCGCTTCAGCTCGGCATTGCGCCGCGCCTGGGCCCGCGCCTCGTCGCGATTGCGGGGTCTGCCCGTCGACCGCCGGTTGATCGAGCCACCTTGAGTTCCGCGGTGCTTACGTTTGCGCTTCTTCTTCGTCTGAGCCACGTGTCAAATCTAGTAAGTCAGGCTCTGTCACGTGCCAATGCCTCGAGGCGCTCCTCGATCACGCCATGCGCGCGCTCGAAGCCGGGAATCGGCACGTCGGTTGGGAACAGCTCGAGAGCGGCCCTTGGAATCAGCCCGACGATCTCCGCACTGCGGATCACACCCGCGTGAGGCTTTGCCAGGTCTCGCGCCCGCGCAACCACCTCGCCCAGGGGGATCGCCACGGGATCGTGGACGTTGGTCGAGATCTGGGTGCGGTGGTCCGAGAGCAAAAGAGCAATGGCGCGAACGCCCGGACGGCCGCCGCCCGACTCCCGGAGCGCGGCCGCAACCGCCTTCGCCTGGGTAAGCGTCATGCCCTCGAACTCCATGTTGAACGCGGCAAGCGGCGGCCTTGCAGTAACGAGCGTGGCGCCTGCGGTCGGATGAGGCGCCGGCGGGCCGAAGTCGGGTTCGAGCTCGCCGCGCTCCATCCGAGCGGCGAGCGCGGACGGCCCGCCCGATCGGAAGTACGCGCGCTCACGGCGCTCCGGCACAGACGCAAGCTCGCCGTAGAGAAAGACCGGGACACCGAGTTCGGCGATCTCGCCCGCGGCTATTTAGCGCCTTGGCCCGGGCCTCCTCGCGTGACTCAGGGCTCAGATAGATGACAGGGGCGACGTCGAGCGCCCCGATGTGGGGATGCTCGCCCTCGTGATTCGAGAGGTCGATGGCGGCGATTGCTTCGCGGGCGCCGCGCGCAAGCGTTTCGGCGGCGCGACCGTCATTCGGGAGAAGGCTGAAGACCGATCGGTTGTGCGTCGCGTCGGAGTGCCGGTCCAGGACCGCTGAGCCCTCTGCGAAAGCAGACTCCACCCGCTCGATGAGCTCGGCGTCCCTGCCCTCCGAGACGTTCGGGACGGCGAGGATGCCCGGCGCTTTGGGCGCCTCGGTCAAACCTGAAGCTCGCCGTCCTTGATGAGCGCTCGCCCGTCGACTTCGACGGTCGGCTTCATCACGACGACGTCCTCGTGGATCGGGACCTGGATCTCGCCTCCGATGCCGGCCGATGCGCCGAACGCAACGTGGCAGGTGCCGAGGATCTTCTCGTCCTCGATCAGGTTGCCGGTGAGCGTCGCGCACTCGTTCGTGCCGATCCCGAGTTCGGCGACGAAGGTGCCGCCCTCCCCCGCTCCGCGCAAGAGCTCCATGAATCGCGCGCCCGTGTCGCCCGAGGCGTCCGTGAGCGAGCCGCCCTCCACCGTCAGCCGCGAGGGCTCGGATGGAAGCCCGAGGGAACCCATCGTCCCGTCGACGACCAGCGTCCCGTCGCCCGCATCGTGGAGTGGCGAGATGAACCCCTCCCCGCACGGCAGGTTGCCGAAAGCTCCGGGGGCCGCCAGATCGCCGTCGTCGGAGATGGCGGTGCGCCCCGTGAGGCTGAGGCGAAGGTCGCTTCCGTTCGGGCAGGTGATCCGGACCTCGTCGGCCTCGGTGAGGACCTTCGCCACCGCCTGTCCGCGGCGTTTTAGCTCGGCCATGTCGGCGAGCATCACCCGGCCGAGGATGTCTTCGGTGACGTGCGGCAGCGTGCCGATCCGGGCGCCGGCCTCGGATGCCTCGCGCCGTGCCGCCGTATGCGAGAGGGATTGCATCGTCGGGCAGAGCACGACGTCTGAGGCCTTCATCGCGGCCGCAATGGCCGGTGGTGGCTCGGTCCCATGCGTCGCGCGCTCGGCCATCATCGCCAGCATCGCGTCGGCGCCGGAACGTCCCGCGGCGCCGCGCAGGCTCTCACCGAGCCCGAGCGTGGATGGGTTGCACACGACCAGGACCTGCTCATCCCCGCGCACGGCAAGACAGTCCTGGATCACGGCCGATACGGCTCTCTTCAAATCAGTCATGCGTTGAGCGTATGGTTCCGCCGCTTCCCACACTCTCCGGGCGCCGAACTCCTCCTCTACGATCCAGTGCCCCGCCGGAGTAGCTCAGCTGGTTAGAGCAGCGGAATCATAATCCGCGTGTCGGGGGTTCAAGTCCCTCCTCCGGCACTTCTCGGACCCCGTCACGCGATACTGCGGAGCGTGTCGCAGGAAACGCAACGACTGCTTCGTGACGGCTACGCCGCCTTGAGCCGGGCTGACATCGACGCTTGGCTCCTTGCGGTTCACGACGACGCGGAGTTGCACGAGTTGTCCGAGGTCCCCGACGCGGCTATCTACCGAGGCCCCGACGGATTTCGAACGTGGGCGGAGGCCGCTCTCGAACTCGTCGAGGAGTGGGAGTGGGAACCCGAGGAGTTCGTTGTCGACCGTGACGACGTCGCCGTAGTCCGTGTGCATCTGCGCATCCTTGGGCGAGGCGGTGTCCCGGTAGATCAGACCGTCTTTCATCTATTCAGGTTCAGAGACGCAATGCTCGTGGAGATCCGGGCCTACCTCGACCAGCGCCAGGCCCTCGAAGCCGCCGGGCTGTCGGAGTAGGCGCTTAGGACGAAAGCGGCTAAGGGGCTACTCGGGCCGCCCTGCGGCTTCAAGGGCCTGATCCCAGCTCAGGAAGCCCTGCATGTGGGAGATTCTGCCTGCTCGAATGGTGCACAGGAAAGCGATCGGGGCTGCCAGCGCAATCCCGCTCTCGCGGCCGCGCCCGGAAACGTGGCCGAGCATGAGGACCCGATCATCCCCAAGCTCCCGGTACTCCTCCGGCGTAGTACGAAGCGTCTCGAAGGCTGTCTCAACGTCGGCCGCCCACTGGCGAAATCCGTCGTGGCCCCGATAGGCGGTTCCCTCGGCACCGCCGATGATCGCGGACTGAAGCACGCCCTCCGGGTCGGTGTAGTCAAGGGCGGCCTCCACGCCGGCCACGGGATCAAGAGCGCTGAAGAGCTCGAACAGCCGCGTGCAGACCTCGACGTTCTCATGCGACATCACCCCCGCAGTATCTCGCGATCGGGACACCGAATTTGTGCAAAGGCGTGACTGCGTCTCGGTCAAAGCGCCTACCTCCGTCGTCGGGCTAACGGTGCTCGTGGGCCGCGTCCCGTTCTTCCTTGGTCACGGACTGCCACGTTGATGCGGTCGGGTCGCCAGTCATCGCTCACAGCTAGCCACGCGCCGTTTCGCCTCACAACACGAAGCTTGCAGTCCTCAACGAGGATGCCGAGTGTGGCCAAAGCGGTTCTCACAGGCACGTACGAAACTACGCTCGCTTCAGGCGTTTCATCACGTATGAGCCGGCCTCGTGTGTCACTTGGCAATCCGTGAGAGGGCGCGAAATGACACAGGCGGGGTGCTACAGCGATTTCAGGCCTAGGTGCTTTCCCGGCAAAGCGCAGAGTCAGGACAGCGACGCGTGCACCCGACCGCCAACCAAGGGGTGAAACCGACCACACCCTCGGTGGCCTTCATTCCGCCCAAGGGGCTCTAGTAGTGAGCCCCGATCGGGGCGAAGCTTCTGTTCATCAAACAACCGACGCCCCTCAGGGGCAGAAACGAGAACAGAACAATGAAGCTCAAGGCCATCATCGCAACCGCAGTCGTGACCGCCGCAGCAGGATTCGCCGCCACCGGCGCCAGCGCAGCGGGACAGGCAGACACCACCCTGGTGCTCAAGAACAACGGCGGCGACTTCTACGGCAAGGTGAAGTCCCCCGATTCGGCCAACTGCCTCGAAGACCGCCAGGTCAAGGTCTACGAGATCGTTGGCGGCCAGCTCGATTACGTGGCCTCCGACAGCACGGACTCCAACGGCAAGTGGAACACCGGCAACAACGGCGCGGATCCCGGCGACTACGTCGCCAAGGTCAAAGCCACCACCTACTGCCAGGGCGACAAGTCGAACGTCGTCGAGGTCAACTAAGACCCGCGCAAAGAGGCACACGCGCTCAGAATGAGGGTCGGCCCCGGGGGCCGGCCCTCGTCGTTCTTGGAGCGAGCGATAGCTTGTCCCTCCCTAGCGCCAACCCCCTGGAGGCCCCAATGCCAACTGTTATCGCGTATCACGAGGTCGACGACAAGGACCACTGGCTCGCGTCGTCCAACCGCGAGGAATTCTTCGGACCGCTCGGTGTCACGGGTATCCGCGAGTTCGTCGATCCATCGAACCCTTCCCGCGTCGCCGTGCTGATGGAAGTGCCTGACATGGATGCCCTCCAGTCCGAGCTTGGCTCCGAGAAGGCGGCAACCGTCATGAAAGAAGACGGCGTACGCGGAGACACGCTGGTGATGCTGGTCTCAGCCGGCTGACCCCGGGCCGGCTCTACTGCGCGACGCCGCAGTCGGCGAGCGCGTCGGCGACGCTGCCGAACTTGTCGACCCGCGCCACGAGGCCCTCGCGGATCGTCCAGAGCTGGACGTAGTCGAGGTCGATCGGAACGCCGCTCGTGTTGCCCCGCCCGGTAACGCGCATGTGTGCGAGCACCGTTCCCGCGCCCAGATCCCGGATCTCCCTCGGCTCGACGCCAAACGCCTCTCCGCCCAGGGTCTCCCGCTGCGCCACCCAGGCGCTCCTGAGCATGTCGTGCCCGATCAGCGCCCGCTGGCCGTCGACGGCCTGGATCATCGGGATCCAGACGATGTCCTCCGCGCACAGCGCCAGAGTGGCGTCCCAGTCGCCGCGGTTGAAAGCCTCGATCCCCTCGCGGACGATGTCGATGTGGCGTTCCGACATGGCGGGGCAGTATCGCAACTGGCCGCGATAGCGGTCTCGAATCGACGCTAAGTTCAGGCCGATGGGCGTTGCTGATTTCGACACGAAGATCGCTGTTGTCGTTCGCGACGATCTGGAGCCTTGGCAGCGGTTGAACGTAACCGCATTTCTCGTCAGCGGGGTCACCGCGGAGGCGGGCCCCAAAGCAATCGGCGAGGACTATCTCGACGCGGACGGCAACGCCTATATGCCTCTGATCGTCCAGCCCATCCTGATCTTCGAGGCGAATGCCGCGAAGCTGCAGACGGTGCGCGAGCGGGCCGAGCGACGCGAGGTGCCGCTCGCCATTTACACGAAGGACATGTTCAGCACGGGCAAGGACGAGGAGAACCGGGCAGCGGTACGGGCCGTGAGCGCCGTCCAACTCGACCTCGTGGGCGCGGCGCTTCGCGCCCCTCATCGCGACGCCGACGCCGTGATCCGCGGCCTCTCCCGTCACCCCTGACGGCTAGCGAGGTTCCTGACCCGTGAGCCTCGAAGCACTTGCCCTTGCAGTGGTCTGTGCGGTCCGTCCCGCCGCCTTGGCATCGGTGTATGCACTGCTCGCATCACCGGCGCCGGCACGTCCGCTGGCGGCCTACACGATCGCCAGCCTGGCTTCGAGCGCGTTCGCCGGTGCGATCGTTGTGCTCGCGTTGCACGGCGTCCGCCTCGAGACCGGCACCTCGACGGCGAACGCAGCCATCGAACTCGCGGGTGGTGCCGCGGCGCTCGGCTTCGCCGCGGGCATAGCCACCGGGCGATTGCGAGGCTCCGGATCTCAACGTCCGACAGGCGACTCCCGTGTGGCGAGGCAGCTGCGGAATCCATCGCTTCGGGTAGCAGCGGCAGCCGGCGTGGCCACCCATCTTCCCGGGCTGCTCTACCTGCTGGGCCTCAACGCGATAGCTGTGGGCGACCCACCCGTCGTCGAGGGACTGCTCGCGGTCCTCGTCTTCGATGTGATCTGGCTGACAGTCCCGCTTTTCGCACTTGTCGTGAGCATCCGCCGACCGGAGGCTGCTCGCGCTGCGATCGGCGGCGTCTCAGCCTGGATGATGAGCCATCAGCGCGCCGTGCTGATCTTCCTCTTCAGCGCCGTCGGCGTCTACTTCACCGCCAGAGGCCTGGTGGATCTCCTGGGCTAGCGCCTCGTCGCAGGGCCGCTAATCGTGCTCGACCTCGGACTCGAGCACGTTGCGCTGGGTGAGGGTGTAGAGCAGCGCAATCGATGGAATCACCAGGATCACGGCGGCCACGAAGACGATCAGAACCATCGTGAGCGTCGCGTCGGTGCCGGCGCCCGCGGCGATCGTCAGGTCGGTCGGCAACAGATACGGATACTGGGCCACCCCCCACCCCCAGATGATCGCGACGACCGCACCCACCGCCAGCTCCCGCGCGCCGCGCCGCGCATGGCGGTAAAGCAATGCCATCGCGCCGACGCCGCACAGCGCCGAGAGGATGACGAGCGGGAGTGCGTCTCCGACGAGGCCGTCAAAGACGAATCGCGCATCGGAGCGGACGACGACGATGCCGACGGCCGCGATCGCGCCGGTGACGATCGCCGCGCCGAGAGCCCTGGCGCGGAAGTAGCGCTCGAGGTCTTCCTCGCCGTAGCGCCGCGCATCGCTGATCAAAAAGACCGCGGCGAGGTAGGCGCCCGTCGCAACGAAGAGCACCCCGACCAAAACAGATACGGGATTCAGCCAGCTCGAGACGGGGTCGCCGGCGGCATTTCCAACCGGGATCTCCCCCGCAGCTATCGCGCCCACCACGGTCCCCATGAAGAAGGGCGTTATCACCGACGAGGCTCCGAACAGGTATTCGGCGATCCGCCTGGCGCCGGCCCTGTCCGCCGTCTCGTGAAAGGCGAACCCGGCGCCCCTCAAGACGATCCCGAGGGCGGCGAGGCTGAGCGGGATGAAGAGCGTGGACATGATCGACTCGAACGCGGCTGAGAACGCCGTCCAGAGCACGACGAGGATGAAGATGAGCCAGACGTGGTTCGCCTCCCAGACCGGGCCGATCGCCCGGCCAATCAGCCATCGCGCCTTCTTCCCCCGTTCGTCGCGGCCCGCGGTGAGGGACCAGAACCCAGCCCCGAAGTCCGCTCCCCCGAATACCGCATAGAGCGTCGCGCCGATCCAAAGGACGGCAGCGACTGCATCCGCCTCGCTCATGCCGAGCCTCCCCCCGGCTCGGCCGGCGGGTCGCCTCGCGGCCCGTAGGGGACGTCGACCACCTCGGCGGAGTCCTCACGCCATCGCTCGGCCATCCGGCGCAGGACGACGATCGTCGCGATGCCGAGCAGCGTGTACAGGACGAGCACGATCGAGAACGTGACCCAGACGCCGCTGGCCCCGGTGATCGCGTCTTCCGTACGCATGATCCCGTTGACGACCCAGGGTTGTCGCCCCACCTCGGTGACGATCCACCCGCATTCCATCGCGACGATCGCGCCAACCCCGGAGACGGCAACCGACCGCAGGAACCACTTCGATTGAGGGAAGTCCCGCTTGCGCCACCAGGCGACGCCGAGCCAGATCCCGAGTGCGAGCAAGGCGGTGCCGATGCCGACCATGGCGTCGAACGCGAGATGGAGCATGGTGTTCGCGGGCGGGCGCTCGTCCGCGGGCACGGAGTCGAGCCCGATCACCCTGGTGTCGGTCGAGAAGCCGACCAGCCAGGAATCGAGACCCGGAATGCCAATGCCCCCCTTCACCCCATCGTCCGTGCAGATCCCTCCCAGGTACTCAGTCACGTCGCGGGAGGTCTCCTGGACGCACTCCATGGCTGCGAACTTGATCGGCTGGTCCTTTGCGATCTCGCGCGCGGCGGTGTCGCCGACGAACATCTGGACCGGGGTCAGGATCGCCGCCACGGTCAATGGGATCAAGAGGCCCAGGCGGTGATGGCGATCGCGCCGCCCGCGCATCATCCCCACCGCATAGACGGAAGCGACCAGGAAGCCGGTGACCATGTACGCGGCGAGGATCATGTGCGGGACCTCGTAGGGCACCGCATCGTTGAAGATCACCTTCATCGGCTCGACATCCGTGACGTTGCCTGAGGCGTCCATCTCAAAACCGCCCGGCTGATTCATCCAACCGTTGACAGCAACGACCGAGAACGCGCCGCCTATCCCGCAGACCGCGATCGGCACGCCGGTCCAGAAGTGGGCCCAGCCGCTCATCCGCTTCCAGCCGTAGATGTAGATCGCGATGAAGATCGCCTCGATGAAGAAGAAGATCCCCTCGATCGCGAACAAGATTCCGAAGACCTCGCCGAAGCGGCCGGTGAACGCCGGCCACAAAAGCCCGAACTCGAACGACAAGACGGTGCCCGTCACCGCTCCGACCGCGAACGTGACGGCCGCAACCTTCGACCAGCGCTGGGCCAGCTCGAGGGCCACGGGATCGTCCTTCTTCAGGCCGATGTAGTTGGCGATCAGCATGATCGCCGGGAAGGCGACGCCGATGCACGCGAGGATGATGTGGAAGCCGAGCGTGAACGCCATCTGGCTCCGAGCCGGCAGAAGCTCGGACGACTCGGCTGCCAGATAGGTCAGCGCGTCAAGCATGCGACGCGTGCGGCGCGGCTCCTACCTCTGGCTGGAATCTGTCTGCGGACGCCTGGTCCCAGTAGCGCTGGAACCGCTCGGGGGCCGTGCCCGCCTCGAACTCTCCAGGGTTGATCCGCGGGTAGATCTCGTCCAGGCGGCGCACCTCGATGTGGCTGATGCGCCTGAACATCATGTCCGAGGTGAGCTCGCTCGGATGGTCCACGCCGGCCGCGGCGATCATCTCGGCCACGGCGTGAACCGTGTTGCGGTGAAAGTTGTGGACCCGCTCGGCCTTGTCCGGGACGACCAGCGCGCGTTGGAGCTTTGGGTCCTGGGTGGTCACCCCCACCGGGCAGCGGTTGGTGTGGCAGCGCTGCGCCTGGATGCATCCGACCGAGAACATGAACGCGCGGGCCGAGTTGACCCAGTCTGCCCCCAGGCCGACCGCTTCGCAGATCATCGCCGCCGTGACCAGCTTGCCGCTGGCCCCAAGCCTTATCTCGTCCCGGATTCCGGCTCCGACAAGCGTGTTCTGGACCAGCGTCAGGCCCTCGAGAAGCGGTGCGCCCATCGCGTTGGAGAATTCCAGTGGAGCTGCGCCGGTTCCCCCCTCCCCGCCATCGACGACGATGAAGTCCGCGTGGATGCCGGTCTCGACCATGGCCTTCACGATGGCCATGAACTCCCGCGGGTCGCCGATGCAGATCTTGAACCCGACCGGCTTGCCGCCCGACAGCTCGCGCAGCTGAGCGATGAACGCCGTCATCTCCCGAGGAGTCGAGAACGCCTTGTGGTAGGTCGGGGACTCAACGTCCTTCCCTTCCTCTACGAGGCGCGTCTCGGCGATCTCGCGCGTGACCTTGGCCCCGGGCAGGATTCCACCGTGACCGGGCTTGGCGCCCTGCGAGACCTTGATCTCGATCATTTTCACCTGCGGCTGGGAGGCGCGCTCGGCAAACGTGTCGGGGTCGAACTCACCATCCTGGGTCCGGCAGCCGAAGTATCCCGTCCCGAGCTGCCAGATCAGATCGCCGCCGTGCTCGCGGTGGTAGGGAGAGATGCTTCCTTCGCCCGTGTCGTGAGCGAAGTTGCCCATCTTCGCGCCCTTGTTCATAGCCTGAATCGCCGGTGCGCCGAGCGCTCCGAAGCTCATCGCCGAGATGTTGAGGACCGACGCCGAGTACGGCTGCGTGCAGTCGGGTCCGCCGACGGTCGTCCGCAACATGCCCACCGGGTCCTTCGCGACAGGGTGGGTGGAGATCGAATGCGCGACCCACGAGTAGCCCGGCGCGTTCACATCCATCTCGGTGCCGAACGGCTTCTTGTCGTCGACATTCTTGGCGCGTTGGTAGATCACCGACCGCTGGTCGCGGTTGAAGGGCCTCCCGTCCTGGTCGCTCTCGACGAGGTACTGGTGAATCTCGGGGCCCATGCCTTCGAGCAGGAATCTCAGGTGGCCGACCAACGGGTAGTTCCGCAGGATGCTGTGCTTCTTCTGGGTCACGTCCCAGAGGCCGAGCAGGGCCAGCGGGACGAAGATCAGCTCAAGCCACAAGAGCCGCCAGTGGATGAATGCCAGGCCGACTACCGCAATCGCGAGCGCGATCGTGAGCCACCAAACCTTGTGACCGATCTTCTCCATGCCTCAGGCCTTTCTCGCTCGGAGCCGACGCGGCTCAGTCGAAGACGTGTCCGTGCTCGTAGCGCTCGTCTGCGCCGGCCGCAGCGGTCAGCGAGGCGACGTTGTCGCGGGTGAAGAAACCCTCGTAGTGGTGGCAGCGCTCGATGTACTCGGTGATCAGGCCCGAGTACTCGGAGCTCTTCGAGAAGATCTGCTTCAGGTTCGGATCGTCCTTGCATTCGCCGACGACGTGGGCGAGGAATTTCGTTCCCATCTCGCCGAGCTGGCGCACGACGTAATCGACGTTCTTCTCGTCGACGACGTGGCCGTCCTGCACCGCGTACGCCATGTGATGCATGCGCCGGCCGAAGTTGCGGACGAAATCCTCGGTCGGCATGGGCAGGTTCTCGAACGAGTTTGCGAACGCCGGTGTGTTGTTGGCGGTGAACACCCGGGCCGGCGACCTCTTGTCGTCGTCGATGTCCGGGTGCCTGGTCACGTTCGTCGAGGAGTTCATCTCCATGATGTTGTAGGCGCCCCAGAAGTAATAGGGGACCATCGTGATGTACTCGAGGATCGCGCTCTCGCGGTCGCCGGCCAGGATCCGGGTCGCCATGTGATCGATCCCCAGCACCTTGTCGGTTATGTCGTGCTCCGCCTGCAGCGCGGCCGCCTTCTCGAGCTTCTCCTGGTCGAACGAGTCGAGCTCCAGCGGATCGCCCAGGTTCAGCGCGTCGAGATCGTCGACGTCGACGTCGACGTACCCGACCCGGTTGTAGGTGTAGTCGGAGAGGAAGGTGAAGCCAAGGTGCTCGCGGCTGTAGAAGTCGTTTACCGAGTCGCCGTCATAGACGAAGCGGATGCTCTGCGGCTCGAGTGCCTCACGCACGGCCGAGAGCGAGTCCGCGGCGTAGACCTCGCCCACGTAGCGGGCGTTCGGCTTGCGCGCCGAGAGCGGGTACATCCGGTTCCACTGGGTCATCCTGTCCTCGTAGTCGAGGCTCAGCGGCTCCAGCACGAACAGCCGAGGGAACTCAGGCTGAGACTGAAGTACGTAGATCCGGTGAGTGGGGCTCACCCGAGCCGCCTGGAGGCGGTAGGGACCCATGGCAGTCAGCTCTGCGAGGTAGTTGATCGCGTCACCGTTCTCAACCTGGACGACGACTCCGCGCATGTCTCCGACGATCTCGTCGAGCCCACATTCCGCGCGGCGCTCGTAGATCTTGGGCACGTACTCGTCGAAGAACTCTGAGTTCTCCTTGTCCCCCATCGGCTTGTAGTTGGCGAGATCCATTGGCTCAGTCCCCTTTCTCGTGGCTCACAAGGCCTGCTTGACATCGCGGATGTTCGACTTCACCTGCGCCCATGCCTCGGCGGATTCGCCGCCGAACACGAGCTTGCTGGTCGTGAGCGCGAAGCCCTTGACCTCTTCGAGAGTTGCCTTCGGCGGCATCGCCAGCGCGCGCGGGTCGGTGACGAAGTCGATCAGCGCCGGACCGGAGTGCTCGAGTGCGCGCTCGATCGCGGGGCGAATGTCGTCCGCGTCCGTGACCCTCTCGCCGTGAAGGCCGGCAGCGCTGGCGAGGGCTCCGAAGTCGGGGTTCTTCACGTCGGTGCCGAACGGCCTGTAGCCGGCGACCATCATCTCGGCGCGGACCATGCCCAGCGTCGAGTTGTTGAACACCATCAGCTTCACGGGCACGTCGAGGCCGGACGCGGTCAGAAGCTCGCCCATCAGCATCGAGAAGCCGCCGTCTCCGCACAGCGCGATCACCTGGCGGTCCGGTGAGCCGATCTTGGCGCCGATCGCCTGCGGCATCGCGTTGGCCATCGATCCGTGGCCGAACGAGCCCAAGATACGCCGGCCGGCCTTCATCTGCAGGTAGCGAGCCCCCCACACGTTGCACATGCCGGTGTCGACGGTGAAGACCGCGTCCGGCTCGGCCAGCTCCGACAGCGCGTCGGCGACCATCTCCGGCCGAAGTCCCTCGCCGGAGCCCTTGTTGTCGACGTAGGTGCGGAGGTCCTTGACCGCCTTCGTGTGCTTCTTCGTCACCCCGTCCAGGAATGAGGAGTCCGATCTGGCCTTCAACCTGGGCAACAGGGCACGAAGGGTCTCGCCGACGTCGCCTGCCAAGCCAAGGTCGATCTTGGCGCGGCGCCCGAGATGAAGCGGCTGGTCGTCGACCTGGATGATCTTCGGATCTCCGGGGATGAAGGCGCGGTACGGGAAGTCGCTTCCCAGCATGAGCATCAGATCGCACTTCCCGAGCGCGTCCGTCGCGGCACCCCAGCCCAGGAGCCCGATCATCCCGACCGCAGCCGGGTTGTCGTGCTCGAGCACGTCTTTACCGCGATACGCGTAGGCAACAGGCGCCTTGAGCATCGATGACAGCTCAAGAACCTCCTCGCGCGCGGCGCGCGTGCCCTCGCCGCCGTAGATGGCAACGCGCTTGGCGCCTTCGATCAGGCCCGCCGCCTCGTCAAGCGCCTCGTCCGTCGGGCGGGCAAGCGGGCGGGCGGTGACAACAGCGTGTTCGAGCAGCGGCTGTTCGACCTTCGCGGCGGCGATGTCGCCGGGCAGAACCACCATGCCCACGCCGCGGTCGAGGATCGCGGCCTGCAGAGCGAGTTGGGACAGGCGGGGCATCTGCTCGGGCGAGCTGAGCATCGCCACGTAGTTGCAGCACCCCGCGAACATCCCCATCGGATCGGTCTCCTGGAAATAGCCGGTGCCGATCTCGGCACTGGGGATGTGCGTTGCGATCGCGAAGACGGGCGATCCGTTCCGCTGGCAGTCGTACAGCCCGTTGAGCAGGTGGACGCTGCCCGGTCCCGAGGACCCGAGGACCGCAGTGGGCCGCCCGGAGATCTGAGCGTCGGCGCCTGCGGCGAAAGCTCCGGCCTCCTCGTTTCGGACGTGGATGAAGTTGATGTCCGCCGTGTGCCGGCGCATGGCGTCGACGATCGGGTTTGCCGAGTCGCCGACGATGCCGTAAACGCTGCGGATGCCGACGTCCACCATCTGGTCGACAAGAATCTCGGCGACGGTCTTGCTCACGAGTCCCGGCTCAACTTTCGATCCGGGGGTACTCGGGCTGCCACATCGCCGATTGAACGGCTTCGATCGGATCGTCGACCTCCGCGCGAGCGATGCCCGCGTCGATTGCCGCCTCGACCACGGCGACGGCGACGGTCGCCGAGACTTCGCGCAGGCGCTCGATGTTCGGAAGCAGGCCCTTGGCGGGATCGGACGCGTCCGCCAACCCGGCGATCGCGCGGGCGGCCGCCAGGAAGAGGGTCTCGGGCATTCTCTCCGCCCTGGCCACGATGACCCCCAGGCCGAGGCCGGGGAACATCAGGGCGTTGTTCGCCTGCCCGACCCCGTAGGTCTTGCCGTTGTAGCTCACCGGGCCGAACGGGCTGCCGGTCGCAACCAAGGCGGCGCCGTCCGTCCACTCGATGATGTTCTGCGGTGTCTGCTCGGCGAGCGGCGTGGGATTGGACATCGGCAGCACGATCGGGCGGGGACAGTGCGCGAGCATCGACTTCATCACTTGCTCCGTGAAAGCGCCGGTGACCCCGGACGTCCCGACCAGCATCGTCGGGTGGAGGTGGTCGACTACTTCCGCCAGGCCGAGCGTGCCGTCAGGGGTCCGCCACTCGGCGACGGCAGCGGGATCCTTCAGGTATGGCTTCTGGTAGTCGGCGATGCCGTCGAGATCGCTCGTCAAGAGGCCTGGACGGTCGAGCAGCCAGATCCTGCCGGCCGCATCCTCCGGGCTGAGGCCGTCGTCGGTCATCGCGTGGGCGAGGAGGTCCGCGATCCCAACCCCCGCCGCTCCGGCGCCGAACACGACGATCTGCTGGTCGATCAGCCTCCCACCTGAGACCTTGACCCCGGCCAGCGCACAGGCGAGGCCGATCGACGCCGTTCCCTGGATGTCGTCGTCGAACGTGCAGTGGGTATCGCCGTAGCGCTTGAGGATCGCGCGGGCGGTCGGCGCGGCGAAGTCCTCCCAGTGGAGAATCGCCTTTGGAAAGCGCTTGCTGGCGGCCGAGACGTAGGCGTCTATGAAGCTCTCGTACTCCTCGCCACGCGCCCGCGAACGGCGCGCGCCGAGATAGCGCGGATCCGTCAGCAGCTGCTCGCGGTTCGTCCCGACGTCGAGGCCGACCGCAAGGACGCGATCGGGGTCGATGCCGCCCGCGACCGTGTACACGGCGAGCTTGCCGATGGAGATGTCGATGCCCCCTACCCCCCAGTCGCCGATCCCGAGGATCGCCTCGCCGTCCGACGCGACGATCAGGTCGACGTCGTCAGCTTCCAGCCCGGTTCGCTCGAGAGCGGCATCTATGCCGTCCGGATCATCGATCGAGAGGTGGACGCCTCGTGGCCTGCGGAACTGCTGGCTGAACTGCTGGATCGCGGTACCCACGGTCGGCGTATAGACGATCGGAAGCATCTCGGTGACGTGGTCGCCGACCAGCCGGTAAAAGAGGACTTCGTTGGTGTCGTGCAGCTGGTTCAAGAAGACCCAGCGGCCGATATCCGAGTCGTACGAAGAGAACTGCTCGTAACAGCGAGCAAGCTGATCCTCGACGGTCTCGACAGCCGGGGGCAGCATGCCTTCGAGTTCCAAGAGGCTGCGCTCGTCCGTGGTGAATGCCGACCCACGGTTCAGCTTTGGATTTCCGAGGACATCCATCCCTCGCACGCGGATCTCGACTGAGACCCCGCCGTGCTCGTCGACCCGTTCCGCGAAGGGCTTATCCCGCATGCCTGCAAGCTAGATATTCAGAGGTTCTGCGCATCACCCTGTGGAGGTGATCTTTACGGCTTTTCAGAGAATTGGTCGTCACCATCCGTCTCGACGATGATCCGGCCGCTTCGCTCATGGGTGAATCCGGCCCAGGCCCAGTTCAACATCGCCTTGGTCCGGTCCTCGCCGGTGGAGAGCAGTGCGAGGTGCACCGCCCCCCATGCAAGCGACGCGGTCCTGCCCTTCATCGTGCGCCCCCCGGGGAACTGGATCACGGCCGCGCCTGGCCCGATCGTCGCCATCGTGCCCTTGTCCTTGTATGAGAACGGCTTTGGTTTTTTGCCTTCGATCCGGCGGGCAATGCTTTCACCCGCCGCCTCGCCCGACTGCAACGCGACGGACCCGAGTTGGGGAAGCGCATCGCCGTCGGGCTCCTCGGCGATCCAGGCGATGTCGCCGACGGCGTAGACGTCGGGGTGCCCCTCCATCGCGAGGTCCGGGCCAACCGGGATGCGCCCCCCTGCCTTCAGCTCGGCTCCCGTCGACGCTGCGAGCGGGTTGGCCTGAAGCCCCGCGCCCCAGACAAGCGTGTGCGCCTTCAGCTCACAGCCGGATGCGAGCGTGACTCGCGTCGGCGAAACGGACTCGACCACCTCGTTCACGAGGATCTCGACGCCCCGGTCCTCCAGCGTCTCGCGCGCATACGACTGAAGTTCCGGCTCGAACATCGAGAAGAGCACGGGCCCGGCCTCCACGAGAGTCAGCTTCGCCTGGTCGATCGGCAACCCCGGGTAGTCCTTGGCGAACTCTCCGCTGTAGAGCTCGGCCAGGGCACCGACGCTTTCGACGCCGGTCGGCCCACCCCCGACCACCGCGACCGACAGGGCACCGTCGTCGGCGAGCGCCGGGTCACGGTCGGCCGCCTCCCAGCGACGCAGCACGTGTTCTTTCAACCGCACTGCATCGGCGAGGGTGTACATGGGAAACGCGTTCTCGGCCGCGCCTTCGACGCCGAAGAAGTTGACCCGCGCCCCCAGCCCGAGCACCAGATAGTCGAACTCAATCGGCGCCATCCCGTCGAATTCGGCAACTTTCGCCGCCAGGTCGAGTGATGTCGCTCTGGCCACGTGAACCGCCGCGTTCGGCTGGTCGTGGAAGAGGTCGCGAAGCGGATGGGCGACCTCGGCATCCTCGAGCAGGTCCGTCGCCACCTGGTAGAGCATCGGCTGGAAGGTGTGGTAGTCGTTGCTGTCGACCAGCACCACTTCCGCATCGGCCTTGGCGAGCTTCCGCGCCGCCCCGACACCCGCGAATCCGCCACCAAGGATGAGGACGCGCGGTCTAGGCGATTGCGCCACGTGCATCCTCTGCGTCGTACTCGCGGTGGAGGCGAGCCTCGTCCGCCTTGTCCGGGAACCTGAAGCGGACGATCAACGCGCCGAGGAGGATCGCGCCGATGCCTGCCAGATAGGCCTTGTGGTCACCGTCCAGGAAGGAGCTGCGGGCGGCGGCGATGATTTGGTCTGCGTACTTCGGATATTGCTCAGCCGTCTCCGCCGCGCTGGAGAACGACTTCTGGAGCTCTGCCTGCACGCTGTCGGTGACCTTGTCCTTGTTCGGCGAGTTGGCAACCGCCATGGCGATCGACGCGGAGTAGCCGGCAGTCAGAACCGCTCCCAGAATCGACTGCATGATTGCGCCGCCGAGGTCACGCTGGAGGTCGCTGGTTCCCGACGCCATGCCGGCGCGGGACACCGGCACCGAGCCGGTGAGGGAGTTGGAGGCCGGGGTGCCGGCGGTCCCGACCCCGGCGCCGATCAGGAGATAGGCAAGCCCGATCTGCCAGTAAGGCGTGCTCTCGTCCCACAGAAGGAGCATGGCCAGGAATCCGAGGAGGCAGAAGAAGTAGCCGAGGAGAAGGGTGAAGCGTGATCCGCGCGCTTCAATGAGCTTCGCAGACCTGGGCGCCATCACGACCATGCCGATCGCTCCGGGCAGGATCGCCGCGCCCGAGCCCAGCGTCGAGTACTCGAGAACGTTCTGGAGGTACTGCTGCCCGATGAACATCGCGCCCATCAGGGTCCCGAAGACGATGATCCCGGCAACAGCGGCTACCCAGAAGAGTCTGCGACCCGCGACCTTGAGGTCGTAAAGCGGGCTGGCGACGCGGCGCTGGCGGATGACGAACGCCGCCCCCGCGGCCAGCGCGATCAGACCGATCCCGGCAGCCAGCGCTCCCTCGTTCGGGATCACGGAGAAGTTGATTGCGAGCACCAGGGCGGCGATCATCAACACCGAAAGGATGCCGCCGAGGTTGTCCACCGGATCGGTGGTCTCGTTGACGTGCGCAGGGACCAATCGGTGCGCCAGGATCAGCGCGATCACAGCCAGCGGCAAGGTGATCAGGAAGACCGAGCCCCAGTCGAACTGGGTCAGCATCGCCCCCGCGAGCAGGGGGCCCAATGACGAGATCGCCGCTCCCAGACCGGACCAGAGCGCGATCGACTTGGTCCGGCCGGGGCCGGACCAGAGCGCGGTGATCAACGCCAGCGTGGTCGGGAACGCGAGCCCGGCGGCCAGCCCGCCGAGAAGCCGCGCGCCGAACAGGACTTCGACGGAAGGCGCAAATGCCGCCAAGAGAGAGGCGGGGATCGCGAGAGCGGTACCGATGATCAGCAGCAGCTTGCGGCCGTAGCGGTCACCCACCGCACCGAGGTAAAGCACCGACGATGCGAGCCCGAGCGAGTAGCCGACGGCGACCAGGTTGAGCGCGGCCTGGCTCGCGTCGAACGCCTTGCCGATGTCGGGCAGAGCGACGTTCGCGACCGCCAGATTGAGGTTCGCGACAGCCGCGACCAGGATCAGCGCAGCAAGCACCCACGCCTGGCGCTGCGGAGCGCTAGCGGCTTCATCTCCCCCTGGCGTCACTCCTGAAGTAATACAGGCAAGCCTTCGGATTAAGGTTGTCCCGATGTCAGAAGTCCGACTCGAAGTCGAGCTCGACGCACCGGTCGAGGGCGTCTTCGACGCGATGGCCGACCACGGCCGCTACGACCGGTTCCGGCCGATCAAGAAGTCTGAGTTGCTCCGGGAAGGCGAGACGGATCGAAATGGCGTCGGGGCAATTCGCAGGCTCGTCAGCGCTGGAGGGCTGCTCCGCTTCGACGAGGAAATCACGGCATACGAGCGGCCGAGCCGTCTCGATTATTTGATCATCGACGTCAACTTCCCGGTCGAGCACGACGGCGGTTCGATCAGGTTCGAGCCGACTGCCACCGGCACCAAGGTCTTATGGACCTCGACCTTCCGGATCACGACGCCACTCATCGGCGGCGCGCTGGGAGCGGCGTTCAAAGCCGGACTCCAGCGCTCGTTCACGCAGATGCTCGAGGACGCGGCGCGGCGCGCCTCGGCGCTTGCCGAACCCGTGCCCGGGGCCTAAGAGCTCTTCTTGCCGCCTTCGCGGCCCGCGGCGCGCTTCTGAGACTTCGAGCTGCCGCCGCCGGAGCCGCCGCTGCCCTTGCCGCTGTTCTTCCCACCCTTCTTCGAAGCGTTGGGCGAGTTCGCGATTGAAGCCGCGCGCTGCTTGGACATCCCCTTCTTGCGAAGGCCCTCGTACTGCTTGTCGTCTTTGACGGACGAGCCGTGGTCCTTGGCCATGGTTCCTCCTAGGTCGCATGTGCGGGACGCCTGACCCGATACCCGCTCGCAGCTGAAGGAATCCATCAGGGATCTGGAAAGGCCGCCTCGGGTCATACTGCCCTATGGAGGCGGACCACCTGGCGGTAATGCGGATGGCGATCGATGCTTTCAACGAGGGCGATTCCCAAGCAGCCCGCGACTTTCTTCACGACGACATCGTGTTCGAGGAGCCGCCGGAACAGCCTGCGCCCAGAGTCGCCAAGGGCATAGATGCAACTACCGAGATGCTTTCCCTGTTCGACGAAGCGTGGGAAAGACACCACACCGAGGTCACGGAGCTTCGGGTCCTTGACGATGACCGCGTCCTCTTACTCTCGATCGAATATTTCCGGGGCCGAGACGGCATCGAGGTCGACCAACCATGCGGGACGATCTTCACCTTCCTCGGCAACAAGATCGTCCGGATGCAGCCCTTTTGGGAGCAAAGCAGCGCGCTCGAGGCTGCCTCCGCCGGCAGGGCGTAACCGGTCTTCGGTCTAAATCAGGTCCATCGACTCGCCGGGCTCGAGCACGCGAGCCTCGACGTCAGGTGCAAGCTCTGCCATCCGCGCGGTGAACTTCTCAGCGGGGCGAACGAGAATCTCGTGCGATCGGTGCCCCAGGCCGTAGCGGAGCATCGTCCCCCAGTGGATCGGGACGGCGTACCGCGGCTTGATCACGGCCGCGGCCTCGGCGGCCGACGCGGGATTCAGGTGGTGGGCCTCTCGCAGGTTGGGACCCCAGCCCGCGATCGGCAGCATCGCGACGTCGATCCCGCTGAGGCCCGAGGCGTCGAAGGGCGCGGTGTCGCCCGCAAAGAAAACGGTCGAAGAGCCATTGACCACGAAGCCGAGCGCCTGGATCCGGCGCCCGACCGGATAGCGGCGCCCGTCATGCTCGACAGCGACTGCCTTCACCTGGGCGCCTGCAACCTCAATGGACTCGCCCGAGGCAATCTCGCTCACGTTCTTGAAGCCGTAGCGTCCGAGGAGACGCGCTGAACCAGCCGGAGCGATGACCCTGGTCTCCTTGCCGACCATCCGAACTGATGGTGGATCGAGGTGATCGGGATGGAGGTGCGAGATCAACACGGCGTCGATGTGATCGAGAACTTCTCCCGCGACAGCGCCGGCGTGCCGCCGGATGTGAAGGATCCGATCACGCAGGACCGGATCGGTGAGGATGCGCGCGCCCCCGATCTCCATGAGGACGGTCGAGTGGCCGACGAACGTCAGGCGTTCTGGAGAGCCGCCGGAGCCGTTCAAGTTGCGCGCTTCTCCCGCGTTCCGCTCAGTCGCCGGGCCAGCGGCGATTTAGCCCGGGCGCGACGACGCCGGCAAGCCCGCGAACGAGGCTCACGACCATGTCTCCCCAGTCGAACGAGTCGCGCCAGACGGTGATCTGGCCGTCGCGCACCTCGAATCGGCCGTAAACCCAGAACCGCTGCTCGAAGCGTCCGAGCCCGAGTGCGTCGGTGCGCTCGGTCAGAACGACCGCTCCGTGTTCCGCCACGTTGTGGAAGTGGACGCGGAAGCGGCTCTGGCCCTCGAGCCCGCGAAGGATGCGCATGATGCGCCGCTTTCCGCGCACCGTTGGGAGCGAAACGTTGATCCAAACCGCGTCCTCGGCAAGCAACGCGTCTACGCGATCGAGGTCTTTTGCTTCCAGCGCCTCGAGCATGGACACGACGACGTCGCGTTGCGACGCGCTTACTTCAGTTGCAGCCATGCCCCCACGCTAGCGCGCGGAGCTAACGACGGATTCGGTTCGGACCTAGACCCGGCCGACGGGGCCGGTCGGACCTGTGGCACCAGTCGGGCCGGTGGCGCCGGTCGGGCCGGTTGAACCGGTCGGACCAGTGGGGCCCGTAGGTCCTGTCGGGCCGGTTGGACCCGTGGAGCCGTCGTCGCAGCCGACATCGTCGCGGATCTCGCGAGCCGTCTGCTTCCAGGCGCGCTCTTCGCGAACGGTGATGCCGTTGTCGTCCGTCTTCACGTTCTGGTTCGTGACCTGGACGAACTTCTTGAGCAGCGAGCAGACGAGGTCGTCGTCTCCCTCCTTCGCCGCATCGATGGCGCGGTCGAGCTTCGAGAGCATGGACTTGAGCAGGCGCTCGTCCTTGACGTTGTTGCCGGCGACGTCATCGCGAAGCGCCTGGATGCGAGACGTGATGCTCGCTCCCCGGGCTGCGGAGAAGCTGGGCGCCCACAAGACGGAGCCGCCGAGGGCGACGCCGGACGCGATGAACTTACGACGGTTGAATCCCTGCTCAGATGCCATGGCCGACAGAGTAGCCAATCACCCTCGCGCGTGAACGGGCGTGACGGGACGCAGGCTCTCCAGGACTTCCGCCTCATCCATGAGCGCGAACGCCGCCGAGTGGTCCCCGACGCCGAACGACGCAACCAGCTCGTCGCCGCGCCTGGCGAGGCCCGTGCAGATCTCGACGTCGTTGTCGGAGAAGTGGAACCGGGGCGAGGCCGCGGCGAGGCGCCAAGCCGAATCCAACTTGACCCAGCGGTGGAGATAGCGCCGCGGTCCGCCGAAGTCCATTGCCTCGTGGATGCACGCGAGCACGCCGCCGTCGACCGCGATTCCCTGAGAGCCGCCACGAAAGTTCGAAGCCAGATCTGGAGCTTCGTGCTCGGCGATCCGCTCGGGGTCGCCGGCGTCCGGATCGACCCGCGTGACCACGGTGGGACCGCACGAGTAGATGAACATGAGCTCGCCATCGGCTACGTGGGGCATCCAGTTCTTCTCGTGGCGATACGGATCTGGGCCGGCGAGCACGCGGCCCGCACAGATCCGTGCGCCGTCGAGGGTAAGAAGAACGGTCCGGCAGACACCGTCGGGGTCGAGCTCGCGTGAAGTCGCCGTGGCGTACCAGATCCCCTCCACCTCGAAGAGCCGGCAGTCCTCCCAGCCCTGCACCGGGAAGTCCTGCCACGGCAACCCGTCGTCGTCCTCCAGATCGATGAGCGGTTCGACCTCGAGCAGCGAGAGGTCGCGGTCGAACTTGGCGAGGTAGTTGATGGTCCTGATGACCCCGGAGCCGTCAAGGGTTGCGTACATGCCTCTGTCCAGGCGGTAGTTCGAGGTTCTGACGATCGCCCGGAACCCGTCGCCGTCAGCTGCGATCGACGGGTTGAACTGCGGCCAGTCCGGATCGACATCGAGCTTGATCTCAGCGAGGCGGGTGGAAGGAACGAGATCCGAGAGAGCGGGCTCCGTGAGCCGGCTCGCAGGATCGTCCTTGCCGGCGACGTTGTCGAGGCGCCTCATGTTCTCCCGAATGGACCCCTCGACGGGTTCGGGCAGCTCGCGGCCGTCCAACAGCTCCTGGTAGGCGCGCAGGGCTTCGTCATGGCGCTCGATGTTGTGCGCTGCGAGAGCGAATTCGAACAGGGCACCCCACCGGTACGTCCGCGTTCCAACGAAGAGGATGTCCGCCGGTTCGGGAATCTCCGTCGCCCGCTTCGCGAACGTGTAGGCGGACTCATGCCAACCCAGCCGCCTGCATGAGTAGGCGGCCTCATGAAGCGGCTCGGCGCGCGTGGGGCGGCGCTCGAAGGCTGAAAGGAAGAGCGGGATCGCGCCTTCCGGATTGTTCTCACCCGTCAGCAGGGCGACCTGGAGAGCGGCGTAGAAGACCTCTTCATCCCAGCCGCCCAATTCCACCCGCCGCCGGTAGAGCTCGATCGCATCGTCGGTCAATGCCATGTCGCGGAGGGTCTGGGCGAGGTAGAAGGTCGCGCGCTCGTTGCCGGGGTCGCGCTCGAGCTCCGCCTCCAGCAGGGCGCGGTCTCGCTCGAACTTGTCGTCTCGGGAGCCACCATCGCCGTGGTGCTCGATCACGAGTGCGGGGAGCGGTTCGCGTGTGTGATCTCCCTCGAGCGCGAGGTACTCGTGCGTCGCGCCGACGTAGTGCCAGTCGAGATCGCCACGCACGAGACGCGGAATCCAGTACGCCGGGTCGCTCTCGTGGCGTAGCTCGTAGGCGTCGGCGTCCAGCTCGGGCAGCGGCCCTTGCCAGGAGACCGTCATGTCGGCGTCGATCAGGAGGAGGTAGTCAGCTGTGCCGCGGGCGAGCGTCATCAGCTCGGTGCGGTTGCGGCCGAAGTCGCGCCACTCGGTGCGATGAAGGGTGCCGGGCAGGCTGGAAAGACGTTCCTCGATCAGCTCGGGAGTGCCATCCACGGAGCCGGTGTCGCAGATCGTCCAGGCATCGATGAGCCCGTCCACGGAATCAAGGCACCGACCCATGACCTCCGCCTCGTCACGGACGATCATGCAGAGGCCGATCGTCGGCTTCTCGGTGCCCTCGAAGGTGAGGTCGGAAGCGTCGTCTTCTGTACCGAGGTAGTCGGCGAGGGGCCAGCGCTGCTGTCCCCGGCGGTGGCACTCCTCGAGCGACTCGTCCGGCCGGATCGTCGACTCCGTGGCCTCCTGCAGCGCCAAGACGGGCCAGCTCGCGAAGCCCTGGGCCGGGACCGTGAAACGCTCCGTGCCAAGCGGCAGTTCGTCGAATGGAATGTCTCCATATGCCTCCAGGGCTCGCTCGGCTCGCTCTGGCTTCAGCCAGTAGCAGTGGCTGCCCCACATGTGATCGGCGCGGATCGCGCACAGGTTGCGACGGCCCGGGTCGTGCCCGGCCCACTCGAGGTCTGGGTTCGGCGGCGCGAGCATGTACGCGAGGAGGCAGTGCGCGGCGCCCGAGGGGAGGTTGGCGAGGGCCGCCTCGGAGAGCTCCGCGAATTCCCGGTGGATGAGGACGTCGTCCTCGAAGACGATGGCCCCAGTCTCTGCGAACCGCGACTCGGCAACGAGGGCGCGGGCCACATCGAGGTGGCTCGCGAAGCATCCGCGCGCTGATCTCGTCAGCTCGTCGCCCTCCGTGCCGACCGCAATGCCATCGACGGCTTCGACGAAGGTCACACGGTCCAGCAGACCGCGCTCGGCGAAGCGGCGCTCCATGCGCTCGCGGCGGTCGGGTGAGCGCGCCAGGTTGATGCACAGGATCGGGACGGTGATGCGGACGATCGT
This sequence comes from uncultured bacterium, assembly GCA_963772035.1. Classification (GTDB taxonomy): domain Bacteria; phylum Actinomycetota; class Thermoleophilia; order Solirubrobacterales; family 70-9; genus JALZKA01. Next base: position 290,759 of record CAVYVT010000005.1, read on the forward strand.
AGGGACGGTCAGCGGTTTGCCGATGTTCCCGCGTGAAATCATCGCTACGGATGAGCCGGGTCAAGATCACCCATCCGGACCGGGTCCTGTTCTGTGACTCGGGGTTCACGAAGGCCGACCTTGCGAGCTACTACGAGCGCGTCGCCCCGGCCATGTTGCCTCACCTGAAGGGTCGCCCGGTCAGCATGCAGCGGTTTCCCGACGGGATCGGAGGCGGCGGGTTCTTTCACAAGGAAGCTCCCGACTACTTCCCGGAGTGGATCCAGCGAGCGAAGGTCAAGAAGTCCGGCGGCTCCGTCACCCACGCGGTGGTGAACAACACAGACTCACTTCTCTATCTGGCGAACCACGGGACGATCACCCCTCACGTCTGGCTGAGCCGGGCCGACAAGCCCCGCCGCCCCGACCGGCTCGTCTTCGACCTCGATCCGTCGCGCGATGACTTTGCCGGGGTCAGAAGGGCGGCCCGCGACATTGCGGCTCTTCTCTCAGACCTGGGCCTTACGGCATATCCGATGGTCACAGGCTCGCGCGGAATTCACCTCTGGGTGCCGATCCGGCGCGATCGGGATACCGAGGACGTAAAGGCATTCACCCGGGCGGTCGCGCAGCTCGCGGCCGAGCGGCATCCCCGAGGAGCTGACCACCGAGTGGCGGAAGGAGAAGCGGGACGACAAGATCCTGGTTGACGTCGCACGGCACGGCTACGCGCAGACGGTTGTGCCGCCCTTCGCCGTGCGGCCCCGGCCCCGCGCCCCGGTGGCAATGCCGGTCTCGCTCGAGGACCTGTCCGACTCGAAGCTTCGCCCCGACCACTGGACGATCCGAAACGCGTTCCGCAGGCTTGGCCGGGCCAGCGACCCCTGGGAGGGGTTCTTTCGCGCGGCCCCTTCCCTCGCTCAGCCCGAGAAGAAGCTGGAAGAACTGGTTCTTCACGGGTAGCGCCGGAGTGTTGGCTAGGTTGAAACGCTTATGTCTGGCGAACTCGCAGTCGAGGCTCAAGGCCTCACGAAGACGTACAAGGACGTGGAAGCGCTCCGCGGCATCGACCTCCGCGTCGAGCGCGGGACGGTGCTCGGACTTCTAGGCCCCAACGGCGCCGGCAAGACCACCGCGGTCCGCATCCTGACGACGCTCCTCCCTCCCACCGCCGGCACGGCAACGGTGATGGGCCTGGATGTCGAGAACGACGCGGCAGCGCTCCGCGCGCAGATCGGATTGGCGGGTCAGAATGCCGCGGTCGACGAGAACCTGACCGGCTTCGAGAACCTCGAGATGGTCGGACGCCTCTATCACCTCGGCAAGGAGCGATCGGCGGAAAGAGCGCGTGCGCTGCTCGACCGGTTCGAATTGGACGAAGCCGGCGACCGGCTGGTCAAGACGTATTCGGGCGGCATGCGCCGGCGCCTCGACCTGGCGGCCGCGCTGGTCGCGGAGCCGCCGGTGATCTTTCTGGATGAGCCGACCACGGGGCTTGACCCGCGGAGCCGCCTCGCACTATGGGAGACGATCGAGACAATGGTCGGAGAAGGAACAACCGTTCTCTTGACCACGCAATACCTCGACGAAGCGGATCGCCTCGCCGACCGGATCGCCGTCCTCGACCACGGCGAAGTGATCGCCGAGGGCACGTCGGACGAGCTCAAGGACATGATCGGCGGCGAGCGGATCGAGGTGACGCTCGGCGATGAGTCGCAGGCGGATGCTGCGGTAGCCGCTCTGGCGGAGATTTCAAGCGACGAGCCACAGCGCGCCGACAGCGTCGTGAGCGTGCCGCTTGATCGCGAGCGAACATCGATTGCGGACGCGGTGCGGCGTCTCGACTCCGCGGGTGTCGATGTCCAGGACCTCGCCGTTCGGCGGCCGACGCTTGACGATGTCTTCATCTCGCTCACCGGCCACGCCGCCGAGGAGACCGACGAGGGGGACGAAGTGGCAGACCGATGAACCACGCGATCTCAGACACTCTCGTTCTAGCCAAGCGCAACCTGATCCGGATCGTCCGGGCTCCAGACCTCCTGACGGCTTTCACGATCCAGCCGGTGATGTTCGTGTTGCTGTTCGTCTACGTGTTCGGCGGCGCGATCCAGGTTCCGCCGTACTTCGACAGCTACGCCGACTTCCTGATTCCGGGGATCCTGGTTCAGAACATCGCGTTCGGCGGCTTCGCGACGGCGCTCGGGCTTTCGGCGGATCTTCAGCTGGGGCTGATCGACCGCTTCCGGTCGCTGCCCATGGCGCGGTCTGCCGTGCTCGCGGGACGAACGATCGCCGATATCGCGACGAATCTGCTCTCGCTGACGATCGTGACGGTCGTCGGCCTGTTCGTTGGCTTTGCCTTCGACGCGCCGCTGAGCAACATCCTCCTGGGCCTGCTTTTGATGATCATGCTGGGCTACGCCTTCTCGTGGGTGTTCGCCTACATTGGGATGATCTCGTCGAGCCCGGAATCCGCAAACGCGATCGGCTTCATGACGATCTTCCCGCTCACGTTCATCTCGTCCGCCTTCGTGCCCGTCGAGTCGATGCCGGCAGCCCTTGAGGCGTTCGCCGAGATCAACCCGTTCACGACCATGGTGGATGCGATGCGCCATCTGTGGCAGAGCGCGCCGGCCCATTCAGACGTATGGGTCGCGTTCCTGGAGACGATCGTCATCACGATCGTGTTCTTCTTCATCTCAACGGCCACGTACCGCCGCGCGACGTCGAAGTAATCGTGTGACGTTCCGCCCGCTCGCACGTAGTGTGGTGGATGAGGCGCTTTCTACTAGGAAGCATCGCGTGCGTGATCGCCTCGCTCGGCGCGGCCGACGTGGCAAAGGGCTGCGACTGCGTTGAGCCGTGGCGGGTCTATAGGGGAGCCGATGTAGCAACTACTTCGCGACTGGTGTCGGTCGAGCCGGATGGACGGCGCGCCTTCTTCACTTACGAGGTGCTGCGCGTTTGGAAGGACACGAATGAGTTCGATCTGATCGAGGGCGACGAGATCACGGTGCGGTACACGCGGGGCGAGGCCTCATGCGGCCCTTCAGAGAACATCGGCGAGCGCTTTGGGGTGATCTTCTACGAGCTCGACACGGAGCGCAGCGGAAGCGGCGCTTCCGGCTGTGGCGAGGCGTAGCCTCATGGGCATGCGGCGAATCGGATTTGTTCTCGCTGGAGTGATTGCATGGGTGGCAATGAGCGCGCCCGCGGCGCACGCGTGCTCGTGCGGCGTGGATCCCGATGCGCCGCCCGAGACGATCGACGGGTATGACGCTGCGGTAACCGCGCGGCTGACCGAGGTGAAGCGTGTGCGCGGCGACCAGCGGCTGACCTATGAGGTGTTGCGGAATTACAAGGGGAACCTCGAAGGAGGAGACGAGTTCCGGCAGTCCAACGACTTGAACTCATCGTGCTCGATCCCGTCGAACGAAGGAAAGCGCTACGGCCTTCGGCTCAACCGGTTCCGAGGCAAGCTCTACGCAAGCCCGTGCGCGAAGTTCGGGCCGGAGAGCCTGCGCAAAGCCGCGGACCGGACCGGCGGGGCTCGCTCCGGCGGATCGGTCGCCTGTGGTTCGCACGCGTGACGATTCGGCGCACCCGGTGGTCAGCGGCTTGGGCCTCGGCCCGAGAGATGGGCGTCACCTGCAGGGAAATATGTGCCCATTGGGCATCTACGGGCTTCGTAGAGTGGCCTCGGTGCGCCCCTCGCTTGACATGACGCTCGAGCCGGCTCGCCCTTGTCCTGACCGGCTCGCGCGGCACGGCGGCCGCGCTGGTCATTGGCGGGATCGTGTCGGTTCAGGTCGGCGCGGCGATCGCGACGACGCTCTTCGACGAGGTGGGCCCCGGCGGAGCCGTTTTCCTCCGGATCCTTCTAGCGGCGATCGTGCTGATGGCTTTATGGCGCCCCGCACTGCGCGTCCCCGAGAACGGTGCCAAGGACGTTCTGGCGCTGGGTCTGCTGCTCGGCGTAATGAACCTGACGTTCTATGAGGCACTTGATCGCATTCCGCTCGGAATCGCAGTGACGCTCGAGTTTGTCGGGCCGCTGACCGTTGCCGTCCTTGGCTCACGCCGGCGTCGGGATCTTTTCTGGGTCGGCGCTCGCCGCGGCTGGACTGCTGTTGCTTGCCCCTGTTCCCGGATCGGACCTTGACGCGCTCGGGTGCGCGTTCGCGTTATTCGCGGGAGCGTGCTGGGGCCTCTACATCATCGTCACGGCACGGGTTGGCCGCGCCCTGCCTGGCGGCTCTGGACTGGCGATCGCGATGGTGATAGCCACGGTCGTAACGCTGCCATTCGGGTTGGTGGACGGTGCCGGTGACCTGTTGGACGGCGAACTGCTTTTGATCGCGTTCGGCGTGGCGATCTTGAGCTCGGCAATTCCCTACTCGTTCGAGATGGAGGCTCTCCGCCGACTACCCGCGTCGACCTTTGGCGTGCTGATGAGCCTGGAGCCGGCGGTAGCGGCGACGGCCGGCCTGATCCTCCTGGAACAGGGATTGGATGCGCGTGAAGTCGTGGCGATCGGACTGGTGTTGGCGGCGAGCGCTGGTGCGCTCGGCGCGGCTGGCCGCGCCGAGCCTCAACCGACTGCAAGGGTGTCCGACCACCTTTAGTGCGGGCCCTCGGGTGGAGGCGCGCCCTCGGGGCGCTCTTCGTGCCCGGGGCATTCGAGCACAGGCAGGCGCGGGTACCGCGGATAGGAAGGGTCCGAGCGTGCGCGGTCGCACATGGAGAAGGCGGAGCCGCGTGTGTTGCGGATGAGCCTCTGGTGGGAGCAGGAATCGCAGAGTCCCGCGGGTGGGCGCCGAGGCGCCGGCGGTCGGTGCTCGGGCGGGTCTCCCTCGTGGCTCACGCTCCCATTATCGCGTCAAATCTGCCCGCTTGGGCCAATACTTCACTTCGTATAGTAAGAGTGGATGGCATCACTCTGGCGACTCTTCGGCTTCCTCCGCCCGTACAGGCGGGCGGCCCTGGGATCGCTCCTGTTCGCATGGCTCGCGATGGGCGTGACCGTTTTGATCCCGCTGCTGATCGGCAAGGCGGTGGACGTGATCCACGATGGCGCTGCCATCGACAAGGACGAGCTCTGGCCGCTTGCGCTGGCGATCCTCGGCGCGGGGGTGTTGCGCCTGGGGCTGACGGTGGTTCGGCGCATCATCGCGGGCAAGGTGTCCGTGGCCGTCGAGTTCGACCTTCGCGAGCGAATGTACGCGCAGCTTCAGCGCCTGGAGCTGGGGTTCTTCGACACCCAGCAGACGGGTCAGCTCATGTCCAGGGCCACGGTCGACCTGCAATCGATCCGCTTCTTCCTCGGCTATGGCCTGATCTTCCTCACCCAGAACGCGCTGACGATCGTGCTGGCGAGCATCGTGATGTTTGCTCTCGACCCGCTCCTGGCCGCGCTGGCTCTCTTGCCCGTGCCGATCGTGGTGGCGACCGCCGCGCGTTACAGCCGTCTCAGCCGGCCCGCGCTTCAGGAGGTGCAGCAGCGGCTCGCCGAGTTGACCGCTGAAGCGGAGGAGAGCGTCTCGGGCATCCGCGTCGTGAAGGCGTTCGCGCGAGAGGAGCACATGCTCCATCGCTTTCAGCGCTCCGTAGGACGCGTGTTCGACCAGAACGTGTACTCGACGCGCCTCCGGGCGTTTTACAACCCGCTCATGGGCTTCCTGCCATCGATCGGGCTGGCCGTGGTGCTGTTCGTCGGCGGGCGCTCGGTGATCGCAGGCGATCTCACGCTGGGTGAGTTCACGGCCTTTTATGCGTACGTGATCATGCTGACGGGCCCCATGCGGATGCTGGGCACGTCGCTCGGTATGGCCCAGCGCGCCGCCGCTTCGGGCAACCGGATGTTCGAGATCCTCGACCGTGCGCCGCGCATCGAAAGCGCGCCGGACGCGCCGGCGCTGCCGGACGGCCTCGGCCAGGTCGAGCTCCACGACGTGACTCTTCTCTACGGCGACGGTACGGGTGCCGAGCCGGCGCTCGAGAGCGTGTCGATGGCGGTCGAGGCCGGCTCCACCGTCGCGCTCGTGGGGCCGACGGGCGCCGGCAAGACGAGCTTGGTCGCCCTCCTCGCGCGCCTCTATGACCCGACGTCCGGATCCGTCTCGATCGACGGAGCGGACCTGCGAGACGTCGACGTGGCGTCCGTGCGGCGCTCGGTCTCATTCGTCGCGGACGAGAGCTTCCTGTTCTCGGCGTCCGTCGCGGAGAACATCGCCTACGCGCACCCGGAGGCGACGCAGGAGGAGATCGAGAAGGCGGCTCGACTCGCTCAGGCGCACAGCTTCATCAACCGGCTTCCCGACGGGTACGAGACGGTGGTTGGCGACCGAGGGCTGACGCTTTCCGGCGGACAGCGACAGCGGGTTGCGATCGCGCGCGCGATCCTGGCCGATCCACGGATCCTGATCCTCGACGACGCGACGTCGTCGGTGGACGCGAGCACCGAGGCCGAGATCAAGCGCGGGCTTCAAGAGGTGATGCGAGGCCGGACCACTTTCGTGGTGGCGCACCGCCTGTCGACCATCTCCCTGGCGGACGAGATCGTCGTGATGGACGCGGGCAGGGTCGTCGACCGCGGCACGCACGAGGAGCTTCTCGAGCGGTGCGACCTCTACCGCGAGATCGCCGAGCATGGCTGCGAGGACCAGGTGTTTCTTCAGCGCGACCTGGAAGAGCGCGAGGAGGTGGCACGGCTGTGAGCGATTCGCGAAACGGAGCGCCGGAGCGGCCTGTCGAGGCGCCGCCGACCGAGGACGGGCGCATCGCTGGCACGGTTGCGATGTTCCGCGATCTGTGGCGTGTGATCCGCGGCGAGGACCAGCGCGGCCGGAAGGTGCGATGGATGCTCGGCCTGCTGCGGCCCTATCGCAAGCAGGTGTTGCTGATGTTCGGCGCCCTGATCGTGGCGACCGCGGCGGGCTTGGCGCCCCCGTATCTGGCGGGCCTGGCGATCGACGACGGGATCACCGCGGGCGACGAACAGGCTTTGACGGTGATCGTCGTGGTCTTCCTTGTCTCGGCGACGCTCTCGTGGGGCGCCGGCTATGCGCAGACGTACCTCGTCGGCTGGGTCGGGCAACGCGCGCTTCAGGATCTGCGGACGCGGATCTACCAGCACCTTCAGGCGATGTCGATCGGGTTCTTCACCCGGCGCAAGGCAGGCGTCCTGATCTCCCGCCTCACCAACGACGTTCAGGCGCTCGACTCGCTCGTCACCGACGGGATCGTGACGCTCTTCCAGGCAACGCTCACGCTCGTTGGCGTGGTGGTGATCCTGCTGCTCCTCGACGTGGGGCTGGCTCTGGTCGTATTCCTCACCTTCCCGCTCCTCTTCATCGCGAGCGTCATCTTCCGGATCATCTCCGCGGACGCGTACCGGCTCACGCGCGAGAAGATCGCGAACATCACGGCGTACCTCCAGGAATCCCTGTCCGGGGTCCGGGTGGTGCGGAGCTTCGGGCAGGAGAAGCGGCATATTGGCCGCATGTCCGAGCTGAACGCCGAGAACCGCGACGCGAACATGCGGACCGTCTATCTCAACGCGTCCTACTTCCCGGCGGTCGAGCTCCTCTCGGCGGTCGGGACCGCCGCGATCATCCTCTACGGCGGCTATCAGGTGATCGAGGGGAATATCGAGACGGGCGTGGTCGTCGCCTTCATCGGCTACCTCAACCAGTTCTTCGACCCGATCCAGCAGATCTCGCAGCTGTACACGACCTACCAGCAGGGAATGGCGGCTCTCGACAAGATCTTCGACCTGCTGGATACGCGCCCGGACATGGTGGACAAGCCCGACGCGACCGACCCCGGCGAGATCCGCGGGGAGATCGAGCTCCGCGACGTGTGGTTCTCATATGCCGGTGGGGGCGACGCGCGCGACGTCGGCGAGGGCGATGAGTGGGCGATGCGCGGGATCGATCTGCACATTCCCGCCGGCCAGACGGTTGCGCTCGTCGGCGAGACGGGTGCCGGGAAGTCGACGTTCGCGAAGCTCGTGGCCCGTTTCTACGATCCGCAGAAGGGCCAGGTGCTGGTGGATGGCTATGACCTGCGCGACCTTGACTCCTCGGCACTTCGCAGCCGGTTGGGCATCGTCCCGCAGGAGGGCTATCTGTTCTCGGGCACGGTGCGGGAGAACGTTGCCTTCGGGCGCCCCGATGCACCGGACTCAGACATCGAGGACGCGGTACGTGCCGTGGGCGCCGAGCCATTCGTGGCGAGGCTCCCGGGCGGGCTGGACACGGAGATCGGCGAGCGCGGCGTCCAGCTCTCGGCAGGACAGCGCCAGCTCATCTCATTCGCGCGGGCGCTTCTCGCCGAGCCGCGAATCCTGATCCTCGACGAGGCGACCTCGAACGTGGACGTACGGACCGAGCGGGTGATCGAGCAAGCCCTCGAGCGGCTCCTGCACGGGCGCTCGGCGATCGTGATCGCTCACCGCCTGTCGACCATCCGGCGGGCCGGGAAGATCGTCGTGCTCGAGCATGGCGCGATTGTCGAGGCGGGAACGCACGAAGAGCTGATCGCGGCGAACGGCGCGTACGCGCGCCTTTATGGAGCCTGGGCGGACCTGGCCGCTTAAGGGCTGATCCCGCCGCCGCCGGTGTCGGGCGGCGTGGTGACTCCACCGTCGTCGGGCGGGACGGTGGGAGCTGTTCCGGTGTCGGACGGCGGCGTGGTTACGCCGCCGGTGTCCGCGGGTGCGACCGTTCCGGTGTCAGCAGGCGCTTCGGTGTTTCCGCCGCCACCGCCTCCTGAGGGAGCCTCGCCTGCATCGAGGAACGCGCCGCACTCGGTGAAGCCGGCCCGTTTACCCGAAGCGCGCGCCTCGACTTCGGCTGCGTCGATCTCGAGTTGGGCGGCATCCTCGGCGGCAACGTCCGCGTTCTTCTCGCCCTGCGCCTTGGCGCCCAGAGCATCGACGACGGCGCTCAGATCCGCAAGGAACTTCTCGATATTCGAATCCGGCTCGGCGAGCTGCAGTGAGTTCAGCTGCTTGAGCTCGCCGCGAGTGATGTCGTACTCCTGCTGAGCAGCGGCCGCATCCTCGGGATCGATCTCGCTCACGGCGGTGTTGGCGGGGCCGCAGATCGCGTCGCCCTGCTCGATGAAGGCTTCGGGGGTAAGCGCGGCTCCGGTCTCGCCCGTGGCGCCCGTTTCTTCGCCGGTAGTGGTCGACGACGTGGCGGGATCGTCACCCCCGCAGCTCTTGACCAGCAGCACGAAGATGATGAAGAAGGCCACAAGGCCACCCAGCGCCACGAGGCGCCGGCGCATATAGATGTCCATCTCAGCCATCTACCAATCCACCGTAAAACGTCAGTTCACCGTATACCCCCATTCTCCTGCGCAGACGCCGGAACGCAAAATGGCGGCCTAATCCAGTCTTCGAAGGTCCATGCGGCGACGATGCCCGTTCCGCCCACCGTATGTATCGGTTTGTGTGTGGCAGTTGGGACACAACATCTCGAGGTTCTGGATGCGGTTGTCGGTGCCGTCCCCATTCTTGTGATGGAGCTGGATGCTGAGCTTTCGACCTCGCCAGTGGGTAATCCCGCACTGCTCGCAGCGGTCTTCCTTGATGCCCTCGTCAATCAGGCGCTTCTTGCGACCACCACGCCCATGGGGCGAGCTGTGCGTACAGAAAATGATTTCGAGGTCTCGCGCACGCGGCCTAGGCACGATGTCTCCTCTATCCACGGCTTGTGACCAGGTACTTCCGTGAAAGCCGAACTTCTTCTGGCACTCCCGCATCGAGAGCCCGGAGTCGTAGGCGGCTTGGATCTCGGTCCAGTCGTATCGTCTGGCGAAGGTGTCGTTCGCTGGAATTCCAAGCAGCCGGGCGTGATAGGCGACCGAGCTTTTGCAGACCCCGATCTTTGCCGCGATCTGCGTATACGACAGACCTTGATCCCGCAGCTCCGCCACGAGGCGCCTCGTCTCACTCGGTGATCGGCGTTTCCGTCGGCCTGCCATACGAACATATGTTCGTAGGCTTGCCGGACGGAAAACCGTGCCAGATCAGCTCCGGGGCAAGGACTCGAACCTTGAATTCCAGTACCAGAAACTGGCGAGTTGCCAATTACTCCACCCCGGAATGGGCGAGCGCAACGATAGCGGCAGGGCTATTGGGCCCCGACGCCCTCGAGCTCTGAATCCACGTCGGCGAGCTCGCCCTTTTGCGCCTCGACGCTCGCGCCACTTTCGATCAGCTCTCGGGCGTGCACCAGGTCCTCGGAACGCCCGACGGCGAGCGAGCCTGCAACCGCGCCGTCCTTCAGGTACCAGGCCGAGAACTCGCCGTCGTCCATCGAGCCCCGGACCACCACCTCGTCCCAGTCCCTGGCCGGGCCGACGTACTCGAGTCCCGTCCAGTCGGACAGGTCGCTGAAGAAGTAGGGAATCGCGCTGAAGGGATCCTCGCTCCCGAGCATCGCCTTCGCAGCATGCCTCCCCTGCTGAAGCGCGACGTCCCAGTGCTCGACCCGAAGCCGCCGCCCGTGCACGACGCTGTCGTACGAGCAACAGTCCCCCGCCGCGAAGATTCCATCGGCCGACGTCTGCAAGCGCGAATCGCAGACGATTCCATTGTCGACCTCGAGCCCAGCGCGCTGCGCGAGCATCACGTCCGGGCGCACCCCGGCGCCCACCACGCAGAAATCGCACTCGAGCTCGCGCCCGTCCTCGGTCACCACCTTCTGCACGCGCCCGTCGCCTTCGAACAGTCCGAGTGACGCGCCGCCCACGAATTCGACGCCCTTGGACTCGAGCACACCTTGAAAGAACCGCCCCGCCTCCTCGCCGAAGCCGGTCGAAAGCGCAACGTCCTCGAGCATCACGATCGTGCATTTCACACCCATCTCGGTGAGCGACGCCGCCACCTCGCAGCCGATGTAGCTGCCGCCGATGAGCACCGCACGCTTCCCCGCCTCCGCCTCCTCGCGGATCGCGTCGGAGTTGCCGAACGCGCGCAGGTAGTGGATCCCGTCCAGCTCGGCGCCGTCCACGCGCAGGATGTTCACCATGGCGCCGGTGCCGAGGAGCGCCTTTGAGAAGCGCACCTCCTCCCCACCCTGGATCTTCACCACGCGCTCTCCCACGTCGAGCGACATCACGCTCTTGCCGGTCAGAAGCTCCACGTCGTTCTCCTCGTACCACTCCGAGCCGTGGACGACAGCATCGGATCGCTTCGCTTCCCCGCGCAGGTACTCCTTGGAGAGCGGCGGGCGCTCGTACGGCGGATCCTGCTCCCGTCCGACCAGGAGCACCGAGCCGTCCGCTCCACGGCGCCTCAGCTCAGACGCGCAGTAAGCCCCGGCCATTCCTCCCCCGACGAGCAGGAAGTCGACTTCCCTCATTCGCCAGGCTTGGATGCGGGCGCGGCGAAGTAAGCCGTCACGTCGTCCTCGATCTTGGGGTCGAGAACCGCCAGGATCTCGTCTCCCGGCTCCAGCACGGTGTCCGCGTTCGGTATCAGCCCCTCCGATCCGCGGAGGACCGAGATCAGAAGCGTTCCGTCGGGCAAGGTCAGGTCGCCGACGCGCTGGCCGGTCGCCGGCGAGCCCTCCGGCAGCAGCATCTCGATGATCTCCAGGTGCTGCTCAGGCAGATCGAGCAGATGCACGAGGCCGTATTCGGGGATGTCATGCTCGATCAGGCGAATGATCAGATCCGTCGCCGACACCACGGGGCGCACGCCAAGAAGCTCGAAGTGCTCCAGGTTCCGCGGGTTGTTCACCCGCGCGATGATGCGGTCGACGAGGTACTTCTCCTTCGACACCTGGCAGATGAGCATGTTGTCCTCGTCGTCGCCGGTCACGGCGATCACCATGTCGGCGCGCTGCACCCCCGCTCGCTCCAGCACCCACAGCTCGGACGCATCGCCGAACTGGATGTTGTGCTCGAGTTCCTGCTCAACGGTCTGGTAGCGCTCGCGATCGTTCTCGATCAGCGTCACCTCGTGGTCTTTTTCGAGCAGCTCGCGGGCAATGTTCCAACCGACCTTGCCGGCGCCGACAACGATCACGTACATGTTCTTTGCGTCGCCCATCTAAATCTCGTCGTCCTCGTGGTCAGCCGAGCCAGTCTTCGGCGCCGTGCCGGCGGCGCGCTTGGCCGCCTCGCGCACTTCCGACTCGAGCATCTCGATCGCGATCTTGGTCGGGCAGATCGTGTGAACGCCCTGGCGCTCGTACCACTCCGCCCGCAGCGGGTCGAGGATCCGGGCGATCACAGTGGGAACGTTGAAGCGCCGCTTCGCGATCTGCGAGATCACGATGTTCGTGTTGTCGCCATCGGTTGAGGCGACGAACACGTCGGCCTTCTCCACACCAGCCGCGGTCAGCGCCTCCACCTCGAGGGCGGCGCCTACGGTGAACTGGCCGCCCATGTCCTCCCAGGCCTTGTCGAGCCCTATCTCCAGGCGCGCGTGCGCTTCGGAGTCCTCGTCCAGACACGAAACGTCGTGCCCGTCAGCGAGCATCGTTCGCGCAAGCGAAGAGCCGACCCGGCCACATCCAACGATGACGATGAACATCTAGAGCGAACCTTATTCAGTGTCCGCCGCCGACCGCGTCCGGCGCGAGAAGCCGCGTCCCTCGCCAAGCGGCGCCGTTACGAGAACGCGGCAAGGCGCCTTCGAGAGCACGTACTCGGTCACCGGCCCAATCTCGTTCGGACGACGCCCCTTGATGCCACCGAGAACGGCCCCGCCCTTGATCTTCGTCGGAGGCTCGGCGCCCATCACGATCATCTCGGCTCCCATCTCCCGTGCGGCCTGAACAATGCCCGCGCCGAGGCTACGGGCGCGCACGACAGTCTCCTGCACGTCCACGGTGTCGTACTCCTCCGCGACCAGCCGCGCGCGCTCGAGCGACCTGTTCGCAAGCTCCATCTTGTCCTTCGGAGGCGGCGCGGTCAGCGGGACGGTGAGTGGGAGGTCCACCACGAAGACGATCCGCAGCCGCGACTGGAGCCGGGTCTGGCTCTCCGTCGCCGCGGCAAGGCGCCCCGCGGTGCCCACGATGTCGTCATCCAGCGGCGACCCGAAGATCGGCACCAGAATGTCCTGATACTCGGCAGAGACGGCCTGCTTTTCGAGTGCTTCGGCCGGCACCTCGACCCTTTTCAGGAGGCTCGTGCCTTCGAAGCCCTTGCGGTAGATGACATAGCCGACGAGCCCGAATGCCATCCACCCGCCGCCCACCCAGCGCGCCTCGTCGTGGTAGACGATCACGCTCACCCAGGCCAAACCCGTGATCACGAAGCCGGCGAGCGCGGGAACAGGCACCTCGTGGCCCCGGATCTTGACATCCCATGGCACCTGGAACGGGCGAGCAACATCCGGGCGCTTCGCACGCAGTTTCACGATCGAGGCATGCGCGATAGCGATCGCCAGCGTGGCCCCGAACGCGTAGATCCCCGCGAGGATCTCAATGTCGCCGGGAATCACGAGCCCGATCGCGATCACAGTCGCGCCCGCGATCGCCACGTACGGCGTACGCCGCCTCGACAGCTTTCCGAGCCAGCTCGGGATCTGCCGGTTCGTCGCCAGCACGTACACGTGGCGAGACAGGCCCAGCATCGCCGTCGAGGCAGCCCAGACCAGCACGACAGGGGCGACCAGGACCACTACGACCTGCATCATGTCCGAGACCCACGCGGGATCGAAGCTCTTGGCCACCCCGAGAATGGGCTCCTCGACGAACTCTCCGCCGAGTGCCGACTCCGGCCCGTTGGGCGTCGCCATCACAGGAACCGCCATCAGCGCGACCGCGGCGACTCCCGCGTAGACGATGGGAAGCAACGCCGCCCCCGAAGTGACCGCCCGGCGCAGGTCGGGAACGTTCCAGTCCAGGTCAGGCGCGAGGTCGGACGCCGCCTCGATTCCCGCGAACGCCACCGTCGCGATGACGAACGCATAGATCGCGTCAGACCACGACGGGCTCGATCCGAAGTCCAGATTCTCCGTCAGCGCAGCAGGATCTAGCGCGACCGCCAATCCGACAACGATCAGGAGCACCTGAACGATGATGTCGCCGACCGCTAGCGCCACGAGCAGCTTCTGCCGCCGGAATCCCCACCAGCCCAGGACGTTCACGAGCGCCGCGCCGACCACGATGGCCACCGCCGTCAGCACCTCCCCGGTCCCGTGGCCGAATCCGTCCCAGATCGGCGACAGATAGTGAGGCGCAGAGACCGCCGCCAGAGCGACAACGACGATGAAGTCGATCAGTAGCGCCCAGCCCGCGATGAAGCTCACCAGCTCGTTGAACGCGTAGCGGGCCATGTTCGACGAACCGCCGCGCTCGACGAACATCGAGCCGCCCTCCGCGTAGGTGAGGGTCGCAAGGATGAACATGAAACCGGCTCCCAGGAACAGGAGCGGCGTCAGGCCGAGGCCGTAGTCCGCGACGACGCCTAGCGAGAAGTAGAGCGAGAAGCCAACCGCCGAGTAGGCAACCGCGAAGATCATCGCCCCGCCAGAGCCGCGCGGCGCGTCCCTCTCCTCCCCCTGAAGCTCGCTCACGTTCGATATGAGAGGTAGAGGCGCCCCGCACCAAGCCCGCTGAACACCAAGCCGATCCACAGGCCCATGGCCCCGATCCCGCCACCCCGCGCGAGCGTGAGCACCACGATCAATACGCCGAACAGCAGGATCACCGCCGCCATCACACGCGTTGCCCCGCGGTAGACGTCGTCTGGGCGTGGAGCAGGCACTAGCGCCAATCTAGACGGGCGGCGAGGAGATGATCCTCGCGCGGGCCGCCTCTGGATTTGCGGTGACAAGGACACGGCATGGGCGCTTGGCCATCACTGCCTGAAGAGTCTTTGAGTAGACCGGCACGCCATCTCGATAGCGAAGCTGCATCACGATCGCGGCGGCCCCCAGTGCTTTCGCCGACTTCACGATCGCAGCGGCTCCCTGCCCCGGCCGAACCCGGATCACCGAACCCGTGACCCGTTGCCCGCAAATCAGCTTCGCCCGCTCGATCTTCCCCTGCGCGGCGCCCTCCTCGCCGTCAAGCTCAGCGTCGAGCGGCAAATGCGTCGGGACCGTGAGCAGAGATACGACATGAATCGCTCTCCTGCGGTTTGCCGCGAGAGTCTTCGCCATCGCCACGGTCTCTTCGTTGAAGGGATCCTCGTCGAATGCGACCACGACGCTCTGATACTCGGGCTCCTCCACGCCGAGCGGAGCCAGGTGAGCGACCTTCACCGTCTTCGTAAGCGGCAATCCCTGATTTCGCCGATAGGCGACGTAACCAATCGTCCCCACGATCATCCACCCGCCGCCCGTGGCGAGCACCACCAGGTCGAGTGCGCAGGCGACGACGAATGCGGCGAAAGTCCCGATGCCGCCCACTACAGACAGGACGGGCACCTCGACCCCGCGAATCCTCACGTTGCCCGGCGAGAGCCAAAGCCGCGAGCCATCGCTCGCCAGGGGGCGCCCTTCGACAGGGCGCAGCTTGCGTAACCGGATGAGCGAGACGTGCGCCACGGTGAACGAAAGCGTCGCGCCGAAGGCGTAGATCGTCCCCAAGAAGGTCGTCTGACCCGGCGCCATGACCAGGATCGCGACGCCCGAGAACACGATCAGCGCCACATAGGGCGTCTTGAACTTCGGGTGCACCTGCCGCAACGCCTCGGGCAACTGTCGGTACTGGCCCATAGAGAAGGTCAGCCGTGAGAGGCCGATGAGCGCCGCGTTTGTCGCGATCAGCAGGATCACTGCGGCCAGGATCCCGACGTAGATCTCAAGCCCCTCGGTCAAGCCCGCCCCAAGCCCGAGGTTCTGGACGATCCCCAGCACTGGATCGTCCGCGAACTCGGTGCCCAGCGCCGTCGTGAACTCCCCGCTCGCATCCTGCGTCACGGGCATCGCCGAGAGCGCGATCGCCGGCAAAAGGGCATACAGACCGACGACCGCGGCAACCACGTAACCGGTCGCGCGCGGAATCGTGCGGTGTGCGTCCTTCGCCTCCTCCGCCATGTTCGAGATCGTCTCGATGCCGGTGTAGGCGACCATCCCTACGGCGATTCCCAGCGCGAAGTCGCCGAACGTCGGCGCCACGCCCAGGTCGATCTGATTCAGCAGCAGGTCGCCGTCGAAGACGAGGATCAGCCCGATACCCACCAGGACGATCTGCGTCAGGAGATCCGCGATCGCCAGCACCAGGTTGAGCCGCGCCGACTCCTCCGTGCCCTTGATGTTGAGGAGGGCGAGCGCCACGATCAGCCCTACGCCGAAGATCACGTCGCCGGGACCGCTGCCAAGCGGCTCCCAGAACACGGCGAGGTAGTGCGGCACGAAGAACGCAGAGATCGCGACCGTGACGATGTAGGTCAGCATCTGAGCCCACGCCGCCAGGAAGCTCGCCATCTCGTTGAACGCGTGGCGGGCGAAGCTGGACGAACCCCCCGCCTCGGGATACAAGACGGTCGCCTCCACATAGCTGGCAGCCGTGAACGCAAACAGGAGGCCCGCGATCATGAAAGTGACCGGAGTCAGGCCGAGCGCATAGAGAGCGACCAGGCCAAGCGCGTAATAGATCGACGAGCCGACGTTTCCGTACGCCGCCGAGAACAGTGCCCCCGTTCCGTGAACTCTTCGCAGCGCCGCCTCCCGCGGCATGCGCTCAGCCAATGATGCCCCTCACGCTTCCGAGTCTACGACTGCCCACGGGCGGGTAACGTCGGAGATATGAGCTCTGAACTGATCCACACCTGTTACCGAATCACCGACATCGACAAGTCCGTCGATTTCTACGAGAAGCTGGGCTTCGAAGAGCTCCGCCGCATGGATCTGCCCGACGGCGCCACCAACATCTTCATGGGACTCCCAGATGACGGCGCCCGCCTCGAGCTCACCTACAACCCGGGCGTGGAGTCGTACGACATCGGCACCGGCTACGGCCACATCGCGATCACGGCCTCAGACCTCGACGGAACGCTCGGAAAGCTCGCCGAGATCGGCATCGAGCCCGAGAAGCCGCCCTATCAGGTGCGCGAGGGCGGCTCCCGCCTCTGCTTCGTCCGCGACCCGGACGACTACCGCATCGAGTTAATCGAGCGGGACCCTCAAGAGGACTAGAGCCGCAGGCCTCGCCTCGCCTTACGCGGCGCTCAGCTGGCGCATCAGGCCGGCATCGTCGCGGTTTGCCCAGTGCTCGGCGACCTTGCCGTCCTCGATGCGGAAGATGTGCGTCTGTCCCATCTTGAACCTACGGCCAGTAGCAGGCCTGCCCATGAATTCGCGGGCATGCGTCGCGTGAAGGGTCACCCGAAGGGCAACCCGATCATCGGAACCAAACGCGTCCTCTACCTCGTAGCTCATGTCGTCGAATGCGCCGTGCAGCCATTTCACAGTGCTGCGCGCCGCTTCGGGGCCGGCAGGGATGCCCTCAGGTGCTTCGTGATCGACGAAATCCTGCGAGATCAGTTCTTCGGCCAGCTCGAGGCGAGCATCGCCGAAGAGCTCCTGGTTGACGCGAATGCATAGATCTGTGTTTGCCTGTTCTTGCGAGTTCATGAGCTCCTTATTCGATATAGTTTAACTCAACGAATATAGCGTAGCATATCGAATACAGATGAGTCAGAAGGCAAAAGACCGGCCGTCCACCCGCGCTTACGACTCCCCCAGGCGGCGAGAGCAGGCGCGTGAGACGCGGGAGCGGATCGCGGGCGCGGCGCGGGATCTCTTTGTCGAAAACGGCTGGGCGGGCACGCGGGTTCGCGACGTCGCCGAGCGCGCGGGTGTGGCCGAGCCGACGGTATACGCGACGTACGGCAGCAAGGCCGGGCTCGCCCAGGCGCTCATCGACTCCGTCGACGTGTCAGCAGACGCACAGCAAGCCGCCGCGGAGCTCAAGGGGGCCGAAGGCGACCCTGGGGCACAGCTGGCAGCGCTCGTGGCTTTTGACCGGCGCCTCTTCGAACGGAGCGGCGACGTCATCGGGCTCATTGCCGATGCGCGGAGGTCAGACCCGGACCTGCAAGCTGCATACGAGGACGGCCGCGCCCGCGGCGACAACGTGAGGAGACGGGTCTTCGAGAGCTGGCCGCCGGGAACGCTACGGAAGGGAATCGATACGGACACTGCGGCCGCCGGCTTCGCCGCCGCGTGCAGCATCGAGACTTACCGCATCCTGACCGAGGAGCATGGCTGGGACCCTGACCGGATCCAGCGCTGGTGGACCGATTCGCTCGCGCGGGCCCTCCTGGCCTAACCGCGATCAGCTTTCGGGCGGCGCGCCTCCGAACCCGATCTCGTTCCCATCCGGATCGCGGAAAGTCACTTTCCGAACCCCGTTCTTGTACGTCTCACGGTTGCCGCCTTGATCCCCCGAGATTCGATCTCGTCCGTGATCGCGTCCAGATCGTCAACGAAGACCGTGTGGGTGGCGTTCCCCGCCCGCTCCGAGTCCTCGAGGATGAAGATCGAGCGATGGTCGGCCAGATCCCAGACGCACTCAGTCTCGTGGGCGACGAACGTCGGCTCCCTGCCGAAGAAGCGCTCGTACCACTCCCTGGCGGCCTCGTAGTCGCGAACGCAGATGCCGGCGAAAAGGTCCACGCTGGGACCCTATCGCCGGCTCTGCCTCGTCAGTTGTGCGCTACGGCCTGTGGCCGTCGAACGAGATGACCTGCTGGATGCCGCTCGGGCGGTTCGTGTAGGCCATCGTCTTCAGGTTGATGCCCGTGAATGTGATCCGCTCGCGTACGGCATCCGAGCGCCACGCGGTGGGGTCGGCCCCCTGCTCGTCCTCGAGCTCGTTCGCGGCTGCGTCGATCGCGGCCCACACGGCGTCCTGGCAATCGCTCAGGTCGCCGCCACCGCAGTAGTCGTTCTCGAACGGCTGCTCAATCGGCTGGCCGAGAAGCTTCCGAACGTCGCGGTCGAAGTACTGGTGCCATCCGGAGTACTGGCCGCCGGGCGGCAGATCGAAGCGCGAGAACAGGCTCGCGAGCTCGTTGAGCTGCGGCCCGAGCTTTGGCTCCATGAAGGCGTCGGCGATCTTCGGCCACGCGCGATCCATGATCGCTGCTCCCGGGTCGTCGATGTCCCCGTCCGCGTCGAGGTCGAGGCGGCTGCCGCCATCGACTCTCCACGCTTCCATGAGGTCCAGGCTCTGTTGTGCCAGCGCACTCGGCGCGGTCGTGCCGTCGAGCAGGTCGTTCATGAGCGGGACCGTGCGGATGGCCCTGACGTCCTGGGTGGCAGCGGCGTTCATCGCCGAGGTCACCTCGGCCAGGTTCCACTTGTCGTCCGGGCCGGCGAGACGGTCGAGGTTCTCGTCGAGCAGGTCTACCCGCATCACGGAGCCGTTGCGTCCGAAGTTGTCGTCGGCGGCAGCGAAGCCGTGCGCGACGGTCTCGTTCCAGTTGGTCATGGTCCCGTCGGCGGGATCAATCCCCTGCGGGTGCTTCTCGTCCTCGAGGAAGCCCTTCCACTCGTACTCGCCGTTGCCCTTGGTCGGCAGACCCGGGTCGACGTCCTTGTTTCGCTTCGGAAGCAGGCCGGCCGTGTACTCGGCGACGTGGTCCGTGTCGATGTAGAACGAGTTGAAGGTCTGCGGCGTCAGGGCCGCAGCGTCGAAGAAGTCCTCGTAGTTCTCAACCGAGCCGTTCGAGATCCGGCGATTGAACAGGAGGTCGAGGGAGTCCTTGCCGTAGCCGGCGCGCTGCGACGCGATCGCAACCCGCTTGCCCTTGACGTCGGCGTATCCCACGACCGGTCCATGGACCGTAGTCGTGTACGAGATGGGCACGTCGTCGATGGTTCCCGCCTCGACGGTCTTCATCTTCTTGCACTTGCCCTTGTACTTGTACTTCGTGTCGCTGCCGTCGCAGAGCTTCTCCGCGAACTGGTCGATCACGTCCGCCGATGCGGAGGTGAGCGTGGTCGCGAAGTCTTCTCCGCGGCCGATCAGCATGTAGCCGGGGAACGGCGCCGAGGTGGCTCCACGCCACTCGAGGTCGCCCGCGTCCATGCTCATCTCATAGGTGAACCCCGGATAGAAGTATCCGATCTGCGGGCCTCCGACCATCAGCGGATCGCCCGTCTCGGACTTGTCGCCGGTGATCATCAGCGTGTTGGAAGCCTGCTGCTTTGGATACTGGGTGCGCGCCGTGAGCCCGCGCGGCGCGGCAGAGGTCTGCTCGAAGGATCCCGGCTCGAGGACGACGCTGCCCTTGGCCTTGTCGGGGATGTTGCCGTAGTTGAACTCGCCGTCGATCGTCGTCGGCGATTCCGGGTTCTTGAACTGGCGCAGGTCGTTGAAGACGCTCATGCCCTCTTCGGTCCCGAGTCGTTCCTGCAGGCCGCCCAGGAACTGGGAGCGGCGAGCCTCGTCGCCGCCGCCACGGCCGAGGAACTGGCTCTTGAACGCGTTGAGCGCGAAGATGTCGGCTCGGGTGTAGTACGCCTGCTCGTTCCCGTGGCTGTCGAGGTAGGAGTTCATGCCTTCGATGAAGGTGTCGATGTCCGCCAGCACGGCCTTGCCCTCGGGACCCTGGTTCTTCAAGACCTTCGCCTGCTTGTTCAGGATCTCATCGGTCGCCGGGTAGGGCCGGAAGACCTTGCGTTGCGCCGTGAGGCCGACCGCGCTGAGGCCGGGGATGTCGAGAGCGGCGACGCGGCCGTTGTAACGGGCGATGCCGAGCAGGACGTTGCGATCCTCCAGCGTGAGGTATCCCGCTGCCCAGATTCCTTTTTCCTCGGTGTCGGCCTCGATATGAGGCACGTTGTAGGCGTCGCGGGTCACGGTGAGGCCCGCAGGCGCTCCCGGGATCGTCTCGACCGTTCCGGGGCCGTCGGTGCCGAGTCCTGGGAAGGCCTCGGACTTGAAGTAAGTGGTCAGGTCACCCGTTGTCACGTTGTCGAAAAGCGGCGTGAGCCCGTCGTACATGACGGCCTGGTCGTCGGCAGCCGGGGGCGGTGAGATCGATCCGTACTGCCCCGACGGAATGATGTTCTGCGCAGTGGACGCATAGTCCACCGGCTCCCCTGCATTCGCCACCGGCACGGCGATCGAGAACGCAACGACGACACCGGCACCGAGCACCCGCACTCTAGACCTCAACCGCTCCTCCTCTGACTTGGACCCCTCAAGCTGACTGGGCGACGATACCAGTCAGTAGGAATTCCGTCGACGCCGCTCAGCACGCCTAACACACGCCTAACCTCGGCCGTGCCGTCAGAATCGGGCACCTACTCCGGGAAGAACGCCACCATCCCGCCGAGCACGCCCAGGTAGATCCGCCCACCGGGGCCGAGGGTGATCGGCGCGTAGTTGTTGTTGAAGCCGAGCCCTTCGCCGGCGAGCCGCTTCCACCGCGTCTTGCCGGTATCGAAGTCGAGCGCGGTGAGGTACCACGGGTCGTCGGTCACGGTGCCTTCCGGCTTCGTATACGTGTAGACGAGACCCGTCTTGGAGGATGCCTTCGGGACGACCGACGGCGCGATCTCGTCAGAGTGCCAGACGGTGCGGCATCCGTTGAGCCCGCGGTCTACCCGGACTGCCTGGAGGCCCGGCTCGCTCGTGCCCCCGAACTGCGTGTTGGGAATCGAGTAGCCGTGATTGTTCTCGGCGATGAGCGTCCGCCCGGCGCCGATCAGGCTCTGGTCCGTCGCCGACGCCCCTTCTGAGAACACCGGCTCCTTGCACACCAGCCGCTTGCCATTCGGCCTCGCCTTGCGCTGGAACGCAAGCACGTTGATGGGATCGGCGTTGTCCGTGATCGCAACGAGCTTTCCGCCCGCAAGCAGGGTCGGCGTCGTCCCCGAGCCGGCCTGCGTCTGGCCCGGCTTCACCAGTCCGGTGTTCGGATACTCCTCCCGCCACTGCTCGCGCACCTTGCCCCTTCGGGCGCGAAGGCGATAGAGGGCCGCGTCGGTGACCATGTAGACGGAGCCCTTCTCGTCCACCGCAAACGAGTTGCCGATGGGCTCGCCCAGATCCTTCGAATGGACCGCCCCCGACCGCGGATTGACCCACCCGACAACCCCTTCGACCGTTGCGAACCAGATGCGCCCGCGCCAGTCCGGCAGCGCCGAAATCACCTTGTCGTCTGACGTGACCGGACCGTTCAGGTCGTAGTCCTCAAACCGCTCGAAGCCCGGCTCGTCCGTCTGCGCGATCACGTAGATGTGCCGGTCGGTCGTCGGCATGATCGCCCGGTCCTCGTCGTCGAGGTAGAAGTAGCCCCCGCCCGAGAAGTCGGTGAACGGGTTGCTGCCCGCCCCGGGAATCCGCAGCGGCAGGTCGTACGTGGCGAGCGGGGTGAGGGTGTCAGGGTCCAACAGCGCCAGGATCGGCCGCTCGACCCCCACGCAGATCGTCACCAACCGGCCCTGCGAGTCGAACGTGATCGAAGCGCACTCGTGGAGGAAGAAGATCGAGTCCGTCGTCGTCGGCCCCAGCGGTCCGCGGATGGTGTTCGTATCCGTCTGGTACGGATCGACGTGAATGTTCGAGTGCCCGTTCGGCGCCATGTGGGGGTGCTGCGGCGTCAGTGGGAAAGAGAACGGGTCAGCCTCGACCGCGTTTCCCTCGAACTGCGGAAGCCCCGCGCCCAGGGGGTCGGGAATGGGGCCCGGATCCACGCCCGGCACGAGCACCTGGGCGCTCGCGGACGCCGTCAAGAGCCAGGTCGCCGAGACCGTCAGCGTGGCGACGGTCGCCTGCGCACGCCTTCCTTTCCGCCTGCCCCACATCGAGCCGGAGGCTACCGGCGATTTCGGCTCCTGGCGCCGGTTCCCGGCTTCAGGAATGACGCGCGCGCTGAACGTGCGCGCGAGTGACGTCGGCGGGCGTCCGGCACCCGAGCAACGCCAGCGCAAGTCTGATCTCGGCCTTCAGGATCTCCAGCACTTCGCGCGCGCCATCCTCGCCGTTGACGGCCAGTCCCCACACTGCGGGACGTCCCGCCAGTACTGCGTCCGCGCCGAGCGCCAGAGCCACGAGTACGTCTGTGCCTCGCCTGATTCCACCATCGACCAGCACCGGAACTCGCGCGTCCACAGCCTCCGCGACCGCGGGCAGCGCGTCGATCGTCGCCGGCACCCCGTCGAGCTGGCGACCGCCGTGATTTGAGACGACGACACCGGCGGCGCCGGCCTCGATCGCGAGCTCGGCGTCCGCCGGATGCATGAGGCCCTTGACGATGACCGGCAGCTCACAGCCCGCGACCAGCGAAGCAAGGTCGTCCCAGTCGAGCGAGGCGTCCACCAGGCCGAAGACTTCCCTGATGGAAACTGGCCGGTCCGAGCCGATCGCCGCGGTGACGCTCGGAGCGTCCACGTCCACCTCGAATCCCGTGCGCAGGTCGCGCTCCCGCCTGCCGGCAAACGGCGCGTCGACGGTCAGGAAGATCGCTTCGTATCCCGATTCGACCGCCTCCGCCAGGAGCGCTTCGGTTACGGCGCGGTCGCTGAAGACGTAGAGCTGGAACCACTTCGAGGCCTCTGGGGCCGCGGCCGCGACCGAAGCGGGCGTAGCCGTCGCGATCGTCGACAGGCACATGGCGGTCCCGGCCGCCGCGGCGGCACGGGCCATCGCCTCCTCGCCGTCCGGGTGGACCAGGCGCTGAAAGGCGACCGGCGCCTGCGCAAGCGGCATCGAAAGACTGGAGCCGAACAACTCGACGGACGCGTCCACCGCGGAGACGTCGACCAAGACGCGAGGGACCAGCTCCCACTCGGCGTAAGCCTCGGCGTTTCTCCTCAGCGTCCGCTCGTCGCCGGCGCCGCCGGCGAAATAGGCCAGCGCCCCAGCCTCGATCCTCTCGGCGGCCAGGCGCTCGAAGTCGGAGACGTTGACAGGCTGACGGGCGCTCACGGCGGGCAGCGTATTCGGGAAACGAGGCGTATGGTGCCGGGTGCAACCAAGCACGGGAGCGAGAGTGAACGCCTCGGCGAAAAAGCTGACCGCCATGACCGCAGTGACACTTGGAGCGGCGACGATGCTTCCCGCCGCCGCCAGCGGCTCCGATACCTGGGCCGAGAACGGCCGGATCATCTACATCAGCTGCGAGATGGGCGTGTGCAACCCGTACACGAGCAAAGACGATGGGACCGGCGAGGAGCCAATCGCGATCACCGGGTTCGAGGACACGCCCACCATCTCCGACAACGGAAAGAAGATCGCCTTCAGGCAGGGCGGCGACATCTGGGTCGCCAGGTCCGACGGCACTGACATCGACAACATCACCGCAACCGCCGGCGTCCAGGAGACCGAGCCTGACATCAGCCCGGATGGCAAGTCGATCGTCTACACGTCCTTCAGCGGCTCCGCCGGTGACATCGTGCGTTCGAAGATCGACGGCAGCGAGGTCGAGCCCCTCCTCGAAGGCACCACAGACGACGGAGCCCCGGAATGGTCCCCAGACGGGAAGCGCATCGCCTTCGAGCGTGGCGAGACATCTGTGAGCACCGTGGACGTCTACGTAATGAAGAAGGACGGCTCAGGCCGAAAGCAGAGGACCGACACCGCCCAGAAGTCCGAGTTCAGCCCCACCTGGTCACCCGACGGCAAGCGCATCGCCTTCACCCAGGCCATGGGCAGCGGCTCCAAGCTGAAGACGATCAAGGCCTCCGGCGGGCCGATGAACGATGTCGGGGTCAATGCCGGCGCACCGTACGTGCCGAGCTACTCACCCAACGGGAAGCGCCTCTCGTTCTTCGACTTCGACAACGGCCAGCAGGACGTCTTCACGGTCAAGCTGAACGGCAACGGAAAGCGGAATATCACCGACGACGCCGCTCAGGACTTCTTCTACGACTGACCAGAACGAAATGCGGCCGCCCGGAGGCGGCCGCTTTCGCTCAGATGTTCGTTCCCGCTAGAACGAGACGATCGGGATGATCAGGATGGCGACGATATTCGCGACCTTGATCATCGGGTTGATCGCGGGGCCGGCCGTGTCCTTGTAGGGATCGCCGACCGTGTCGCCGGTCACCGACGCGGCGTGGGCCTCAGAGCCCTTGCCGCCATGGGCACCGTCCTCGATCAGCTTCTTGGCGTTGTCCCATGCACCGCCACCGACGGTCATGGCGAGAGCCATGAAGAGGCCGACGACGATCACGCCGATCAGGAGCCCGCCCAGTGCCTTGACGCTGATGACGCCCACGAGGACGGGGATGACAATCGGGATCAGCGACGGCAGGATCATCTCGCGCTGCGCGGCAGCGGTGACGATCGAGACGGTGTCCGCGTAGTCGGGCTTCTCGGTGCCCGCCATGATCCCGGGCTTCTCCCGGAACTGCTTTCGCACCTGCTCGACGACCTCGCCCCCGGCGCGGCCGACGGCCTCGATCGAGAACGCCGCGAACAGGTAAACCATCAGGCCGCCGATCAAGAGCCCGATGAGGACGGACGGATCGGAGATCGAGAAGAGCACGAACTCCCCGCCGTTCTCCTCCGCGAGCTCGATCTCGAACGCCTTGAACAGCACGAGCGCCGCGAGCACGGCCGAGCCGATCGCGTAACCCTTCGTGACCGCCTTCGTCGTATTGCCGACCGCGTCGAGCGGGTCAGTGACGTTGCGGACTTCCTCGGGCAGCTCTGCCATCTCGGCGATGCCGCCCGCGTTGTCGGTGATCGGGCCGAATGCGTCGAGGGCGACGATCAGGCCGGTAAGCGAAAGCTGCGCGACCACGGCGATGGCGATGCCGTAGATGCCGGCAAGCTCATTCGCGCCGAGAATCGCCAGCGCCAGGACGACGGCCGGGGCTGCGGTGCCCTGGAAGCCCTGGGCGAGGCCCTGGATGATGTTGGTCGCGTGCCCTGTCTCCGAGGCCTTTGCGATGGTCCGCACGGGTCGGAAGCGAGTCGACGTGTAGTAGTCGGTGATCACGAACAGGAGCCCGGTGACGGCGATTCCGATCAGCGCGCAGATCCAGAGATCGGTAACGCCGTAGTCCTGGCCGGCGAGCGCGTCGCCCATCAGCCAGTCGGTGATCGGGTAGAACGCCGCAGCCGAGATGAGCCCGGCCAGGATCACGCCGCGGTAAAGAGCGCCCTCGACCCGGTCCGTCTTCGTGCGGACGATGAGCGCTCCAGCGATCGACGCGAGGATTGCGATGCCGCCCAGCACGAGCGGGAAGATCGCAACCTCACGGGAGAACTCCGGGAAGGTGAGTACGCCCAGGAGCATCACGGCGACCGAGGTCACCGCGTAAGTCTCGAAGAGGTCGGCCGCCATGCCGGCGCAGTCGCCGACGTTGTCGCCGACGTTGTCGGCGATCACAGCGGGGTTGCGCGGGTCATCCTCGGGGATGCCCGCCTCGACCTTTCCGACGAGGTCGGCGCCGACGTCTGCTGCCTTGGTGAAGATGCCGCCGCCAAGACGCGCGAAGACTGAGATGAGCGAACCACCGAAGCCAAGCCCGATCAGGGCGTCAACGGCTTCCTTGTCGTCCTCGCCGGTGAGGATCAGGATCCCGAAGTAGCCCGCCACGCCGAGGAGCGCAAGCCCCACGACGAGCATGCCTGTTACGGAGCCGCCCTTGAAGGCAACGTCGAGAGCGGGCGGAACGCCGCCGCGCGCCGCCTCGGCAACGCGGGCGTTCGCCCGGACCGAGAGGTTCATCCCGATGAACCCGGCCGCGCCGGAGAGGACGCCGCCGATCACGAATCCGATCGCGACGGTCACGCTCTGGATCGCGACCAGGACGAGCACGATCGGAACCGCAACGACAGCGATGATCGTGTACTGCCGACTGAGATAGGCCTGTGCCCCTTCCTGGACGGCCCCGGAGATCTCCTGCATGCGCTCGTTTCCAGGCGAGAGGGCAAGCAGGCGCTGCGTGATGATCAGGCCATAGGCGACGGCGGCACCTGCGCAGACGAGCGCGAGAACGATGCCGTAGTCGGTCAGAAAGTCAGTCAAGGAAGGA
The DNA here is from genome assembly GCA_963772035.1 of uncultured bacterium. GTDB lineage: Bacteria > Actinomycetota > Thermoleophilia > Solirubrobacterales > 70-9 > JALZKA01. The sequence continues at coordinate 317,658 of CAVYVT010000005.1, forward strand.
TCCTCCGGTTGGTGTGGGGACGAGGTTTTCGGGGGTATTCGTGACAAAGCCGCCCGCACGCGGACGGCCGAAAAGCGGCGGCGAGTTTACCTAATCCCGACCGGGAGTCCAGAGTTTTGGAGGTGGCTGCTGGCTCGGGGGCGCGGCTTGAGGTTGATCTGCAGGCGCTTCGGGCGACTCCTGCGGCGGGCCGTCGAGAGGCTCGCCCTTGCTTGCTCGCGCGTACAGAAGCTGAAGATCGGAGAGCGCGGAGCGAATTTGGCCCGCAACCTCGCCCTCGACGAGGTCGACCAGTCCCCTGACAGCCTCAATTCCGATCCGCGCCTGCTCGAGATCCTGCTCGTCAGGCTTCGCGATCCGGCGAACCGTCAGGTTGACGATGGAAGCCGCGCTCTCGACCAGGAGGTCCTCGACCCGCACCTGGCGGAGCTGCTCCTCGAGATGGGCGCGAAGCTCCTCTTCGGAAGGCTGATCGGACGGCGGCTGTGGTGGCGGCGTTCCCTCCATCGTCGCCAGCCTAGCCAGCCGCGAGCTTCGGCGCGTAGGTACGGCGGGTCTCTTGGACGGCGTCACGGTAGATGTCGCCGAGGACGGCGCCGTCCTCCAGCGCGTCGAGGGATCGCCGCGCCCCGTTTCGCTCCGGCAGCTCGACGGCGGCGTTCATCTTCGTCGCGGCGGGCGAGCTCCATTCGGCCAGGCGCTCCACCAATTCGCGCGTCGGCGCCATCTCGCCGGAGCCGCGCCAGTCGATCATCTCGCCTTCCAGGCCCCAGCGGATCGCCCGCCAGAGGTTCTCCTCGATCTCGCGGCCCGCGAGCGGCTCTGGCAGCTTGCCCTCGTCGTAGTCGATAGCCGACTGCGCGATGCAGGCGCCGATCAGGGCGGCGAGGTCAAACGACTCGTCGCCGCCCGTCTGCGCATCGCAGATCCTGAACTCGACGGTGCCGAACCGATGATGAGGCCGAACGCTCCACCAGAGCTGCGTCGACTCGACGATCGCGCCGGTGGCGTGAAGGCGTTCGATGAAAGCGGCGTAGGTGTCCCAATTGCCGAACGGCTCATGGATTCCACAACGCGGAAAGGTCCTCGTGAAGATCTGCGTGCGGACCGAGCGAAGCCCCGTGTCATGCCCATCCAGGAACGGCGAGTTCGCCGACAGCGCGAGAAGCGGCGGCACCAACTCGCGCAGGTGGTCGCAGACGGCGATCGCGCGATCCGCGCCCTTGACCCCCACGTGCACGTGGTTCGACCAGGTGTTGTTGCGAAGCGCAACCCACTGAAGCTCGCCGCGCAGGCGGTTGTAGTGCTCGGTGTCGATGATCTGCTGGTCGAGGTAGCTCGCCCATGGGTGCGTGCCCCAGGACGCAAGCCCAAGGCCCATGTCGTCGGCGAGAGCGAACAGGCGCTCACGGTGCTCGGTCTGCATCTCGGCCGCGTGGGCGAAGTCCTGGCCCCGGCCCGAGCGGATCTCGATCTCGGTGTCGATCAGCTCGCCCGCCGCCGCCACCGCGAGCAACTCGTCCTCCTTGCACGCATCGATCATCGCGGGGAACTCGTGGGCGAGTTCCAGCGAATCCGGATCCAGGATCGCGAACTCCTCCTCGAGGCCGACCGTGAAGTCCTGAGAGTCCTCGAAGGTTTCCTTTGCGCGGCCGAGGTCGAGCCCAGAGTCCTCGCTCATCCGTAGGCCCCCTACCCGGTCAGGCCAGGTAGAAGTAGAGCGCGTAGAGAAGGTCAACGGCCGGGCTGGATGTGTGAACCGTCACCTCGGGAGGCACCTGTAGGAGCTGCTCGGAGTAGTTGAAGATGATCCGCACGCCAGACTCGACAAGGCGATCCGCCACGTCCTGCGCCGCATCGTTCGGCACGGCAAGCACGCCGACGACGACTTCCCGCTCGCCGACGACGCGGTCGAGCTCTGAGAGGTCGAGGACGGGAACACCCTGGATCTCCGTGCCGACCACCTCGGAATCGTTGTCGAAGACGGCAACGATCTGGAACCCATGGTCGGCGAAGATGTCCGAGCCGGCGATCGCCTGGCCGAGATGCCCCGCGCCGAACAACGCGATGTGGTGCTGGCCCGACGTCCGCATGATCTTGCGGATCTCCGAGATCAGGGAGTCGACGCGATAGCCGACACCGCGCTTCCCGAACTTGCCGAAGCCGGAGAGGTCCCGGCGGATCTGGGTCGAGTTGATGTGCGTCCACTCCGCGAGCTCCTGCGACGAAATCGTCTCCTTGCCCATCTTGCGGGCCTGGATGAGGACCTGGAGGTAGCGCGACAGGCGCGCCGCCACGCCAAGCGAGAGCCGCTCGGAGTCGCCTCCCGTCCCGGCGTTGTCGTCAATGGAATGTTCTGGGCCCGGAAGGCTCATAGCGTGGAGTGGTTTAGCAGGGTTGAGCGCAGCCGCTCGGGGTCTGGGACGAGCTCTCCGACGATCTGACCGTCCAGCTCGACGACGGGAATCCGCTCCAGGAATCGGCGTTGGAGCTCGTCGTCGTCCTCGATGTTCCGCTCGATCAGGACGATGTCCCCCGCCTCCTCAACGAGCTCTATGAGGAGCTCGCGAGCCTCGTCGCACAGGTGGCACTCGGGCCGGCCGTAGAGGACAAGTTGCCTCACAGTCACTAACGACACCTGCTGCTTTCGCACCTAAAGGTGCTCATTCAGACACCCGTGCGTCCCAAGCGAGATACGAAGGGTGCGGCGTCAGCTCCAGGGTCTCTGCCGCCGCGCCGATCATCGCCGCGTTGTCCGTGCAGAGCTCACGCGGCACGAGCTTCAGCGGGAGGCCACGCTCCGCGCAGATCTCGCCGACGCGCGTGCGGAGAGGCCCGTTCGCCGCGACACCGCCTCCAAGCGCGACCGCCGGCCACTCTCCTCCGTCGAGTGCCCGCTCCAGCTTCGCCGTCAGCTGGCCGACCACCGCCGCCTGAAAGCTCGCCGCGAGGTCCGCGCGGCGCTCGGCCAAGCCTGCGTCCCCGAGATCCCGCGCCGCGTATACGAGCGCGGTCTTGAGGCCGGAAAAGCTGAAGTCAAGGCCTGGATCGCGGGCCATCGCAACCGGGAACGCAAATGCCTCAGGATCGCCTTCCCGCGCTGTCCGCTCGATCTCCGGGCCGCCCGGATATCCGAGGCCCAGGACCCTCGCTGCCTTGTCGAGCGCCTCGCCCGCCGCGTCGTCCAGCGTCTGACCGAGCGTCTCGAATCCGTCCTTCGCTTTGACGCCGGCGAGCAGGGTGTGCCCTCCGCTCGCGATCAGGCACAGGAAGGGCGGCTCCAGCGGCTCAGGCTCGAGAAAGTTGGCCGCGACGTGGCCGTGGAGGTGATTCACCTCGACCATCGGGAGGCGTCGCGCCGCAGCCAGCGCCTTGGCCGTTGAGACGCCCACGAGCAGCGCCCCGATCAGGCCCGGGCCCCGGGTCACGGCGACCGCTTCCAGATCATCGAGAGCGACACCGGCCTCGCCCAGCGCCGCGTCGACGATGGGGTTCACGAGCTCCAGGTGATGGCGCGAGGCGATCTCGGGCACCACACCGCCGAATGCCGCGTGGGTAGCAGCCTGCGACGAGATCACGTTCGAGAGGATGCGTCCGCCATCGACAACCGCCGCGCAGGTGTCGTCGCAGCTCGTCTCGATTGCGAGGATCATCCGGCGCGCCCGCGCTCGAGCTCCATCACGAGCGCATCCTCGCCGTTGTCCTGGTAGTAGCGCCTGCGATGACCCACGGCCGCGAACCCGAAGCCCCGGTACATCTCGATGGCGCCCTCGTTCGATCCCCGAACCTCGAGCATCACCTTGTCGGTGCCGGCGATCTCAGCAAGGAGATGCTTGATGAGAGTGGAAGCGACGCCCTTGCGCCTGTGCTCAGGGTCAACCGCAACGTTCATGAGGTGCCACATCTCCGCGTAGCGCGAACAGACCAGATAGCCGCGCAGGGTCTCACCCGACAGGGCAGCAAGGCACACGCCGGAGCTCTTGGAGAGTTCGAGCACGAACATGGCCATCGACCATGGCGTCACGAACGCCCGGCGCTCGATCGAGAGCACCCCGGGCAGGTCGGCGTAGGCGAGCCTGCGGATCGCCGGGGCCTCTGCCCCCTTACCGACCGCTTGTGGTTCCGCGATCTCGCTCACGCCAAAGCTCCGCGTCAGGTCGTCTCAAATACGTTGGCTTGATCTCCGCGAGCGGCCCGGCTTCCGCATCCGTAGCGAGGAGGCAGATGTTCCGCGCCCTCACGTGATGCGCCCCGTCTTCATCGGCCGGGACCCGGGCCCCGGAGGCTTCAAGCTCGCCCCGGAAGCGTACAGCGCCATCGCCCACCGCAAGCGGGGGCGTCGCCATGCCGCGGATGCGCTCAGCCAGGGCGCCGGGCGGCCCCACCGACTCCTCCCACACCTCTTCGCGGCCCTCATAGAGGGCGGCGAACACCTCGCTTCGCTTGGCGTCGATCAATGCCAGAACCGGCGCGGCCTCGGCGGATCCGGCGGCCAGGGCTCGAAGCGAGGAAACGCCCTTGAGAGGCAGGCCGCTCGACTGCGCGAGCCCGCGTGCGGTCGCGATCCCGATCCGAAGGCCGGTGAAGGTCCCCGGCCCGAGGCCGACGGCGATCATGCTCACCGAGTCCCAGCCTCCTGCTTCGCCCACGACGCCTTCGACCACCTCCAGGAGCTCGCGCGCGTGGCGCGGGCGACCGCTCTCATCGGGGTGAACGACTCGCTCGCAGACGACATCGTCGCCGGTCGTCAGCGCCACGCTCAGGTTCGCTGTCGAGGTGTCAAAGCCGAGGACCCGTTCCATGGGCTTGAGCGTACGCTCAGACCCAGCTGAGCTCGATCTCTCGCTCGTCTCCGCCTGCGTGGCGGATTTCCACACGCACCGCCGGGTTGGGCAGGTCCGACGCGGCGACCGCCGGCCACTCGACGAACGCGAACGCATCCGGCGTCAGATAGTCGTCGAGAAGGCCCTCCTCCTCGGCATTCATGTCAGCCAGCCGGTAGAGGTCCAGGTGGGCGACCGCATGCCCGTTCGGCGTCTCGTAGCGCCTTCCGATCGTGAAGGTCGGAGAGACGATCGGCGCCTCGATCCCAAGCGCCCGGCATGCACCGCGAACGAAAGTCGTCTTTCCCGCGCCCAGCTCGCCCGTGACCAGAACCAGATCCCCCGGCTGGAGGCGCGTTGCCAAGTCGGCGCCTGCGCGCTCGGTGTCGGCGGCGCTCTGCGTGTACGTGGCGCTCACCCGAAGAAGTCGAGCTGGTCGGCGGGGTCCGAGGGTGATTCCGGCTCATCAGCCTGCGGGAGGGCTTCGGCGAGGAGCGCGGGCAGTTTTGCGAAGTCCTCGCGCAGCGTGCCCTTCATCGCCGGGGTGCGAAGCGCCGCCGCGGGGTGAAGGAGCGGGAAGAGGAAGACGGTCCGGCCACCAAGCTCGTGAACCTGCGGCGTGCCGCGGACCTTGGTGATCCCGGTCGGGTTGCCGCTGAGGAGCTTCGTCGCGAAATTGCCGAGGGTCGCGATCACGATCGGCTGGATCAGCGCAATCTGCTTCCACAGGTAGGGCTGACAGGCCTCGATCTCGCCCGGCATCGGATCCCGGTTGCCGGGCGGGCGGGACTTGAGGACGTTGGCGATGAACACGTCCTCACGCGACAGGTTGATCTCGCCCAGGAGCTCGGAAAGGAGCTGACCCGCCCGGCCCACGAACGGCAGTCCTTGGCGATCCTCCTCGGCTCCGGGCGCCTCGCCGACGAACATCAGCTGGGCGTTGGCGTTGCCCGCACCGAAGACCGTCTTTGTGCGCGTCTCAGCAAGAGGGCAGAGCGCGCAGTTCGACACTTCGCGATAGAGCTCGACCAGCCCCTCTCGGCGCGCCTCAGCGTCGCTCACGACCCACCCGGCTTGCCGCCCCCGCCCTTCTTCGCCTCGCGCGCCTTTTGCCGGGTCTCCTTGAAGCGGGCCTTCGTATCCGCGTGGAGCTTCGCGTTTCGCACCTCCTGCTGCCTGGCGGCGCCGACCGTCTTGACCAGCTTCCAGGGCGCTCCCGGAGCCGAGAGCACGCGCTGAGTATTCGAAGAGCCACAGAGCCGGCACTCGATGGTCTCGGTGCCTGAGGGCACGAGATCCTCGAAGCGCTCGCCGCAGGCTTCGCAGTCGAACTCATACATCGGCATGACGGGGAAACTACACTTGAGAGGTGCCGCGACCCCCAGGGCGCGGACACGGACCAAGACCAGTACCGCCCAACCGCCACACCAACCGTCTGGATTCTCCCGTGCGAGAACTGGAACGCGACCACACCGACGCCACCAACCTCACTGCGCCCGCCTCCCTGGGTCGCGTCGCAGTCATGGGCGCAGGCCGGGCGGGCAGCTCGATCGCGGCGGCAGCGCGAACGGCCGGCCTCGACGTGACGATCGGCTCGCGTGAGGTGAACCCGGCGGGTGCCTCGATCGTCCTCCTTTGCGTGCCCGACGACGTGATCCGCGACGCGTGCGAGGCGGTCGCCCCTCAGCTCGAGGCGGGCGTTTTCGTTGGGCACGTGAGCGGCGCGACGGGGCTCGAAGCGCTCGCCCCCGCGGCTGCCAGAGGTTGCGAGACGTTTTCGCTCCACCCGCTACAGACGATCCCGACCCCGCAGACCGACCTGGCGGGCGCGCCATGCGCGGTGTCCGGCTCCAGCGCTGAGAGCGCGGCGATGGCGAGCGCCCTGGCGAAGTGGCTCGGGATGCGACCGTTCGACGTTCCCGAGGAAGGTCGTGCTGCGTACCACGCTGCGGCGTCGATGGCCTCGAATTTCCTGATCGCCCTGGAGGAATCGGCGGCCCGGTTGATGGAGTCTGCGGGCGTGAACGATGCACGCGAGGTCCTGGCTCCGCTGGTCCTTCGCACGGCTGCGAACTGGGCGGACGCCGGAGCCGATGCACTTACCGGGCCGATAGCCCGCGGTGACGAGGCCACGGTGGCGCTTCACCTGGAAACGCTCGCAAAGAAGGCACCCGAGCTGCGACCCCTCTACGAGGCGCTCGCCGATCGGACCAGAGAGCTGGGGTCTACCCAATGAGCGTCGAGGTGGTCCGAACGGTCGCCGGCCTGCGCGCGGCGCTCAAGCCGGCGCGGCAGCGTGGAGAGCTGATCGGCCTGGTGCCGACCATGGGAGCGCTCCACGCCGGGCACCTGAGCTTGCTCGAGGCGGCTCGGGAGCGGGCCGATGTCGTCGTCATGAGCCTGTTCGTCAACCCCACCCAGTTCGGCGAGGGTGAAGATCTGGATGCTTATCCCCGCGACGAGGAGCGAGACCTGGAGCTGGCGGCCGGCGCGGGCGCCCAGATCGTCTTCGCGCCTCCGGCGGAAGAGGTCTATCCCCGCGGCTTTTCGACGCACGTCGAGGTCTCGGGCTTGACGGACGTTCTCTGCGGCAATCCCTCCAGTCGCGGCTCGGGCCACTTCCTCGGCGTCACCACCGTTGTCGCGAAGCTCCTCAACATGGCGCTTCCCGACTTCGTCTACTTCGGGCAAAAGGACGCGCAGCAGTCCATCGTCATCCGCCGGATGGTGCGAGATCTCGACTTTCCCGCCGAGGTCGTCGTCGTGCCGACCGTGCGGGAGCCGGACGGTCTTGCAATGAGCTCGCGGAACGCGTACCTCGACGACGAGGATCGCCGGCGCGCAGCGTCGCTCAACCGCGCGCTTGCCGCCGCCGCCGAGAGCCGCGGCGACGGCGTTGAGAGCGCCCTCGCCGCCGCCCGCTCGGTCCTTTTACAGGCGGACATCGAACCCGAGTACCTCGAGGCGCGCTACGCGGACGACCTCGCGCCGGCTCAGAGCTTCAACGGACGGCCCGTCCTCGTGGCCGTCGCCGCCCGGGTCGGTAAGGCCCGCCTAATCGACAACGTGGTCATCAACCCCGACGTTTCCGCTGATAACTAGCGAGTACAAGGAGAACACGTCAATGCAACGGCAGATGCTCAAATCCAAGATCCACCGCGCGACGGTGACGGGCTGCGACGTGGACTACGTCGGCTCGATCACCATCGACCCCGAGTTGATGCGCGCCGCGGATCTCATCCCGAACGAGCAGGTGCACGTCTGGGACGTGACCAACGCCTCGCGCTTCGTCACCTACGTGATCGAGGGCGAGCCCGGCAAGCGCGAGATGCAGGTGAACGGGGCCGCCGCCCACCTCACCCGCGTAGGCCACACGATCATCGTCGCGTCGTTCGGCGCATACGACGAGTCGGATCTCCAGAGCTACTCGCCGATCGCAGTTCACGTGGACGAGCGAAACGAGATCGCGCGGGTCGACTCCCACCCTGAGGTCCTTCTGGACTCGCCGCTCGCAAGCGAGGCGTCGCTATGAGCACGCGCCCTCCCGAGAATCCAACACCTTCCGAGCGCAAGCCCGTGAGCCTTCCCCGGATCCAGGAGATGAAGGAGGCCGGCGAGCCGATCGTGATGGTCACCGCCTACGACCATCCTTCCGCGCAGGTCGTCGAGGAGGCCGGGGTCGACATGGTCCTTGTCGGCGACTCCGCCGCGATGACCGTCCTCGGCTATGACTCCACCGTCCCGGTCGGCATGGACGAGATGCTCATGCTCGCTGCCGCGGTGCGTCGCGGTCTGCGGACGCCACTCCTAATCGGCGATATGCCCTTCGGCTCGTACGAGCGCTCCGACGAACAGGCGGTCGAGAACGCGCTGCGGTTCGTCAAAGAGGCCGGCTGCGACGCCGTGAAGCTCGAGCGAGGCGGCTCGTCCGTCGACCGGGCGAAGGCGATCGTCCGGGCGGGAATACCCGTCATGGGCCACGTGGGCCTCACCCCGCAGACGGCGACGCAGCTCGGCGGCTACAAGGCTCAGGGCAAGACCGCCGAGCGGGCCGCGCAGATCGCAGACGAAGCCCTCGCTCTCCAGGAGGCCGGTTGCTTTGCGATCGTGTTCGAAGCGGTTCCCGCCGCGTTCACCGAGGCGATCATGAGCCGAATGGCGGTCCCCGTGATCGGCATCGGAGCCGGACACGACACGGACGGCCAAGTGCTCGTGTTCCATGACCTGCTGGGCATCTTCGGCGGCCACTCGGCGAAGTTCGTCAAGCGCTACGCCAACATTCGCAATGAGATGATCTCAGGGGTCGCCGAGTACGCGGCAGAGGTGCGCTCTGGGGCATTCCCAGGCCCGGAGCACATCTACGCGATCGAGCCGTCCGAGCTGGCTGAGTTCCGCGCCTACCTGGGCTTAAAGCGCGAGTCGAAGGAAAGCGGCGGCACGTTCAGCCACTCCGACTGGGACTGGGGGCCGTAGGACCGGTTAAGGACCGACGGGCACGTTGGAGCGGAGCGAGTCGAGCTTCCAGACCTCGTCGTCGAGGATCAGCTCGGCGCGCAGCTCCTGACCGTCGTAGATGCCGCCCTTTGGGTGCGCGAGCGCCTGGGCGACCGAGTCGGGATTGATCACGACCTGCGTCACCCCGGCATCGTCCGCCGGCTTGGCTGCCTTCTGGGCGGCCTCGCACCCGGCGGCGTCCCCGTACGAGCGGCGCAAGAAGCGCTCGGTAACCGAGTCGCCACAGGCGCTGGCCGGGTCCATGCCCGCCAAGACCGCCTCGAGCGTCTTTACGATCTCGGCCTCATCGTCGACGGGGTCTTCCGCGGGCTCATCCGCCTCGGTGGTGAGGGCGGCCGTACCGCTGACGCTCGAGCCGGTCTCAGCAGGCGCCGGTGACTGCGAGCCCTCGTCGCCCCCACAAGCCGCGAGACCGGGCGCCACGGCGACCACGGCGGCCACAGCCGCCAAGCGACCGCGCAACCGGCCGCGAATGACGGTGAAGTCTTCAGCGCACATGCCGACGGCACCTTAGCGAATTATTAGGACCGCATGAGCAACACGTGAGGGTCTGACCCCGGGTCAGACCCTTGCAAAGCGCTTATTCGCCGGCTTGCGCCTTGTTGAACTCGATCTCGCGGATGACCTTGGCGGGCGTGCCCGCCGCGATCGTTCCCGCCGGGATGTCCTGCAGAACGACCGAGTTCGCGCCTATCACCGCCCGGTCGCCGATCGTGACACCGCCGGTCACGACACAGTTCACGCCGAACCAGCAGTTCGACCCGATCCGAACCGGGCCCCGCGGCTTGAAGCCCTGCCACGTGATCGGAACCTCGGGATCGTCATATCGGTGCTCGCCGTCGCCGACGAAGCAGCCGTTGGCGAACATCGTGTGGTCGCCGATGTCGATCGACTCGACCGCCGCAAGCATCACGTTGCGGTTGAGAAAGCACCCCTCGCCGATCCTGATCTGAGCCTCCGGTCCCAGCGTCACCCAGCACCCCGGCTCGAACAGGGTGCCCTCCCCCACGCTCACGCGTCCTTCGTCGAGTCCGTCGAGCATCTCGCCCTCGTGGGGCCGCCGTACGAAGAAGCCGCCCTCGGCGGCGTGCACGTCAAGGCGGCGGCGCCGGTCGCGCGACGAGTTCCGTTCGTACCAGGCGCGCTTTTGGCGCCAGAGCTTCCACTGCTCGGGGGTGGGCATCGGCCCAAGCCTAAACGCGCGCTCGGTGCCTGAGTGATCCAACCCGCGTCCGGCCGCGCTAAGGAGGCCACAGGTGGCCTAGGCCGGGGAGGCGGTACCGAAGCCACGACAAGGCGAGACAGCGGCGCGCTAAGCGCTGCGCAGGAGGAACACATGCCCAAGACACCGAAGGCCAACCCACTCGAGTTGGCGTATGAGGCAGTCGATCGCGAGTACTCGGGCGAGAGCGCACACACCAGGCGCCAACTCGTCGGAGCGGCAGCACTCGGACTAGGCGGCCTGGCCGCAGCATCGGTGCCAGGCACGGCGCTTGCCGCATCGAAGAGCCGACGTGGTTCGAACGACCCACAGACCATCCTGAACATCGCGGCGACCGCAGAGGTCCTCGCGACGATCGTGAACACCGTCGGTCCCGAGAAGGTCGACCTGGACAAGGTGACCAAGAAGAACGTCCAGGCCGCGGCTTACGAGGAGCTGATCCATTTCAACACCCTCGACAGCCTGGGCGGAGTCCCGCTCACGAAGTCGATCTGGGTCCCGAACGCCGTTTTCAAGAACAAGAAGAACCTGCTCGAGACCCTCGAGGTCGGCGATCAGATCTTCATCAACGCGTACCTGATCGCCACGACCGTCTTCGGCGACGCAGGCGAGGGCACCACGGCCCGCTACACGGCGGAGTTCATGGGCGTCGAGGCCGTACACCGCGCGCTGGCACGCCAATCGCTCGGCAAGCTCGGCAACGACCGCGCGTTCATGAAGTACGACGACACGGAGCAGGCACCCGGCGCGCCGAACAAGGGCGCTGCCGGATTCACCGACATCACGGTCGCGGCGTCGCAGCTCCAGGCTGCGGGCTTCGGCTTCGGCGAGGAAGGCGCGTCGCCCGGCAAGTTCTACGACTTCGATGAAGTCAAGGCCAGGACCCCGGAGCCGAACGCGGTCAACCAGCTGTCGGTCGACTAGGCCGCTACGGCTTCGCGCTTTCGGGAGCGCGAGGCCTTGCGGACCGTCGGCGCCTCCGGTTCCACCAGCTCCGAAAGGAATCGGCCTGTGTGGGAGCCGGGGACGCCGGCAACCTGCTCGGGGGTGCCGGTGGCGATGATCTCGCCGCCGGCGTCTCCGCCTTCGGGACCGAGGTCGACGATCCGGTCGGCGGACTTGATCACGTCGAGGTTGTGCTCGATCACGAGAACCGTATTCCCCTGGTCGACGAGGCGGCTGAGCACCTCGAGCAGGCGCTCGACATCGGCGAAGTGGAGGCCGGTGGTCGGCTCGTCCAAGATGTAAAGCGTGCGGCCTGTCGCGATCTTCGACAGCTCGGTGGCGAGCTTTACCCGCTGCGCCTCGCCGCCTGAGAGCGTCGTCGCGGGCTGGCCCAGGCGGATGTAATCGAGCCCGACGTCGTGGAGCGTCTGCAGGCGGCGCTTCAGCTTCGGGATCGCGTCGAAGAACTCGAGCGCCTCGCCGACGGGCATGTCCAGAACGTCGGCGATCGACTTGCCCTTGAACCGGACCTCGAGCGTCTCACGGTTGTAGCGGCGGCCATGGCACTGCTCACACGGCACGTACACGTCGGGCAGGAAGTGCATCTCGATCTTGATCTGGCCGTCGCCTCGACAGACCTCGCAGCGGCCGCCCTTGACGTTGAACGAGAACCGGCCCGGTTTGTAACCGCGCGCCCGCGCCTCCTTGGTCTTGGAGTAGATATCTCGGATGACGTCGAAGAGGCCTGTGTATGTGGCCGGGTTCGACCTCGGGGTGCGGCCGATCGGCGACTGGTCGATGTTGATGATCTTGTCGATCTGGTCGATCCCGTCGACGCCGTCGTGGGCGCCCGGCCGCTGGCGCGCGCGGTGGAGGCGGTTTGCAGCCGAGCGATAGAGAATCTCGTTGACGAGCGTTGACTTGCCGGAGCCCGAGACGCCAGTCACGCAGGTGAGCGTGCCCAGGGGAAACGTGACGTCGACTCCCTTCAGGTTGTGCTCGCGTGCGTTCCGGACCTTGAGCTCCCCCGACGGTTTGCGCCGGTCCTCGGGCACAGGAATCGAGCGCTTGCCGGCCAGGTACTGACCGGTCAGCGACTGGGCGACCTTCTTGACCTGAGCGGGCGTGCCCTCGGCGACGATCTCCCCGCCGTGCTCACCTGCGCCGGGTCCCAGATCGACCAGATGATCCGCCGCATTCATGGTGCCCTCGTCGTGCTCGACGACCATCACCGTATTGCCGATATCGCGAAGGCGCTCAAGCGTGCCGATCAGCTTCTCGTTGTCACGCTGGTGGAGGCCGATCGAGGGCTCGTCGAGGATGTACATGACGCCGACGAGACTCGAGCCGATCTGCGTGGCGAGGCGGATCCGCTGAGCCTCGCCCCCGGAGAGCGTGGACGCGGCCCGCTCCAGCGAGAGGTACCCGATACCGACCGAGTCCAGGAAGCGCAGGCGCTCGGCAACCTCGCGGAGCACCAGATGGGCGATCGCCTTCTCCGTTTCGTTCAATTCCAGGTGCGAGACCCACTCGAGCGCCGCCTTCGCCGACTGGCGGGTGAACGCCGAGATGTCAAGCCCGCCGACCGTGACGGCAAGTGACTCGGGACGCAGACGCGCTCCGTCGCACGCGGGGCACGGCTGCATGGCCATGAGCTCTTCGACGCGGTCGCGTGTGTTCTCGGAATCAGTGTTCTCGTAGCGCTTTTCGAGCGAGTCCAGCATCCCTGGGAACCGCACGTTGTAGGTGCGCCGGCGGCCAAAGCGGTTCTTGTAGGAGATCGTGTGCTTCTCGGAGCCGGTGCCGTCCAGAAGCAGGTCGCGCTCGGACTGGTGCAGTTCGCGCCAGGGGGTCGAAGTATCGATCCCCGATGACTCGGCGACCGCCTCGAGGAGGCGCCGGTGGTACATCGACGCCGCCTTCGTCCAGGGATCGAGCGCGCCCTGGGCGATCGAGAGTGTCGGGTCCGGAACGATCAGCTCAGGGTCGATGACGCGCTGGAAGCCCAGGCCGTGGCAGCGCTCGCACGCCCCATGTGGCGAGTTGAACGAAAAAATCCGAGGCTCGATCTCCGGCATGGACGCGCCGCAGTTGAGGCACGCGAAGCGCTCGGAATAGACCTGCTCTTCGCCGGTCTCCGGGTCCTGGATCGCGATGAGGCCGTCGGCGAGTTGCGCCGCCGCCTCGATCGATTCCGAAAGGCGCTTGCGGATGCCCTCCTTCATCACGAGGCGGTCGACCACGATGGAGATGTCGTGCTTGTACTTCTTGTCGAGGTCGATCTCTTCGTCCAGGCGCCGAAGCTCGCCGTCGATCATCGCGCGGGCGTATCCCTGCGCGCGCATCTCGGCCAGCATCCGCCCGTACTCGCCCTTGCGGCCGCGCACGACCGGCGCCATCACCATGAAGCGCTTGCCGTCTTCCATGGAGAGCACCCGGTCGGTGATCTGCTCGAGCGACTGCCCCTGGATCGGCTGGCCGCAGTTGTAGCAGTGGGGTTTTCCGATCCGAGCCCAAAGGAGGCGCAGGTAGTCGTAGATCTCGGTGACCGTGCCGACCGTCGAGCGCGGGTTACGCGAAGTGGTCTTCTGATCGATCGAGATCGCGGGTGAGAGGCCCTCGATCGAGTCGACGTCGGGCTTCTCCATGAGGCCCAGGAACTGGCGCGCGTACGACGAGAGCGACTCGACATAGCGGCGCTGCCCCTCGGCATAGAGGGTGTCGAAAGCGAGGCTGGACTTACCGGACCCGGAGAGGCCCGTGATCACGATCAGGGCGTCGCGAGGAAGCTCGAGATCGACACCCTTGAGGTTGTGTGCGCGGGCCCCCGATATGACGATTTTCTCGGATCGGGCCATCTCCCAATGAGTCTAGGGACGCGAACGGCTGTTCCCGCCGAATCGGCTGCTCAACGAGGCGGGTCGGGCGGCGGCGTAGGACCTGGGGTGAGCTGCCAGCTCCAGTTGACCCCGGCTTCGTCGCCGAAGTACATGGTGTCGTAAGTGGCAGTACCCTCCAAGAGAGCCTGGCCCGGATCGTAAGTTGGCGGCGGTGTGACGTTCGTCTCTGAACATGCGCCTGCGCAGTTGAGGGGACGGTACGAAATGGTTTGTGGTGGGGGATCCGGTGGCCCGGGGCAGTCCCTGACGACGTCAACGAGATCGCCGGCGTGCACCTCATGGCCATAGGAGTCGGGAGGACCGAGAACGATGTCCATGATTCCGATGGCAGGAACCGTCCCACCCCCATTGACCGTGCAGCCCGAGCCGGCCTCGGTCCCTGAAATGTGCCACTCCATCGTTCCGTTCGAGACGGCGGGCAAATCCGTGTTGTAGCCGGCCACAAATTGATCCTGGTAGGTGCGATTCATCGTGTAGGTCGCCGACCAGCTCTCGGTCAGGCCGTCATAAGTGACGGTTCCGTTCGAGCGCCCACTCCACTGCTCGGGGAAGCCGCATTGCTTCTGCGCAACGACCCTGCCGAGATCCTTTCCATCCGCGCCGTCAGTCTCGATCGGGAAGTCAGGCCCGATCATGGGTTCGCCCGCATTGGAATCGGCAGATCGCGAGTTCGTGTAGAGCACGGCGAGCTTTTGGACGTCCTCCTCTGGCGATTCGCGGCAGAAGCTCACCTCGGACTCGTTCGTCCATTCCTCCACCTGAGTCGAACCATCGGCCAGCTGCCACCAGGCGTAAATCCTGTCGTGCTCGTCCGGTTGGGTCTCGTTGAACTCATCCGGAGGGTCGAAACCGAAGTTCTCGAACGTGACCTTCTTCACGTTTTCGTCGAACTCGAAGCTCGCGTACTTGATGGACAACGGATCGACGCTCCCCCGCTCCCCACTCAGAGGCCACGGGAACTCTCGTCGGCCCTTGCCATTGAGAGCGACTCTCAGATGAGGCTGCGTGGAACCATCGAGCTTGAATCCCGGCTCGAACCCATCCCAGGCACGGTAATGCGCGAGTTCGTCGCGGTTGAGGTTGTAGCGCGCAAACTCCGGCCAGCGGCTGGCCCAGCCGCCTGGGATGGCCTCATCGACCGCGTCGATGCTGTTTTCGGACTCGGTGTTCGCCCAGACCTGAGCCATGAGCGTCGGATTGAACCGGTGCGTGAGATAGAAGAAGAACAGATAGTCCTCGTATCCGTTCTCTCCGTTCAGGTGCCCGCTCGGAGTTCCGGAGGGATACCCCCGGCGGAAATTGATCGGCACGTTGAACCCGAAGTTCCACACGTAGTCCCGGCCGAACGGATGCTCGAAATCGTCCTCGGGATAGACGTAGTCGATAGCCCAGTTCGCCGAGGCCTCCTCAAGCCAGCCATAGCTGGCGCCGCGGTTGGGGACGTCGGCGTAGTCGAACGCCATCTGGATGAAGTGGGCGAACTCATGAGCGAAAACGTCACGAGCCTGGGTCGGGTCAGCGGCGAAATCGGGGCGCACGAATGCCCACCCCGGCTGGTTTACCCAAACCGCGCCGTAGCCGCGCACCTGCGCGCCAGTTCCAAGCGTGTCTGCCTTGACCGCATAGACGTCGATCTTCCCATCACCGCCGTTGCACGGCAAACCACCGTCCGTAAGCGGCTCTCGCCCGAAAACGGTGGTCTCTTGGTCGTAGACATGCTCGGCTACGGCGGCCATGTTCTGCGCTGCGAGCAGCGACCCGGCCGGATCGGAGTTGAACCGATACAGAGGATGGTCAGGGGCGTCGGCGCCCAGGTCGTCGACCGTGTAGTACCAAAAGCGGAAATGCTCGGTCTCGATCGATTCCCACGATTCCGAGACGAGTGCGGGAGGGGTTGTTGCCGCGATTCCGCCGGAGCAGGCAAGATTGCTGGTAGGCCCCGCCCGGCGGACCCGATCCATGGCTTCGTCCGGGTGCGTCATCGCCGCGCCTTGGTACGCCGGTGGGCGCAGGTAGGAATCGATCTCGAGCTTCGTTTCGGTCGACAGGTCATCCCATACGGCCAGGATGTCCGCGACCGCACTGCGGCTCACCCCACCGGCGCTTTCGGAAGGCGACGTGGCCCTGAAGCGCTTCGGCAGTTGGGGATATCCGATGATCGCTCTCAGCTTGTAGAGAGTCGCCGCATTCAGGCCGATCGCGCCCGAAGCCTGTGCCTCCCGTATCAGGTCGAGGCTTGTGATTGGCGGCAGGATCGCGGCCGTTGCCTTCGTAGGGGCGCAGTTGTTGCCCTCGTCGGACTCACGCAGCCTGTCGTTGTCGTCGGCACAAGCAAGCAAGAAGAGTTGGTCCATCGGAGCGTTCGATGGGGCCTTAAGTGTGGCTTTCCCCGTAGCCGACCTACCGCCGCCAAGGGCGCCTACACCCTGCTTGCCTGTCAAGCGCACGTCTTCGTCGCCCTTGATCTGATCGAACGAGAGGTAGAAGCCGGTGGTCGACTTCTTGGCCGATCCCGAGCCCTTGTTCTGGACCCCTGACTTGAGCGTGAACCTGTCGTCAATCGCAAGCTTGGAAGGGACGTTCGATGGTGGCTTCGCAATTAGATCCGCTTGCTTGGCCGCGTGCGCGTTGCCGACGCCTAGAAACACCAAAGCCGTGGCCAGGCCCACAAGTAGTCGAATGCTCCCCCCTATGAGCCCTCCCTGAGGCTCACCTCTCATCCGCGCAAAATATCACCGTGTACGGTGAGTTTCAAACGAGCTGGGACGGCGAAAAACCTCAGCGCTTCGCGCGCGTCATCACGTCGTCGAGGAGCGTGTCGGAGCCCTCGATCTCGTAATTTGAGTCCAGATGAGTCTCGATCTCATCGCGTGACGATCCGTCCAGGGCCATCTTCATCGCGACGATCCGCGCAGCGGTGGCGTCGTGCGAGCGCTCCGACGAGAACCCGTTTGTACCTACCGGTGCAGCCACTTCCTTCTTCTCGAGCTGGGGTGCGTCGCGGTCGGGCTCTGCCGGCGCCGGCGGCTCGATCTCGGGATCGGGCGGCATGGGCTCGGGCTCAACGGGCGGCTGGGGCTCCGGCTCCAGGGGCGGCGAAGGCTCGGGCTCGACGGGCGGCATCGGCTCCGGCACCTCGGCCGGGCCAGGGTCGATCTCCGAGGACGGCGATCCACCGAAGCTTCCCTCCAGGCTCGCGAGCGCCTCGCGGACCTGCGCCAGACGGTCATGCGCTTCGGACTCGGCCCGCTCGCGGATCTTGGCCGCGTCGGCCTCCGCGCTTGCGATCAGCTCCTTGGCCTTGTCCTCCGCGTTCGCGACTATCTCGCGCGCCTTATCCTCGGCCTCGTCGAGCGCCGCCCGAACCCGCCCCGTCAGATCGTCGACAAGCTTGGCTGCATCCATGCTCAAGAGGCTACAGCGGCAGCTTGGCCCACCGCCCCACTCAGGGCCATGATCGAGACCTGGGGATTGACTCCGGGACAGCCGGGCAAAATCGAGCCGTCGGCCACCCAGACTCCCTGCGTGCCCCGCAAGGCTCCCGAAGGACTCACGGGGTGCCGCGACGCATCTCCGCCGGCGGCGGCGGTGCCAGTCGGATGAAACGCGGCGAGGTGCATGCTCTTCGGCTTGAGTTCCGAGAGCGCAGGGCCGACCTCCTCGGGCGCCCGCACAACGGGTGTGCCTGACCCCATCTCAACCTCCTCAGCGCCCGCGGCGAGCATGATCCGGGCCATCGCGTCGAGGGCCTCAACGAGTCGCCGTCCGTCGTGGCGGGCCAAGCGATAGCCGATCACGGGCGTGCCGGAACCAAAGACCCGCCCCGATGGGGCGTCGGCGATCATCGCCCCGATCGCGGCCACGCGGTCGGCGCGCTTGATCCTCTCCACGAGGCCGGCGCCGAAACCGGGGGTCAGCATCGAGCCCATGCCGGGCGGGGTCGAAGTCGCCTCGATCAGGATCCCGCGCTCGGCGTGAAGCTCTTCCACCCCCGCGCTCTGCAACACCCCATGCCACGCCACAACCGGTTCGGCGAACTTCGCCGCAACGCTGATCGCCGGATGGATCGAAAGGCCGCGGCCCAGGCGCGGATGCCGTCCCAGGCCGCTGCGGCGAAGAAGCGGTGGCGTCTCGAGCGCGCCGCAGGCGACGATCACTCGCCGGGACCGAAGCTCGACCTTGCTCCCGTCGGGCCTCGACGCCCGGACTCCTGTTGCCCGGCCTCCCTCGATTATGACCTTCGAGACCCTCAGACGAGTCGCGATTTCCGCCCCGAGCTCACAGGCGGCAGGCAGAGCGTTCAGGTGCACTCCTCCCTTCGCGTTGTTTGGACAGCCGATTGCGCACTGGCATGCGCCGCGGCATCCCGTCGCGTTGCGCCTGAGGGGGCCATGGTCCCACCCGAGGGTGGCGGCGCCGGCGAGTGCCAGCTCGCCGTTCCTACCCATGACGTCCATCGACACGGGGGCGACGCCGATCATCTCCTCGACGTCCGAGAGCCGCTCCTCGAAGCCGTCCCCCGCCACATCGAGCCCTGCCTTGCGCCAGACGGCGACGACCGGGTCGGGGGGCCGGTAACAAGTGCCCGAGTTGACCACCGTCGTGCCCCCGACAGCGCGGCCCGTAGGGAGAGCGATCGGCGGGAAGCCGAGCGCGATCGTCGAGCCGGCGTCGCGATAGAGCGAGGCGAAGCGCTCCAGGGGATGCGTCGATCGGATGCGCCCGGATGTCCAGCGCTCGCCCTCCTCGACGATCAGGACGCCCAAGCCCTCGCGAGCCAGCTCGAGCGCAGCAAACGCGCCGCCCGCCCCCGAGCCGACCACGATCGCGTCGAACGAGTCCCCGTCGGCCACCTCGTCGGCGTGGCGGATGTTCAGCGGCGGATCGGGCCGCGAGAGCGGATGCAGGGAGCCGACGCTGCGGATCTCTGGCGCGAACTCATCTCCTCCCGCGCCCATCAGGACGAGGGTCTTGAGCGCGTCCATCGCCGCCGAGCCCAGGGGCCCCGACGTTGCGATCCCCTCCAGGAAAGCCGACTGCTGCTCGCTGGGCATCGCGCCGAGGCGTTTTCCCTTGGTGGCGACGGCAGTCGCCTGAATCGCCGCTAGGCCGATCCCCACGCCCACCCGCTGGCGGGCAGGCATGCCGTCCAGGAGAATCCGGGCGGCCCAGGCCACGCGGTGCGGGTTCGGGCCTCCGGCATCAGGAGGCAAAAGGGCTGCCGAGAGATCGGAGAGCGCCGACATCCGGCGGCACCCTATTCGGCTCGGGCACGCGCCGGGCCACTAGTTCACCCGGTTTCCGGGTACAAGTAGACGAATGCCGACGCCGAGGGAGATCAATCCGCTCTATCGAGCCGTGCTGCTCGCCGCGGCGCTGATCGTTCTGGGGCTGCTCTTCCGGCAGCTCCTCACCCTCGTCGTCGCAATCCTGATCACGATCATCATCGCCATCCCGATCTCGCTGGGGGCCGACACCCTCGAGAAACGAGGCGTTCCGCGGTTCTTCGGCGCGCTCTTCGCGCTGATCCTGGGCGTGGGAATCTTCGCGGGCATCCTGGCGCTGGTGATCCCGCCGTTCGTGGACCAGGCGCAGGAGTTCGTCGACTCCGTCCCCGGAACTATCGAGGACCTCGAAGGGGAGGTGGCCGACGCATTCGGGATCTCGACCCAGGAGGTCGGCCAGAACGTCCAGGAGTTCCTCCAGCAGTACACGGACGATCCCGGCAGCCTGGTCGGCCCGCTCGCGCAGATCGGCCTCAGCGTCGTCGGAATCCTCGGTGCCCTCATCTTCATGCTCCTGACGGCCTTCTACATCGCCCTCAACCCCCAGCCGCTGGTTCAGGGACTGTTGTCGCTCTTCCCGCCGAGCCGGCGGGACGCGGCCAATGAACTGACGCTTCGTCTCCGCACCGCCTGGGTCGGCTGGCTCGAGGGGGTCCTCATCGACATGTTCGTGACGGGCGTCCTCCTGTATCTCGGCCTCACACTGATCGGACTCGAGTTCGCCATCTTCTTCGCCGTCTTCTCGGCCCTTTTGGTCGTCATCCCCTACTTCGGAGCGGTTATCGGCGCCATACCGGTCTTCCTGTTCGCGCTTGCCGACTCGCCCACGACCGCCGTCCTGGCGCTCGTCGTCTACATCGTCGTCCAGCAGATCGAGGGGAACGTGATCATTCCGCTCGTCATGGCCCAGCGGGTCAAGCTCCACCCCGCCCTGATCGCGATCGGCGTCGTCCTGGTCGGGCAGCTGTTCGGCTTCATCGGCCTCTTCGTGGCAGTGCCGATCCTGTCGGCGATCGTGATCCTGGTGGACGAGCTCTGGGTCAAGCCGATGGAGGGCGAGCGGGGTATCTCAGCGGCCACCGAACGGGAGGTGCCGGCGCTGCTCAGCGCCGAAGGCCTGCCGCAGCCCCCGCCACAGCCGCAACCCGGCCCCATCGTTTAGCTTTCGCCTCCAAGCTTCGATGAGGGGAGGTTCCGGATGGGCATGTTCGATCTGACCATGACGGACGAGCAGGTGGCCGAGTACCGCGAGATGGTGCGCGGGTTGGCGGCAGGGAAAGTGAGTGGGCCGATCGTTGCCGCGGGGCTTTTCAGGCGCGGCGGATCCGCGGCGAAGATGGGGATCTCGAAGGGCGGGCTTGGCGGCATCGCCTATGCCGGTGCGGCCCTGTTCTCGAAGAAGCAGGCAGGCGGCATGCCCGACAAGGCCCTCCTGGTCGCTACCGAGGACAAGATCCACGCTTACAAGGCGAAGTTCAAAGGCCGCAATTTCGTGGCGGGCGACGAAGTGGCGGTCTGGGATCGGGCTGGACTGCGCATCAGCGGCCGGTCGTCGATGGGCCTGACGATGCTCGAGATCGAGTCCCCCGCCGAGGGCGAGAAGGTGTCCCTCGCGCCGATCGGCGTCAAGGACGACCCGATATCGCTCGAGTTCATCCAGGCGCTCTCGACCGCGTGATCCACCCGCAGAGAGGCGGCCGGTACTGGTACTACTGGCTCGTGATCATCGGGGGGACGATCTTCGTGATCGCTGCGCTCGCCACGGACATGTTCGGCACGGGTAGTTAGGCGCCGGCCTGGAGCGACTCGAGGTCGCGGCGGAGCTCCTTCAGCTCGTCGCGGATTCGCCCTGCCTCTTCGAAACGGAGCTCGTCGGCCGCCACGACCATCTCCTCCTCGAGCTCGACGATCAGCTTCGCCAGGTCGTCGGGGCTAGTGATCTCCTCGTCCCCGACCTTGACTCGACGGCGGCGCTTCGGTGACGTCTTCGACTCCATCGAGAGGAACTCCGAGATGTCGGAGATGCCCTTCTGGACGGTCTCGGGCGTGATCCCGTGCTCCTTGTTGTAGGCGAGCTGGATCGCGCGGCGGCGATCCGTCTCGGCGAGGGCGAGCCGCATTGCCTGCGTCTCGTGGTCCGCGTACATGATGACCCGCCCCTCCTGGTTTCGCGCAGCGCGGCCGATCGTCTGGATCAGGCTTGTCTCACCGCGCAGGAAGCCCTCCTTGTCCGCGTCGAGGATGGCGACGAGTGACACCTCCGGCAGATCGAGTCCCTCGCGTAGAAGGTTCACGCCGACGAGAACGTCGTACTCACCCAGGCGGAGGTCGCGGATGATCTGGATCCGCTCGAGGGTGTCGACCTCCGAGTGGAGGTAGCGGACCTTGAAGCCATGCTCGAGCAGATAGCCGGTGAGATCCTCGGACATCTTCTTCGTCAGCGTCGTGACCAACGCGCGCTCGCCCTTGTCCACGGTCGTGCGCACTTCGTTCATGAGATCGTCGATCTGGTTCTTGGTCTCGCGCACATCGACGTGAGGGTCGACGATTCCGGTCGGTCTGACGATCTGTTCGACAACCCGTGAAGCCTCCGACTGCTCGAACTCGCCGGGCGTTGCCGAGACCATCACGAGCTGGTTGATGCGCTTCACGTACTCGTCGAAGCGCAGCGGCCGGTTGTCGATCGCAGAAGGCAGCCGGAAGCCGTGGTCGATAAGGGTGCCTTTTCGCGACGCGTCGCCCGCGGCCATGCCCGAGATCTGCGGGATCGTCTGATGAGACTCGTCGACGAAGCAGACGAAATCGTCCGGGAAGTAGTCCATGAGCGTGTGCGGCGGAGAGCCGGGCGGGCGATTGTCGAAGATCCGCGAGTAGTTCTCGATGCCGGAGGTGAAACCGAGCTCCTTCATCATCTCGATGTCGTACTCGGTGCGCTGTTGGAGGCGGTGTGCCTCGAGCAGCTTGCCGCGCTCGTTGAACCACTCGAGCCGCTCTTGAAGCTCGCGCTTGATCTCGATGAGAGTCCGTTCCATCGCCGCGTCCTCGGTCACGTAGTGGCTCGCGGGCCAGACAGCGACATGGTCGATGTCGTCGAGGATCTCTCCCGTGAGCGGATCGAAGTGGTGGATCGACTCGATCTCATCGCCGAACAGGTTCAGGCGGTACGCCGACTCGGCGTAGGCGGGGAAGATCTCCATGAGCTCGCCCTTGGCGCGGAACGTGCCGCGGGTGAGCGCGGTCTCGTTGCGGTTGTACTGCATGCGCACGAGCTTCTTGAAGAGCTCGTCGCGGTCGATCCACTCACCAACCTTGAAGAGCTCCATCTGCTTGGAATAGAGCTCGGGCGAACCGATGCCGTAGATGCACGAAACGGAAGCGACGATCACCACATCGCGGCGGGCGAAGAGCGCGGCGGTTGCCGCGTGGCGGAGCCGGTCGATCTCGTCGTTGATGGACGAGTCCTTTTCGATGTAGAGGTCCTGCGCCGGGACATACGCCTCGGGCTGGTAGTAGTCGTAGTAGGAGACGAAGTACTCGACCGCGTTCTCAGGGAAGAACTCTCGGAACTCGTTGCAAAGCTGCGCGGCGAGCGTCTTGTTGTGGGCGATCACGAGCGCGGGGCGCTGGACGCGCTCGATCGTCGCGGCCATGGTGAAGGTCTTGCCGGTCCCGGTGGCGCCCAGGAGCGTCATGTACTTCTCCCCCGCCTCGATTCCCTCGGCGAGGCCCTCGATTGCCTTGGGCTGATCCGCCGTCGGCTTATAGGCGGAGTTCAGCTTGAAATCAGGCACTCATCAAGCTTAGAGGCGGGTGCAGGCGCCCCAGCGCCCAGGCGCGGGTTGCTTACATCCTGCGGATGAGTGACGAGCGCATGGGCCTCGCCGGAACGCTCGCGCTCCTGGCGGCGACCATCGCCGTGGTATTCGGAGTCGCCCTGTCACGTGACGACGATGTGTCCACTCCGGTCGACGAAGGCGACTCGGCCCAAGCGGCCGAGGTCCAGACTCCGCTCGACTCGAACGAGCTCCTGGAGCTGAGCCTGGAGCTCGCTCCCAGCGTGGCACGACGGGTCGAGGAGATCCGTGGTGTCGAGTTCGACGAGATACCGGAACCGCAGGTCACGGACTCCGACGACCTGCGGGATCTCGCCGAGAAGGAGCTCGCCAAGCCCAAGGTCGCTGAGACAATCGCCGCAAGCGACGCCCAGCTCAAGCTCCTCGGCCTGCTGGAGCCCGAGGAGAGCCTGGCTGACGTGACTTCGGATGTGACGGCTGACGCGGTGGCCTACTACGACCCGAAGAAGAAGGAGCTCTTCATGCTCGGCGACGCGGTGCCTGCCGGGGCTGCGCTCGCCGAGTTCGTCCTCGCGCATGAGCTGAACCATGCGCTGGAGGACCAGGCGTTCGGCCTGCCGAAGTCGAGCGCCTCATCGGACGACGCCGTGCTTGCCGAATCCGCACTCATCGAAGGTTCTGCGACCGCGCTCATGACCGAGTACGCGGCGCAGCACCTCGAGGTGGGAGACCTCCTGGAGGGAACGGGCGGACTCGAGGGCGAGGCCACCGACCTGCCGGACATCGCGATGGCGCAGGTCACGTTCTCCTACTTCGGCGGCCAGCGCTTCGTGGAGGAACTCCGCGCAAGCGCCGACGGCGCCTGGGATCTCGTGGATTTCACCTACCAGCGGCGGCTGCCCGCCACAACCGAGCAGATCCTTCACCCCGAGAAGTACCTCGACGACGAGGGCGCTCTGCCTGTGCCCGACGTCCCGGATCCTCCGGATGGCTGGGAGAAGGCGGACGGCGGGACGGTGGGCGAGTTCTTCACGCGCGAGATCCTGCGCCAGGACGCCGAGGACGTCGGTGCGGATGAGGCCGCGGCCGGGTGGGGCGGCGACCGCTACGAGTTCTTCCGCAGAGAGGGCGCGCCGGCCGAGTGCACCGACGATTGCCGCGAGGAAAACGCGCTCGCCATCGTCTGGCGCGGAGACGATCCCGCCGAGGCGGCGGAGTTGCGAACGGCCATCCAGGACTATGTCGAGCGCTCGCTCGAAGGAACGCCCGCGGGAGAGGGAACATGGGAGCTCGACGGCGGCTGGGCGGCCGTTGGCGGCGAGGACGACGTCGTCACCCTTGCGCTCGCCCCGACCGACCGCATCGCGCGCGAGCTGTCGATTCCGCAGGTCCCCATTGAGTAGCTTCGGCGCCTTGACGACCTCCCAGAAAGCCCTCGCCGCGTTCTTCAACTTCACCGGGACCATGCATTTCGTGATCCCAAAGTCGTATGAGGCGACGGTGCCTGATTACGTCCCGATCAGCCCGAAGGCGGCGGTGTTTCACTCAGGCTGGGCCGAGATGGCGGGAGGCCTCGCGGTCATTCCGCCCTCGACGCGCAAGCTCGCGCGCTGGTGGCTGATCGCGTTGCTCGTCGCCGTCTTCCCGGCGAACGTCCACATGGCGGTGGCCCCCGAGCAGATTCGCGGCCTGGACCTGGACAAGGTGCCGCGCTGGGCGCTCTGGGCCAGGCTGCCCCTCCAGCTCGCCGCGATCATCTGGGTCTGGCGCGCGACGGAGGACTGAGCTCAACGCCGAGTGTCGTCTGGGTCGCCTATATGGCGACGCAAGCGACTCTCGGCGGGTCAAGGCCTGGCTTCGATCCAGTCCCAGGTCTCGCCGCACAGCTCTCGGAAGTCCGCCGCTTCCACGGTTGTGAGCTCGGCTTCGGTCTCGGGACGGATCGCGACGACTCCGTAATCGCTGGCGCCGCCGCCGCCGGGCGCCAGGTCGCTGCCCTCGACGGAAACCGAGACCTGGTGCGTTCCCCCGGAGAGGTTCGCGGTGCCGAGCTGGGCGTACAGGCCTTCATTGTTGAGGAGGTGCCGAACACCTCCGGCCTCCTCCCCGTCGATCTCGAGCGTTGCCCTACCCCTGACCGAGCCTTCGATCCAGACGGAGTAGGCACCTCCTTCGACATCGGCCTCGCCGTCAGGTCCGTCCAGGAACTGCGGCTTGCCGGACTCCGCGGCGAGCAGTGAGCCGCCGGGCACCGAGCGCGCCAGTTCCCGCACATCCCCGCAATCCGGCACGGACACGGGCGACCGTCCGCTGCCAAGCGGCAGCCGCTCGGTTGCCGATGTCACGCCGGCGTCGCGCACCCAGACCTCGTAGAACTCGCCCGTCCTCTTCAGCTTGAAGTCCCCCGGGGGCCTGCTCTGCTCCGGCGAGCGCCTGAGGATCAGTGCCTCGTACGGCTCGAACGCGTCTGCCCTGAAGTCGTCCGTGTCGGCCCAAAGGCCCTTCTCGAGCGAGGAGCCGTCGGCCAGAGGGACGAGGCGCCGGCGCAGCTCCGAGGCGCCTTCCGGATCGGAGTCGCGCAGGAAATGCCTGACTCCATACGGCTGGTACTCGGTCATGAGCACGGGTCCCGCACCCTCGAGCATCTCGCCGATCTCCTCGAGCTCTGAAAGCTGGTCTCGCGGCGCGAGATTGACCTCTGAGTAGGCAAGGGCGTTCGACCACACGACTCCCAAGCCGATCAACGCGGCAACGCCGGCGCCCAGGATGAACCGTCGCTCGCTCCAGGCCCACATGCACGCGAGAAGAGCCGAGAAGAGGAGCACCGGCGAGGCGATCGCGAAGGCCTTGCCGTCAACCCAGGGCGAGCCCACCGCAAAGATCGCGAACGCGGCCACCGGGACGCCAACGACGTAAGCCGCGACATCCCAGCGCCGCCCGCGAACCGCCACGACCCACCCCGCTACTGCCGCGCCGGCGGCGAAGGCACAAAGCGCGATGGTGATCGCCATCTGATCGGCATCGACCCGGAAGTCACCGGCCGGCCAGATTCCGAGCGCCTGCAGAGCCGAAAGAGGCTCAATGAGGTTGCCGCGAGCCTCCGGGTCGTCGAGGGGCGACGAGGTCGGCGGGATCAGCGAGTCGCCGACAAGAACCGGGATGACCATGACGGCGACCAAAACCACCAGGGCGGCAGCCTTGATCGCCGCATTGCGGGCCGAGCCCGTCACAGCGGCGAACACCAGCGCCGCAAGGAGCAGGGGGCCAACCCAGACCGCCCCGGCAAGGCTCAGGCAGCCGATCAGCGCGGCGATCGCGAGCGCCAGGAGCGAGAACGGGGACAGGCCCCACGCCCGGTGCCTGTCCCCACGCTTGGTGCCTGTCCCCTCCGGCTTCCGCGGCGCGGAAGGCGAGGCAGGCCACGAGTGCGATCAGTGCGGCGGCGGCCAGCTCTTTGATCCCTCCCCACAGGTAGTAGCCGAAGAGAAGCGCCGGTTGCGCTGCCACGAAGACGACGACGGCCTTGGCTCGCGCACTGGTAATCAAGCGGCCGGCCAGGTCCCACATTGCGAGGCCAAGCAGGACGGCGAGGAGCGCCATGTACGGCTGGATGAGCCATGCGGCGTCCATTCCCGTAATGCCGCGGCCCACGCCCAGCGGGATGAAGGCGCCGACCGGATAGCCGTCGGCGAGGTTGAAAAAGAGTGTCGTCTCGTACGACGACGGCGCCAGGTTGTCGATATCACGGCCCGCCTCCATGACGCGGTCGGTCAGGGCGAGCCACGTTGCCGTGTCGTCGAGGCGGATGTAGCCCGCGAAGGTCGCGCTCCCCGACAAGACGATCGGCGCCGCATAAACCGCGAAGACCGCCACAAGCCCCGCGGCGAGCCACGGCGAGGGCCACCCTCCTCGCCACGGCGGCGCGAGTAGGTACCCGGCGAGGGCCAGGACGAGGAGCACCGGGGTGGTTAGCCAGGCAAGGTCGGGGACTGCGGTCGTGAATCCACCGACGACGACAACGACGCAGAAGCCGATCGGCGCCAGAAGCGCGCGCGGAATACCCGACGGCGCCGCGAACGAGGCCAGGGAGCCGCAGCCAAGCCAGATTAGAATCTGGATCGCCGGGAACGCGACCCAGGCGACCAGCAGCTCCGGCATCAGTCGAGCCCGAGTTCCTCCGCGTAGATCTCCTGGTACCGGCTTCGCAGTTCCAGCACGGACTCGACGTAGAGACGCGTCTCGGAGAACTCGATGTCGTCGATCTCGAGCGCGGAACCGCCCCACGCCTCGGCGTTCTCCGGGCCGCCGTTGTACGCGGCGAGTGCGGCAACCTCATTCCCGCCGAAGCGGTCCAGCAGGTGGTTGAGGTAGAAGGTCCCGTACCTGATGTTCAGATCGGGGTTCGCGAGATCCTCGAAGACGAACGTCTCGCCTCCGGAGAGGGTCTCGATGGTCTCCGAGGTGTCGGGCGTGATCTGCATTAGACCTCGTGCGCCCGCCGACGAGGTCTGGTCGACAAAACCCGACTCCTGCTTGATGATGGCTGCGATCAGAGCCGCGTCGATGTCATGCCGCTCGGCCTGCTGGCGGATGATGTCCTCGTGGCGAAGCGGAAGATTCACCTCTTGGCGCACCTTCTCACCGAAGTCCGTCATCAGGAGAACCGCGACGATCCCGCCGACCACCACAGCCAGGATGAGTCCGAAGCGGACCAGCCTGCCCCTGCGCGTGGCAGTCATCCCTCGGCCCCCGCAACGAGCACTGGCCACATCGCCTGAAGTTTCGCTTCGAGGTCCTGCAGCGTGCCGTCGTTCTCCACCACCCAGGTGGCCCGGTCGGCCTTCTCGGCTTCCGGGAGCTGGCGGCCTGAGCGGCCCTCGACCCCGGCGTCTCCACGCGCTTGGAGCCACCCCTCGCGCCTCTCGCCCGCTTGAACGACCAGAACGCCGTCGAAGAACGACTCCATCCCCGCCTCGAATAGGAGCGGTACCTCGACAACCGCCAGCTCGACATCGGGTTCAAGGCCCTGGCGCCAGTTCCACACCTTCTCGCCGACCTTCGGGTGGGTGATGGATTCGAGCCACTTCAACTCGTCGCGGTCGTTGAAGACGATCTCGCCGACTGCCTTGCGGTCAACGGTCCCGTCCCTTTGAACGCCCGGGCCCCAGCGCTCGGCCAGCGTCGCCAGGACGTCGGGGTCGGCCAGCGCCTCATGGGCGACTTCGTCGGTCGAGAGGGTCACAGCACCAAGGCGCTCCAGAGCACGGAGCGCTTCGGACTTGCCCGACCCGATTGCTCCGGTCAGGCCTATGAACGCTGGCTTCCGCGCCGTCAAGGCGCTGTGCCTAGCCTTCGTCTGAGTCGGAGGGAGGCGCCTCTTCGGGCGCGGGCTCGACCGGCGCGTCCGCGAAGACATCTTCGGAGAGACCCAGGTCCGGGACCTCGTCGGCCGGCGCCTCGGTGGCGGCCTCTGTCACGGCCTCGGCCGGCTCGGCGGTGTCGACCGCAGCGTCGGTTGCGGAACCCTCCGCTGCAGCGTCGGTCGCGGCGGTCTCGGCCGCGGATGCGGCGGCTGCCTGGTCGCTCGCGTCCTGCACCTGCTGCTTGAGCTCGTCGGGGATGAGATCCGAGAAAGCGTTGTTCTTCGTCTCGGCGCGCTTGATCGAGAGCGAGATGCGGCGGCGCTCCTCGTCGATCTCCAGGATGCGGACCCACTTCTCCTCGCCGGGGGTGACGACCTCGCCGGGCGTCTCGACGTGATGCTCGGCGAGTTCGGAGATGTGAACCAGGCCCTCGACGCCGGGCACGATCTCGATGAAGGCTCCGAAGGCGACCACCTTCGTGACCTTGCCCTCGAGCACGTCGCCCTGGCGATACTCGTTGAGCACCTTCTGCCATGGGTCTTCCTGGGTCTGCTTGAGGCCGAGGGAGATCCGCTGGCGGTCGCGGTCGATGTCGAGCACCTTGACGCGCACGTCCTGGCCGATCTCGAGCACCTCGCCCGGGTGGTTGACGTGGCTCCATGAGAGCTCTGAGATGTGGATGAGGCCGTCGATGCCCTCGAGGTCCACGAAGGCCCCGAAGTCGACGATGTTCGAAATCTTTCCTTCGACGATCTGGCCGGGCTGGAGGCGTTCGAGGATCTGCTCGCGGACTTCCTTGCGCTCCTCTTCAAGCACCGCACGGCGCGAGAGGACCACATTGTTGCGCGAGCGGTTGAGCTCGATGACCTTGCACTCGAGCGTCTGATCGCGGAACTCTTCGAGGTTGTGGACGCGGCGGATGTCAACCAGCGACGCCGGCAGGAAGCCTCGGACGCCCAGGTCCAGGATCAGGCCGCCCTTGACGACCTCGATCACGGAGCCCTCGACCGGCTCGCCGGTCTCGGCGGCGGCCTCGATCTTTCGCCAGGCCTTCTCGAAGCGGGCGCGCTTCTTGGAGAGGATGAGGCGCCCCTCCTGGTCCTCCTTGGTGAGGACGAGAGCGTCGACCTGCTCGCCAAGATCGACCTCGTCTGAGGGATCAACGGAGCGGCGAATCGACAGCTCGTGCGCGGGGATGACGCCTTCGGACTTGTACCCGATGTCGACGAGGACCTCGTCCTTGTCAATCCGCACGACCTCGCCGTTGACGACGTCGCCCTCTTCGAACGGCTTGATCGTGGCCGCGTAATTGGGCACGAGCTTGCCATCGACCTCGATCATGAGGTCGTCGGAGGAACCGTTCGAGGCGGGAGCCTCGACGGCGGCAGGGTCGATCACGGTCTCAGGCGTGGACACGGCTTCGGAGCTTACAAGGCGTGGTGAGGGGCTTTAGCCCCGAAAGAAGCAGGTGCAAGCGCCGAAGGCGCGCGTAAGAGGTATCTCCGAAGGACGCAGACTGGCGATACCCTCGGGCACGTGCCCACCCGCTCGACCAAGCGCGGCGAGGACCGCACCCCGCTCACAGGCGACTACGACGTAATCGTCTGCGGCGCGAGCTTTGCGGGCCTCACCATCGCCCGACAGCTCACGGGCTCCGGCGCCCGCGTTCTCCTGCTCGACCGCTATGACGTCGGCGAGCGCCAGACCTCGGCCTGCGGCATCCCCACGGCCTGGCTCCGCGCGATGGGCCTCATGGACTCGTTCCGACAGGAGTTCGACTCCCTCGTGGTCCATACCCCGCACGGCACCTCGCGCTACGAGCTGCCCTGGAGCTTTTCGACCTTCGACTACCGGACGCTGTGCCAGATCCTCTTCGAGGGCTGCGACGCGCAGTTCGAAACCGCAAAGGTCGAAGGCCGCGGTGATTCGCCAGAGGTCGTGCGGACGGATCGGGGCGAGGTCTCGGCGCCGCTCGTGGTGGACGCGCTGGGTTGGCGGCGCGTCCTTGCCTCGGCGGGCTACCAACCGCCCGATGCGCCGCTCTCGCGCGGCCTCGAGGTACATCCGCCAGGCCCCGGCGACGATCTCGAGATCTGGATCGACCGCCGGTACGTGCCCGCCGGGTACGGCTGGTCCTTTCCAGCGGGCCAGGAGACGCGGGTGGGAGTCGGCTCGTTCGACCCGCGCTTTCACGTGAAGGACACCACGGTCCTTCTCGCCGAGGATCTCGAGCGCGACGCGGTGCGCTACCAAGGGAACTGGATCCCTCACAAGCTGCGGCGTGGCGCCGAGGACCGGGTCTTCTTCTGCGGCGACTCCGCGGGCCATTGCCTGCCCCTCACCGCCGAGGGCATCCGCACCGCGTTCTACTTCGCGATCGCGCTCGGCGAGGAGCTGCGCGGCGTCGTCGAAGGCCGAAAGACACGTGAGGACGCCCTTCGTGACTACGCCGCCTTCAACGACTCTCACGAGTGGAAGTTCAACTGGATGCTTCGCGCGCAGCGAACCGTGCCCCGCCTGCCGGCACGCGTCCAGCGAGGCGTGGTTGCGGCAGCGGGCCGCAAGCGCTTCGTCGACTGGTCGTTCGAGCACTACCTCGAGATCGCCCACCCTCGCTTCGCCGATGAGCACGTGCGCCTCGGGCGAAGGCGGCCGCGTGCCTGTCGCGTGCCTAGCGGACGATCAGGAACGTCCCGGCAAGGAGTAATGCCACGCCCAGCACCCTGTCGAGGGTGATGGGGGTCTCCTCAAGACCCAGGAAGCCGATCCTGTCGAGGAAGACGGAGAACGTGAGCTGGCCCGTGATCGTGGCCGCGGCCACGCCACCCGCGCCGATCGAGCTGACCGTGACGAGTGCCGAGAACACGTAGGCCGCTCCAAGCACGCCGCCGAGGAGCAGGTACCAAGGCACGCCGGTCGCTTCGCCGACTCCGCTCGCCTGGCCGGCAAGCCCGACGATGATCGCGAGTACGAGAGTCCCGATCAGGAACGAGACAAGCGCTGCGGCGATATTTCCAGTCACCTTGCCGAGGCCCGAGTTCACGGCGGGCTGCATCGCGATGAGCCCACCGGTGAGAGCCATCAGCGCTACGGCGATTCCGCGATCCATCCGGCCATCCTATGAGCGCTCCTACTTGACAGAGAGCCAGTCAGGCCCGGATCCCGAGTTGACCTCGAGCGGCGGGTCGAGCTCGAATGCGTCCCGCATCTCGCGAACCGCGATCTCCTCGGCGCGCTCCATCTCCGCCTCCGGCCCCTCGAAGAGGAGCTCGTCGTGGATCTGAAGGATGAGCCGGGTCTCGAGGCCGGACTCGGTAAGTGCGCGGTGGCATCGCACCATCGCGAGCTTGATGATGTCCGCCGCCGTCCCCTGGATCACCGTGTTGACGGCCAGCCGCTCGCCCAGCCCGCGGCGCTGGCGCTGGCTTGAGCGAAGCTCGGGAATGCGGCGGCGGCGGCCCAGAAGTGTCTTTACGAAACCCTCGTCGGTGGCCTGCTCGATCGTTGCGTCGATGAACTTGCGCACCGCCGGGAAGCGCTCGAAATACCGCTCGATGTACTCGCCGGCCTCCATGCGGGAGATGCCGAGCCGGTCCGCCAGCCCGTAGTCGGTCAGGCCGTACGCGATCCCGTAGTTGACCATCTTCGCCTTCGAGCGCTCGGCCGGCGTGATCGCGTCGGGATCGGCGCCGATGATTCCCGCTGCCGTCGCCGAATGGACGTCTTCATCCGTCTTGAAGATCTCGCGGAGGACCTCCTCGTTCGCGACATGCGCGAGGACGCGGAGCTCGACCTGGTTGTAGTCGCACGACAGGAGGAGGTTGCCCTTGTCCGCGACGAAGCAGCCGCGGACCGGCCGGCCGACCTCGGAGCGGATCGGGATGTTCTGGAGGTTGGGGTTTGTCGAAGAAAGCCGGCCCGTTGCGGCGGTCACCTGGTTGAAGGTGGTGTGGATCCGGCCCGTCTCCGGGTCGATCAGGCCGGGCAGCGAGTCGAGATACGTGTTCTTGAGCTTCGTGAGCTCGCGCCACTGCTCAACCGCCGGGACGATCGGGTTCTCGTCGCGGATCTGCGAGAGCACTCGCGCGTCGGTCGAGTAGCCGGTCTTCCCGCGCCGCTTTCGCGTCAGCCCCAGCTCGACGAAGAGCACCTCCCCGAGCTGAGACGGCGAGCCGATCGTGAACTCGCGTCCCGCCGCCTCGTAGATCTCTGCCTCGAGCTCGTCGATCCTGGCCTCCATGCCCTCTCCGATCGCGGCGAGGCGCTCCGTGTCGAGCTTCAGTCCCTCCCGCTCCATCGCCACGAGGACTTCGACGAGCGGCAACTCGACCTCGCGCATGATGCGCTCCAGCCCGAACTCCGCCAGTTGTTCGCGCTGGCGCTCAGCAAGCTCCCAGGCAAGCCGTGCCTCGACGGCCGGGTCGGCCGTTTCCTCGGGATCCTCGCCGAGCGCGAGCTGCGCGTCCTCGGGCACCGGCTCCGGGATATCGCCGGACCGAACGGCGATCCCCGCATCAGCTGCGAGCTCCTCGATCACGTAGGTGCGGCGCGCGGGATCGACGAGGTAGGCGCCGATCATCGTGTCGTGGTCGATCTCTATATCCGAGGCGCTCGCCAGGAGACCGTGGCGACCACCGCCCAGGTCCTTCACGTCGTGTGCGACAAGAGGGCGCCCGGCGAAATCCTCGGCGAGCGCCGCCAGATCGGCAGCGTCGCCTGTCACGACCTTGGTCCCGTCGGTGGCGGCGAACCGGCCGCCTTGAATCGCGAGGCCGGTGGGGCCTGGCGGGAGCTCCGCCGGTGAGCCTTCGGACGCCTCGAGCTCGATCGTCTCATCCACAGCGCGGTCCGGTACCGGGCCCTTGTACTCCTCCTCGAGGCGCTGGATCACCGCGCGCAGCTCGAACTCTGCCGCGAAGTCGCGAAGCCTCGAGAGGTCCGGCGGCGTGTCCGGGCGGTCGAGGAGCCCCTCGGGCACTTCGACTTCGAGATTCATCGTCGCGAGTTGCTTCGAAATACGCGCGTCATCGGCGTGGTTCGTCAGATTCTCCTTCCGCTTGGCGCCGGAGATCTCGTCCACCGAGTCCAGCACCTTCTCCAGCGAGCCGAACTGCTGCAGGAGCTGCGCGGCGGTCTTGTCGCCGATGCCGGGGACTCCCGGGATGTTGTCCGAGGTGTCGCCCTTGAGGCCGATCAGGTCGGTGACCAGTTCGGGCGGCACGCCGTAGCGCTCGACCACTCCTTCCGAGTCGTAGACCTTCGTGTCGGTGACGCCGCGAGATGTGGTCATGACGCGCGTGCCATCGCCGACGAGCTGGTAGACGTCGCGGTCGCCGGAGACGATCATCACGGGCCTCCCCCGCTCCTTTGCCTGCGTCGCAAGCGTGGCGATCACGTCATCGGCCTCGAAGCCCTCGACGTGGACGTTGGCGAAGCCGAACGCCTCGGCCAGCGGCTCGAGATGGGGCCACTGCTCGCGCAGGAGGTCCGGCCGCGACTTGCGGCCCGCCTTGTACTCGGAGTACACCTTCTCCCTCCCTGACATGCCCTTGTCCCAGGCGACGATGACGGTGCCGGGGGCATGGTCGACGAGGAGCTTGGCCATCATCGACGCAAATCCGTAGATGGCATTCGTCGGCCGGCCG
This sequence comes from uncultured bacterium, assembly GCA_963772035.1. Classification (GTDB taxonomy): domain Bacteria; phylum Actinomycetota; class Thermoleophilia; order Solirubrobacterales; family 70-9; genus JALZKA01. The sequence continues at coordinate 352,150 of CAVYVT010000005.1, forward strand.
TCTGCCGTCGCGATCGACTCGGGGAGCGCGAAGAACGCGCGATAGGCAAGCGAGTTGCCGTCGATCAGGAAGAGCTCGCCATCGACTGGCTTTGGAGGTGCCGGCACGCCTTCGATCTTATGAGCCGCCCGGTCCCGGCTGGCACACTCGCTCCATGAGCCAAGAGCGAGTCGAGACGGAGTACGGGGCCAAGACGACTGCCAAGGAGGTCGTTGCCGGCATCGACCTCTCCGGCAAGTCAGCCATCGTCACCGGCGGCGGATCCGGGATCGGCATCGAGACTGCACGGGCGCTTGCGGGCGCGGGTGCGGCCGTCACCCTCGCTGTCCGCGATGTCGAGGCCGCTGAGAGCGTCGCTCAGGACATCCGAGCCTCTGAATCCAACGCCGACATCGACGTGATGGCACTCGACTTGACGGACCTCGGCTCGATCGATGCTTTCGTCTCGGACTGGCAGGGCCCGCTGGAGATCCTGGTGAACAACGCGGGCGTCATGCACACACCCGAGGAGCGCACGAAGTACGGCTGGGAGCTGCAGTTCGCGACCAACCACATGGGCCATTTCGCGTTGACGACCGGCCTGAAGGATGCCCTCGTCGCCGCAGATGGCGCTCGGGTCGTATCTGTCTCTTCCAGCGCACACAAGTCGTCGCCGGTCGTCTTCGAGGACATCATGTTCGAGGCCCGCGAATACGAGCCGAGTAAGTCGTACGGCCAGGCCAAGACGGCGAACGTCCTGTTCGCGGTCGAGCTGACGAACCGCTGGTCGTCTCAAGGAGTCTTCGCCAACTCGCTGATGCCGGGTGGCATCTGGACGCGCCTACAGCGGCACTGGTCGGAGGAGCGGGTTGCCGATCTGAAGGCCAGAGCCGAGCAGGGCGACGCGCCGATCACGATGAAGACCCCCGAAGAGGGCGCGTCGACATCGGTACTCCTGGCCGCTTCGCCGGCTCTCGACGGGATCGGTGGCCGCTACTTCGAAGACTGCCAAGAGGCCGAGGTTGTAGGAGCGGACGATGATGTGTTCGGCGGGGTGCGGGAGTACGCGCTCGATCCCGAGTCGTCCCGCCGGCTCTGGGAAGTCTCGGAAGCGCTCCTCGAAGACGCCCGCTCTAGCGCCTGACCGAGCAGCTCGCGTCGATCCGCAGCAGGCGAGCCAGACGGTCGCGATTGCCGGCGACCGCCCGGTACGCGCGCTCAGTCGGTCCGGGCAGCGCTCGTGCCGCGCCGGCCAGCGGTCGCCCGCCGGGCAGAAGGTCGAACAGCGGCGCCGCCGCGGCTCCCGCGGATCTCACCTCACCCGACGGCTCGACCAGGTGCCAGGAATCGAGCCGCTCCTCCTCAGGAACCCCACTCAGGAGGCTTTGTCCCTCCTCGCTCTGGATCGGCACGGGCCGCAACTTGTGGGAGCGGTCCCACGCGAGGATCTTGTCCAGGCTCCACTTGCAAAAGCCACAGTCCTCGTCGTAGAGCACGGTTGCTCCCGGGTCGCTCATGAGAGGGCGAGCGTAGCCGTGAGGCGTCACACTGAAGCCGCGATGACTAGGACGGAAACCGGCTGGCAGCTTTTCTCGCAGGCCGACTGGGCCGGAGCCAGGGAAGCCTTCGAGGCAGCCCTCGGCGAGGATCCCAAGGACCCCGACGCGCTTGATGGTCTGGGCCAGGCCCATTGGTGGCTGGGCGAGCGCGAAGTCGCGATCGACCGCCGCCGCGAGTCCTATGCGGAACACATGCGACGTGGCGACAGCCGCCGCGCGGGTGGACTGGCTGCCTATCTTGCAGGCGAGTCCCGGATCGACGGACAGATCGCGGCCTCGGAAGGCTGGCTTGCGCGATCTCGGCGGCTCTTGGCCGATGAGGGGTCCGTGCCCGAACGGGGGTGGCTCGCGATCGAGGAGGCGAAGCAGGCCGGGACACTGTCCGAGACGGAGGAGCACGCCCGCGAAGCGCTCAGGATCGCCCACGAAGGATCACTGCCCGACATCGAGTGCATGGCCCTTGCTCAGCTGGGCCGGGCCGTCGTCGGGCAGGGTCGAGTCGATGAGGGAATGGCCCTCCTGGACGAAGCAATGACGGTGGCGCTGGGTGGAGAGGCCGACGATCCTCTAGCGTGCGGTGATGCCTGCTGTACGACGCTCTTGGTGTGCGATGGCTTGGCGGACCTGGAACGAGCGACGCAATGGTGTGAGGCCGTGGTGGCGTTCAACGAGCGACGCCGGTTCTTGCCGGTGCAGTCGTGGTGTCGTGCGATCTACGCTGGCGTCCTGGTTCGCTCCGGGCACTGGGACGAAGCCGAGGCAGTCCTCTCCGAGGCCCTCAAGGGCAAGGTGGAGAAGCGGAAGGACAGCGGTCGCGGCCTCGCCCTGTCTGTGCTCGCGGACCTTCGCATCCGCCAGGGACGGCCAGAGGAGGCGGAATCGCTCCTCTCGGGGCTCGACGACCATCCCGCGGCCTTGCTGCCGCTGGTCGAGCTCCACCTCGAACTGGGCGACGACGCTCTGGCCGCCGCCCTTCTGGACCGTCGCCCGGCCGCTGACGATGCCGGGGACGGCGAGCCCACCTTGCTTCGGGGCGCCCATTCCCTGAAGGCGGGGCAACTGGACGCCGCCGAGGACTCCGCCGCTCGCGTGGCGAGTCTCGCGAAGAGGGTCAGGCGCCCGGACCTCGCCGCAGGCGCGGCGTTCCTTGCCGGGCGCACGGCGGCGGCGCGAGGCGACACGGACTCGGCGGTCACGTCACTCGAAAGCGCGTGCGCGGCGTACGGCGAGCTCGGCTTCCCGCTGGAAGAGGCTCGTGCGCGGCTGGCGCTTGCCACAGTCCTTGCCTCCTCTGACTCGCCGCTGGCAGTCTCTTCGGCTCGCGCGGCCTCCGACGCGTTCGAGCGGCTCGGCGCACGGCGCGACGCCGACGTTGCCGGTTCCCTTCTTCGCGATCTCGGGGTCTCCGGACGGCGCTCGAAGCGCGGCGAGCGCGACGAGTTGACCGCGCGCGAGCAGGAGGTCTTGGCGCTTGTGGCCGCCGGCCTGTCGAACGCTGAGATCGCGGAGCGGCTCGTGATCGCACCGAAGACCGCCGAGCATCACGTCAGCAGGGTCCTGGGGAAACTCGGCGTGCGCAGCCGCACAGAAGCGGCCGCACACGCCGTCCGGGAAGGCCTCTAGCGCCTAGCCGATCCCGTTTCCCGTAAACGTGCCGTCGGGGTCATAGCGGTGCTTGACCTCGACAAGCCGCTCCCAGATCTCGTCCGCGTATGCCTCACGGACCGAGCGCCCGGAGTCCAGCGCGTTGACGTACACGCCTTCATCCGCGAACTTGGCTGTCCGCTCCCAGATGCTCCGCACCCAGTCGGCAGCCGGCTCGATTGGCTCCTCTCCGGAGCATCCGATGAGCCACGTGAGGGCCTTCGCGCCCCGGTGGCCGAACGCGGTCGCACCCGGCTCGACCCGGTCGATCGCGCCTCCCATCCAACCGGTCATCACGTGCGAGTGCGGCGTCGTGACCTCCTCGAAACCCTTGAGCAGCGAGTGAATGAACTCATCGCTCACCTCCGGGAGGTAGTGGGCGCGGTCGTAGTAGTTCGACCCGTGCGGCGCCGTGTGGTCGAGCATGCCCTGAAGGGCCACGTACGGCATGGGCCCGATCAGATCTACTGCGGGCGGGCATGCAGCCCTTAGCGCGCCGACCACCCGCTCGCCCTCCTCGAGGTCGCCGCTCCAAGCCATCGCGACCGCGAGGACGGGGCCGCCCTGCACCTCGGGCGGGAACGGCTCCACGGGCGGCGCCGTGATCAGAGTCACGAACGTGGTCAGCTCCTCAGGCGCGCCAGCCATCAGGTCGCGGACCGCTCCGAACGCCTCGGACGCTTCGGACCATGGGTACACCATCATCCCGCCGAGGATCATGGGGCCAACCTCGTGGGCGCGGAACTCGAACGTTGTGACGGCCGCGAAGTCCCCGCCCCCGCCCCGAAGCGCCCAGAACAGGTCCTGATGGTCCGTCTCGGTCGCGCGGACCTTCTGGCCGTCGGCCAGGACGACCTCGATCGCCTCGAGGGAGTCGATGGTGAGGCCGTGGTTTCGCATCAGCCACCCGACCCCGCCGCCCAGGGTCAGCCCGCCCACGCCGGTGTGCGAGATCTGGCCGCCGGGCACAGCGAGGCCGTACTCCTGCGTCGCGGCATCCAGTTCGCTGAGCAGGGCACCTCCGCCGACCCGCACGAGTGCCGTGCCGGGATCAACTTCGACGGCATTGAGCCCCCGGATATCGATGCAGATCGCGCCGTCGCGTATCGACCGGCCCGAGACCGAGTGGGACCCGGCACGGATCGTGAAGGCAACTCCTTCGGCGCGGGCAGCCGAGATGGCGGCGACCACGTCGTCGGGATCGCTCGCAAAGGCCACGGCTGCCGGCTTTCGATCGACGACCCCGTTCCAGCAGGCGCGCGCTTCGTCGTATGGATCCTGTGACGGCTCGACGAGCCGGCCGACGAAGCCATGCTCTCGCAAGGCAACGGCGAGTCGTGAGGTGGATTCGGTCAGTGGTGATGCGGTGGTTTCGCTCATGCCACCACGATCCCGCTCTTGGGGTGCCCAGCGCATCGGGGAAGTCCCCCTATTTGGACCCCTATTTCTTCCGGCCCGGTCGCTGACCAAGATGATCGTCCCGTGCGAGGTACCTAGGCTGGCGGCGAAATCGAAGTGATCCCAGGACCGGGGTACCTGGCACCACCATATATTCGCCTCGTGGCTTCGTCCGTCTCCGCCCAGTTCTCAGTGACCGTCCGCGTCGAGCTCGATGCGCGCCAGGAACCTCTGGGCAAGCTCACCGCGGCCATCGCCGAGACCGGGGGCGCGTTGCAGTCGGTCGACCTCGTTCCCGGTGCCGGCGCGGAGGGCAAGCGCGTCCGCGAGTTCACGATCGACGCTCGCGACCAGTCGCATTGGGAGACGATCCTCCGCGCGATCGGCTCGACACGCGGCGCGCGCGTCCTCGATTACGTGGATCGCACGATGGCAATGCACCGCGGCGGCAAGATCGAACAGCACAACAAGTATCCCCTGAAGACACGCGACGACCTCTCGATGGCATACACGCCCGGAGTTGCGCGCGTCTGCCAGGAGATCGCGGCCGATCGCCAGAAGGCCTTCGAATTCACGATCAAGAAGAACACCGTTGCGGTGGTCTCCGACGGATCGGCGGTGCTCGGCCTTGGCGACATCGGGCCCGAGGCGGCGATGCCCGTCATGGAGGGCAAGGCGATGCTCTTCAAGGAGTTCGCCGACGTCGACGCCTTCCCGATCTGCCTGGACACGAACGACCCGGACCGGATCATCGAGGCGGTGAAGCTGATGGCGCCGACGTTCGGCGGCATCAACCTCGAGGACATCTCCGCGCCGCGCTGCTTCTACATCGAAGAGACTCTCAAGGACGAGCTCGACATCCCGGTCTTCCATGACGATCAGCACGGCACAGCCGTCGTCACCATGGCCGCGCTCTTCAACGCGCTCAAGATCGTCGGCAAGCCCATCGAGAGCCTGAGAGTTCTCGTCGTCGGCCTCGGCGCCGCCGGTGTTGCGGTGACGAAGATGATGCTGGCGTCCGGCGTCGAGCACGTGATCGGCTGCGACCGTCAGGGCGCCCTTTCAACCGACCGGGCCGACTATCAGGACGGGACGACCTCGGACATCAAGCGGTGGTACGCCGAGAACTCGAATCCCGACAAGCTCCAGGGCGGCCCGAACGAGGTGATCGAGGGCTGCGACGTGTTCGTCGGCCTCTCGGGACCAGGGATCCTCGAAGCGAGCTCGCTGGATCGCATGGCGCCCGACCCCATCGTCTTCGCGATGTCGAACCCCACGCCCGAGGTGATGCCCGAGGAGGCCGGGCAGTACGTGCGCATCATGGCGACGGGGCGCTCGGACTATCCGAACCAGATCAACAACGTGTTGTGTTTCCCCGGTGTGTTCCGCGGGGCGCTCGATGCGGGCGCCTCTCGCATCACGGAGCCGATGAAGCTCGCTGCCGCCAAGGGAATCGCCGAAGTCGTTCAAGACGACGATCTTTCTGAGGACTACATCATCCCGTCGGTCTTTGACCGTGATGTGGCGCCGGCAGTGGCGAAAGCCGTGGTCGAAGAAGCGCGGCGCGAGGGCATAGCCCGGGTCTCCGAGGAGACCGGGACGTTCTCAACACTCGAATAAGGGAAGGCGGGACAAATGAGAGTTTTGGTCACAGGCGCTACCGGCGCTATCGGATCGGCAGTTTGCGACGCGCTGCTTGCGCGCGGCGACGAGGTCGTTGGGCTCAGCCGCAGCCCCGACAAGGCGCGGCAGACGAACCCGACGGTGACGTGGCATCCGTGGGATCCGGCCGCCGAGCGGCCTCCGGCAGTTGCGTTCGACGGCGTGGACGCTGTCATCAATCTCGTTGGCGAAGAGATCAATCAGCGCTGGAACGACGAGGTGAAGAAGCGGATCAGGGATAGCCGCATCCGCGCGACGAAGAATCTGGTCGACGGCATGCTGGCGGCGAACCCACGGCCGAAGGCGCTCGTCTCGGGCGCAGCCGTCGGGTACTACGGACTGGAGAACGGCGACCGGATCCTCGACGAGGACTCCGCCGGCGGCAGCGACTTCCTCGCGCAGGTGGTGGCCGACTGGGAAGCATGCGCGACTGAGGCCGCAAAGGGCGGCGTTCGCGTCGCGACGATTCGCACCGGCCTCATCCTCGAGCCGGAGTCGGGCCTCCTGAAGCAACTCCTTCCCGTCTTCAAGCTGGGCGGCGGCGGGCCGCTCGCAGGCGGCGATCAGTACATGCCGTGGATTCACATCGACGACGAGGTGGCGCTCATCCTCTGGGCCCTCGACACCGAGGGCATTTCGGGCGCGGTCAACTCCGCGGCGCCAAACCCGGTCACGAACCGGGAGTTCTCGAAGACGCTCGGCAAGGTGCTGAAGCGCCCGGCCGTATTCCCGGCGCCGAAGTTCGCCGTAACGGCGATGCGTGGCGGGGAGGTCGCGGACTTCGTGACCGCCAGCCTGCGAGTCGTACCGCGCCGGCCCCTGGACAAGGGCTTCCAGTTCCGCTACCCGGACCTGGAGCCGGCGCTGCGGGACCTGCTCGACCGCTAGGCCGCGGACCCCTACTCGGCCAGGATGGCGTCCATCTGACCGACGGCCCCCTGGAGGCCTTCAACCATTCCCATCTCGACCATTTGCTGCATCTGCTCGCGGGTGGCGAAAGTCGAGCGCATGGTCATCCGCGTCCCACCTTCGCTTTCCGTCAGCTCCATCGTCATGTCGGTCGTGCCCATCTCATCGCTTCGGATTCCCATCCGAGTCGGCGAAGCCATCGGTCACCTCGAGTGAGCGCGGCGGGTTGACGGCGTTGACCCGCCACCATCCGCGATGCTTTTCGCCCTCGGGGCTCGTCATGAAGTAGGCGACCTCGCCGCCTGGGCTCAGGTCGTGCTTGTCGAAGGTCGCCGGGTGGGTTGGAGGTCCCCACCAGCGTTCGAGCTTCCGTGGGTCCGCCCACAGCTCCCAGACCCTCTCGATTGGGGCATCGAAGTCGGCGACGAGCGTCAGGGCGAGCTCATCGAGGTCTGGGTCGAGGCTGGTGATAGACATAGCGTGTCTCCTATGGGTTGGGTTCTTCGGTCACAAGGTCTGAGTTCGCCAGCAGCGCCTCCATCCGGCTGAGGGACAACCGGAGTCCTTCAGCGAAGCCCTCTGCCATGCCCTCCATTCCGTCTCGCGAGAAGAACGTGGAGCGCACCGTCATCCGCGTCCCGCCGTCGTGCTCCGCGAGTTCCATCGCGATCCCCGTGAGCGCGAGGCCGTCGTTTGGCTCTCCATCAACGTCAACGTCGGCGTCGCTCAACTCGAGCGAGCGCGGCGGATCCACCGATTCGATTCGCCAGACGCCCTCGTGCTTATCGCCGTCGGGGCCCGTCATGGAATGGGCCATTTCGCTTCCGGCGCTCAGCTCGTACGGCTCGAAGGTCGTCGTATAGTCCGGCGGCCCCCACCAGCGCCCGAGCTTCTCGGAGTTCGCCCACAGCTCCCAGACGTTCTCGACGGGGGCGTCGAAGTCGGCGATTACGGTGAGGGTGAGGTCCTCGAGTTCGGTTTCGACGGTGGTGACGGGCATGGAGGAGGCTTCCTTTCGTTGTATGTGGTCAGTCGCTTTCAAGGAGCTCTGACATCCGCTCGACACGGCCGCGCCAGACCTCCTCGAGGTCCTCGAGCGCCCGCCGTGCCTCGGCGATCGTCCCGGGCGCGGCCTCGACGAGCTGCTCGCGGCCACGCCGGCGCTTCGTGACGAGACCGGCGCGCTCGAGGACGGCGACGTGCTTCTGTACGGCCGCGAACGACATCGGGTACCCGTCGGCGAGTCTCGAAACGGACGATGCGTCCATCCCTGCTCGCCGCAGGATGTCGCGCCGCGTCGGATCTGCGAGCGCGTGGAAGACGTCGTCGGTCTTGCTCCTAGTTTCTACAACCATCTGGTTGTAGATTATCAGACCGTCAGTCGCCCTGCTGGAACACCGGCGCCGGAAGTATCCGTCCGTCTCCCGTAAGCCGGTAAGGCCCGAGCGGCTCGTCGAGCGTCGTCTCGCCTTCGCCCGTGATCGAGTACGGACCGAGCACCGAGTCGCGCTCCGTGCCGTCGAAGTAAGCGGCCACTACGGACGAGCGCGAGAGCGGGTCGTCCGCGCGGTCGATTGCCGCCAGCGCTGAGGCCATCGCCTCATACCCGTATGCGGCCCACGGGCCGGGCTCGCGCCCGAACTCGTCTTCGAACCGGGCGAACATCTCCTGCGCCGCTTCCGGCAGTTCCCCGGGCGAGGCAGGACCCGAGATCAGGCTCTTGTCGTCGAACTGCTCTTGAACGTCCTCGTCCGAGGGCAGGACGCGGGCGAAGGTCCGCTCCCCCGTCGCCTGCACATCCTCGGGCACGGAGTCGTCGAAGGTCTCCTCGACGACCAGATCCGTTGCACCGGACCCAGGCGCGACCTGGAGGATGCCCGCGGAGTTGGTGATGGGCACCGACGTGCGGCTGGTAGCCGAGTCGAGCTCTCCGATATAGGCGATCGAGGTCGAGTCCTCGGTTGCGGCGCGGGCGTTTTGCCCCGCCGTGACCGGATCCGAGCGGCTCTCGTTCCGCCCGGCGACATCGAGGTACTCCGCCTCGACCGCGATCCCGCCCGCTTCTCCCTCCGCATCGGCAAGGGCCAAGCGCGCGCCGTCCGCGGCATCGCGGCCTTCCACTCCTGCCGGCCCGGTCAGGGGCGCGCTCACGTAGACCGTGAGCTTCGGGTCGCCTTCGGCCTCGGGCTGGCCGCATCCCGACGCCAAGGCGATGAGCGTGAGCGCCGCGGCGCTCAGGGCTCGAATCATCAGCCGAAGAAGACCTCGGCCTCGCGGTAGAGCTCCGGCGGTACGAGCTTCAGTTCCTTGGTTGCCTCCGCGAGATTCACCAGGACGATGTCAGTTGCCTTCAACGCCGTCATCTTGCCCCACTCACCTTCATGCGCCGCGTCGATCGCGTGCAGCCCGAAGCGCGTCGCCAGTACCCGGTCGAAGGCGGTCGGGGTTCCGCCGCGCTGGACGTGACCGAGAACGGTCGCTCGTGCTTCGTGCCCCGTGCGCTGGGCGATCTCACCCTCGAGCCAGGTACCAACGCCGCCCAGGCGAGCGTGTCCGAAGGCATCCACGGCGGACTCGTCGGCCGACGGGATGCCCCCTTCAGGCAGAGCGCCTTCGGAGACGACGAGGATCGGCGCGTACTGGTCCTGGAAACGCCGCTCGATGTAGTCGCAGACCCGCTCGATCGAGAAAGGCACCTCCGGGATGAGGATCACGTTTGCGCCGCCCGCGACGCCTGCGTGAAAGGCGATCCAGCCGGCGTGGCGGCCCATCACTTCGACGATCAAGGTGCGCTTGTGGCTCTCGGCCGTGGTGTGGAGCCGGTCGATCGACCCCATCGCGATGTTGACCGCCGTGTCGAAGCCGAACGTGTAGTCGGTGGCGCCAAGGTCGTTGTCGATCGTCTTCGGCACGCCGACGACGTTCAGGCCTTCCTCGTTGAGCCGGGTCGCGACGCCGAGCGTGTCTTCGCCGCCGATCGCGATCAGGCCGTCCACGCCGTCGCGCTCGAGCGTCTCGCGCACTCGCTCGATGCCGCCCTCTTCCTTGACGGGGTTGGTCCGCGACGAGCCGAGGATCGTTCCGCCGCGCGGCAGGATCCCTCGCACGTCTGGAATCTCGAGTGGTTTCGAGATGCCTTCCATGGGGCCCTTCCACCCGTCGCGGTAGCCGACGAACTCATGGCCGTACTCGCCCACGCCCTTCCGCACGATCGCACGGATTACCGCGTTGAGGCCGGGACAGTCGCCGCCGCCGGTAAGGACTCCGAGCTTCATCGGAGCGATGCTAGAGAGGCGCCGTGTCTAACGCTTGATGGCCTCGATCATGGGCGTGGCCCAGCGATCGAGAACGCCGTTGAAGATGACGAACAGGTAGATCATCCCCGCGATGGTCCCGCCCGCCCCGAAGGCGTAGGCGATCACGGCGAGCATGATCCCGACGACGTTGAAAACCATGAGGCGCATCGAGCGGGGAGAATATCGGTTCAACCACTGGGATCCACGACACATGAGGAGGAGAACGAGTGTCGACGCTCCACATCGAACATGAGATCACGGACCTCGAAACCTGGCTCGGCGCTTTCAGGCGCTTCGAGGAAGCCCGCCGCGGCGCCGGAGTCCGCGCGCAACGCGTTTGCCATCCGACCGATGACCAGAACTACATCGTTGTCCAGCTCGATTTCGAGACGACGGATGAGGCCGAAGCGTTCAAGAGCTTCCTCGAGAGTCGGATCTGGTCGAATCCCGATGCCTCGCCTGCTCTCAAGGGCACGCCACGGGCCCGCGTCCTCGAAGAGGTGAGCGCTGCCTGATCAGCGAGACATCGCCGCACGGCTGGCGCGAATGAATCCAGCGACTGCCTGAGCGGCGTCCTCGGCGCCACTGGCTTCGGCAACCTCGCGCACGAGGCGCGAGCCCACGATCACGCCGTCCGCGAACAGCGCCGACCTCCGCCGCCTGATCGGGAGTGCCGATTCCGAAGCCCACGGCCGCGGGAACGCTCGCGTCGCCCTGGACCGCGCGGACCAGATCGCCCAGTTCCTCGGGCATGCGGTCGCGCTCGCCTGTCGTGCGGGTGTCGGAGACGACGTAGATGAAGCCCGTAGCGTTGCGGCAGATCTCGGCTCGGCGCGGCGGGGGCGTAGTGGGCGCGATCAGGGGGATGAGCGCCAGGCCTGCCACGGACAGGGCGCTCCTGACCTCATCCGCCTCTTCGGGCGGCAGGTCAGGGATGATCGTTCCGGCCATACCCGCGCCGGAGAGCTCCGACGCGTAGCGCTCGGCGCCGCGAGCGAGGACCATGTTCGCGTAGACCATCGGGATCACCGGCACCCGATCGGCGACCGCGCTCCCGGCTTCGAGGACGGCATCGAACGTCGCTCCGGCTGCGAGTGCCTTCGTCGCGGCGGCGTGAATCACCGGTCCGTCGGCGAGCGGGTCCGAAAACGGCACGCCCAGCTCGATCAGGTCCGCACCGGCATCCGCATAAGCCTCGATGACCGTGCGCGACCCTTCGGCGTCAGGGAAGCCGCCCATGAGGTACGGCATCAGCGCAGCCCGCCCTTCTGCCTGCGCCGCCTCGAACGCCGCGGCGATCCGCTCAACGCCACTGCTCATCGACTCCTCCGCTTCGCGTCCTGGGTCGATGAGGTCACTGGCTGTCGAGCTCGTCCAGCCGTGCCGTGACTTCGGCGAGGTCCTTGTCGCCGCGCCCGCTGAGCGTCAAGAGGTCGTAGCCGCCATCGGGCGGCTCTGTGTCTGCGAGGAGCCACGCGATCGCGTGGCTCGACTCGAGCGCCGGGATCAGGCCCTCCAGGCGAGCGGTCTCCCGAAATGCCAGCACCGCCTCGGTGTCGGTGACAGACACGTAGCGCGCGCGGCCCGTGTCCCGAAGGTGCGCGTGCTGAGGCCCGACGCCGGGATAGTCGAGGCCCGCCGAGATCGAATGCGCCTCGAGGATCTGCCCGTCCGCGTCTGCCAGGACGGCCGAGAGCGCGCCATGAAGGACGCCGGTCGTGCCGGCGGAGAGCGATGCGCCGTGCTTGCCCGAGTCGATGCCCTCTCCCCCGGCCTCGACGCCGATCAGCTCGACGCCTGGATCGTCGAGGAAGGCGGTGAACGTGCCGATGGCGTTCGAGCCGCCTCCGACGCAAGCGATCACGCGGCTGGGAAGCGAATCTTCGACGTCAAGGATCTGTTGGCGAGCCTCGTCGCCGATGACGCGCTGGAGGTCGCGCACGAGTGCGGGATAGGGCGCTGGCCCCGCGGCGGTGCCCAGGATGTAATGGGTGGAGCGAACATTGGTCACCCAGTCGCGGATGGCCGCGCTGACGGCTTCCTTGAGCGTCTTCAGGCCCGCCTCGACCGGCTCGACTGTCGCACCCAGGAGATTCATGCGCTCGACGTTCGGCGCCTGGCGGCGCATGTCCTCGGTGCCCATGTAGACGACGCACTCCAGATCAAGAAGCGCGCACGCAACCGCGGTGGCGACCCCGTGCTGGCCCGCTCCCGTCTCGGCGATCACGCGCGGCTTGCCCATGCGCTTGGCCAGGAGTGCCTGACCGATCGCGTTGTTGATCTTGTGAGCGCCCGTGTTCGTCAGGTCTTCGCGCTTGAGATAGACGCGGCGGCCGACCCGCTCAGAAAGGCGGTCGGCGCGATAGAGCGGTGTCGGGCGGCCGACGAAGTCCCGCAAGAGGCGCTGAAGCTCGGCGCGGAACGCCTCGTCCTCGCGCGCCTCGACCCAGGCGGCGGAAAGTTCGTCGAGGGCCTCCATGAGCACCTCGGGCACGAACCGGCCACCGTAGTCGCCGAAGCGCGTTTCCATGGCCTCGCTCACGAAGGGGCCTCCGCTCGCGCGGCTTCCGCGGCCAGCTCAGCGGCCTCTTCCTCGCGACGGGCGAGGTCCTTCTCTCGCGACTCGGTGAAGTGCTCGGGCTCGGAAACGGGGCGTGGGGTCGACGGACCACCTGCCTCCTCGGCGCGCTCGGCGAAAGCGGTCATCAGCTCATGGTCCTTGATCCCGGGCGCCGACTCGACGCCGCTGGCGACATCCACGGCGAACGGCCGCGTGGCGTCGATCGCCTCGCCGACGTTTTCAGGCGTAAGTCCACCGGCAAGGATCAACGGCACCTTGGAGCGGCGGTGCCGAAGAAGCTCCCAGTCGACCGTCTGGCCCGTCCCGCCATGCATTCCCTCCCGGTAGGCGTCAAGGAGATGGAACTGGACCCGGAATGATCGCGCGTGGTCGATGTCCGCAGCGCTCTGCACACGGATCGCCTTTATGACCGGGCAACCCGTCCGCCGGCCCACCTCGTGGCAGAAGGACAGGCCCTCGTCGCCGTGCAGCTGGATCATCGACAGGTGCTCGTTTTCGACGGCGCGGACGATCTCCGACATCGGCTGATCGACGAAGACGCCCACGATCTCGACGCTGCGGCGAAGGCCCGCGCCGATCTCGGCCGCGACCGAGTGGTCGCAGCGCCTGACGCTGCCCTTCCAATGATTGAGGCCGATCGCCCACGCACCCAGGCGCACCGCGTGCTCGGCGTCGTCGTACCTCGTTATGCCGCAGAACTTGACCCGCATCTAAGGTCAAGCATGGCAAGGAGCAGTCGCTGGACGCCAGACCGATATATGGTCCCGGCCCGATCGGCAATCACGACGGCGGAGGTAGGCGATGGCTCGACGGGCCGTGAACAGCGATCGGGCGCCCGAGGCACTCGGGCCCTATAGCCAGGCGATCGTCGCCGGCAACACGGTCTATTGCTCTGGGATGGCCGGTATCGACCCGGCGACCGGCGAGCCCGCTGATGGCATCGAGGCACAGACTGAGCAAGCGCTGCGCAACCTCGCGGCGGTACTGGACGCCGCCGGCGGGTCGATGCAGGACATCGTCAAGACGACCATCTTCTATGCCGATGTCGAGGACTTCGCGCTCCTCAACGAGACATACGCGCGTCACATGCCCGACCCCCCTCCGGCGCGCTCTGCGCCGGCCAACGTGCGACTGCCCCGTGGTCTGCTCGTCTCGATCGAAGCAGTCGCGGTTCTTAAGATGTCTGTTGACTGATCAACCCCAGTAGCGAGGTCGCGGGTCTGCCGAGCCGCACCGCGGCTCGGCGTCGTCGTAAAGCGTTATGCCGCAGAACTTGACCCGCATCCTGGTCAAGGATGCGACGCGCCAGCAAGGCGGACCCGCGCCCGGAACGCCGGGCACGGGTCCGTCCGTTGCGTTCGGCTTCTTAGCGGCGCAGGTGCGAGCCCTTGAATTCCGCCTTGCTCTTGGGGCTCTTGCGCTTGTCCGTGCCCTCGATGGCCGATCGAGTCTGCGCGAAGACGATCGTCGCGTGGGCGATCGCGTCCGACATCTCATCCAGGGCCTGCAGCGACAGGTTGTCGATGTCGTCGCACTCCTGGTGGTAGCACGGGTCGTAGGGAACTCCGGCTGTACCGCCGTAGATCTCCTCCTGCTCCTCGGTCTTGATGTCCTCGGCGCCGGTGAAAAGGCCGCCCGCCGGAATCCCGACGTTGATGAACGCGTCGTAGTCCGAGCGCCCGTCGAATGCGGTCGGCTCGCTGGCCAGGTCCTGCGAATCGAAGTAGTCAACGAACACGTCTTCCACCACTCCGGAGCCCGTTGAGCCCAGGGAATCGGTGTCGGAGGCGTCGCCGTCGTAGACGAACCGCACGTAATTCGGCGAACCGACCATGTCGAAGTTCAGGTTCACCGCGATGTCCTTGAGCTCGCGCTTGCTGAGCGAGTCCACATAGAACTGAGAGCCGATCAAGCCGGATTCCTCAGCTCCCCACCAGGCAAAGCGCACGCGGTTGCGCGGCTCAATGCCCAACTCGGCCATCTGCAACGCGACCTCGAGATCGGCTGACGAGCCGGACCCATTGTCATTGATGCCCTCACCTTCGGGCACGGAGTCCAGATGCGCTCCGATCACAACGGTGCGGTCCGTGCGCCCGGTCTTCGTGTCGGCGATCAGGTTGGCGGTGCTACGCGTCTCGGTGAACGTGCTGGTGGAGACGTGAACGACGACATCGCCGGACTGAGTGAGGCCGTACAGCTCCTCGCCGACGGCGAATGAGGTGCCGATCACCGGGATCGAAACTCCGATACCGCCCAGGGTCCCGTTCAAGGTCTCCTGGCGGCCCTCCTGGCCTTCGTTGAAGATCACGACTGCGTCGTATCCCGCCGCCTCGGCGTTCTCAGCCTTGACCACGAAGTCGCAGGTCCCGCGCTGGATCAGCGCAACCTGAGGCTCCGTCTCGGAGGCCGGCGTGAAGTCTTCGGCCTCGCACCCGGAGCTAGACGTGCTGTCCTGGGCTCCCGGAGGAATCACGATGTCGTTGGTGGGCACTAGAGCGCCAGTCACGTCACCGCTACCCGAGTACTCCATCGTCACGAAGTCGTCCGTGGGGGCATAGACCTCGGGATCGGGAGAAACGCGATCGAACTCGGCGGGCGCCGTCTCTTCGAAGAAGTCGAAGTCGAACTCCTGGACTTCAGTCCTGAAGTAGCCGGTGGCGTCGAGCTGATCCTTGACGTATTCCAGTGAAGCGTCGTAGCCGGGAGTGCCCGATGCACGGGTGCCTCCGTTGGCGTCTGCGATCGCCTGGAACTCGCCCTGGTGGGCCATGATTCCGGCAGTGGTCACGGCCTCGCGCAACTCTGCAGATTTCGAAGGGGATGCGGCGGACGTTGTGGCTGCCGCGACGACTGCGCTGACGAGCGCGACCAAAATGGCTACTACGCGTACCGAGCTTCGCAATGGAACTTCCTTTCGAGATGTTCCCCCGGCACGCCGGCTGGCGCACTGAAAAAAGATTAGCCTATTGCGGAATCTCGTGTTCTCGCGTGAGCATGTCGTCGCCGCAGAGATCGCGGACGGCCTGCTCGGGATCGGCGGAGCTCATGATCGCCTCGCCGATCAGAACCGCGTCGACGCCTATCCGCTCGAGCTCGTCGATCTGCTCGCGGTTGGAATATCCGGACTCGGCGACAACCGTCTTTCCGGCCGGGACGTCGGTGATGAGCTCCTCGGTGGTGGCGAGATCGAC
This sequence comes from uncultured bacterium, assembly GCA_963772035.1. Lineage (GTDB taxonomy): Bacteria > Actinomycetota > Thermoleophilia > Solirubrobacterales > 70-9 > JALZKA01. The sequence continues at coordinate 368,369 of CAVYVT010000005.1, forward strand.
CTTGAGGCTTCGCAGGTCGCGGTTGTTGATGCCGATCACGTCGACGTCGAGCTCGAGCGCCACTTCCAGGTCGTCCTCGTCATGAACCTCGACCAGCGTGTCGAGATCGAGGGATTGCGCCTCGGCGTGAAGGTCGGCCAGGTGGTTCGGGTCGAGCGCGGCAACGATCAGAAGGGCGGCGTCCGCACCAAAAACCGCTGCTTCGACCAACTGATAGGAGTCGACGACGAAGTCTTTGCGCAGAATCGGCAGGTCGGATCCTCCTCGCGCGGCGAGCAGATCCTCGACCGCACCGCCAAAGCTGGACTCCTCGGTGATGATCGAAAGGGCGGCAGCGCCCCCGCGTTCATAGGCCCCGACCAGATCTGGGACCTCTGCGCCAGCACGGATATCGCCGGCGCTGGGCGATCGGCGCTTGAACTCGCAGATCACCGAAACACCGGGACGCACGAGTGCCTCCTTGAAGGGGCGGTCCTCGGTGCGCGCTTCGAGGCGCGCCCGTAGCTCTTCCATTGGCACCGCCCTGCTCCGCCTCTTGACGGAGTCCTTGGCGGCATCGACCAGCTCGTCGAGCCTGCTCATCCAGTTGGGGAGGCTAGCGCCCGCAGCTTGTCCACGACTCCCTTGGCAGCACCGCGGTCAATCGCTTCCCGCGCACGGTCCATTCCGTCACCCAGATCGCTGGCGGATCCGCCCGCGAGGATCGCGGCGCCGGCGTTCAAGACGACGACGTCTCGGGCCGGGCCTTCGTCGCCGTCGAGCACGCTCTCGACCACTGCGGCGTTCTCCTCCGGTGACCCGCCGGCAATCTCCTCGAGAGGCGTTTCAGCGATGCCGACGTCCGCCGGAGCGACGAACCACTCCTTCGTCGAGCCACCTTCGACCTCCACGACTCGGGTCGGCCCCGAGATCGACATCTCATCCAGGCCGTCCTCGGCGGAGACCACCAGGGCGCGCTCGCAGCCGAGGCCAAGGAGGGCCTCGGCGATCGTCTCCTGATACCGGCGATCGGAGACGCCGAGGAGCTGTCGTGTCGCGCCGGCCGGGTTGGTCAGAGGCCCGAGGAAGTTGAAGATCGTCCGTACCGCCAGTTCCTTCCGCACCGGCACCACGTGCTTCATCGCGGAGTGGTGGCGCGGAGCGAACATGAATCCGAAGCCGATTTCTGAGATCGACCGCGCGACATCGGCGGGCCCGAGCTCGATCGGCACCCCGAGTGCCTCCAGCAGGTCCGCCGAACCGGAGCGGCTTGTATTCGAGCGATTTCCGTGCTTGGCCACCGGGCAGCCGGCGCCCGCCGCGACGATCGCAGCGGCTGTCGAGATGTTGAAGGTCGACGGCCCTCCACCGGTCCCGGCCGTGTCAACGAGTCCCTCGCGGGGCGTGTCGACAGACGCCGCGAGCCTGCGCATCGTGCGAGCGAGGCCTGTCAGCTCGGCGACGGTCTCGCCCTTGGCGCGGAGCGCGACGAGGAAGGCGGCCGTCTGAACCTCGGAGGCGCGGCCCTCCATTACCTCGTCGAGGACGGCCGATGCGTGGTCAGCGGTCAGGTGCGTGCCAGATGCGACCGAGTCGATCGCGCGGGTGAGGACGTCGTTCGGCATCAGTCGATTTGGGAGTGTGAGCGCTTCATGAGGGGTCGGTCCCCTCCAGAAAGTTCGCGAGAAGTTTCTTGCCATCCGGCGTCAGGATCGATTCCGGGTGGAACTGGACGCCTTCCGCCGGGAGCTCGCGGTGGCGAACCGCCATCACGACGTCGCCGTAGGTAGCGCTCACCTCGAACTCCGCAGGCAGATCGGGATGGGCGATCAGCGAGTGGTAGCGCCCGGCTGTCATCGGGCTCTCCAGTCCCGCGAAGATCGTCCGCCCGTCGTGCTCGACCTGGGCGTCCTTCCCGTGAATCGGGTCTCCGACGATGACCCTGCCGCCGAACGCTTCGACCATCGACTGATGGCCGAGGCAGACGCCGAGCGTGGGCACGCCCGCCTCGGGAAAGGCGCGCGACGCCTCCTTCGAGATGCCCGCCTCGGCGGGCGTGCAGGGCCCGGGCGAGATCACCAGCCGGTCGGGCTTTCGGCCAAGCAGCTCGGCGACGTCCGCCTTGTCGTTTCGGACGACGTCCATCTCCGCGCCGAGCTCGCCCAGATACTGGACGAGGTTGTACGTAAACGAGTCGTAGTTGTCGATGACAAGCACGTTCATGGCCAGTCCTTCTGGCTTGCCGCGAGCTCGACGGCGCTGAAGACGGCCTTTGCCTTGTTCACGGACTCGCGGTACTCGAAGTCGGGCTTGGCGTCTGCGACCGTGCCGCCGCCGGCCTGAACGTGAGCCACCCCGTCCTTCACGACGACGGTGCGGATGTGGATCGCAGTATCCAGGTCGCCGTCGAAGCCCAGGTAGCCGATCGCGCCGCCATAAGAGCAGCGCTTATGGGGCTCGAGCTCGTCGATGATCTGCATGGCGCGCACCTTCGGGGCGCCCGAGAGCGTCCCGGCTGGAAGGCACGCGCGAAGAGCGTCCATCGCACCGACATCGCTCCGGAGGTTGCCCGCGACCCTGCTGACGATGTGAAGGACGTGGGAGTACGTCTCGACCACCATGAGCTCCTCGACCTCGACCGAGCCGAACTCGCAGACGCGCCCCAGGTCGTTTCGGCCCAGATCGACGAGCATCACGTGCTCGGCCCGCTCTTTCGGATCACCCAGAAGGTCCTCGGCATTCCGGCGGTCCTCTTCTTCGTCGGAGCCGCGCGGATACGTGCCGGCGATCGGCCGCGTCTCGACGCGGCGGCCGCTCACCTTGATCAACGGCTCGGGCGAGGCGCCGGCGATCTGGAAGTCCTCGAAGTCGAGGAAGTACATGTACGGAGAGGGGTTGACGGTCCGCAGGCCGCGATAGATCGAGAACGCCTCGACAGGCACCTCGGCGGAGAAGCGCTGCGATGGGACGACCTGGAACGCGTCGCCTGCATGCACATAGTCGACGATGGTCGAGACGTTCCGCTCGAACTCCTCACGCGTGAGATTCGACGCGAAGACAACGTCCGCGGGCTCCTCCGCCTCGCGTCCGGTGCCTGCGGGCCGCTGCCCGGCACGCGGAACCGGTTGCGCCAGGGCCTCGCGGGCCTGCGAGATCAGCTCGGCCGGATCGACGCCTTCGAACGGGAACACGACGATCATGAGCTCGTGCTTTTGATGATCGAACGCGAGCATGAGGCTCGCGACCATCAGCGCCATGTCGGGCAGGCCGAGTGTGTCCGGATTCGGCGGTCCGAGCGGCTCGACCGTGCGGACCAGGTCGTATCCGAAGAATCCCACCGCACCGCCGTTGAATGGGTGGGCGGGATCGAACTGCGCAACGTCTTCCGAGCTGGTGAGCTCCTGTGCGAGCGCATACGGGTCGCCTTCGTCGCCCAGACCCCAGCGCAGTGTGCGGTGAGGCTTGAACCCAAGGTACGAGTAGCGGCCCAGGCGCCCTTGCTCGGCCGACTCGAGGAGGAACGCTGGCCCCTCGAACGCCTGCCGGAGCTTGAGAAACGCCGAGACCGGAGTCTCGGTGTCGTCGATCAGCCGCTCGACAACGGGACGGATGGCTGAAGTGTCAGCGGCTGCGCTCATCGAGCACCCCGAGCACTTCCGCGAGCGGGACGCCGCGTGAGCGCAGCAGGACGGAGAGGTGGTAGAGCACGTCCGCGGACTCTTCGGCGACCCGCTCGTCCGACTCGTCGCGAGCGGCACGCGTGACTTCCTCGGCCTCCTCGAGCACCTTCGCCGAGATGAGTCCGGGGTCGTCGAGCAACTGGACCGTGTAGGAGCCATCGGGACGCTCTTCCTGCCTGGAAACGAGGGTCCGCTCAAGCGCGGCCAGGGTCTCGTGCAGCGCCGGGCGCGGCGACTCGCCGCTCTCGGCGTCACGGTGAAAGCACGAGCGCGCGCCCGTGTGGCACGCGGGGCCGGCGGGGATCGCGAGAGCCACGAGGGCATCCTCGTCGCAGTCCATCCTCAGCTCCTTCAGGGCGAGCGTGTTGCCGGACGTCTCTCCCTTCCGCCAAAGCTCTTGGCGAGAGCGGCTCCAAAAATGGACCTCGCGGGTCTCGAGGGTCAGGCGAAGGGCTTCGGCGTTCATGTAGGCAAGGGTGAGGACCTCGCCCGTCCGCCAGTCCTGGACCACGCACGGAACGAGACCGCTCTCGTCGAAGCGAATTGCCTGCTCTGGCGCGGAATCCTCCATCGGGGCATCTTACGAGCGGCCCAGCGGCGCGCCGCGCTATTCCGAAGCGCCCGCCAGGACCTCGTCGGCCTTTCCGAGGTCAGCGGCTCCGGCGACCACCCCGGCGATGACGGCGAGCGCGAGGATCGCAAACAGCGTGGCGGCGATGGTCGTCGCCAAGCCCAAACGCTCGCCTTCGGGCTTGACGTAGGCATCGACGATCGCTGCGATCGCGGCTCCGCAACCCAAGAGACACCAGATGGCGAGGACCGCCGTAGCGGCGCCTTGAGACCCAAGAAGCTTCTCGAGCTGCGAGCCCGCAAAGGCGGCGATCACCAGCGAAAAAAGCGCGCCGACGGAGATCACGATCGCGGTGGCCGGCTTGGTGCGTATCTCGGGCATCACTGAAGTTCTACCGCCACGGATTCTTTCGCGCCCATCGGCGTCTACTCGATGCCCAGCCTGTCGAGCAGGCCGTCGTCGCGCCGCCACCGCTCGCGCACCCGGACCTGAAGATCCAGGAACACCTTGCCGCCCAGCTCACGCTCGAGTTCACGGCGCGCAGCGCTCCCGACGTCGCGAACCATGCGGCCGCCCTTGCCGATCAGGATCGCCTTCTGAGATTCGGTCTCTGCCCAGACCTGGGCGCGAACCTCGAAGATCCCGTCGTCTCGAAGCTCGAGCCCGTCCACGAAGACTTCGACGGCGTGTGGCACCTCCTCGCGTGTCCGCTTCAGGATCTGCTCGCGGATCAGCTCGGCCAGGTGAATCTCTGACGCCGAGTCGGAGTGATCATCGGGCGGATAGAGATACGGCCCTTCCGGCATGCCCTGCGCCAGGTCTGCAATCAGGGGGTCGAGCCCGATGCCGTTGCGGGCGCTGATCGGGAAGATCTCGTCAGCGATGTCAAGCTCGGCGACCTCGCTCAAGACCTCGGCGATCTTCGCCTTGTTGAGCAGATCGACCTTGTTCACGACCGCGACGATCCGAGTCTCGGCGCCACGCTCGAGGAGCGTCTCGGCGATGAACCTGTCGCCGGGCCCGACGCCCTGGTCGCCGTTTACCACGAACACGACGCAGTCGGCGTCGGCAAGTTCGCGCTCGACCCGGTGCTGCATGCGCTCGGTGAGCGAGTCGCGCGGACGCTGGACGCCCGGCAGGTCGACCAGGATCATCTGCCATTCGGCCTCGAGGTCCGTCGCGATCCCGCGCACGGCGCGGCGGGTCGTCTGCGGGCGCTCGGAGATGATCGCGACTTTGGTGCCCACGATTGCATTCACAAGCGTCGACTTCCCGACATTGGGCCGCCCCGCCAGCCCGACGAAACCCGAGCGGGTCACTTGAGGGCCTCCATCACGTGGTCCTGGAGGCCGAGCATCTCGCCAGAGTCCGTTTCGTGGTCGTAGCCGCAGAGGTGGAGCACCCCGTGAACGGTCGCTTCGACCACGTCCTCGGTGTGCTCGGGACAGATCACGACGTCCCCCAGCTCCCGGGGGCCGGCGATCTCGCCCGTGCCGTCGATCGGGAACGACAGGACGTCAGTGGGCTCGTCCTTGCCCCGATGGTCGCGGTTGAGCTCGGTGATGCGCTCCTCGCCGACGAGCTCGACAGACAGGTGGCCGTCGCTGACACCCCCTGCCTCGAGCGCAGCGAGCGTCGCCTCTTGGAGCTCGGGCGGAACGTCGGACAGGTCGGTCAACCGTCGGCTTGGCTCTTGCGGTCGCTATTGCCGTGTGTTTCGTACGCGGCGACGATCCGCTGGACGAGCTGATGGCGAACGACGTCCTCGCCTCCGAACCGCACGAACGAAATGTCCTTCACCTCGTCCAGGATGTCGGAGACGACGACCAGCCCCGAGCGCTGGTCGCGAGGAAGGTCCACCTGGGTGATGTCTCCGGTCACCACCATCTTGGAGCCGAATCCGAGCCGGGTGAGGAACATCTTCATCTGCTCCGGGCTCGTGTTCTGTGCCTCGTCGAGGATCACGAACGAATCGTTGAGCGACCTGCCGCGCATGAAGGCCAAGGGCGCAACCTCGATCACGCCGTTTTCGAGGTAGACCGTCACCCGCTCCGGGTCCAGCATGTCGTAGAGCGCGTCGAAAAGCGGACGGAGATAGGGGTCGACCTTGGCCTGCAAATCGCCCGGAAGGAAGCCGAGCCTCTCCCCCGCCTCGACTGCCGGGCGGGTGAGGATGATCCGGCTGACGTCGCGGCCTTCCAGAGCGGCGACGGCCGCAGCGACGGCCAGAAACGTCTTGCCGGTTCCTGCAGGGCCGATGCCGAAGGTGATCGTGTGTCGCCGGATCGAGTCGACGTAGCGCTTCTGATTGACGGTCTTCGGCGCGATGCGCGTGTTCCTGTGCGACCACACCGTGTCCTCCAGGACCCGGGCCGAAGACTCTCCCGCGCCGAGCGCGCCCGTCACGGAATCGATCGTCTGAGGTGCGACCGTGTGCCCGCGCTCGATCAGGCCCACGAGCTCGTCGACTACGGTCGCGGCCTGACCGACGTCGCTCTCGTCACCATCGAGCGTGAGGACGTTTCCGCGCAGGAAGACGTTGCAGCCGATGCGCTCCTCGAGCTCGCGAAGAACCGTGTCCTCGGAGCCCGCGAGCTCGGCCGCGACGTCGTTTTCGAGCGTGAGCTGGCGGCGCGCCAAAGCTCAGCTTCCCGCCAGGCGGTCGCGCACCAAAGCGCTGACGCGCTTGCCGTCGGCGCGGCCGGCCACCTTTCCCATCGCCGCGCCCATGACCTTGCCCGTGTCCTGCGGCCCGGAGGCGCCCACGGAGGAGATCGCCTCGTCGACGATCGCCGAAAGCTCGTCGTCGCTCATCTCGGCTGGCAGGTAGGAAGAGATCAGCGCGGCCTCCGACTCCTCGGCCCCGGCGCGCTCGGAGTCGCCCCCCGAGCGGTAGGCCTCGGCAGCCTCGAGCCGGCGCTTTCGCTCGCGGCGAAGCACGGCGACCTCGTCGTCGCCTCCGGACTTGAGGTCCTTCTGAAGGGCATCAGCGATCAGGCGCAGAGCGCCGACGCGGGGCTTGTCGCCCGCTTTCATCGCGTCTTTGGTGTCTGCCTGGATCTGTTCGAGCGTGGACTCGGCCATTGGTTGAGGGTATCCCGGTATCAACTGAGCGACGCAAGTCGCGTATCGAGCGTGTGCCGGTGCTTACACCTCGACGAGCTCTACCTCGCCGAGCGGTAGCTGGAGAAAGCGCGTGCCCAGCTCGCGAAACCGCTCCGGCTCGGCGGTGCAGACGAAGCTGTAGGAGCCCTCCTCGTGAGTCGGCGTCGTCAGATCCCGCCCGTCGAGGATGCGCTCGACCGTCGCAGCCATCGCGTGGCCGGCGGTGACCAAGCGGACGTCACGGCCGAGGATGCGCTGAAGGAGCGGCCGAACGAGCGGGTAATGGGTGCAGCCCAGGATCACCGTGTCCACGTCAGCGCGGTGAAGCGGCGCGCAATAGGAGCGCACGGTGTCCACAACGGCCTCGGAAAAGGGGAAGCCGCGCTGGATGATCGCCGCCAGGTCGGGAGCTGCGACCTGGGTGACGGTCAGCTCGCGATGCTGCCTGGCCAGCGAGCGGAGGTATGCGCCCCCTTCGACCGTGGCCAGCGTCGCCAGCACCCCGACCCGCCCCGAGTCGGTGATGGCGGCGGCGATCTCCGATTCCGGTTCGATCACGGCCACCACCTCCACCCCCTGTTCGGCCGCGAGCGCGCGAGCTTTGCCGAGGCCGGCGCTTGCTGCGGAGTTGCAGGCGATCACGATCAACTTCGCGCCGCGTTCCAAGAGAAAGCGCGTGTTCTGCTCGACGCATTCCGAGAGGTCGTCGAGGCTGCGGGCGCCGTAGGGGAATCGGGCGTCGTCGCCGAGGTAGAGATAGTCCTCCTCGGGCAGGGAGACCAGAAGCTCATGAAGGACCGTCAGGCCGCCGACGCCCGAGTCGAATACGCCGATCGGCGCCTCGGGTGAGGGGCCGTGTGGCATTCCTGACGCGCCCTCCTAGAGGAAGGGCTTGGCGGTCATCACGTACACCGTGAGGATCACGAGGACGCCCATGAAGGCGCCGACCATGCCGAGCTTCTGGCCCAGCGCCTGCGCTTCTTCCTCGTTCCCCTGCTCGAGCGCGGCGATCACACGGCGCTCGCGAGGCACGAAGTACGCGTGCGTGAATCCGAGTAGCACCAAGATCACGATGTTGCCCCAGTTGACGAAGAAGTCTGAGAAGTCCCAGCGGTCACCAGCCATGTAGTGCCCCGAGACCAAAAGGACGATCGCACCGATCGTGATCGCGATCCGGTCCCATTTCGCCATCGCCTTGACCGCCTCGATCATCGCCGTGGGGCCGGCCTTGCTGGCGGCGGCCATGAAGAGGCCGTAGCCGTACGTGGGCCCGAAAGCGACCAGGAACGCCACGATGTGGATCCAGAGGATGACGTCGTAGAACTGCACAGCGAGAGGCATGTGCGCACACTACCCCGCCCACAGGCCGAATCCTGCGCGATTCGCTCAAGCCGTGAGAAGGAGCGCTGACCAGTCGCCTGAGTCAAGGCGTTCAGCCACCGCGAGGCCATGCGCCCCGAACTCGTCGGCGACTTCCTGAGCCTCGCCGGTAAGCAGGCCTGAGAGGATCAGGCGATCGGGCGGCTCCGCGAGATTCGCCGCTACATCGCGCAGAACGGGGGCGGTGAGGTTGGCGACCACGGTAGGAGCCGACGGTGCCGCCTCGGCACGCAGATTCTTGCGCTCGAACGAGATCTCGACGCCGTTGATTCCGGCGTTCTCGCCCGCGGCCTCGAGCGCAGGCAGCTCGTGGTCGACTCCCAGGACCGGTGACCAGCCGAGCTTTGCGGCGATGATCGCCAAGACCGCGGACCCGGTGCCGAGATCAACGAGAGGGCCTGCGGCGTGACCCTTGTCGGCCAGGGCGACGAGCAGCTCGACGCACATGCGCGTAGTGGGATGAGCGCCGGTGCCGAACGCCTGGCCGGGGTCGATGACCACGTCGAGCGCCTCGGGCTGGGGCGACGGGCGCCAGTCCGGCCGGATGACTACGCGGCCGCCGGCCAGGACCGTCGGTTCGTGGAAGTCGCGCCAGCGGTCAGCCCAGTCGTCGGGGATGCGCTCCGACGTGATCTCGACGAGATCGTCGCCGGCCGCCGCCTCGACTTCGCCGAGGTCGGGCAACTCGCCTTCGGCACCGTAGATCGCGTACTCGATCCAGTCGGGTCCCTGCTCCTCCTCGACCCCTCCGGGGGCCAGCTGCACCAGCTCGGCCAGGACCAGCTCCGCCTGGTCCGGGCGGCAGCGAACCGCCAGCCGGATCATCCGCCGGGATTCGGCTCGTCGAGGACCTCGTCGAGCTCCTCGACGGCGTGGCGCTGCTTACGCGTGAGCTTCTTCGGGATGACCACGTCCAGGACGACTACCTGGTCGCCGCGGCGACGGCCGCGGAGCCGAGGCAGGCCCTTGCCCGCCAGCACGACCTGCTGCCCGGGCTGAGCGCCCTTGGGAACAGTGAGTTCGTGCATGCCTTCCAGGGTCGGGATCTCGATCGTCCCGCCAAGCATCGCGCGAGTAACGCTGATCTTCGCCGGGGTTATGAGGTGCTCGCCGTGGCGCTCGAAGCGGTCGTCGCCGACGATCGCCACCTCGACGTAGAGGTCTCCGGCGGGAGCGCCCAGCTCGCCCTCGTGGCCCTTGCCTGACACGCGGATCCGCTGGCCTTCCTCGATGCCGGCCGGGATATCCACCGCGTAGGTGCGCTCCTTTCGCTGGCGGCCGACGCCGTCGCAGGTCTCGCATGGCTCGTCCGGGATCTTGCCTTCGCCGTTGCAGGTGGGGCACGCGGACTGGCGCATCATCTGGCCAAACGGCGTGCTCGTCACCTGCTGGACGGCGCCCTGGCCCCCACACGTCTCGCAGGTGCGGATGGGCGTTCCGGGCTCGGCGCCGTTGCCATGGCAGTGCTCGCACCGCGACACCGCCTGAAACGAGACCTCTCGCTGAGCGCCGGTCAGCACCTCGGCCAGGTCGATCGACACCGAAACGCCGATATCGCCCCCGGCTGCGGGGCCTGAGCGGCCGCCGAAGCCGAAGATGTCTCCGAAGGGCGAGTTGCCCCCGCCGAACATCGCGGAAAGGATGTCCTCGATCCCACCGGACGCGGCCTGGGAGGCGAAGCCGTTCGAACGGAGGCCGTCATGGCCGTACTGGTCGTAGGTCCTGCGCCGGTCCGGATCCGAGAGGATCTCGTACGCCTCAGCGGCTTCCTTGAACTTCTCCTCGGCCTCGGGATCGTCGCGGTTCACGTCGGGATGAAGCTCGCGCGCGAGCTTTCGAAAAGCCTTCTTCAGCTCGGCGTCCTCCGCGGACGGCTCTACACCGAGGACTTGATAGGGATCGCGGGGCACCCGATGAGTCTAGGAACGGACCTTGCGCCCGCCCGTCATCGGGTGTATTCTGCGCGCATGAAGTGGGGGATGCTTCGGAGGCTCCTTCGGCCGCCTGGATGGCTCGGCCTCGCGGCCTTGGCTGCTGTGCTGGGAATCGCTGCGACGGCGCAGAGCGCGGTCTTGGCCGATTACCCGGATTTCACGGACGTCTCGAAGCTGAAGCTCAACGGCGACGCGGAGCAGAGCGGAGGCATCCTGAGGCTCACCTCCGCGGACCCGAGCGAGACGGGTACGGCATTCACCAAGAAAGCCGTCCTGAACAAGAAGAAATCGTTCAAGACGGAGTTCAACTTCTCGATGCACGACTCTCCCGGCGCGGCCGGTGACGGGATGGCCTTCTTCATCCACAGCAGCAGCAAGAGCGTGATCGGCGATGGCGGAGGCGGCCTCGGCTACGGCTCGATCGGCGACAGCGTGGCCGTGGAGTTCGACAGCTTCGACAACGGCGGGCCCGACGAGGACGCAAACGAGGTCGCGATCCTCGCCAACGGCAAGGCCGGCAAGTCGAAGGCCGCGTCGGTCCCGAGCTTCAATCTGTACGGGGGTCCACGCTGGGCCTGGATCACTTACAAGGCGAAGTCTCAGCAGATGAAGGTGTACGTCTCCGATACCTCATCCAAGCCCGGCTCGCCTGAGGTCCAGGCGAAGGTGAAGCTGAACAAGATCCTCAACCACGGCAGCAAGAAGCGCGCAGGCTTCACGGCGGCGACCGGCGGGAACAGCGCCTTTCACGATGTCCTGAGCTGGACTCTCACCCAGTAGCAACCCGGAGCGCTCGGGGTTAGCGCTCGTAGACCGACTCGAAGTAGCGGGAGAGCTCGGACGCCGCCTCCCGGACCGAGGCGATCGCGGTGGCGTAGTCCATGCGCGTCGGGCCGAGCACGCCCACCGTGCCGAGGTTGCGGTAGCCAAGGCCGTAGTTGGCGCCCACCACGCTGACCTGGCGCAGCTCCGGGGCCGGGTTCTCCTCGCCGATCCAGACGAAGACGGAGCGCTCGTCCAGCGCGGACTGAAGGACTCGAAGGAGATTCGCCCTGCCTTCGAGGACCCCCATCAACGACTCGATCTGAGGGAGGTCAGGCGCCCGCTCGTCGGAGAGGAGGCGGGAAGCGCCATCGACGTAGAGGTCCTCTCCCGCTCTGCGCTCGAGATCGGTGAAGGCAGCGCCGATCTCGGTCAGGAAGCCTGCCTCCGTGGGTGAGAGGGTCGGGTCGCCCAGGCGGTCGACCGTCATTCGAGCGCCCAGAGCAAGGCCTGAGAGGCGCTCGTTGAGGTAGCTCGACGCCCATTCGAGAAGGCCTGGATCGAGCTTTCGCTCGAAGTTGAAGACGCGCTTGGCCACGGCGCCATTCGTCGCGATCACGACCACCATCGCGACCGATGGCTGGAGCTGCAACACCTCAACGCGGTGGATACGCGCAGCGCTGGGCGGCGGCGCGGTTGCGACGGCCAGGAGGTCCGTCACCTTCGAGAGCGCCTGAGTCGTCTCGCGCATGGCGTCCTCGACCTCGCGCCGCATGCGGCTGATCTCAATTTCCTCCGGCGCCTCCTCGGCGTTCGCGGGCGTGTTCGCCAGAAGGGCGTCGGCATAGAGGCGGTAGCCGCGGTCGGTCGGGATGCGGCCGGCGGAGGTGTGCGGATGCGTCAGATAGCCGTCCGCCTCCAGCGCCGCGAACTCGTTGCGGACGGTCGATGCGCCCCAGGCGACATCGTCGCGCTCGGAGATGGCCTTCGAGCCGATTGGCTTTCCGCAGCGCAGATACTCCTCCGCCACCAGCTCGAGAATCCGCTGTCGCCGCTCCGAAAGCACGACAGTGAGTCTAGGTGCGGCTCGCTAGACAGCCAGTTCGGCGCTGGCGTTACGGATGATGCGGTTGTCGCCCTGTGCGGCCTCGGTCTCGGTGACGATGCGCTCGGCGTCCGCCTCGGTGACAGTCGACGTCACGACGACCTCCTGCTCGGGGAAGCCCATGCCGCGGAACTGAACCTCGAGGCGCTTGAGCGCCAGCGGATCGCCTACTGCCTCTCCGTGTGCGCGTGCCACCTGCGCCATCGACCACAGGCCGTGGAGGATGCAGCCGGGCAGGCCGACCTTCTTCGCGAACTCCTCGTCGATGTGGATGGGGTTGGGATCGCCCGACGCCTCCGCGTATCGCTTGGTGAGGCCGGCGTCCGGTGTCACGCGCATCTCGGGCAGTGAGTCGCCGGCCGAAAACTCGGTCATCAACCGACTCCTCTCACGATGTTGGTCCAGGTCGCGCGGACGACCTCGGCGCCATCCTGATTCTCGGACACCGACTCGAAGACGTAGAACCCCTTGCCGTCCCGCTCGTCGATCGACTTGCAGGTGACGGTGGTGGAGATCTCGTCGCCGGCGCAAACGGGCTCGCCCCAGTTGAACTCCTGCCCGCCGTGGACCATGGCTGCGAAGTTCATCTCGACCTCGGGGTCGAACAGCGCCGGGCCCATTGCGGGCGACGAGTAGACGACCGCGAACATCGGCGGTGCAACGACATCGCGATATCCGGCCTCACGCGCGGCCTCGGCATCGCGGTGGATCGGGCTCGCCTCACTTACCGCATCGGCGTACTGAGCGACGCGTTCGGCCGTCACCTCGAACGAAACGGGGTCCCAGGACCTGCCGGCGGCGTCGGTCTTCAGTGCCATTCGCCGCGCATCCTAATGACAGCTAGTTCGAGACCTCGCGCTCGTGGGCGATCTCGAGCGCGCGCTCGAAGTCGAGCGTAATCTCGAGGTAGTCGGCGAGCCCATCCTCGTCGACGCTGATCACCTGCCCCACCTCCTGGTCGAGCTCCACGCCGCTGGTCCTGCCGCGCCCGCGCGCACGGACCCGAGCCACCACATGGTGCTCGCCGATGGCACGCACTTCGAGGAGCTCCTGGTTCCACTCGTCCCACGCTTCCTCCCATGCCGCCGCCCACGCCAGAAAGCCATCGTGGCCCGTGTAGGTGGCCTCGTTCATCCATTCGGGCGCGGTGGCCTCGATCTTGGGCGAGTAGAGGGAGAGCGCGCGCTCGATGTTGCCGCTCTGGTAGGCGTCGAAGCCGTCTCGAAACAGCTGTTCGCGATCTTCCGGCCTCATAGCGCCTCGAGTGAAGACTCTCGGTCGGGATGGATCTCGAAGCGGATGGCCTGGTCGCCTTCGAACTCGATCAGGAACGTGTTCTCCATCCCGACGGGAATGCCGGATCCGGCGCCGACGAGATCCTGGGAGACGTGAACCAACGCCACCGCGTCGCTGACGAACTCGACCTCTGAGAGCTTGACCTTGTTGGAGCTCCAGGCTTCGGACCAGTCGGCCATCATCGCGGCGAAGCCCTCGATCCCCTCATGCGTGCCGGGGTTACCCAGGCCCTCTGCGACGCGTGAGCGCACCTGGGGGTGGATGAATGCGAGCAGGCGAGGGACGTCCTCGTCGTTGAACGCCTGGACAGCTCCCTCGATCAAGGGGACTCGTGGATCGTCGCTCACTGATCCAGCTCCAGGACGGCGAGGAATGCCTCCTGGGGTACCTCGACGCTTCCGACTTGCTTCATGCGCTTCTTGCCCTTCTTCTGCTTCTCGAGAAGCTTTCGCTTCCGTGTCACGTCGCCACCGTAAAGCTTCGCCGTCACATCCTTGCGAAGAGCCTTGACGGTTTCGCGGGCGAGCACGCGAGAGCCAACTGCCGCCTGGACAGGCACGTCGAACTGCTGGCGCGGGATCGTCTTTCGCAGGCGCTCGACGAGCACCTTGCCCGCGTCGTAGGCCTTGTCGCGGTGCACGATGATCGAGAGCGCGTCCACCGGGTCGCCGGCGAGCAGGACATCGAGCTTCACGAGGTCGGACTCCGCCATGCCCGTCGGCTCGTAGTCGAGCGACGCATAGCCCGCGGTCCGCGACTTGAGCTGGTCGAAGAAGTCGAGGACGATCTCGCCAAGCGGCAGGTCGTAGCGCAGCTGGACGCGCTCGGCCGAGAGGTAGTGCATGTCGACGTGGGAGCCGCGCCGCTCCTGGCAGAGCTCCATGACCGCTCCGATCTTGTCCGACGGGCAGAGGACGCTGGCGCGAATGTAAGGCTCGGAGATGCGCACGATCGAGCCTGGGTCGGGCAGGTCGACCGGTGAGTGAACCTCGATGGTCTCGCCGCCGATCAGCTCGACCTCGTAGCTCACGTTCGGCGTCGTGGCGAGCATCTCCAGGTCGTACTCGCGCTCCAGGCGCTCGCGGATGATGTCCATATGGAGAAGGCCGAGGAAGCCGCAGCGAAAGCCGAAGCCGAGGGCCTGAGACGTCTCTGGCTCGTATGAGAGCGCCGCGTCGTTCAGCGCCAGCTTGTCAAGCGCCTCGCGAAGGTCCTCGTAGCGCTCGGTCTCAATCGGGAAGAGCCCGCAGAAGACCATCGGCTTGACCTCGCGGTATCCGGGCAGCGGGTCGGACCCCGACGAGGCGGAGGTGGTGAGCGTGTCGCCGACGCGAAGCTTGGAGACGTCCTTGAGCCCGGTGATCACGTAGCCGACCTCGCCCGCCGACATCGCGGGCGCCGCGGTCATCTTCGGCTTGAAGAATCCGATCTCGTCGATCTCGGCCTGCGTCCCGGTCTGCATGGCCCGGATGGCCTCGCCCTTCTTGAAGGCGCCGTCCACCGCTCGCACGTAGGCGATCACGCCCCGGTACTGATCGAATTCGGAGTCGAAGATCAGTGCCCGCGGTTCGGCATCCGGCTGCCCCTGGGGCGGCGGGACCCGCTTGACGATGGCCTCCAACACCTCCGGGACGCCCAGCCCGGTCTTCGCCGAGATGTGAAGGACGTCCGATGCCTCGCCTCCGATCAGGTCGAGGATCTCTCCCGTCACCCGCTCAGGCTCGGCGCCCGGGAGATCGACCTTGTTGAGGACCGGGATCAACTCCAGCCCGGCCTCGATCGCCGCGTAGGTGTTCGCGACGGTCTGCGCCTCGACCCCCTGAGCGGCATCGACGACCAAGAGTGCGCCCTCGCATGCGGCGAGCGAGCGGGAGACCTCATACGAGAAGTCGACGTGCCCGGGCGTGTCGATCAGGTGCAGGTGGTAGGTCTCGCCGTCCTTAGCCGCGTAGTCGACCCGCACGGCCTGCGCCTTGATCGTGATCCCGCGCTCGCGCTCGAGGTCCATCGAGTCGAGCATCTGCGGCACGTGCGTGCGCGCGTCGACCGTGCCCGTTACCTCGAGGATGCGGTCCGCCAGCGTCGACTTGCCGTGGTCGATGTGCGCGATGATCGAGAAGTTGCGGATGCGGTCCATGCGGCCGCTGAGTATGGAGGGTGCGGCCCTCGCCCTAGAGGGGTTTCGGGATCGACTCCCACTCCTTGAGCGCAGGGAGCGGATCGATTGCCTCGCCCGTCATGTCCTTGCCGATGCGGATCTCGAAGTGGAGATGCTCGCCCGAGCAGGAACCGGTGCAGCCGACACCGCCGAGTTGTTCGCCGGCATCGACCTGGTCGCCCGTCTGGAACCGGCTGGGTTCGACCATGTGCATGTAGATGTATGTCTGGTCCGACTCGGGGTCGTAGAGGTGGACGTAGTTGCCCTGGCCCCCGTCCGATCCGGCGTCGGCGACGATGCCGTCCGTGGCCGCGACCAGCGGAGTGCCAGTCGGAGCGAACATGTCGTGTCCGGAGTGCACGTGGCCGTATCGCGACGCGCCGAACGCGTTCTCCGACGTGCCGTAGTCGACCTTGCCGACGACCGGCACGAACGGGCCGGCGTTCCGTCGCTCCCTGCGGGCGGCTTTGCGCTCTCGCTGCTCAAGAACGAGGCTGGCCTCACGAATCGCGGTGGCAGCGGGCGAGCCAGGGGTCGCTACGAGCAAACCCTCAGCCGGTTCTGACGCCTGGGCTCCGGCGATAGCCGGGGTGGCTACGGCAATCGCCGTGGCAGCAGTGACAAGCATGCGGGTTTTCGAACGCGGGAACGACATGAGGAGGCTCACCTCTTTTGGTCCGGGCGCGGAACGCGCCGCGGGCGCCGGTATTGGCGCCCTGAGTGCCGTCGCCGGCTCTCGGTCCCCCGCGGCGCCTGCCCTAAGGCAGAACGCGAGAATGCGGGCTGCTGGGAACTACACCTTGGCGGAATCAGGTAACGGATGTGTGACCGGAGTCACACACGCTTTGCTTGCAATTGACCGCCCGCTAGGGCTCGCGGCGCCTGAAGAGCTGCAGCACCTGACTCATCTCCGGCACGCGGAGAAGCGTCAGCGCAACGCCGTATGTGATGGCCCCGGCGGCCAGGGCAACGCCCAGCGAGATGATCTGGCCCCCGAGCCCGCGGCCCAGCGCCTCGTCGAGGACGTCCCACGTGAAGTAGGACACAGCTGCGAGGAGCGCCGCGGAAGCGAGGATGCGCGTGCCGGACCAGATCAGCTGGACGAGCTCGAGCCGGCCCAGGGCACGGTGCAGGACCGCGCCGCCGACCAAGACGCTCACGATCGTCGCGAGGCTCGTGGAAGCGACGATTCCGCCGATCCCGTACGGCTCGTAGAGGATCAGGGCGAGGACCGCCGTCATGATCAGGTTGACGGAGCCCACCATCGTGGGAACCCAGGGACGCTGGAGGCTGAAGAACGTCCGCGTCTGAAGCAGGAACACTCCGCTGAAGGGCAGCGAGAAGGCAAACCAGAAGAGCGCCTCCGAGACGAGCTCGGTCGACTGTGCGTCGAAGACGCCCCGCTGGTAGACGAGGCGGGTCATCGGCTCTGCAAGGACGAGGATGGACGCGGCGGCGGGAACCAGCAGGAGCAGGATCTGCCGGGTGCCGGTCGCCATCGTCGATCGCAGGCGATCGAAATCTGACCGGGCGGCCAGCCGCGCGAGCGTCGGGAAGAGGACGGTGGCGATCGCAACGGAGAAGATGCCTTGCGGGAGCATGTAGATGCGAAACGCCTTGTCGATCGCCGCCGGAGCCTCCTCCGAAACGAGGAATCCGATCGAGGAGTTGATGAGCAGGTTGATGTTGATCAGGCCGAGCGAGATCGTCACCGGCAGCATCAGGACGAGAACGCGACGAACGTTCGAGTCGTGCCAGTCCTGCCGGTTGAAGCTGACGAGCGCGTTGAAAGCCCGGCGCAGGCCGAACGGCGTGTTCTTCAAGTCCCAGAAGATGATCGCCAGCTGTACGACCGTTCCGGCGAGGACGCCGATCGCGTATGCATAGATCTCGTCTTCCTCCGGGAACGCCGGCGCGAGGCCGACCAGGACGGCGATGATCACGACGTTCCAGAAGAAGGGCGCAATCGCGTAGGCGCCGAACCGGTCGTAGGAGTTGAGAATGCCGACGACCATGCCCGTGGTGCCCAGGAGCACGATGATCGGGAAGAGGATGCGCGACAGCGAAACCGTCAGGTCTGCCACGTCGGCGTACTGCTCCGGGATGAAGAGCGGCATGATGACCGGCGCGAGCAGGATGAAGAGCGCCGTCAGCGCTCCCAGGATCGCCGTGACGAGGAAAATCAGCGAAGAGGCAAGCCTGAAGGCCTCGCGGCGGTTGCCCTCCTCGAGTTGCTGGGTGAAGACGGGGACGAACGCTGCCTGAATCGCGGCATCGGCAAAGAGACTCCGCACCAGGTTCGGAACCTGAAAGGCGATTGTGAACGCGGACATCTGCGCGGTGACGCCAAAGTAGGAGGCCGCGACGATCTCTCGGATCAATCCTGCGATGCGCGAAAGGCCGGTGGCGGCCGAGAACATCGCGGTGGACCGCGCCAAGCGGCCCGCGCGGGCGGGCTTTGCGGTCTCTTCCGCATCCGCGATGCCCTCCCCGGGCGCTTCCTGGTCGAGGTTTCGATGCTCGCTCACGTAGCTATCATCCGCCGTCGCTCAATGGCCAATATCGCCTCACAACGCAAGCGCAACGCCCGCTCCATCCGTGAGCGGACCGAGAACCGCCACTTCACCGGCGCGGTGAAGACGCACTTCAAGCGACTCGAGACCGCTGTCGCCGAGGGCAACTCCGAAGCCGCCGACGCCGAGCATCGCACGCTCATCTCGAAGATCGACAAGGCCGTGCAGAAGGGCGCCCTTCACAAGAACACCGGCGCCCGCAAGAAGGCTCGCGCTGCCCGCCTGCGCGCCGGCGCCTCCTCGTAGAACTCCCTCCGTCGCTGTCAAGCGCCCCCGCGCGTGGCTCTCGCCACGGCAAGTGCCAGCGCGACATCCTCCGGGTAATCAGATCCGCCGCGCGTCCACCATTCGAGGTCGGCGACGGCGCACGTGGAGGCGCGCAGCGAAGTCGAACTTGCGCCTTTTACCCGGCGCAGGAGGAGCTTGGCCGCGTACGGGTGCATCGGAAGCGAAGCTTCCAGCTCGCGCGGAGTGCGACCCGCCTCGAGGCCGGACAGCGCCAAGCGCGCCTCGCGGAGGCGCTTGGCCATCTGGTAAACGAGCGGCGTTACGGATTCACCCTGGCCGGAGAGACGGGCCGCAGCGGCCGCCGCTACGGGCCGGTCACGGTCCACGATCGCATCCGAGAGGGTCCACATGACTTCCTCGGAGGTGTCCGCGACCATCGCCTCGAGGTCTTCGACCGTGACCTCACCTCCTTCGCCGGCCCAGAGTGCAAGCCGGTCGAGCTCGATCTGGAGCCGGAGCGTCGAAGCTCCCATGCGGTCGACGAGGAGCGCAGCCGCGTCTTGAGAGAGCGAGAAGCCGCGCCGCTCGGCGTCTCGGCGCAGGCGCGACGGCAGGTCCCTAGCCTTCGGAGCGTCGCAGCGGCGCACCTCTCCCCCCGCCTTGGCCACAGCGTCGACCAGCGCCTTCGGCGCCTTCGGCTTTGGCGAGCCCTCGCGGGCAACGAGGACGATGGTGAGATCGGGCGGGAGCGATTCGAGCGCCGCGGCGACCGGCTTGGCCTGGGCAGCGCTCCAGCGCTCGACTCCGTCGGCCAGGAGAAACCGGCGCGTCATCGTGAGGGACATTGCCGGGATGGCGCCCAGGAGCGCCTCCGCGTCGGGCGCACCGTCGGATCCGAACGACTCGAGCGCACCAGGGCCGCCCTCGCTCTCAGCTCGCGCGCGTAGGCGCGAGAGCGTCGCGTCGATCTTTCCGATGTCGTCGCCGGCGAAGAGGTAAACCGGCGACAGCGGCTTTTCCTCGCCCGCCACGGTTAGACGGTGTTGATGATGTACGTCAGGACGCCAAGGACGACGGCGGCGGTGCCGAGCCTCATCATCAGACCAGCCTTCCTACCGGTGAACGCCACGTAGAAGCCGAGCAGACCGGCGATCGCCGCGAGAATCCCTGCCGGCACGGCGAGGATCTTGGAGATGGTGTCCTGGGTGCTGGATATGTCGAAGCACTCACCGGCAGCAAGCGCCTTGGCCGGCTCCGAGCAGAGAGGGATGTCGTCCGGATTGATGACCACGATGGCCATCACGGCGGCTCCGAAGAGCAGTGCGAGACCGATGATGAGCGCAAGGATGCGGACTCCTGCGCCGGCCTTTTCTTCCTGTGGTTCCACGGAGATCCCCTCTGTCGGTTACGGGCGTGCCGACCCTATCTGACGGTCCAGCCGTCCCCGCGGACCTCGACGACAATCTCCCCCGCCTCGTCCGTGCGTAGCGCCGGCACTCCGTGCTCCTCCAGCGCAGCTGTCGTTTCCGGCGCCGGATGGCCGTAGGTGTTGTCGGCGCCGACGGAAATGGCGGCGAGCTCGGGCGAGGTGTGGCCGAGCAGAGCATCGAGACCGCCGTCGGCGCTTCCGTGGTGGGCGACCTTCAAGAACTCGACGGGCCCTGACCCGTACGTGGCGGCCTCTGACTCGGCGTCGGCAGTCAGCAAGGCATCGAAATCGCCCAGGGAGACCAAGAGGACGAGCGCCGTCTCGTTCGGATCCTCCGCGATCGGAGTGCCGGGTGGCGGCCAGAGGACCTCCACGCGCGCACGGCCGAGGTCGAACCGCGTGCCCGCCGCCACACGGATCGTGGGCGGGCAGTCGAGCTGCCGGCAACTCAGTGGCGGCCCGTACCCCGCGAGGATGCGGCCGGCCTCAACCTCGCCCAGCACACTGGCGAGGCCGCCAGAGTGATCGAGCTCGTCATGGGTGATTGCGATTGCCGAGAGCTCTTTAACGCCGAGAGCGGCAAGCTGAGCGCCGGTCTCGGCATCGGGCGGCCCCGTGTCGATCAGTAGCGGCGGGCGTCCGCGCGGCTGGACGAGGATGGCATCGCCCTGACCCACGTCCAGGATCCGGATCGTCAGCGCGGGCACACGGGTTGGGCCGTCACTTCGCACGAAGGCGATCAGCGCGATCGCGGCAATGACGAGCACGGAGGCACCGGCAATGACGATCACGGCACGCTGCGGCGGCCGAGGCGCCGGCCGCATCGTGCTGCGCCGCTCGAGCGCCAGGCAGGCGATCCGGGCGCCGCCGACAAGCACGGCGGTCCAGACGATCGCAGACAGCGGGCTCGGCTCGGAGACGTCGAGTTGCGCCCACTCCGGGCCGAGCGCGTGCGCGACCCACCCGATGAATGCCCCACAAAGCCCGCCGAGCCAGGTGAGAGGCTCGACCGGAGCGCCCGGAACCTGGCCCAGTGCTCCCGAGAGCATTCCCAGCCACATTGCGGGTGCGATCGCTGGTAGGGCGATCAGGTTCGCTGGGAGCGCGGTCACGGAGACCGTCCCGAAGTGATGAGCGGCGAGGGGCGCCGTCGCCAGCGACGCGGCAACGGTCATCGCCGCACCTTCGGCCAGCGCTCGGCGCATGCCGGTGCTGCTCCGGGCGAACGCGCGAATGAGCGGCCCAGCGAGCACGAGGAGGCCCGCAACCGCGCAGAAGGACAACTGCCAGCCGATATCCGCGGTTGCTCGCGGATCGATCGCAAGCGTCACCGCCGCTGCCAGACCCAGTGCGTACCACCTCGCCGATGGCCTGCTCGCCAGTGCTGCGACAACGCCCGCGACCCCCATCACCCCTGCCCGCTGGATGGAGGCGCCGGCTCCGGCGACCGGCACGTAGATGGCGATGATGAGAACGATCGCGACGAGACGCGATCGAAGGGGAACGCCCGCGAGCGCCAAGAGGGGCGTCGCGAGGATCGCGAGCAGCATCACGTTCTGGCCTGACACGGCCAGAACGTGTGCGAGACCCGAGCGGCGGAAATCGTCACGAACCTCCTCCGGGATGCGGTCGTCCTGGCCGAGGACGAAGCCGCGAAGAAGCGCGGACGCGACCGGCGCCGTTCCCCGCTCCAGGGCCGACTCGGCTCGCCGGCGTACGTCGTCAAGCGCGCCCCGCAGGCCGCCGCGAGCAGCTCCAGTCGCCTCGACGTGATCGCCAACCAGCACGAGGGACGCCCCGGAGCGCTCGATCTGCGCGCGCTCCCAGGGCGCCGGCTCCCGCACCGAGCCGGCAACCGCGACCTCAGATCCCTCGTCGAGAGTTGACTGAGCCGCGCTGTCTCGGCCGTGCCGGGTGCGCTCGACCGCGATCCGACCTTCAGCGGTGTCCAGCGCAAAGCGTGTGAGCTCGCCAGACGTCCGCGGGGCTGACGCCACGGTCCCGCGCAGCTCCACGTGGGTGCCGCTCTCCGCCGCTAGCTGACCCCTGTCGATCGCGGCCAGCCGCGCGCTGCCAAGCGCCAGCCCGGCGAGCCCTCCGACCGCCAGCACGAGGAGTAGCCACGACACGGATCCCGCGCGCCCATGGCGAGGGCGGACAAGCGCCAGCACGACAGCGAGCGCCGCGACGGACAGCGGCCCCGCTGGAGCCTCATGCCCAGCGGATGCCAGCGGCCCGGCGAGTGCCAGTCCCGCCACTACACCCGCCAGCGCCGCGGCGCGCCACGCGTACGGCGTAGACGCCCAGCGCGCCACCCCTACGGCTGAAGCCGCGCCCGGAGCGCCTCCATCGTCGTCGGGCCGATTCCGCTCACCTGATCCAGGTCGTCGACCGAGGAGACGCCACCGTTCTGGTCGCGGAACTCGAGGATCGCGGCGGCGGTCACCGGCCCGATGCCCTCGATCGTGTCGAGCTCTTCGACCGTCGCGGTGCCAAGGCTGATCGGGCCATCGGGCGAGGTGGCGCCGGTCGCCGGCGCTCCGCCCTCGACCTTCGCCGGGACCTGGATTTGCTGACCGTCCGCGAGTGGAGCAGCGAGGTTGATGCCACCCTGGTCAGCCTCGCCCGTCGGCCCGCCGGCCCGGTCGATCGCGTCGGTCACCCGCGAACCGGGTGGCATCCGGTAGACGCCGGGGTTGCCGACAGCGCCGGCTACATGGACGACGAGGTCGCCGCCGGTGCTCTCGAAGGATTCGCCTCCGCTTTCCTCGCTGCTTTCGCTGTCCTGAAACGCCGCGATCTCGCCAGACGCCGCGGATGCGTCATCTCCCCCGCTGCGGATCCAGCGGGATCCGAGCATGAGCGCGACGACGGCAAGCGCCGCATAGACGGCAAGCTGCGCGCGACTCAACTCGGGCATGCACCAGAGGATCCCCACCGCCTCTGCGCACGTGAGTCGCCGAATGCGCCGACTTCACAACGCACCACCAAAGATTCAGACAAAGGGGTCAGACCCCAAGCGTGGTGCCTGTCCCCAGGCGCCTCCTGGCGCTACTCGATCTTGAAGCTCGTGAGGCCTTCGGGTTCTTCGTCTCGCACGTCGACGCGTTGCACGTCGGCTCCGGATGGGCCTTGCTTGCAGAAGCCGAGGAGGGCCTCGATGTCGGCGCGGCGGCCTTCGAGTGCCGCCTCGACCGTGCCGTCGCCGCGGTTGGTGACCCAACCGGTGACTCCGCGTGCCTCAGCGCGCCGTCGCATGGTGTCGCGGAAGAAGACGCCCTGCACGTGTCCGTGAATGACCACGCGCTTGCGACGAGTCGGCCCGGCGGGAGGCGAGATGCCTACTCGTCCTCGTACTCGGCGTCGTATCCCGCGGCCTGGCTGGCAAGCCGGATCGAGAAGAGCTCGTCCGCCGACACTCCTGGCGACTGGACGGAGACGAGGGCCAGGGCCTCCGTTCCGTCGTTGGAGACGGAGTGCTCGGTCGCGGGCGGGATCATCACGAAATCACCGGGCGCGAGCTCCTGGGTGTCGCCGGTGGCGGACATCGTGCCCGACCCGGAGACGACGATGTAGACCTGCTCAGCCTCCTCATGAGAGAGCAGATCTTCGGATGCGCCAGGGGGAACTTCGATCCAGTTCACGGACAGGTTTCGCGAGCCGAGCTCGCCGGCGTCCATGAGGATGTGCGAGCGCAGGCGATGCACCTCGATGGTGGGCGCCTCGGAGAAGCGGCGTACGAGCACGAGGCGGTTTTAGCAGAAGAGCGCGAAAGAACTGTGAAGGGTCACTTCACAACGAGGTTGACCAGGCGTCCCGGGACGACGATCTCTTTCACGATCTCCTTGCCATCCAGGTGCTTGGCGACGGCCTCGGATGAGCGTGCGAGGCGCTTGAGCTCGTCCTCCGGAGTATCGGCCGCGACCTCGATCTCATCGCGGCGCTTGCCGTTCACCTGGACGACGAGCGAGACGGTCTCAGAGGTGAGCATCGCGGGGTCGGCCTCGGGCCAGGGCTCTTCCCACACGCGGGTTCCCTCGAGCAGCTCATAGAGCTCCGACCCCAGGTGCGGTGCGAAGGGGAAGATGAGCGACGCTGCCGTCGACGTGGCGAAACGCACTGCCGCGTCGCCCTCGGGTGTGCCGTAGAGCTCGTCTTTGAAGCGGTAGGTGTCGTTCACGAGCTCCATGACCGCAGCGATCGCGGTGTGAAGCGCGAAATCGGTGGTGATGTCGTGCGTGAACTTGTCGATGGCCCAGTGGGTCTTGCGGACCAGAGGCTCTGCCGCGCCTTCGGCCGCAGCGGCCTCTCCGGGCGCGGTGCGGCCTGCCACTTCCTGCGCGAGGCGCCACAGGCGAGAGAGGAAGCGAAAGACGCCCTCGACGCCCTCGTCCGTCCAATCGCCGCCGCGTGCCGGCGGGCCCGTGAAGCAGATGAAGGTGCGCAGGGTGTCGGCTCCATAGCGGTCGACGAATGCGCTTGGGCTGACGACGTTGCCTTTCGTCTTCGACATCTTCGCGCCGTTGCGCGTGATCATTCCCTGGGTGAAGAGGTTGGTGAAGGGCTCCTGCACGCCAAGCAGGTCCATGTCCGCGAGCGCCTTGACGAAGAAGCGCGCGTACATGAGGTGGAGGATCGCGTGCTCGACGCCTCCGATGTACTGATCGACGGCCATCCAGTGGTCCGCCGCGTCGCGGTTCCACGGCGCCTCTGTGTTGTGGGCGTCGAGGTAGCGGATGAAGTACCAGGACGAGTCAACGAAGGTGTCCATCGTGTCGGTCTCCCGGCGCGCCGGGCCCGAGCATGAGGGGCACGTCGTGTTGACCCACTCATCCACGGCTGCGAGGGGCGACTTGCCCTTCGGGGCGTAGTCGGTGACCTCGGGAAGCTCGACCGGGAGCTGGTCGTCCGGGACGGCGACGATTCCGCACTTCTCGCAGTGGACGACGGGAATGGGACAGCCCCAGTAGCGCTGGCGCGACAGGAGCCAGTCGCGAAGGCGGTAGTTGATCGTCGGCTTGCCGCGCCCGTCTTTCGCGAGCATCTCGATGATGGCCTTCTTCGCCTCCGGCGACGTCATTCCGTCAAAGCCGTTCGAGTTGACCAGTCGCTCGTCGGCCGAGTGCGAGATAAACGGCTCGTCGGAGGCGAGCTCCCCGTTTTCCGGCGCGACGACCTGGCGGATGGGAAGGTCGAATGCCTTGGCGAACTCGAAGTCGCGCTCGTCGTGTGCCGGCACGGCCATGATCGCGCCCGTGCCGTAGTCCATGAGGACGTAGTCGGCGACGAGCATGGGGATCTCCTCCCCATTCACGGGGTTGGTGATGGTCCGCCCGAGCGGCACGCCTGTCTTCTCACGGTCCTCGGCGGCGCGGTCCTCGGTGGACTTGCGCGCGGCCTCGGCGACGTACTCGCGGATCGCGTCCTCGTTTGGAGAGCCGGCTACGAGCGCGTCGAGGTCGGGGTGCTCAGGGGCGAGGACGAAGAAGGTCGCGCCGAAGAGGGTGTCGGGGCGGGTGGTGAAGACGGGGAAGTCGATGCCGGCTTCCTGGCAGGTGAAGATGACCTCAGCGCCCTCCGAGCGGCCGATCCAGTTGCGCTGCATCGTCACGACGTGGTCGGGCCAGGACTCGAGGATCGAAAAGTCGTCGAGAAGCCGATCCGCGTAGTCGGTGATCTTGAAGAACCACTGCTCGAGCTTTCGCTGCTCGACGAGGGAGCCGCAGCGCTCGCAGTGGCCGTCGATCACCTGCTCGTTGGCGAGGACGGTGGCGTCAACCGGGCACCACTGGACGGGCGCCTCGGAGCGGTATGCGAGGCCGCGCTCGAAGAAGCGAAGGAAGAGCCACTGGGTCCAGCGGTAGTACTCCGGGTCGGCGGATGAGACCTCGCGCGACCAGTCGATGGAGATGCCCCAGCGCTTGAACTGGGTGCGGAAGGACTCGATGGACTTGCGCGTCGCCTCGGCAGGGTGTTCGCCGGTGCGGATCGCATTGTTCTCCGCCGGAAGGCCGAAGGCGTCGTAGCCCATCGGGTGGATTACGTGAAAGCCGCGGCGACGGCGAAAGTGGGCGATGGCGTCGCCGATGGCGTAGTTCTTGAGATGGCCGACGTGGGGCTCGCCCGATGGATACGGGAGCATCTCCAGGACGTACGACTTGGGCTTCGAGGCGTCGAACCCGGGCTCGCCGGGGTTCGGGACCTCCCAGGTCTTCTCGGTGTCCCAGACCGCTTGCCAGCGCTCCTCGATGGACTGAGGGTCGTACTTGGCGGGATCGTCGCTCACGCGCGCCAGTCTAGGGGCGCTTGGAGAGCCTCCTTGGCCCGGTTCTTCGTGCAGGCCCCCGTCCGGCAGCAGGATCTCGCGGAGAGGCGTATGGTTGAAGTCACAAACGGCACCTGCTTTGTGCGCCGAGGCTTGGCGTGGCAAACGACCGACTCGATGAGGAGGGCGCATGGGACGCTTGATCAGAATGGATCGGACCGGGCACACGACGCTTGCGGAGTGGACGTCCGAGGACGATGCGGCAATTCAGCGGGCGCAGGAGACGCTCGCGTTTGAGCTTGAGCGCGGCCTGATCGCTTCGGCGGCCCTGGAGGATGGGTCGGCCGCGGTGGTCCGAGAGCTTCCATTGGATGCGGAGCTCGTGACGCTCCGCCGGGCGATCGTCGGCGGCTGAGCTACCCCGCCGATCCGGGGATTGAGGCGCGAGACCGCGCAGGCGCCGGGCTGCCAGAAATTGAAGTCCTTGGTTGGGGTAGGGAGCGCGCGACAGAGCGCACGCTCAAGCGAGACGGCAGGCGCTGGACGATTTGGACGATGTGGGTCGTCTCGCTGTTCGCTGCTCCGGGCATCGCGCTCCTCTTGATCGAGCCGCTGACGATCCCGGTCGCCCTTCTGTGCTTCGCTCACGCCTGGGCGATCCCGTGGCTTCAGGCGCGAAGGGGCGCCCGGTCGGTCGTCGCGCTCGGGAGCGGGAGGAGCGAGGCGTTTCGCGAGGGCGAGAAGGGACCTGAGAAGGTGGCGCTGGGCCTGCTCGCCGATCTCGCGGGCAGAGACGGGATCGACGTCCTCAAGTTGACCGGGTTCGCTCCATACGCAGGGGAGTTCGGATACTGGCTCGTGGGCGAGCAGGGCGCGCTCCTCGTCCGTGACGGCATTCTGGGAAAGCGCGTCTTCTCACTGTGCGCGCGCGTGGGCGACCCCGAAGGCCTGCCTGCAGCGGACCGTGTCGCGCACCTCCTCCTCGCCCTCCGCGAGGATGAGGAGGGATTCGCGACCATCGCGAACCTGAACTTTTCAGGCGCCGGGTGGCGCGTGAGACGGCATCTGCGGGCCGATCAGCGCTAGGCGGCCAAGGCGAGCTCGCGATCGCGCTCGGCCTCGGCGACGACGGCCGACACGAGGTTGCGGATTGCCCCGAGCGCGCGCTCGTCGCGAAGAGTGCCGTCGGACTCGAAGGCGTCATCTGCCAGCGCCAGCGAGACCTCGGCGTCGACGATTCGCGACCCCGTGGAACCGAGAACCTTGCGTAGCTCCGCCTGCGCCCAGACGGCCCCGAACTGACCTGTGGTCGCACCCATGACCGCGGCGGGCTTGCCGGCGAGGGGCGTGGTGGCGCGGGGCCGGGATGCCCAGTCGATGGCGTTCTTCAAGACGCCGGGGATGGATGAGTTGTATTCCGGTGTGGCGAAGATGAGGCCGTCTGCGTTAGCGATGAGCTCGCGGAGCTCGCGCACGGGTGTGGGCCCGAACCCCGTGTCTGAGTCGGCGTCGTAGGGCGGGATGGTGGCGAGACCCTGGTAGATGTCGATCTCGACACCCGCTGGCGCCTCCTCCGCCGCGATGCGGAGGAGGCGCGAGTTGTGGGAGTCAGCGCGGAGACTTCCGGAGATGGCCAGGAGGCGCATCCGGTTACTCCTGCACCAGCTCGAGCTCGACGAGAAGGGTGACGTCGTCGCCGAGGACCTTCTTGCCGTTCGGGAGGTCCATGTTCCAGCCAATGCCGTACTCGTGGCGGTCGACCGTTGCCTTCAGGGAGAGTGCGATGCGCTCGCCGCCCATGGGGTCGGTGAGCGGGCCGCGAAATGCTCCGGTGGCCTCAACCGGCTTGGACTTGCCGGCCAGGGTGAGCTCGCCGCGAAGTGTGACTTCGCCGTCTTCAACGGTGAGGTCGGACGAGGAGAACTCGATGTTGGGGTAGCGGGCCGAGTCGAAGAACTCGGGCGAGAGCAGGTGCGCCCGGAAGTCGGGCTGCGTTACGTCGATGCTCTCGACGGGCACGGTGCCCTCGATCCGCGTTTCGTCACCGGATGTGAGCTTGGCGTCGATCTCGCGGAAGCTGGTCCGAAAGAGCGAGAAGCCGTTGTGCTCGACCTCGAAGGACGCGCTCGAGTGAACGGGGTCGATGCTCCAGGTACCGGCCGGAAGATCGATCTTGGTGGCTGTGGTGGTCATGTGCTTCTCCTTTGCGCTAGCAATTGTTGCTGTTGCAATTAATTTAGCACAGACCGTTGCGCCGTCAACAGATGCATGTACAATGTGCGAGTAATGGCAAGCGCAGTGAAGATGGACGAAGAGCAGCTGGCGACGTGGCGTGCGTTCTTGCAGGCGCACTCGTCGATGCTGCGCCGGATCAGCGCGGATCTGGCCGAGGCGGACCTGCCTCCCCTCCCCTGGTACGACGTCTTGGCGGCGCTGCGAGATGCGCCGGATACCCGGATGCGCCAGGTCGAGTTGGCCGAGCGGGTTCTGCTCTCAAACAGCGGGATGAGCCGTCTGCTGGACCGTGTGGAGAAGGCGGGGCTCGTGGAACGGGTGACTTGCCCCGGCGACCGGCGCTCGTTCCACATCCAGCTGACGGCCGACGGCGAAGAGATGCTGGAGCGGATGTGGCCCGTCTATGCGCGCGGGATCGCCGAGGACTTCCTGCCCGCGCTCGGATCGAATCCGTGCGAGGTGCGCGAGACGCTCGAATCGATCGGGCGTCAGTGCGAGGCGGCCAAGGTGGCGGAAGCTGCCGAGGCTGAGGTCGCCGGCTAGTCCGGCAGGCCGTTCACGAAGTCGACGAACTTCTTCGTGTCGCGGACGGGCGGGCCGTGACCGAACAGCACGAGCTTCGGCTCGAGAAGGCCGAGCTTTCGCGCCGAGCGGCGGTTCTCTGCCGGGTCCGGGGTCAGATAGTCCTTCGGCGTGTGGAGGCCCGGGATGGCTGTGTAGATGTTCATCGAGTTGAGGACGTCGCCCAGGACCAGGACGCCATCTGATTCGCGCCAGAAAGCGATGTGCCCCGCGGAATGGCCCGGAACGTCGATCACCTTGAAGGAGGCGACCTCGTCTCCTCCGCGGAGCGGGCGGTCGACACGGTGGCCCGGGCCCTTCATCGACCTGGTGAAGAAGCGCGCCATGAAGTGATCGGGCTGGAGCTCGTAGATGAGCTCCGGGTTCTCCGCCGCCGGGATGTCCTTCTCGCCGACCCAGAACGGGACGCCGAACTTCTCGCAGACGGCGTGGGAGGCGCCCTGGTGATCGGGGTGAGCGTGGGTCAGGGCGTGTGCGGCGAGGGGTTTCCCTTCGAGCTCGGAGATGACCTTCTTCGTGTTGAAGCGGGCCTGCGCGTCGACGAGGACGTCGTCGAGCAGGAAGGCGTTGATGCCGTTGGGGGGAAAGCCGGCCAGCTGCCAGACGCCGTCTGCAAGTTGCTTCATGCGGGCAACGCTATGCGATCGGGGCTTAGTAGGGGCGGCTCTCCCCGGTGAACGGATCGTCGGGCATCTGGCCGTTGAGGTCAGCTGGGGCGTCGTCCTCGAAGTCGCTTGGCTCGAGGTCTTCGAAGGCGCGGGGATCGACGAGGAAGAGCTCGCGCTCGATCGTGCGGCTGGTCTCCAGAAGGAGGCCGGTCGCCGTGTAGAGGTCTCGCTTGCGCCGGCTGACGTCGGGCTCGATCGTCTTGGCGACCAGGTCGCGCAGGACCACGGGCGGCGGCGGGATGTCGGGATCGGGGCTCTCGTGGAGGTACATGTGGTCGAGCATGCGGCGCAAGCTGGACGCCGCACTCGACCAGCTCCTCGACGAAGCGGGTGACGTGCCTGGGGGCGGGCTTCTCATTCATGCCCTGAAGAGAGCCGAGACTTGAAGTTCTCGCCCCCGTCACCTTCGAGCAGCGATGGCTCCGCTGGACCAAGCACAACGTGAGGCTTCCCACGGCGCGTCACGTAGAAGCGCTCACCAAGGGAAGCCCGTTGCATAAACAGGCCAAATCGATTACGGAACTCGTGTGCTCCTACGACCTCAGCATCGCAGGAGAAATTATGGAGCTGGTCGGGCTCGAACCGACGACCTCCACGGTGCCACCGTGGCGCTACTACCAGCTGAGCTACAGCCCCGAGCTCGTAATCGACGGCCATTCTAACGCCCGCCAACTGACCGTTTCGCGTCGGCGCCAGCCGCAGGTTCATGGACGATTGACCGTCGATGATTTCGATTGGGATCAAGTAGCAGCGCTCGTTGTGCCCGCAGTAAGCGGCAACTGCATCGACTTCATTTGCGCTATAGGTCGAGAGCACGTAACCCCGGGTCGGTGAGTGATAGCTCCCACCGATCTTGATTGAGATCACATCTCCGACCTGGTTCGCCCACTTGCATTGAACGCGAAGCAAGCGGCCGGCAATGTCGAAGATCAGGTCGTAGCGACCGTGCTCTGTGAGTGGCTTCGAAACGTCGAGCCCCAGCTCTGCCGCGGCAGCGAGGATCTTCAGCTCCGCGACGTTGCCCTTGTGGTTAGAGTCTCCGATCGGCACGAACACATGTTCGCTTAAGAAGATGAGAAATGGCGCGCGAAAGTGCGCCGAGTTCGGGCCAAATCCGTGACGTCTCAGGCGAAAGGGGCGTTAGGGGCGCCTACTCTCACCCTCGCTCGCCAGCTTCAGCTCTCGCGCCAGGAGGAACAGCGGGAACGTCACGCTCACCGCGATCAGGAACGAGCCGGCGAAGTAGAGCCACAGGTGCTTGATCCCGTGTCGCCGCGACTCGACGAACATCAGGACGAAAGCCGCGAGCAGCATGAACAGCAGGTCGTTCGATATCGACGCGGCCGCGGCGTTCTCGTACATCCCGTCGATGAAGCCGCCCAGCCCGCCGTTGTCCTCCTCGCCGAAGAACCTGATGTTCTGCGACCAGGTCGCGATCAGCGCCCCGAAGGCGATCAGCCCATAGATCCAGCAGAGCGTCCTGCTCCGCAAGCGGCTACTCGCCGTCTACGTCGAGCACGACCCGATCGTCCCGCGTGTCCCGCACTGTGAACTCGAACGGCGCCCGCTCTTCGAGCTCGACCAGGAGAGCCACCGGCTCGCTCAGATGCATCTCAAGCGTTGCCCTGCCCTGCGTGAACCTCTTCACCGAGATCTCCTCGGCGGCGCCGATGCCGTTGGCCGCGTCCTCAAAGCTCGCCAGCTGGTCGAAATCCGACAGCGGGCCGACTTCCACCTCGATCAGCCCGTCGAAGACATCCGCGGCCTCCGCCTCGGCGTGCCCATTCGACGAAGCCTCTGCGGGCGTCGGCACCCCCGGCGAGGCAGCCTCGCGCGCGTCTTCCTCGACCCGCTCCCGAAGCTCTTCAAGCGTCGCGTCGAGGCGCGCGCTCAGCGTCACGATCTCGCGCTCGCGCTCGACGACGCGCATGGCCAGTCTGTCCGCCACCTGCTCGAGCGCATCCACCCGCCCCGCGAGATCGAAAGACGCGCGCTCGAGTTCTGAGGCGCGCAACACCGCTTCGTCGGCCCTGCGTGCCTCGTCGTTGATGCGAGCGGTGAGCGAATCGGCGCGTGCCATCTGCTCGTTCGCCCGCTTCGTTTCCTCCTCGATCGCCGCGTCGCGCCAGGCCATCGCATCGTCGACGTCTTGGCGCCGATAACCGAAGAGCGATCTCTTGAAAGCCCGAGGAGCGATTCCCGCAGGCTATGGATCTGAGCGGACGGACGCAACCCGGGCTCGCCCAAGCTGCGCGATCACGAGCGCCCTAGAGCTCGAGGTGCGGAGCCTCTCCCCAGAGCTGTTCCAGGCGGTAGTGCTCACGCGCTTCGGGAACGAAGACGTGAAGCACGCAATCGAGGTAGTCCAGGAGCACCCAGCGAGCCTCCTGCACCCCCTCCATCCGAGACGGCAACAGGCCTTCGCCCTTCAGCTGCAGATGCACGTCGTCTGCGATCGCCTTCGCGAGCCGCTCGTTCCGAGCGGTCACCAGCACCAAGAAGTCCGTGTAGCTGACGAGCTCGCGCATGTCGAGCACCACGATCTCCTCGCCCAGCTTGTCGTCAGCCATCGCCGCTACGCGCCGTGCCAGCTGCTCCGAGCTCTCCGGGGCCTCCTCTCGCGCCCGCGCAACCGCCGCCTCGCGCTCGCTCATGAGTAGAGCCCCCGTTCTGAGATCAGCTCGCGGACCGGATCGGGCACCAGATACCGAATCGACCGTCCGGCGCCAACGCGCCTCCGCACGCGCGTCGAGGAAACACCCAGCCCGGGCATCCTGATCGTCTCGAAGCGGCCATCCAACCCCTCGAGGACGCTTTCCGCCTCGTCCAGAATCGAACCGGGCCGCGCCGCAACTCCCACCTCGGCCAACTCCAGAACCCGTTCGGGGTTCTTCCACGACCCGAGAGATTCCGCTACATCGGCGCCCATCAAGAGCGTGATCTCATCCTCGGGGCGTTCGTCATGCAACAACTCGAGCGTACGGAACGTCCAGGACGGCTCATCCCTCTCGACCTCTGAGTCCAAAACCTCCAAGAGCTCGTCCCCGGCCGCGGCAAGGCGCGCCATCTCCAGGCGCACCTCGGGCCCCGGCTCGGGATCGATCTTGCGGTGAGGCGCGACACCGGTTGGAATCAAGAGCACCTGCTTGAGGCCGAGCTGATCAGCCGCCTCGTGTGCAAGCACCAAGTGGCCGATGTGAGGCGGGTTGAACGCTCCGCCGAGAACGCCGATGCGCGAAGGAACCGCCCTACCCTCGGATCTGGCCGCTGCCGCGCAAGACGTACTTGTAGGTCGTCAATTCCTTCATCCCGATCGGGCCGCGGGCGTGCAGCTTCTGCGTCGAGTTGCCGATCTCCGCGCCCATCCCGAACTCGAAGCCATCCGTGAAGCGCGTCGAAGCGTTCACATAGACGCAAGCTGAGTCGACGCCGCTCGTAAACGCATCGGCAGCTTCATCCGAGGCCGTCACGATTGCGTCTGAATGGCCCGTGCCATGCGCGTTGATGTGTTCGATCGCCTCGTCCACCCCGTCGACGATGCCGATCGACAGCTTCAAGTCGTGGTATTCGGTCTCCCAGTCCTCATCCGTCGCCGCGTCCATCGCAACTCCGGAAGCACCACGAGCCCGCTCGTCCCCAACCAGTTCGACGCCGGCATCAGCCAGCGCGCTCGCAACCGCGGGGAGGAACGCCTCCGCTACCGCACCATCGACCAGCAACGTTTCCGCGGCATTGCACACGCCCGGGCGCTGCACCTTCGCATTGACTGCAATCCGCGCCGCCATCTCGAGATCCGCGTCGGCGTGCACATACACGTGGCAAACGCCCGCCGCCGCATACATCACCGGCACCGTCGCAATTTCCTTGAGCGCCGCCTTCAGCCCGCCGCCGCCGCGAGGGATGATCAGATCCACCAGGCCATCCGCCGTCGCCAACGCGGCCAGCTCCTCACGGTCGCCCGAGAGCAACTCGACAGCGCCTTCGGGCAAGCCTGAGTCCACTAGCGCCTCGCCGACCAGGGCCGCAAGGGCGCCGTTCGACCGCTCCGCATAGCTCGAGCCGCGCAAAACGATCGCGTTCCCCGACTTCAAGCAGAGCGCCGCGCAGTCAACCGTGACGTTCGGCCGAGCCTCATAGATCACGGCCACGACACCGAGCGGCACGCGCATCTTTCGCATCTCGATTCCGCTCGCAAGCGTCCCATGCTCGATCTCCTCGCCGACTGGATCATCGAGAGCCGCCACGACCTCCACGCCCTCAGCCATAGCCTCGACCCGCTCGGGCGTAAGTGTCAGCCGATCCCGTAGAGCCTGGGTAAGAAGCGCCGCGCGCTCATCAGCCAGATCCGCTGCATTGGCCTCGAGAACCTCACCTGAGCGCTCCCGAAGCAGAACAGCGAGCCTGACAAGAGCAGCATTCTTGACCTCAGTCGAGGCACCGGCTAGCGCTGCTGAGGCTGCTTTCGCGCTCTTGAGAGCGTCCTGAGTTGTGCGTTCTGTGGTCGCCATGGGCACCTCAAAGGGTACCGCTGAAGTTCAGGCCAGAACGAAGGAATCGCGATGCACTGCCTCATCAGCCGCATGAGGCATCAACTCGCGAACCGCCGCAGACTTCAGCCCCTTGATCCGCCCCAACTCCCCAGCGGAGTAATTCACGATCCCCTTGCCGACCAGCGAGTCATCAACGACCACTTCGATCGCATCCCCCGCCTCAAAGTCCCCCTCGACGCCGACGATCCCCACGGGCAGAAGGCTCGACCCCTGCTCGCGCAAGACGCGAGCCGCCCCGTCGTCGATCCGCACCGTGCCCCTGCTCGGCTTGGCGTAGCGGAGCCAGAGCTTGAAGCTCGGCGCCCTCTCGTCCTGAGCCACGAACACCGTGCCGCAATCCTCGCCGGCTGCGGCGCGGGCCAGGCTGTCGCCAAGCGTCCCATCGCAGACAACCGTTTCGATGCCCGCGGCGCTGGCCATCTCCGCGGCCGCCACCTTGGATCGCATTCCGCCCGAGCCGAACGGCGACGTCCGATCCCCGATCTCGTACTGGACGAGCTCTGAGAAGTCCTCGACGCGTTCGATCAGGCGCGCATCGGGGTTGTGGCGCGGATCAGCAGTGTGCAGCCCCGCTGTGTCGGTGAGCAGCACGAGCTGGCGCGCGCCCAGCAGCAGTGCCACTTGCGCTGCCAGGAAGTCGTTGTCTCCGAAGGTGATCTCGTCAGTGGCCGTCGTGTCGTTCTCGTTGATCACCGGAACGCAGCGCCACTGTAGGAGGCGACGAAGCGTGGCGCGCGCATTCAGGTAGTTGACCCGGGTCGACACGTCCGAGGAGTTCAAGAGCACCTGTGCTGCATGAACGTCGTGGGCTGCCAAGCGCGACTCGTAGGCGCGGAACAGAGACCCCTGCCCAACCGCCGACGCCGCCTGAAGCTCATCGACGGCGCGGGGGCGCGAGCCGAACCCCATCAGCTTCATGCCGAGCGCGATCGCGCCTGAAGTCACCATCACCACGTCCTCGCCGCCGGCGTGAAGCTCGCCGACCTGCGCGCACACTCCGTCCAGGACCTCGCCTCGCACGTCTCCCGACGGCTCGGCGACGATCGAGGATCCCAATTTTGCCACCACGGTCATCGCGTGGCGATTGTAGGTGCGCCCTTCGGTCAGCCCGGGTGGAGCTCGAACTCTTCGTCGCCGATCCGCACGTCGTCCCCCGGCTCGAAGCCCGCTCGCTCAAGCGCAGCGATCACGCCGATCTCACGCAGCCTGTCCTCCAGGTACGAGAGCGCCTCGAGGTTCGACAGGTCGTGCCGCTCGACCAACAACTCGATCCCCCGCCCCTCGACCCGCCACGCCTCGTTCTCGCGCACCACCTCGAAGCCCTGATCGGCGGCCGGCCGATAGACCATGTGCTCGGCCTCGAACTCGTCAGCGTCTTCGCCCGCGGCCGGCTCTGGCCGCGCTTCGACCGGCACCGCGCGAAACAGCGCGTTGAGAAGCTCATCGAGGCCCTCCCGGGTCGCCGATGACGCCGAGAGAACGCGATCTGATTCTGCGCCGACCGACGCCGCGAGCTCATCCACCCACTCCTGGGCGCCCTCGGGTGGAAGCAGGTCGATCTTCGAGAACAGGACGATCTCGGGCAGTTCCGAAAGGCCCGCGCCATAGGCGCTCAACTCCTCACGCACGGTCCGGTACGCCTCCGCAGGCTCAGGCGCGCCGGCGGGCGGATCCACCTCCACCACGTGCACCAGGACCCTGCAGCGCTCCACATGCGCGAGAAACTCATGTCCCATGCCGGCGCCCGACGCCGCGCCCTCGATCAACCCCGGGATGTCGGCGAGCACCAACTGGCGGTCGTCTCTCTCAATCGTCCCCAGGATCGGATCGACCGTGGTGAACGGGTAGTCCGCCACCTTCGGCCGAGCGTTTGTCAGGCTCGCGAGTAGTGACGACTTGCCCGCATTGGGCAAGCCAACGAGCCCGGCGTCGGCAAGCAGCCGGAGTTGAAGCTCGATCCAGCCCTCTTCTCCTGAGAGCCCCTTCTCGGCAAAGCGCGGAGCCTGCCGGGTCGAAGTCGCAAACCGCTTGTTCCCGTGCCCTCCCACACCGCCGGCCGCAACTACGGCGCGCTGCCCCGGCTCAACCAGGTCATAGGACGTCCCGTCGATCCCTTCCGCCGAAGTGCCCGGCGGAACCAGCACCTCGAGAGTGTCACCGCGCGCACCCTGCTTTCGCGCTCCCTCGCCGTGGCGCCCCCGCCCGGCCTTGAAGTGCCGGGCGATCTTCAGTGCGGCCAAGTCGCGCCGCGACGGATCGCAGACGAGCACTACGTCGCCCCCGCGCCCACCATCACCGCCGTCGGGCCCACCCCGAGGCACGTGAGCCTCACGCCGAAACGACACGACGCCATTCCCTCCGGCCCCACCCTGGACCCATATGCGCGCGCGATCAGAGAACACGCGGTGAGTCTGGCAGCGCTAAGGCAACTCAGACAGGATGCGCTCGCGCAGCGCGGGATCCACCTCGGTCTCCCGAAGGCCCTTGAGCGCGGCGATGGTCGCGCGCATCTGCTCGAGATAGGCCCGGCAGTGGTCGCACTGCGCGAGGTGCTCGTCCGTCCAGCGCTCCTCAGCTTCGGACAGCTTGCCCTCGAGGTAGTTGGTTACCTCTTCGACGAACTGCTGGCAGACGATGTCGGGTGTGACGCTCATAGATCCATCCCCTCCTCCAATGCCGCCCGAACCTTTGAGCGAGCACGGTGAAGGAGGACTCGCTGATTGGTCTCCGAGATGTCGAGGGCGTTACGCGCCTCCTCGGCCGAGTACCCCTGGACGTCTCTCAGCACGATTACGTCGCGCTGTCGCGGCGGCAGTCCCGAGATGGCTTCGAACAGGGCCTTGCGGGCCTCATCCGTCGCCAGCTTTCTCTCCGGCTCCTCCCACTCGGCCGGCGGGCTCGCCCAAGCCCCACGGAGCTCGCCGGCCCCGCCGTGGAAGCGGTCGGGATCCACGGCCGGTCCGCTTCCCTCCTCGGCACGTTTCTGGAAGAAAGAGAAAGGCAGCGTCCGCTTCTCCCGCTTGCCGCGCGTGCGGGCGATGTTCAGGAGGATCCCGAAGATCCAGGTGCGGAGTGCAGAGCGGCCCTCGAACCGGTCGATGCCATTGAGGACGCCCACCCAGGTGTCCTGAACGACCTCCTCGGCTACGGCACGCGAGGGAACGTGCGCCATCGCGAGGCGAAGCAAGGCCGGAGACAGCTCGTCGACGAGCGATGCGTATGCGTCACGGTCGCCCCGGCGGAGCGCCTCGACCAACTCGGCGTCGGCCGTCTGGTTGATTTGCCGCTACTCCGCTTCGGCGACGGAAACGATGCGGCCCTTGCGGCCGGGCTTGAACTCGACCGTGCCGGGGCGTGTGGCGAAGATGGTGTGGTCGCGACCGATGCCGGTGCCATCACCGGGGCGGAAGCGCGTGCCGCGCTGGCGCACGATGATCTCGCCGCCGCCGACCTCCTGGCCGGCGAAGATCTTGACCCCGAGCATCTTCGGGTTCGAGTCGCGACCGTTGCGTGAGGAGCCGAGCCCCTTCTTATGGGCCATCTACGAGTCCTCCTCGGTCTTCTCGGCCGCCGGCTTCTTCGCGGCAGGCTTCTTGGCCGCCGGCTTCTTCGCGGCGGGCTTCTTGGCAGGGCGCCTTCGCGGCTGGCTTCTCAGCCGCCTCTGCCTTCGGCTCGTCCGCGTCCTTCTTGGCCGCGGGCTTGCGCGTAAGCATCTTGACGTCCTTGACCTCGAGCTTCGTCAGCGACGAGCGATGGCCGCGGCGCTTGCGGTAGCCCTTCTTGGCCTTGTACTTGAAGACCTTGATCTTCTCGCCGCGAAGGTGCTCGACGACCTCGGCCTCGACCTTGACCTTCTCGAGGTCGGCACCGCCGCCGACAAACTTGTCGTCGCCGGAGAACATGACCGGACGGAGCGTCACCTTGGCGCCCTCATCTTCAGCCATGCGGTCGACAACCAGAACCGTGCCCTTTTCAGCGCGGTACTGCTTGCCACCAGCCTCAATTATCGCGTAGCTCTCAGCCATAAGAAATCCGGCCGACGAGTGTAGCCGCGGCAGCCATTACGCCGCCGGAGCCGACTCGTCCCGAGCGCCCGAGCGGCCGCGGCCTCCGCGACTGCCACGGCGGCGGCGGGGCTTCGCCTCCTCTTCGCCATCGGCGTCGCCGGACCCGCTGTCGCCTGCGTCAGCTCCGTTGTCGGAGCCGTTGTCCACGAGCGAAGCCGTCGCCTGCGAGCGAGCAACCGCGTCGATCCGCACCAGCCTCCGCTCACCGACGTGCTTACCGCCGCCGTTGACGGAGACGATGTAGGAGTCGACGCGGGCGATCGCGTCGTCCGCCTCGTACATGTGCGGCTCCTCGATCGCGACCAGGACCTCGTCGCCGACCGCAAACGGAAGCGCCATGCGCTCGATATCGGTGCGCGTGCCCTGCTCGGAGACCTCGTAGGTGTCCACCGCAAGAGCTTCGCCGCCCTCGAAGTGGAAGTCCTTGCCGGTCTCCTTCTCGAGCTCGACCAGGCCGGACCCCTCCTCGGTCAGCTTGCCCGCCACACGCGGGTTGACCCGGATCAGGAACGCCTCGGGCTCGGGCTTTTGCGCCACGAGCTCGCGGAGCTTGCGGATGACGTCGATCGCGACCGTCTCCTCGGAGAGGATCACGCCCTCGCCCTCGCAGGTCGGGCAGACCTTCGTGAGGATCTCGCGCACGCCGTCGGTGACGTTCTGGCGCGTCATCTCGACCAGGCCGAGCGGCGAGATCTCGACGACATACGTCTTCGTCTTGTCCTCGTCGAGCGCCTCGCGCATCGTCTTCAGAACCTGATCGCGGTTGCGTGCCCGCGCCATGTCGATGAAGTCGACGACGATGATCCCACCGATGTCGCGAAGCCTCAGCTGGCGAACGACCTCTTCGGCAGCTTCGATATTTACCTTCGTGATCGTGTCCTCGAGGCGGCCCTTTCCGCGGCCGGTGAAGCTTCCGGTGTTGATGTCGATGACCGTCAACGCCTCGGCGTAGTCGATCATCAGGTAGCCGCCCGAGGGCAGGTCCACCCGGCGCGAGAGCGTCGAGCGCACGGCGTGCTCGGCGCCTTCGCGTTCGAAGAGCGGCTCGGCGCCCTCGTAGGTCTCGACCTTGTCGACGAGCTCCGGCGCGGTGCGCTGGAAGAAGCTGGTCACCCGCTGGTGCTGCTTCTCGTCGTCGATGATCGCCTTGTCGAACTCGGACGGGAGAACGTCGCGAAGGACGCGGATGGAAAGGTCGGCCTCCTGGAAGACCAGGTCCGGGCCCTTCACCTCCTTGCCGCGGCGCTCGACGACCTCCGCCAGCTTGTGGAGGTAGGCAAGATCGCGCTCGAAGTCCTCCTTCTCCGCGCCCTGGGCGGCCGTGCGCACGATGACTCCGCCCTTGTCCTTGTGGATCTTGTGGAGCAGCTTTCGCTGGCGGTCGCGCTCGTTGTCGGGAAGCCTGCGGCTTGCGCCAACGCCCGCGCCCTGCGGCATGTAGACGAGGTAGCGCCCAGCGATCGAGAGCTGCATGGACAGGCGGGCCCCCTTCGTCTTCAGCGGATCCTTGACGACCTGGACGAGAACCTCCTGCTTGGGCTTGATGAGCTCGTCGATCCGACGGCCCTTGCCGTGGCCGCGGCGCGGCACCTTCTCACCGCCGGGCAGGACGATCTCGTCGACGTGCAGGAATCCATTGCGCTCGAGGCCGATGTCGACGAACGCGGCCTCCATTCCGGGGAGGACGTTGTCGACGACCCCCTTGTAGATGTTGCCGACTATGGAGCGAGAGCCGCGGCGCTCTACGTACAGCTCGGCAACGCGCGATTTGGCGTTGCCCTTCTGCTCGAAGACCGCGACGCGGGTCTCGCCGGCGTCGACTGATACGAGAATCTTTTTCTTCAACGGTTAGCTCACCTCAGGAGCGGGGTGCCCCGCGAACCTGAGAGAGCTGCGACTGAACATGAATCGACTGGAGTAACCCGAGCGCCAAGAAAGTGACGATTACGGATGAGCCTCCAGCGCTCATGAGCGGCAACGGGATTCCCGTGATGGGTGCGATCCCGATGTTCATGCCCACGTTGACGAAGATCTGGAACAAGAAGGCGACGGCAATTGTGCCGGCGATAATGGTCCCGTAACGGTTCTTCGAGAGCGTCATGATGCGCAGCGCCCGCCAGATGAGCAGGGCGTAAAGGGACAGGATGAACGCGGCGCCCATGAATCCGTAGCGCTCGCCAACGACCGCAAAGATGAAGTCGGTGTGGCGCTCGGGCAAGAAGCCGTCCCGCGTTTGCGTCGCCTCGTCACCGCGGCCGGTCTTGCCACCGGCGCCCACGGAGATGAGGGACTGATTGATCTGATAGCTGGTGCCTGCCGAGTCCTCGCTGGGCGAGAGAAAGGCAGTCAGACGATCCTCCTGGTAAGGCTGGAGGATCGGCTTGTTGGCCGCTGGGGCCACCACCAAGACGAGTGTCACAAAGGCCGCGCCCACAGCGCCGATTGCCGCCATGTGCTGCCACGGCGTACCGGCGAGGAAGAGCACGGCAAGAGTCACGACCCCGTAGACCAGTGAGGACCCGAGGTCGGGCTGCAAGAAGACAAGCATTCCCGGGATCGCTCCCAGGAGCAGAACCCGGCCGGTCTTACGCCACGACGAGTCGCCATGCGACCTGTCGATGACCACCGCGGCCAGGACCAATATGAGAAGCACCTTTCCCAGCTCAGACGGCTGGAAGGTGAAGAACGGAAGCTCGATCCAGCGGTGTGACCCACGGGTTGCCTCGGCGAAAACGAAGACGAGGCAGATCGAGAAGACCATGGCCGAGTAGATGCCGACGCGAAGCTCGCGAAAACGCGAGTAATCCACGCGCGCCACAGCCAGCATGAGCGCGATGCCCACGGTGGCGTAGATGCTCTGCCGGATGACGTAGAAGTACGGGTCGCCGGGAACGTCGTCGGCGGTCGCCTGGCCAAGCGTGTAGATCGAGAATGCGATCAGCCCGATTGCGCCTGCGAGCAGGGCAAAGTCCAGCTTCAGGACCCCAGCGCGTTCGAGCAGGCTCTCGCGCGGCTCGGCGTAGGGCCGAGGCCGGGGTTGAACACGTGGCCTTGGTCCGCTTACTACAGCCATTACTCGGCTACCACGGTACCTGTTGCGTCCGTCGGTGTCGCCGCCGCCTCGTCGATCTGGCGCTGAGATACCGAAAGGTGCTTTCGTGCGTATTCCTCGAGGATGGGCTTCACGGCAGGCGCGGCGCTGTCTACGCCGAAGCCGCCCTTCTCGATCGTGTAGACGACGGCCACCTTCGGATCGTCGGCAGGCATGAGCGCGGCGTACCAGCCCTGGTCGTAGGGAACGCCGTCGACGATCGTCTCAGCGGTACCGGTCTTGCCGGCGATGTCGACCGGGAACGAGCCGAAAACGGGGTAGGAAGTACCGCCCGCCTCCATGGCGGCTGAGACCAGACCGTCCATGATCGGCTCCCGCCACGAATCGTCGATCTCGACCTCCCTCGAGGGCGGCGGCGCGATCTCCTGCACCACCTTGCCGTCAGGATCCTCGGTGCGAAGGCCGACATGCGGCGTCACGACCTTGCCGCCGTTTCCGAGCGCGGCGTAGGCGACTGCAAGTTGCAGCGGCGCAGCCAGCAGGTCGCCCTGCCCCACCGAGAGGTTGATGTTGTCGCCGACCGACCACGGGCGATCCGTGTCGCCGTTGTCGAAGAGGTCGTTCCGCCATTCAGGCGTGGGCACGCGGCCCAGAGCCTCGCCCGGGACGTCGAGCCCCGTGACATCGCCGAAGCCAAGCGACTTCGCCCAGTCCTGGATGTACTCGTCCCCGTCCTGGTCGATGTTCTCCTGAAGGCGCCCGCCGAGGGTGTAGAAGTACACGTCCGAGGAAACCTTGAGCGCGTCGCGGAGGGCGATTGGGCCGTTGATCGCGTCGCCCGCGTTCCGGAACTCCTGCGTTCCCACCTGATAGAGGCCGTCGTCGTTGATGACCTCCGACGGCGTCAACTCGCCTGCGTCGAGCGCTGCAAGGGCAGTCACGGGCTTGAAGGTCGATCCGGTCGGATACCCGGCCGCGATCGCGCGGTTGAAGGCCGGCGCGCCCGTTCCGAGGCTGTTGTCCGGGTCGAATACCTGATCGAAGGTCGCGTTGGAGATCTCGGGCTTCGCAAGAAGGGACGGGTCGAAGGTCGGCGAGGAACCCATGGCGAGGATCTCGCCGGTGTCGACGTCGAGCGCCACGAAAGCGCCGGCTCGACCATCGAATCCGCCTTCGCCCGCCGCCTGGAGATCGGAGTCGATCGAGAGCACCAGGTCATTCCCCTGCGCCGGTTCGTGCAGCACCTCTGCGCGCCCGGTCGGCGACCCTGCAACGTCGACTGGGACGCGCGTTGTGCCATTCACGCCCCGGAGCACGCTGTCGTAGGAGAGCTCCACCCCGTCCTGGCCGATCTCATCGCCCGGCAGGAGGTCTGTGTACTCCGGCTCTTCGAGCTGCTCGGCGCTGACCTCCTTGACGTACCCGAGAAGATGCGCCGCCGTCGACCCCTGCGGATACTGGCGGACGTAGACGCGATCGACCGAGACGCCTTGGAACTTCGCTTGGTTCTCGCGCACGAAGAAGACGACGCTCTCCGCCACGTCCCGCTGGAGAGTCACGGGGTTTGCCGGCAGGAGCTTCGTCTGCTTCTCGATCTCCTTGCGGATCTGCTCGACGCTCATACCCGTCACCTCTGAGACGCTCTTGAGGACCTTTGCGCGCTCGCCGCTGTCCTCCGGCAGCTCGTCCTTTCGGATCTGGAGCGCGAGCGCGGTGCGGTTGCCGACGAGGACTTCGCCATCGCGGTCGAGGATCTCGCCACGCGGCGCCTGCACCGTCACCTCGCGGACGCGGTTGCCCTGCGCCTCGGCCAGATACTCGTCGCCCGAAAGAACCTGGAGGTACCAGAGGCGAAAGAGGATCACGCCGAACACGACGAGCGCGATGCCGCCGAGAATCGCGACACGGCGCTCCAGCTGAGCGGGTTGCTGGCGGTCCTTGTTCCAGCTGCCGTCGCCGAAGCTCATGGCGCGTGGCCTCCTGCGACGGATCGCCTCATCCGGGAGCTGGGAGTACGGCGGCTCGGTGCCTGCTTCTTGCGACGCCCGCGAAGGAACCCGGGACGCCGTGTACCCGCTGCTCGCGCTGCAGGCGCCGTCTTGGTGCTCCGCCGCGCCGGCGCCTCCTCCAGCACCAGCGCGGGCCGCAAAGCGCGGCGGATCAAGGGATAAGTGGGGTAGGCGAGGAGGAACGCGAGGAAGCCCTTGACGATCGAGTCGATGACCACAGCGCCGCTGACGGAGCCGCTGACGTCGAGGGTCACCTGAAGGGCCG
Source organism: uncultured bacterium (assembly GCA_963772035.1). GTDB lineage: Bacteria > Actinomycetota > Thermoleophilia > Solirubrobacterales > 70-9 > JALZKA01. The sequence goes on from CAVYVT010000005.1 coordinate 412,262, forward strand.
TCAAGCCGGCGCTCGCGAGCAACGCCAGCGCCCCGGTCACCGCGGCGGGCGCGAAGGCGCTGTCGATCTCGAAGCTTTCTCGGTAGCGACCGGCCAGATAGCCGACGGAAAGCAGGACCAGTGACGAGACGCCCAGAATCTCGAGGAGCGCGACGTCGAGCAGAAGCCCTGCGGCAAAGCCCGTGATCGCGCCGATGAGCGCGCCGCCCAAGAGCCCGATTGCCGCGATTACGACGACTACGAAGTCGGGTGAGACGCCGAAGATCGAGATGTAGGAGAAGAAGGTCACCTGAAGGAGAACCGCCGCCAACACGATCGCGCCCAGGCGCACGTTGATCCAGCGAGTGAGGATCATTCGTCGACCCCAGCTCTCTCAGGCCCGCCGGTCAGGATCTGGAGGTGAGTCATCTTCTGGAAATCGACAAAGGGCTCAATCGTCACTTCCTGGATGTCAACATCGCTCGCGGACGTCTCGGTCACCGCGCCCACCGCGACTCCGGGCGGATACACCGAAGCGAGTTCCGTGTCGGGGTCGGCCCAGCCGGCCGTAACCACGTACTGGTTGGCTGAGATCTCATCCTCGTTCGAGAAGAACTGAATCGTCAGCTCGTCCGGGTCGCCCGCCGTCGCCGAAGCGATTCCCTGTGGCCCGTCGGCCTCGGCGACCGCCACCGCAACGGCGTTTCGTGGATCCGTGATCAGTTGCACCTGTGAGCTTCCCGACGTCACCTGGGTAACCCGGCCGACCAGGCCGTCGGCGGCCACGACTACGTCGTCGACCTCCACCCCGTCCGCCGATCCCGCATTGACCCCGACGGTCGCGTTGACCAGGCTCGGAGTGCGCGTGATGACGCGTGCCGTCACCGGCCTGAAGCCGAAGCTCGACAGCTCGTCCTTGTCCAACGCCAGCAACCCGCGAAGCTCCTCGTTCTCGGCCTCCGCCGTCTCGGCTTCCGCAAGCCTCGTCCGCACCTCGGCGAGCTCCTCTTTCAGGTCCTCGTTCTCGCCGCGAGCCTCCCACGTCTCGTCGAACCAGTCGATGAGGTCCCGGACGGGCTTGAGAGCGGCGTTCGCAACCACCTCGAGCGGTGAGAGAATCGTGGCTGTAGCTCGCTGGATCACGTGAAGGGGGCCGGATTCAGCCTCCGAGAAGTGCGCCGAAAGCAGGATCAGGGAACTCACGATCAGGCCGACGAGCACGGCGCGTCGGCGTCGTACCTGTTTGCGATACACGGGTTCTCAACCCGCCCATGGATGTGGCGACGTGAGCATCGATAAGGAAGGCGCGGGCACTGGTGCGGAGGGGCCGTCCGAGGGCCGAGTGTAGCGAAGGAATCCCAAGCCGCAAGCCGAACTTGAGGCTATCGGAAAACCCTAAGGCTAAACGTTCGCCTTAGACTTTTCCTACGCTTGCGGTCGCAGCGCGGGATCGAGCTCCAAGAGGACCCTGACGGGCAATCCGACGACATTCGAGAAGTCGCCTTCGACCTTGTCGACGAGAATCGAGCCGAGACCCTGGATCGCGTATCCGCCGGCCCTCCCCCGCCACTCCTCCGAGTCGAGGTAGGCGGACAGCGTCGCGTCATCGAGATCACGGAAGGTGACGACGGACCGCGAGACGCCTGAGCGCTCACGCAGAGGCGCCCCAGGGATCCCCGCCGCGCGCGGGCCGATCAGGCAGACCCCGCTCAGCACGTCGTGCTCACGTCCCGAGAGTGCGCGCAGGCGCTCCTCCGCCTCGACGCGGTCCGAGGGCTGGCCGAGCATGCGCCCGTCGACGAAGACGTCGGTGTCGACGCCGAGAACCATTGCGTCCTCTGGAGCACCCGCCGCCTCGAACCCGGCGACCGCCTTGAGCCGTGCGTTCTCGAGGACGATCGCCTCGGGATCGTCACCCTCGCTCAGCTCATCCACGTCAGGGTCCACGGCCTCGAACTCGATCCCGAGCCAGCCCAGGATCTCCCGGCGGCGGGGAGAGCGGGAGGCGAGAATCAGGCGGGGCGGTTCGGACACCCGACGATCTTGTCAGGCGTGCTCCGTGATCAGGCATTTTTCGTCCAAAGCGCATGACGCTGCGAAGTTGGCCCTAATACGAGATAGTTCGAGTGGACCGCGAACGCGAGGGAGAAAAAATGCCGGTTTACCTATCGAGCTTCAGCTACACGCCGGAGACTTGGGCTCGGCTCATCGAAAACCCGGAAGATCGCCGGGACGCTGCTCGGTCGTACATCGAGTCGGTCGGTGGCAAGCTCCACGGCTTCTGGTACGGCTTCGGCGCCCACGACGGGGTCACGCTGTGGGAAGCCCCTGACAACGTGTCCATGGCCGCAGTCGCGCTGGCACTGAGCGGTGGCGGTGCGATCAGCTCGCTCGAGACGAAGGTCCTCCTGACTGTCGAAGAGACGCTGGATGCCCTAGGCAAGGCTGGAGAGCTCGGGTACAGAGCGCCCGGCACCTAAATGCTGCACGAACGGTCGTCTTTCTGATTCGGCTTCAGAGCTCCGGGAACCAGATGCCGATCTCGCGCTCGGCGGACTCGTCGGAGTCCGAGCCGTGGACCATGTTGAAGGTCACCTCGAGCGCGAAGTCGCCGCGGATCGAGCCTGGCGCCGCCTCGACCGGATTCGTCGCTCCGATTAGCTGACGCGCCGCCGGAACAGCTTCCTTGCCTTCAAGGACGGCGGCTACGAGCGGGCCGCCCGTGATGAACTCGACGAGCTCGCCGAAGAACGGCTTCTCGGTGTGCTCGGCATAGTGCTCGTTTGCGGTCGCCTCATCGGCGGTGACGAGCTTCAGGGCCTTGATTCGGAGGCCTTTGCGCTCAAAGCGTGCGAGGACCTCACCCGTGAGGGCGCGCTCAAAGGCGTCGGGCTTGACGAGGATCAGGGTTCGGGACATGCGAAGTCTCGCTTTCTCTTTTCGAAAGTTGATGTTGGCCGGCGCAGGGCCGGGCCGGAGAATCTAGAGGGCGCTAGCTGTCGCTCGGCTTTGCGCGCCGCGGGGGCGGCTCGCTGGAGCTGCGCGTGGCCGACTGGCGGGGCGCTGCCGCACGCGTGCTTGACGACGCGCGTTTCGCCGGACGAGGCTTTGCCTTGGCCTTCGTCTCGGGCTCGGCGGCGCTTTCCGACGCCGAGCGCGAGACGGGTCGCGTCGCGCGGGTCGGGCGCGAAGCCGTCCGCCTGCCTCTGCGGGTCGGCGAAGCCTCTGGCTCAGCGCGCCGCGTGGGCGTTTCGCAGTACGGACAAAGGCTCCAGCGGGGATCCACCGGCTTCCCGCACGACTCGCACGGATCCTTGATGCGCGCTCGGCAGTTGGGGCAGCGCAGGTAGGTGCGCTCGACCGGGTGCTCGCAGTTCGGGCAAGAGTTTTCCTCGAGCTGGCGTACGCGCAGCTCCGAAGCGCGAATTTCGAGTTCTCGCTCGCGGCGGTCCTCCAGGAACTCCGGCGGACGGAGAATCGAATAGACGATCACGCCCACGAAGGGAAAAAGCGACGCGACTGTGGCGCACCCCACGAGGACGGGATCCTCGAGACGGCGCTTGGCATCGAGGTACGTGTAGGCGATGAGAGCCAGGTAGACGACCACCAAGAACAGGATCAGGAGGTTGATCGCCAGGTTGACACCGTCGTTTTCGATGCCGAAAATCGCCAGGGGGAGGGCCATGAGAATCGGGGAGTCTACTTCTCCATAAGCAGGGCAAAGCCTCTACGCGCAAGCATGCAAGCAAGGTCCCTCAGAGGAAGAGGCGCCCGAACAGATAGCCGAGGCCGAAGAAGACCAGGATCACCACGGCGACTACCGCGGCCACCAGGCCCATCATCTGAAGCAGCTCGGAGCGCGCGTCTGGGTCCATCAGTAACCCAGAAGGTAGTGCGATCCGGCGACGAGCGCCACCCCGTCATTCGCTTTCGCACGTTCGAGAGTGGTTGCGATAGCCGCGGCAGGGTCCCGTTCGACCGATGCGGGCACGCCACCGTCTTCGCAGAGGCGGGCGAGCGCGGTCGCCGAAACGGACGTCGTCCCGGGCCGGCCGGCACCTTCGAGGCGCTCAGCCGGGATCTCGGTCACCACCGCGGAGTTGATCGCCGGCGCGAGCGCCTGGACGATCCCCGCGGCGTCCTTGTCGCCGAGCACGGCAAGGCAGGCGATCACCGGCCTCTCCCCCATCTCGGCTTGGAGCGCCTCGGCAAGCGCGGCGGCGCCATCCGGGTTGTGCGCGGCGTCGCGGATCACCGGCGGGTCGCCGGCGATCAGCTCGAAGCGGCCCGGCAGCTCGAGGCGCTCGAGGCCGCGCGCCACAACGTCTTCTCCCAAGGACTCGCCCACGAACGCCTCCGCCGCCGCGACCGCGACCGCCAGATTCCGCCGCAAATAAGGCGCAGAGGAGCGAAACGTCCCAATTCCCCGGGTATAGGACGGAGCGTTGGACGTTTCCCCCTCTGGAGAGGCGTCGACGACCGTGCAATCGAGTGCCGCGGCGTGGGCTCGCGCTTTCTCGGCGACTTCGGTCGACAGGTCGCCCGTGACGAGCGTGGTACCTGGGCGCAGGACGGCGAGCTTTTCGCCCGCTATCTCCAGCTCGCTGTCGCCCAGCCACTGGGTGTGGTCGAGTCCGATCGAGGTGAGAACGGTCACCTTCGACTGAAGGACGTTCGTCGCGTCGAGGCGGCCGCCGAGGCCGGCCTCGATCACGCCCACTTCAACGTCGGCGTCCCGAAGCGAAACGAAGGCGGCAGCCGTGGCGGCCTCGAACTGAGTCACGCGCTCGCCCTCTTCAAAGCCACCCTCTACGCCCGGCACGGCGTCCGCGACCGCTCCAACCGCGCGGTCGAAGGCATCGGCGTCCACCTCGGCGCCGCGGATGCGGACACGCTCCGCCCAGCGCTCGGAATGCGGCGATAGGTAGACACCGGTGGTTCGGCCTGACGCTTCGATCAACGCCGCCGTCATCTGCGTCACCGACGACTTGCCGTTGGTGCCGACGACGTGGATCGACTCGAACCCGACCTGCGGGTCGCCCAGGGCGGCCAGGAGCGCCTTGATCCGGTCGAGTCCGAAGCTCCAACCGATTGGGTCGAGCGACGCGAGCCACTCCTCGGCCTTCACGGCTTACGACTCGAGCTCGGCCAATTCGGCGCGGTATCCCTCGAGCTTCGTGCGCTCTTCCTCGACGACCTCGGGCGGCGCCTTGGCGACGAAGCCCTCGTTCGAAAGCTTCCGCTCGCCGCGCTCGACCTCCGCGCGCAGCTCGGCCGCCCGTGCCTCGATCCGCTCAGCGACCTGTGCGGGGTCGATCTCGTCCGAGCCGAGGAGCTCCAGGGAGCCGACGCTTGCGAGCGCATCGCCGCCCGCCCCGTTCAGCTCGAGGCGCGCAAGCCGCCCGACCAGCTCATGCGGGGCCTCGGTGCCCGAGGCCGGGCGCGCGGGAAGCACGCTGGCCACCGGGACGCCGGCAAGGTCGCGCCAGCGCCTGACCTGGCGCGTGAGCTCGATCGCGGCCTCGATCTCGACCTCCGCCTGGGAGTCGATCCGCGACTCGTCCACCTCCGGATACGCGGAGACGATCAGGGGTCCGCCGGCTCCGGCCGGGACGTAGCTCCAGATCTCCTCGGTCACGAACGGGATAAAGGGGTGTGCAAGCGCCAAGAAGCGCTGGAGGACCCAGACCAGATGGCCGGCAACCTCCGGCTCGCCGTCATAGAGGCGGGGCTTGGCGATCTCCAGGTACCAGTCGCAGAACTCGGACCAGAAGAAGCGGTAGAGCTCACCGACCGCGCCGGAGAAGTCATACGCCTCGACGCGGCGGTCGACCTCGGCGACCGTTCGCTCGAGTCGCGAGGCGATCCAGCGATCCTCGACCTCCGTGACGGAGGGCGCAGGCTCGGCGTCGCCGGCGTTGAGAAGGATCAGGCGCGACGCATTCCAGAGCTTGTTCGAGAGGTCCCGCCCCTGGGCGACCTTGGCGTCCGAGTAGCGGACATCCTGCGACGACGACATCGACAAGAGGCCGAACCGGAGGGCGTCGGCTCCGTGCTCGTCGATCGCCTCCAGAGGGTCGATCCCTGTGCCCAGGCTCTTCGACATCCGCCGGCCGTCCGGCGCCTGGATGACGGAGTGGATGTTCACGTCCGAGAACGGGATCTCGCCCGTGAACTCCATGCCCATCATCACCATGCGGGCCACCCAGAGGAAGATGATGTCCCGCGCCGTCGAGAGGACATCTGTCGGATACCAGGCGCGAAGTTCGGGCGTCTCCTCGGGCCATCCCAGCGTCGCGAACGGCCAGAGCCCGGATGAGAACCACGTGTCCAGCACGTCCTCGTCGCGCCGCAGCTCGCCGTTGCAGGCGCCGCAGCGCTCGGGAGCGACTTCGGCGACGTAGATCTCCTCGCACGCGTCGCAGTACCAGACGGGAAGCTGGTGCCCCCACCACAGCTGCCGCGATACACACCACGGCCGGATGTTCTCGAGCCAGTCGAGATAGACCTTGGCCGATCTCTCGGGGTGGAACCTGATCTGGCCGGAGCGGACCACTTCGATCGCGGGCTTCGCAAGCTCCGTCATGTCGCAGAACCACTGGAGCGAGATCAGCGGCTCGACCCGCCGTCCCGATCGCGCCGAGTGAGGGACCTCGTGCTTGTAAGGCTCCTCGGCCGAGATCAGGCCCTTGTCCCGAAGGGCGGACACGATTGCTTTCCGTGCGTCCTCTGGATCGAGGCCCGCGAAGCGCTCTCCCGCCGCCTCGGTCATGAGGCCGTCCTCGCCGATGACGGAAATCTCCTCGAGGCCATGGCCCCGGCCGATCTCGAAGTCGTTCGGATCGTGCCCAGGCGTGATCTTCAGCGCACCGGTCCCGAACTCGGGCTTTACGTACTCGTCTGCGATCACGGGAAGCTTGCGGCCGACCAGCGGCAGGATCACCTCGGCGCCGACCAGGGACGCGTAGCGCTCGTCGTCGGGATGGACCGCGACCGCGGTATCCCCCAGCATGGTCTCCGGGCGAACGGTCGCAACAGTGATCGACCCGGAGCCATCGGCAAGCGGATAGTCGATCGAAAACAGGGTGTCGGTAAGCGTCCTCTGCTCGACCTCGAGGTCCGAGATCGCCGAGCCCAGGCCGGGGTCCCAGTTCACCATGTAGTTGTCGCGGTAGATGTGACCCCGAGAGTGCAATTCGACGAAGACATGGGCGACGGCTCGCGCGTAGGCGTCGTCCATCGTGAATCGCTCGTCCGAATAGTCAGCGGACGCGCCGAGGCGTTTGAACTGCTCGATGATCTGCGAGCCGTGCCGCTCGCGCCAGGCCCAGACCCGCTCGACGAAGGCCTCGCGGCCGATCTCTCGGCGCGAGCTGCCCTCTCGCGCCAGCTCCTTCTCCACCTGAGCTTGGGTGGCAATGCCGGCGTGATCGGTGCCCATGATCCAGCGTGTGGGCCTCCCGCGCATGCGGTTGAGGCGGATCAGCGAGTCCTGTATCGATCCGTTGAGAGCGTGGCCCATATGTAGGACGCCGGTGACGTTCGGAGGCGGCACCGCAATCGAGAAGTTGTCTTCGGACTCACCCACGGGCTCCGGGTGGAAGTAGCCGCCCTCGTCCCACCTCTCGAAAATGCGGCGCTCGACCTCCGAAGGGTCGTAACGAGTCGTGCTTTCCAGCGACTTTCGAGCGTCGTCGTCCATCGCGAGCCGATGTTAGTCTGGCCCGACTGCTCAGAACCAGGGGAGGTAGAAATGGGGCAACAGAGAGCGCCCAGGCGTTGGATGGCCGTCACCGCGTTCGTGATCGCGATCAGCGCCGGCACCGCGCTGGCGGGACCGCCGAGCTCGCCTTTCGGTGACGACGAGAACGATTTCGAGGGACGGGTCGACAGGAACGAGGACACCTACTTCGGCTTCGACCTGAAGTCGAACGGCGACAAGGTCGCCGGCCTCTCCGCCTATCTCTCTTACAGGTGCAAGGACGCCAAGGACGGCTCCGCGCTGTTCGAGGCAAATGACGGGAAGACCTTGAAGGTGAAGGGACGCGAGTTCTCAGGGACGGTCGAGGGCAAGTACCGCACGGTCGATGTACGTGGAGGCGACCCCAAGTCCTTCGAGTTCTCATACGACGTATCGGGCGAGCTCTTGAACGGCGGCAAGGCCAAGGGAACGATCGAAAGCAAGCTCAAGATCAACTTCACGGGCGGGGGCTCCGCGAAGTGCAACGCCAAGGACGACGGGAAGTGGAAGGCCGAGAAGGGCGCTGACCTCGACGCACCGGATCCTCTCTGACCCCCGCTAGCGTTGCGGCTGTGACCGAGCTCGGCCGCAGCGCGATCGGAACCTGGGGCGGTGGGCGCTACATGCGCTTCGGCGAGGCGATCGAGGACGATCGGCTGGAGGCTTTGTTCCGCCCGGGCGACGGCATCGACACGGTCATCACGGCCGACGTCTACGGCGAGGGAGAGGCCGACCGCACGCTCGGCCGCGCGCTCGCAGGCCTCGACCGCGAGTCGTACCGGGTGGCAGGCGCGATCGGCCACGACTACATCCACGGCGAGCGCCAAGGTCCAAAAGGCTTTCCCCGCTTCACCCACCCGGACCTCCGCGGCCAGGACGGGTACGCCGCCTACCTTCGCGAGGCGGCTGAGCGAAGCCTCGAAGCCGTCGGCATCGATGCCTTCGACGTCCTTCTCCTCCACAACCCTGACCGCACCGGCTACGAGTCGCCGGCGGTCTGGGAAGGGATGGCGGCGCTTCGCGAGGACGGGCTTGCGGACGCCGTGGGCATAGCTCCGGGCCCCGCGAACGGCTTCACCCTGGACCTGATCGCGTGCCTCGAGCGCTACGGCGACGTCATCGATTGGGCCATGGTGATCCTGAACCCGCTCGAGCCGTGGCCAGGCGAGCTTGTTCTCGACGCTGCCGCGGCGGCCGACGTCTCAGTCATCACGCGCGTCGTGGACTACGGCGGCCTCTTCTGGGGCGACCTGGAGCCGGACACGCCGCTCCACGAACACGACCACCGCCGTTTCCGCCCCTCCGGGTGGATCGAGCGTGGACTCGACCGGATCGATGCGATGCGGCCGGTGATGGCATCAGCCGGACTTTCGCCGATGGGCCTCGCGTGCCAGTGGAATCTCGCGCACCCGGCCGTTGCCTGTGTTGCGCCGACCCTGATCCAGGAGGCCGGCCCGGACGCTCGCCCAATCGAAGACAAGCGAGCGGATCTGGCCGCCGTGCCGATCGAGCTCAAGCTTGATCCCGAGCACGTGGCGAAGATCCGCGAGCTGGGCGATAACAGGGGCTCGATGAAGCTCAAGGGCGCGAACGCCGACCACGAGGGTGAAGACGCCCCCGACCGGTGGGGCCTCTCGCCCGAGCTCGTCGAGACGGGCGAGCGCCACGGGATCGCACCCCAGCGCGACCTGTCTTACGCAGGCTGAGCCTCAGCGCTCGAAAGCGCCGACGTCCGGCTTCGAGTCCCGGTCGCGACCGCGCTGGTCTCGTGACGGCGAGTTGTTGCCGGCGCTGTCGACCGCGGGGCTGTTCTGTGCGATCGCAGCGGTCTTTGTCGGACCACCGTTGTTTTTCAAGCCTTCGGTCTTCGCGTTGCCCTTGACCTTGTCCGTCCCGGCGCCAAGACCGGTGCAGAAGTCGTCATCCGAGAGCAGGTTGTGCCCGCCTGAAGTGAACGAGACCGATGCGTAGCAGTCCGGACCGAAGGTGCTCGCCACGTTGTCGGCGATGATCGAGTTGCGGACCTCGACCCCGGCCGGAGCCGCCGCGACGCCGCCGCCGACTGTGTCCGCCTCGTTCCGCGTGACCGTCACGGACCTCAGGTCGGCAGTGCCGGCGCCGGCAACATAAATGCCGCCGCCCTCAGTTGCCTTGTTTCCGAAGATCGTGGTGTTCTCGACGAACAGCGCGCCGGTCGAATAGATGCCACCGCCCTGACCGGTATCGGCGGTGTTGTTGGCGATCGTCGACCCCGTGATCTTCGCGTCGGTCGTCGCCCCGAGATAGATGCCGTTGTACTTGTGATTGGAGACCGTTGAATCCGTCACGCGCACCTCCCCCTCGGTGACGTAGGCCCCGTTGCTCTTTGCGTCCTCGACGCGGGAACGGTCGATCACAACATCGCCGAGGTCGTACTCCGACAGTGCGGAAGAGCCGAGACGCCGCAGCTGCGACTGGATCAGCTCGATGCCGCCCTCGCCTGCCTCGTAGAGGCCCGAAGATTCCGCCTTGACGAGCTTCGAGCGGGCGATGTCGATCCCGCCGAGGTCGTACTCGGAGACGATCGACGAGCCGGTATCGAGGATGCTCGACCGCGAGATTTTCACGTTTCCATCGGCCGCCTCGTAGACCGCCGACGACTTCGTCCCTTTGACCTTGGAGCGCTTGATCTCGACGTCACCGTCGTCGTACTCGGAGAAGCCGCTCGACTTGGACCGGCTGAGGCTCGAACGGATGAACCTGAGATTGCCCTCCGCGCTCTCGTAAAACGCCGAGGACCCGATCCGCGAGAACTGCGAGCGCGTGACCGCCACGTTTCCTTCGTCGTACTCGGAAACTGCCGTCGAGCTCGTGTTGTCGATCTTCGACTTCGAGACCTTGACATCCCCATCCGCGGACTCGTAGATGAATCCGGATCCGAGCTTCGAGAAGGTGGACCCACTGACGGACACGCTGCCGCCGTCGTACTCGCTGATCGCATTGGACCCAGCATCCGTCACGTCTGAGTTGACGACGCGCAAGCTTCCCGGGCCGGACTGGTAAACCCCGTTCGACGACGACTCGTGGATCTTCGAGCTGGTGACAGTCGCGTCGCCGTCGTCGACCCGCAAGCCGATATTGCCCGGCTTCTCGATCGTGACGTCCTCAACCTGTCCGTCGCCCTGCTCGACGTAGATGCCGGTGAAATCGGACCGGACCAGCTTCAGTCGCTCGAAACGGGAGTCGGCGAACGCGTTGAAGATCCCGTCGATCTTCTTTCCGTCAACCGTGGCGGGCGCGTTGCCGGACGCGCGCACCGTGGTCTTCTCGGTGAGGTCGAAGTCGCCCGTAAGGCCGGCGTCTTCGCCCGTCCCGCCGATGCCCATCTTGTATGTCTCGCCCGACTCGAGCACGATCACGTCGGCGCCGTCCTTGTTGTTCGCGGCGAGCGTCGCCTCGCGAAGCGTGCAGCCGCCCTGGTTGCAGCCGTTCGGGTTGGAGTCCCCGGTCTTCGTGACCTCGAAAGTGGCGGCGCTGGCGCTGCCGGCGCAGGCCAGGAGCGCGACCGACGCGATTGCGGATGTCCTGCAGATCCCCCTCAACCGTTGGAGCGTGCCACAAACAGCGGCCCGCCGTCAACCGGCTAGCCGGCTTCTTCGCCGAGCGCGTCGAGGCCCGGATCGACCGCCTCGTCCTCGACCGCCTCCGTCACCAACGTCGGCTGGCGGCCCTCGGCGATCGTCTCCTTGGTGACGACGCACTTGCGCACGTCACGCCGCGACGGAAGCTCGAACTGGACGTCCATGAGGGTCTCTTCGAGGATCGAGCGCAGTCCACGCGCGCCAGTCTCGCGCTCGAGCGCGCGATCGGCGATGGCCGACAGCGAGTCCTCGGCGAAGACGAGCTCGATGTCGTCGAACTCGAAGAAGCGCTGGAACTGCTTGGTCAGAGCATTCTTGGGCTCGGTGAGGATCGTGATCAGATCCGAGCGGCTCAGTTGATGGATCGCGGAGATGACCGGAAGACGACCGATGAACTCCGGGATGAGGCCGTACTCGACGAGGTCTTCCGGCAGGACCTTCTCGAACATCTCGCCCAGGTCGTTCTTCGCGCGCGCCGAGTCGATCTTCGCGCCGAAACCCACCCCGCGGTTGCCCACTCGCTTCTCGATCACCTTGTCGAGTTGCGCGAACGAGCCTCCGCAGATGAAGAGGATGTTCGTCGTATCGATCGTCAGGAACTCCTGATGAGGATGCTTGCGCCCGCCTTGCGGCGGCACCGAAGCGGTCGTCCCTTCCAGGATCTTCAAAAGCGCCTGCTGGACGCCCTCGCCTGATACGTCGCGAGTGATCGACGGGTTGTCCGCCTTGCGGGCGATCTTGTCGATCTCGTCGATGTAGATGATCCCCGTCTCGGCCTTCTTCACGTCGAAGTCCGCGGCCTGGATCAGCTTCAAGAGGATGTTCTCGACGTCTTCGCCCACGTAGCCGGCCTCGGTGAGGGCCGTGGCGTCTGCGATCGCGAACGGGACGTTCAGGATCCGCGCGAGGGTCTGCGCGAGAAGCGTCTTGCCGCAGCCGGTTGGCCCGAGCAGCATGATGTTCGACTTCTGGAGCTCGATCTCCCCTTCGCCGGCCTGCTTGATCTGGACCCGCTTGTAGTGGTTGTAGACAGCGACGGAAAGCGCGCGCTTGGCGGACTCCTGCCCAACCACGTACTCGTCGAGCACCGAGTTGATCTCGGCGGGCTTCGGAAGGTTCTCCAGTTCGAACGACGGCGGAGCGGTGAGCTCCTCGTCGATGATCTCGTTACAGAGATCGATGCACTCATCGCAGATGTAGACGCCGGGGCCGGCAATGAGCTTTTTGACCTGCCGCTGCGACTTGCCGCAGAATGAGCAGAGGAGCTGTTCGTTTGAGTCAGTGGGGCGTGCCATCGTCGTCAGTTACTCCTCGGCTTGCCGCGTCCCTTCATACGGTCGCCTACATGCAACCGGGCAATGTGAAGCCCGTGTTGCCCGATCCGCAGTTGCCGTTTCCCTCGTCGTTGAAGTTCTCATCGTTGCCTGTGGCCTCGTTGTTCGAGAACTCGTTGTTGTCGGACTCGGAGTCCACATCGAATCCGTAGAACCCGTTGTCGTTCACCGTGTTCCCGGTGTAGAGGCCGTCGTCTGAGTTGTGGACGTAGATGCCGGTCGGCTGGTCGGTGATGCCCGGCGTCTCATCGTTGTCGTGAACGTCGTTGTTCCTGACCACGATCGTCTGATCGTTCGAGAACGAGTTTTCGATGATGATCCCGCGGTTGTTTCCGTCGGCCTCGTTGTCTTCGATCAGGAGCGTCTTCCCGCGCGTGTCGTCGATCCCGCCGACATAGATTCCGGCGTCACGGAACCCGCCATAGAGGTGATTTCCGACGATCTGGATGTTGCCCGCGTCGAACAGGTTGATCCCGTACTGAGGGCTGTTCTCGCAAGACTGCTGGACCTTCAGATCGCTTGCGGTGCCGTTCGGGACGCCGATGAAATTGATTGTGTATCCCGGTCCGCCGTCCTCGGTGGCGCCCTTGACCTTGAGGTTTGAGAGGGTCACGCCCTTCGACTGGACGTCGATGACGATGTCCGAATCGCAGCCGCCGCTGATTGTCGGGCGGTCGCCCGGCTTCCCGATGATGTCGAGGGGCTTCGTGACCCGCACGTCCTCCTTGAAGGTCCCGCCCTTGACGTTGAGCGTGTCGCCCTTATTGGCGTCGTCGATCGCGTTCTGCAGGGCGTTTGGCCCGGGCTTCACGTTCACAGTAGCCCCCTGGGCGGCTGAGACACACCCAAGCATCGCAACGGCGGCTCCGACCCCCGCGATCCGCATCCTTGCCCTCATCGGTTCGTCCCTCCAGGTCTTTTTGCGCTCCTTTGCAGGGTACAGCCGCTCCGATGCGCCTGCTGTGGGGTTAGCTAGGAGTAGTGCCGAAGGTTCTGGCAAGGGGATTCGCCGCATTGACCACGCTCGCTGCTTTCGCAGCGGCGAGCCCTGCGCTGGGCGGACCTGCCACGCCAATCCCGTTCGCGGCCCCTCTGGAGGAGATGTGCAAACCCGAAGATCCCTGTGGGGCGATCTCGTTCCAGCTCGACAAGAAGCCAAGGGACGAGCGCAAGGTTCACGACATCGAAATCACGGATATGGCCGCTGCCTGCGAAGGCAGAAAGGGCCGACTCAAATTCAGCATCTTTGGCTACACGAAGGTCCTCGACGATCGATCGTTCGCGGTGCGCTCGGAGGATGGCGAGGGGGCGAAGGCCGTTGTCCGCGGTCAGTTCTCCCGCAAGTTCAGGCGGGCGAAGGGCACCGTGCGCCTTTGGGGCATGTTCGATCTCGACGACGGCGCAGGCCGTTCGAAGTGCGAGTCCGGAAAGCAGAAGTTCACGGCCACGATCAGCGGCTAGTCTGCGCGTGGGTCCTTACAAATTCGAGATAGGAGGCGGAATGAAGAAGGGTTTGATCGTCGCGGCACTTGCAGCCACGGCAGTAGCAGTGCCGGCGACGTCCAGCGCGGACAGCGCTCAGAAGTCGACGGCCAGAGGCGGACCGGATCTCTCGATCACATTCATCTTGGAGTCGGTCGGCAATAACCCGAAGGCAGTCAAGGACTTCAAGTTCAAGAACTTCACGGTGACCTGCGCTGTAGGCGGACCGGTTGAGGTCAAGGGTTCCATCCCCAAGATGGGTGTGAACGACAACGGCAAGTTCGACGGAACCGTCAAGAAGGGCGACGCAAAGGTCCTTGTCGACGGCGAGGTCAAGCAGAACGGAAACAAGGTCGTCGGCACCCTGAAGTCAAAGGGTGACTTCGGCGGCGGCGCCGAGGACTGCAAGACAAAGGTCGGCTGGGAAGCCACCTGATCCCTTAGGAATACCGGTCCCAGCGTTTGAGATAGGGCTTCGGGTCGACGGTCCGGCCCGAGGCCCTGATCTCGACATGAAGGTGGCAGGGCGTACCGGACGCGTTCCCGGTGAGCCCGATCTCACCGAGCTTCTCTCCGGTCCTGACGTGATCGCCCACTCCGGCCGCCGCCGGCTCGCGCATATGCGCGTAGAAGTAATCGATGGATGACCACCGCGCGTCGACCTCGATGAAGTGGCCGAAGAGCTCAGGGTCATAACCCCGGCGCTCGACCTCGCCCGCGCGCACTGCCTCGAGGTCCGTGCCGCAGGGCGCCGTTACGTCGAAGCCGCGGTGAGTCCGGCCATCCACCCGATCTGCCCCGAACTCGCCAATCGCTCCCCGGGTTCCGTGGGGGCCATCGACCGGGAACTTATAGCCGTGCATCCGAAACGTCCCGCCGGCGAAGTCACCGCGGCCGGGTGAGGAGATCCGGAATGCATAGCGGCCGTCAGGCGCAGGATCTCCCGTCTGGTCCAACCCGTTCCACTCGCGCTTGTAGAGCTCTCCAGGCTGTGCCTGCGAGCGCGTCCAGCGCGCGAGCGCCCTTCCTGTCTTGGGATCGACCACACGCACCGACACTCGGCGGCGCTCACCGGAGCTGTGGAAGGCGTAGCGAAGCGTCGGCGGTCGCTCGCCCGCGAGAAATGATTCGGCCGGCTTCACCGAAGATCGATACACGTCGAAGCCGCCGCCCGACGAGGCCACGGTTGCGCCCGTCCCGATGACGGCAAATGCCGTCGCGAGCGCTAGGAGAAAGCGGGTCAGCGCTGCTCGAGCACGCGGTCGACGATGGAGTACTCCACTGCCTCCTCGGCGCTCATGAAGTAGTCGCGCTCGGTGTCGCGCGAAACACGCTCGAGATCCTGGCCCGTGTGGTGAGCGATGATCTTGTCGAGGCGCTCGCGGACGTCGATGATCTCCTTGGCGTGGATCTCGATGTCGGTCGCCTGGCCCTGGAAGCCACCTGACACCTGATGGATCAGGATCTTCGAGTTGGGAAGCGCCATCCGCTTTTCCGCCGTGCCGCCGGCCAGGAGCAGCGCGCCCATCGACATCGCGACCCCGACGCAGATCGTCTGGACGTCGGGCTTGATGAACTGCATCGTGTCGTAGATCGCAAGGCCCGCGTAGACCGACCCGCCGGGCGAGTTGATGTACATCGAGATGTCCTTGTCAGGATCCTCCGACTCGAGGTGGATCATCTGCGCAACTACGAGGTTCGCGATGTCGTCGTTGATCGGCGTCCCCAGAAAGATGATCCGCTCGTTGAGAAGGCGCGAGTAGATGTCGAACGCGCGCTCGCCACGCGACGTCTGCTCGACGACCATTGGGACCAAGGGGCTCATCGGCGGGTGAGTCTACTCACGGCCCAGGCGTCCAAAGCTTGTCCGGAGTCTCGCTTTCCGGCTTGCCCTCAGCCGCCGGCGCGTCGCCCTCCGCGTCCTTGTCGGGCGTCCAGATTGCATCGCGCGCCTCGGCCTGCTCGACCGGGATGGGCTTTGCGGAGTCGGCGATCAGCTCGGCCGCCTTCCTGAGTCGCACCTCTTCGACCAACAGGCCTTCGCGCCCGTTCTCGCGAAGCTTTGCGAGGACCTTCTCAGGCTTCTGCTTGCCGTCGGCCGGGCCCAGGGCCTCGATCAGCTCTTCGTCGGTCGGTTCGATGCCCTCGGCCTCCGCGACGGCGGCCAGCGTTGCCTCGCGGCGCAGTGTCTGCTCGGCGGCCTCGTCTCCCTCGGAGATCATCTCGTGGCGGTCGCGGCCCTGCATCTGCGCATACATCTGCGGGTCGATGCCGCGAGCGGCGAGCGTGCGCTCGAAGCGCTCCCACAGCTCGTGGGCACGGGCGTGGATCAGGTCATGCGGAAGGTCGATCGTGGCGTTCTGAGCTGCGGCCTCGACGGCGGCGTCGCGGAACTCCGACTCGGAGCGGCGCTCGACTATCTCCGCCATGCGATCGCGGATCTCGCCCCGGAGCTCTTCCAGGGTGTCGAACTCGGAGGCGGACTGGGCGAAATCGTCGTCGAGCTCCGGCAGCTCCTTCTCGCGCACCTCGTTCACCTTGATATGGAAGACGGCGGCCTTGCCGGCCAGGTCCTCAGCGCCGTAGTCGTCCGGGAAGGTCACATCGAGATCGGCCTCCTCGCCGGCGCTCTTGCCGACCAGGCCCGCCTCGAATTCAGGTAGGAGGCGCTCAGAGCCGAGCTCGACCGTCATGTCCGTTCCGGAGCCGCCTTCGAAGGCTTCGCCGTCGACGGTGCCCTCGTAGTCGATGACCGCAACGTCGCCATTGGCAGCAGGGCGCTCGACAGGGTTGAGCGAGCCGAAGCCCTCGCGCAGGCGCTCGAGCTCTTCGTCGATCCGCTCGTCGGGCACCTCAGCCTCGGGCTTTCCGACCTCGAGGCCCTTGTACTCACCGAGCTCAGCTTTTGGTCTCACACCGACCTCGATCGAGAAGACCAAGCTCTCACCTTCGCCCGGAAGCTGATCCACGTCGAGCTTCGGGTCGCCGACCGTGACGATGCCCGAGGAGACGATCGCCTCCTCGTACCACTCGGGCAGAGAATCGCGGACAGCCTGCTCGACGACGGACTCGCGGCCGAGCCTCTGGATGACCATCTGCGGCGGCACCTTGCCCTTGCGAAAGCCCGGCACCTTCATCTCACCGGCCAGCTGCTTCGCGGCGCGGTCCATCCTCTTTTCGACCACGTCGGCCTCGACGGTTACGTCCAGGCGCACGCGCGATTCGGGCAGCTCGGTCAGCTCGGTATTCATCTACAGGCGAGCCTACTCAGAGTCATTTCTCCGCCCGACCCGCCGAAGGGCCCAGCCCCCGAGCGCCGCGCCGAGGTCGCCGAAGAACGCGACGACCCGGCCGATCGGGCCGGTGAAGAGCCAGGCCAGGAGCCGATCCGCCACGCCTAGTTGTCGCCGGCGTAACCGAGGATCGAGCGATCGATCAGCCACTCGACGGGTGCGCGATCGTCCGAGTAGACCTCGCCGCCCGCGAGGAGCTCGCCGAAGCGCGACGCCTCCGTCGCGCCGAGGTTCGCGACCTCCACCGGCAGGTTCTGGGTCCCCTCGCGGATCGAATCCGCTGAGAGCTCGCCCTCGCTCGCGACCAACAGCGTGTTGGTCGGCTCGATCGGGTCGCGCATGACGTTCGGGAAGGCCTCGGACATCGTGCGTCCCAGAACCTTCTCGAGGTCGTCGTTGCCCTCCGGGTGGCCGGCGTTCACGACCACGACACCGCCGGGCGCAAGCCGCTCCCTGACGAGGCTGAAGAACTCTTCCGTCGCGAGATAGAACGGGATATAGGGCTGACGGTAGGCGTCGACGAAGATCGCGTCATAGCCGCCCTCGGACCGGCGAAGCCAAGGGCGCGCATCTTCCGAGTGGACGGTGAGGTTCTCGTTCGAGTCCATGTCAAAGTATTTGTTCCCGACCTCCTCGAGCTCCGGGTCGATCTCGACTCCGTCGATCTGGGTGTCGGGCAGGTACTCCCCGTAGCTGCGCGCCGTCGTTCCGGCGGCGTTGCCCAGGATCGCTATGCGCTCCGGAGGCCCGTCGAGCCCCGCGAACGGCAGGACGAGATATCCGTCCCAGACGTCATCGGTGAGGACGGAGTCGGAGCGCATGAGGGAGTGGACCGCCTGCCCTTCGTTGAGCTCGAGCAGCCGGTCTCCGTCCGCTTCTTCGATGACCCGGATGTACTGATGCTCCGAGTCCTTCTCGTAGATCACCTCGCCGTCTTCGGTCGACTTGATTGCTCCGACAGGGATCGCAAGCGTCGCGGCAATAAGGGCCGGGGCGAGGAGGTAGCGCCGGGGTAGGCCAAGCGCGCCTACCAGCGCCAACATCACGCCGAACACGATGAAGGTGCGCTGGGTACCGACGAACGGGATCAGGACCAGCGCGGAGACCATCGTGCCCAGGAGTGATCCGACGGTGGAGATTGCGTACAGGCGGCCGGCGACCGCGCCGGCGTTCTCGACCTCGTCGACACTCAGGCGAAGGGCCCACGGCGAAGCGGTGCCGAGAACAGCAAGGGGGATGGCGACAAGGAAGAGCACGGCAAATAACGAGCCGACGAACGCCCCCGCCTCGATCTCGTCGAGCGCGGAGATCGCGACCTCGAAGAATGGCTGCGCGACGAAGGGAATCAGCGTCAGGAGCACCGCGCCGCCAACCACGACCTGGCAGAGCTTCGGCACCTCGGGATAGCGATCGCCGAGCTTGCCCCCGTACCAGTAACCCAGAGACAGCGCGACCAGCACTACGCCGATCGTGTTCGCCCAGACAATCGTCGATGCGCCGAAAAAGGGTGCCAGAAGCCGCGCCGCTGCGATCTCAGCTCCAAGAATCGATACCCCGACGATGAAGACCGTCAGGTAGAGGAAACGGTTGGTTTTCAAGTGTGCTTGGCCTTGGCTCCGGTGATGCGCTCTTCGAGGCGAGCCCCGTGTCCGGCGCTGACCGCTCGCTCGGCGCGCTCCGGGGTGAGCGCTACCCCGCGCTCCTCAGCGAGCTCGAGCAGGCGCTGCTTCTCGGTGTCCTGAGCCGCCCATCTTAGGAGCGCCCAGGCAAGAGCTCCCAGCGTGATGAGGCCGCCCTCGACCATCATGATCACGCCCGCGGTGCCCTGGTCCGCAACGGCCGAGATGTTCCAGTAGTCCTGCCCGGCCGCGTACTCCACATAGAGAACCGAGCCGGACCACATGAGGATGTTCCCCAGTCCCGCGCTGGCCAGCCGGGCGACGACCACGTATCCGACCTGCGCTCCGCCCCCGAACCAGGACGGCTTCGGAAGCGGCCCGGCGATCGGCATCCACATCAGGATCCCGAAGGTGATGAAGCAGGTGTGCTGAAGGGCATGGATCCACTCGTTGGTCACCGTCCCGTCGTAGAGGGCCGGGATGTGCCAGACGTAGAGGTTCACGATCCACAGGGGCAGGGCGACCATCGGGAGGGTCAGGAACTGAAGGCGGTCGAAGGCCTTGAGGGCCATGATCGGCTGAAGCACCGCGCGGGTCAGCCCAAGGACGATCAGCAGCGCTGCGATATCCGCGATCAGGAGGTGCTGGATCATGTGCGCCGTGACGAGCTCTCCGCCCAGGTGCGCGAGCGGCGAGACGAAGGCGATCGCGATCAGCGCGACGCCCGAGAAGTAGGAGACGACCCGCCAGGTCGGAACCGGCCGGCCCTCGCGGGCGAGGTTTGCGGCGCGGATGCCGTAGACCGCGCCGAACGCGGTCAGACCCGCAATCTGAAGCGGCTCGAAGACGCCCGATGAGACGTGTGCGAGCAGGCCCATAGGCCGCTGAGCGTACCGTTGCCTCCCAGTGGGTAGGTACCGGAGGATGGCCGAGGGGAACGCTCTATGAGCACAGCAGCGGCTGTGCCGGAAACTCGTGGCCTCGAAGGCGACGATGCCGTCGAGACGCTCAAGCACGTGGGAGCCGGCCACCTGGTACGCGACTCGTTCATCCGCTTCCGGTGGGCCGACGGATTCAGCCACTCGAGGGCACTCGCTTTCCAGCTCGTCCTCACTCTCCTGCCCGCGCTCATCGCGGTGGTCGGCCTCGCGAAAGTCCTCGACCAGGAGTCGTTCAGCAAAGTCCTCGAAACCACGTTCAAAGACCTGGCCCCTGGACCCGCGGGAGAAGTGCTCACACAAACGATCGAGTCCGGCTCCGGCTCGGGCGGCGTTGCGCTCTTCCTCGGTCTCGCCGTTGCAATCGTCTCGGGGGCAACGGCTATGGGACAGATCGAGCGTGGGGCAAATCGCATCTACGGAGTCGAGCGCGACCGGCCGAGCGTCGCCAAGTACGCCCGAGCGACCTTGCTCGCGCTCTCGGCCGGCATCGCCACCGTGGCAGCTCTCGTTCTTACCGTCGCCGGGTCGGAGCTGGGCGGTGCGCTCACCGACCATGCCTGGAGCGAGACCCTGGGCACGATCTGGTCGATCGTCCGCTGGCCCCTCGGCGCAGGCCTGGTCGCAGGTGCAGCAGCGCTTCTTTTCGAAAAGGCGCCGAACCGCTCGCAGCCAGAGGCGAGTTGGCTTGCGTTCGGGTCCGGCCTCTCCGTCCTGTTTTGGTTCGCCTTCACAGGCATCCTGGCCGGCTACCTCGAGATCTCCAAGGACTTCGGCGAGACTTACGGCCCGCTTGCCGGATTCATCGGGCTGATGCTGTGGGCCCTCCTGACCGCGCTCGCGCTTTTCGCGGGCCTGGCGGTTGCCGCCCAGCTGGAGGCCGTCAGAGCTGGAAGTTCGGAGCCGGACGACGGCTCGACCTAGTCGCTAGAGCCAGGCGATCCGCTTGAAGAAGCGGTAGAGCCCGAGCACGGCGGCCACCATCAGTATGAGCGCTGCGGGATAGGCCCAGGTCTCCGAGAGCTCGGGCATGTGCTCGAAGTTCATTCCCCAGATCGATGCCATGAACGTCGGCACGGTGATGATCGCCGCCCAGGCTGAGATCTGGCGGACGACCGCGTTCTGCTGAACGCCCAATAGCGCCAGATTCGCCTCCAGGATCGAGGTGAGGAGCTCCCGCTGTGAGGAAACCTGCTCGTCGATTCGCCGCGCGTGATCGTGGACGTCGCGGAAGAATCGCTGGAGCTCGTCGTTGATGCCGGACTGACCGCCGTACTGAAGGCTCTCGAGGGGAGCGAGAAGCGGCCGCACGGCACGGTGGAACTCGATCACCTCCCGCTTCAGGAAGTAGATGCGCTGGGTCGAGTCCGAGCGCTCCCCGAAGATCTCCTGCTCGACCTCCTCGATGTCGTTGTCGATGCCGGCGACTACGGGTGCATAGTCGTCCACGACCTTGTCGACGATTGCCCAGACCACGGCGCCGGGGCCGGAGTCGAGCAGGCTCTCGTGCTCTTCCAGGCGCTTACGCGCGCCGGTCAGATCCGAGGCCTCGCCGTGGCGAACCGCGACTACATAGTGTGAGCCGACGAAGAGGTGGATCTCGCCGAACTCGACCTCTTCTTTCTCGTCGTCGTAGCGCGCAGTCCGCAAGACGACGAAGATCGAATCACCGTAGTCCTCGAGCTTCGGCCGCTGATGCGCCTCGCTCGCGTCCTCGAGCGCAAGCTCATGGAGCCCGAACGCATCGCCGACGTGCTCCAGCTCATCCGCTGTCGGATCCTTCAGACCGACCCACGCAAAGCTTCCCTCGCCGCTGCCGCAGAGTTTCGCGGCCTCCTCGATCTCGATCGGGCCGTCGTGCTGGCGCTCCCCCTTTTGGTAGTGAGCGCAGTCGACGATCACGCGGTCGACTCGCGCTCAGCCTGGAAGGCATCCAGGTCGCTGCGGAGCTGAGTCCCGAGCGAATGACCGGGATGAACGCGGTCGATCATCTCGGCGTCGCCCTCCCAGAGGCGGACCCTGACGTCGAGCGGAGCCTTGAAGCGCGAAGCTGCACCTTCGCCCACGTTCGCATACAACGTGCGCAGGTCGCGCAGGTTCGCCACCTTGTCGGCGGCGTAGATGAGAACCGCGCGCTCCCCGCCGGCCTCGACCTGATCGCGGTGGTGCTCCTTGCGGCGCTCGTAGGGCTCGATGTCCTTGTCCTCGGTCATCGCGGCGACCAGATCATGCACACCGGAGCCGAACGCCTCGTCAATCTCCTCGAGCGTCGTGTCGGTGTCCTCGACCACGTCATGAAGGAAAGTCGCGGCGAGGAGTTCCTCGTCATCGTGTCCCGCCTCGACGAGCAGCCGCGCGAGTGCGACCGGATGGTTGATGTATGGCGAGCCGTCGCCCTTTCGCTCTTGCCCCTCGTGCGCCTCGGCGGCGAACTCGAACGCCTCGCGGGCAAGGCCCGGGCCGGTGAGGAACTCCGGCGCTTGCTCCTCCACCGGCCCGGTCATGGATCTCCTAAGCGGCTTTGCCGCGAAAGCAGCATGTGCCGGTTGTTCTCAGCTGCTCAGAACGAGACCTGGACGGGCTCGCGCTCGGCGGCGTTCGTGATCTCGAAGAACTCGCGCGCCGTGAATCCTCCGGAGGAGGCGACGACCGAGTTCGGGAAGATCTGAATCTTCGTGTTGTAGGCCTGCACGTTCGAGTTGTAGATCCGGCGGGAGGCCTGGATCTCGTCCTCGAGCTCCGAGAGGTTCCGAGAGAGCTGCTGGAAGTTCTCGGTCGCCCGGAGGTCCGGGTACTGCTCGGCGACGGCACGCAGGTCGGTGAGCGCTGCGTTCAGCAGGCCCTCCGCCTGGCTTGCCTGGGCCGGGCCGGTCGCCTGCATGGCGTTGGCGCGGGCCTGAGTCACCTTTTCGAAGGTCTCGCGCTCGTGAGTCGCATATCCCTTCACCGTCTCGACCAGGTTCGGCACCAGGTCGTGGCGGCGCTTCAGCTGGACATCGATTCCCGACCAGGACTCGTCAACGCGGTTCCGTGAGCCGATCATCGAGTTCCGGATCAGGACGTAGATCAGGCCTAGTACCAGGACTATGCCGACCACGATCAGAACAACAGTCATTCCCCAAATTCTCCTTGTTTAGTAAGGGCCGTCCGATTATCCATCAGTTGGCGGTCGGCAGGTGTCCGAGTCTCTCCAATGCCGACTCTACGAGACCCGTGGCCAGTTCATCGGCCTCGGTCGCATCCATCCTTCCAAGCTCATAAGCCAGTGCGACCGCGTCGTTGCGCGAGGCGGCTGCCTCGATGATCCGGGCGTAGTCGGCAGCCGCAGGATTCTCGGCCGGGGCTCGGCGGAGCTCGGCGAGCTCGGAACGCATCGCGGTGAGCGAGCCCGGGCCGAAGCCGGGCGCGGGAACGGCGGGGCCGAGCTCAAATCCCGTCATCGGCGCCGGCATCGGCGCGCGAGGCGGCTGACCGGAAGGTGTGTAGTCGCGCGGCAGCACTCCGCGCTCGCGGAGTCGCTCGATCTGCAGGTAGACGGCGTTTCGCGAGACCCCGAGGTCCGTCGCGATCTTCTTGACAGGCATGTCCTGCTCGAGACGCTCGAGGATCTCGTGCTGGCGCTTGGTGAGGGTTTCGTCAATCATGCTTGACAGCCTACTTGACTGTCAACTTGTTGTCAAGCACTCTCAGGCACGAAACTGCCAAGCGGGGTCTGACCCCGGGTCTGACCCCTTTCAAGTTCGCTGTCAAGCGGCGAGCGAGCCTTCCAGCTCGAGGAGCCAGCGTTTCAGCTCCGGCCCGCCGCCGTAGTTGCCGGGGTCCGGGCCCGCCCTGACGATGCGGTGGCACGGGACGACGATGGGCAGCGGGTTGGAGCCGAGCGCAGTGCCAGCCGCGCGGTGCGCCCGTGGATTCCCGGCGCTCCGGGCGATCTCTCCGTAGGTGACGACCTGGCCGTAATCGAGCTTCGCCGTCGCATCCAGGACCTTCCGATAGAAGCCCCCGGGAACGAGCGACCAATCCAGGTCGAGATCGAACTCACGGCGCTCGCCTTCGAAGAACTCGGAGAGCTCGCGGCGAGCGGTGTCGAGCCTGCCGGGCGCCTCCACGACCCGTGGCGAGATCCGCGCCGCGAGACGCTCGACGAAGTCGTCCAGCTCCTGGTTCGGGAGCCCGACCGAGACGATGCCCCGCTCCGTCGTTGCGACCGACGTCCTCCCCACCGGCGTGTCGACGGTCGCGAAGGCGACCTCGGCGTCTCCGCTCGCGGCGGCCATCTCGGCGAAGCGCCGAGCGAGTTCTGCCGACTGCTCGTCGGCGTCGCCCGTGCTGCGAAGCTGGGCCTCGAGGGCATCGAACTCGTTCATAGCTCCTCCTTTGTCACGCTCTCGCGCAGCTTCTTGAGGCCTTCGTGGACGCTTCGCCGTGCCGCTTCCTCGGACGTGTCCATCGCACCGGCGATCTCGCGGTATCTGAGGTCGGCGGCAAAGCGGAGGCCCACAGCCTCGCGCTGCCGGTCTGGGAGCTCGGCAACCGCGGCCCACAACTCGGGGTCGCGCTGGGCCTTTGCAGGGGCCGGGACATCGGGCAGGTCCTCCCCCTTCGGCACAGGCCGCCGTGCCGCCGAACGATGGTGATCGATCGCCTTGTTCCGTGCGATCGTCATCACCCAGGCGCGCGGGTTTGCCCCGTCGAGTGTCTCGTAGCTCCGCAAAGCGGCCATGAATGTCTCCTGAAAGCAGTCATCCGCATCGCTCGGCCCGACCATCGCCCTCAGGTACGCGAGCACCGGCGAGCGGTGCTCGTCGAGGAAAGCCTGGAAAGGACGCCGCGACATTTCTCGCATCTTCGTATCTTGAGACGACCGGGACGCGAAAAGCGTGAGATCCGAGAAATCACTGGAGGCGGAGATGAAGAAGCGGATGATGGTCGGCGCGGCGATGGCGACGCTGATCGCGGGGGCAGCCATCGGCGGAATGGCAGTTGCGGGCGGCGGAACCGAGCGAGAGGCGGGCCCCAGGGTTGTCGCAGAACCGCTGACCGCGACCAAGAAGGGCCCGGCCACTCGCGCGGGGGGCGCGACCATTCGGACTTATTATCTGGAGGACCCCGTCGTCCCGGCAGATGGGCAGGGGATCGTCACCGGGCTCACCTGCCCGAAGGGGAATGCGATCGGAGGCGGCGCGGCGACCTCAGAGGGCATTGTTGTCAGCTACCTCTCGCAGCTCAGGCCATCGAACTTCAACGTTTCGAAGAAGACGTACTGGATCGGCGTCGACGACAACGCGGGCGAGGCCGGAGCCGGCGCCACCCTCGAAGTGCACTGCGCGAAGGGGATCGACGTCAAGAAGTAGCGGCGATCCCGAAGTCCGAGATCAGGACCTCCGCTCGAGGGCCTCAGGCTTGTGCGCGGCTTCCTCTCCCGTCTTCTCGGACTTGACGAGGTAGCGAGGGTCACCCTCGGATGCCGGAACCGTTCCCTGTCGCGGTCGTGAGAAACTGAGCGCCATGGACGATGGCTCGACTCTCAGCCTCTGGTCGGAGGACTCATACCTGTCGATCGCTTCGAAGGGTTCGCTGCTCTCGATCGGCTCGGTCGGATCGGTGCTTTCGATCGGCTCGGTCGGCTCGGCGGCATCAGCGCTCTCGGTCGCGTCGGCGGCCTCCTTCGGATCGGCAATGTCCGCCGCCTCGTCCGGGTCGGTCATGTCGGCGGGCAAGGCCGGCGCAGTCCTGGACTCGGAAAGCGAACGCGCCGGCTTCCTGGCCGCCGCAATCCTCGCGATCGTCGCTCTGGTGACAGGCGCAACGATCATCCGCAGAGCTCGCTGAATCTCGTTTCCGGCCCCTCCTCCGGGGCATGCGAATAACAAGGGAAACTCGAGAAAGGAGCACCATGACGGACGAACTACAGGGCAAGAAGATCGCGATCATCGCAACCGACGGGGTCGAGCAGTCCGAGCTCGAGGAGCCTCGGAAGGCAGTCGAAGACGCGGGCGCGGAGACCGAGCTCATCTCGCTCGAAGAGGGCGAGATCCAGGCGATGAACGGCGACATCAACAAGGGCGACACCTTCGATGTCGACCGGGTGATCGGCGACGCCGACCCGAACGACTACGACGGTCTGATCCTGCCCGGTGGGGTCGCGAATCCGGACAGCCTGCGCCAGGACGAGAACGTGATCAAGTTCCTTCAGGACTTCTTCGCGACTGGCAAGCCAGTCGGAGCGATCTGCCACGCTCCGTGGACTCTGGTCGAGGCCGATCTCGTTGACGGCCGGACGCTTACGTCCTATCCGTCGATCCGAACGGACATCCGCAACGCGGGCGGGGAAGTCGTGGACGAGGAAGTGGTCGTCGACCAGGGCCTGGTGACGAGCCGCAACCCAGACGACCTGCCGGCGTTCGGCGCGAAGATCGTCGAAGAGTTCGCCGAGGGCGAGCATGAGGTCGCTGCCGCAGGCGCGACCGCGGACAGCGTCTGACCTAGAGCGAAGGCCGGACGGCGCTGCCGAGAATCGTTGGCTTGACGCTCGGCGGCGCCTTCGGCTGCTCGCCCCTCTCGAGTCGCTCGACGTCGAGGGGCGAGTTCTCGATCAACTCCCAGGTGCGGCGATTCGGATGGCAACCGGCCGCGATGTACCGGTGCGGGACCTCGATCAGGTCCTGAAAGCGGCCGAGCATCGTGCCCTCACCGGCATGAACGTGTTCCAAGAAGATGTAGCGTCCGCCCGGCTTCAGGACTCGCGCTATCTCGGCGAGCGCAACCTCCGGATCCGGGATCGAGCACATGATGAATCCGCCTGTGACCGTGTCGAAGCTTTGGTCCTCGAACGACAGGTTCTCGGCATCGGCATCGGCCAGTTCCCAGGAGCCGACCGGCGGAGGATCCGTCTCCAGGCGCTCACGCAGGTGTTCGCGCATGTGCGGGCTTGGCTCCGAGAGGACGAGTTCGGTCACAGCGTCCGTGTAATGGGGAAGGTTGAATCCGCTTCCCGCGCCGATTTCGAGCGTCCTGCCGCGCGCTTCAGCCAGCAGCTCACGGCGAGTCTCCGCCTGCCCTGCGGCCTCGGCGCGCCCGACCACCTTCGGGTAGTACCAGGCAAAAAATCGTTCGTTGAGGCCGAGCGGGTCGCGCACCGGCGCAGAGCCTATGCGACCTATCCGGCCACGCTTCCGTCGCGCTTTCCCTTCGTCCGGTACAGAGCCTCGTCGGCGGCGAACAGGAACTCGTCCATCGAATCGGTCCCGTTCCACGCGATCATGCCGGTCGAACACGACTGGCCCTCAGGGACGGCTTGGCGCAAGCGCCACGCCACTTGCGCCGAGACCTCGAGCGTGCAGTTCGGAAGGACGACCAGGAACTCGTCGCCGCCCATCCGCGTAATCACGTCTTCCGTGCGAAGAACGGAATTCCAGGCGCTCGCGGCGGACTTCAGGAGGCGGTCACCCGCTGCGTGTCCGTGCCTGTCGTTGAAGCTCTTGAATCCGTCGAGGTCGAGCGAGATCAGGCAAAGTGGGAAGCCGGTGCGAGCCGCCTCGGCCAGAACCGTTTCGAGATGGTCCTCGAGCCGCCGCCGGTTTGCGACGCCCGTGAGGGGGTCGTGGTTGGCCAGGTGCTCGAGCTCGTGCTGAAGCTCCTTCCTCGTCTCGATCTCTCGCTGAAGGCCGGCCTCAGCGCTCCGGCGGCCTTCGACCAGCCACGAGACGGCGGCGCCGGAGACGGCAAGGGCGAACCCCGTCAATACGAACCGCGTGATCGGCGACCAGCCGAGGCTCTCGCCTTCCACGGCGACGATCACCAGGCCGTAGTTGAGGAGCATCCAGGTGATTTGCAGGGCGAGCTGGCGCCTGGTCGCGATGCAGGCCGCGACGATCACGATCCAGACGAACATGACGCTGTAAATGCCCGCCACCGCACCGGATAGGTAGACGCAGAGGGAGACAATGACAGCCGCCAGTGCGAGGGTCACGTGTATTACCGCGAGGGACGCCCGGCCCGAGTACCGGTAGAGAAGCCCTCCGCTGATTGCCGCGAACACGGCGACGGCGCTGAGCCACCCCTCCTCCACCGACATCGGATGCGGAAGGGCGAGAGAGATGATCACCAGCCATGCGCCGCAGATGTAGAGCACGCCTGAGACCCGCGCCATCAGGGCGAGGTCGGATGAGGCCCGGTCGATGACCGAGGACGCGCTGGGCGGAGCGGAAATCACTTTCATCTCACATCGGCCGGAATCGCCCCCTTGCTTAGCCGCGAAACGTGCCTCCGGATCGCTACACTCAAATCCTGATCGAGTTTTAAGGATTTAGCGGAAGGAGACCCAAGATGGCGCTCACGATCGGTGACACAGCCCCCGACTTCGAGGCGGATACGACCGAAGGCCGCATCAGCTTCCACGACTGGATTGGCGACGGCTGGGCGGTCCTCTTCTCCCATCCCCGCAACTTCACCCCGGTCTGCACGACCGAGCTCGGCTACATGGCCTCGATCAAGGACGAGTTCGACAAGCGGAACACCAAGATCATCGGCCTCTCGGTCGACCCGCTCGAGAACCACGAGAAGTGGGCTGTGGACATCGCGGACACGCAGGGCGCCGAGGTCAACTACCCCCTGATCTCCGACTCGGACTACGAGGTCTCGAAGGCCTACGGGATGCTCCCCGCCGATACCGAGGGCGACCCGACCGAGCGCACACCCGCCCAGAACGCGACACTTCGAAACGTCTTCGTGATCGGTCCGGACAAGAAGATCAAGCTGGTCCTCATCTATCCGATGACGACGGGCCGGAACTTCGATGAGGTCCTGCGAGTCATCGACTCGCTCCAGCTGACCGCGAACAACCAGGTCGCAACGCCGGCGCAGTGGCAGGCCGGCGACGACGTGATCATCGCCGGCTCCGTCTCAGACGACGACGCGAAGGAGCGCTACCCGGACGGCTGGGAGTCGCCCCGCCCATACATCCGCATCGTTCCCGCTCCGTAGCACGCCGCGTCCCGGCCGCATGAAGGCTGCGTCAGCAGCCGACGCCGCGCGGGTTGAAATAGATGATGCGATTGCCGACCCGATGGTGGGTGACCTTGCGCATCCGGCGCAGCGCCGCGCGCGGCTTGTAATGGGCGCCGCAGCTCTGCGGCTGCGTGGTCACACCGCCGAAGTCGAAGCAGCCCCGTTTGCCTTGGCGGCGGCAGTTGCCCGGCTCTCTGTCCCAGCGGTCAGCGACCCGCTTCCACGTCCGGGCCTGGCGCGGGAAGTAGACCTGCGGCAATGGGATGATGCCCTTGTCTTGTGAGACCTGGCCGACTTTGGCGTGTGTCCAGTTTCCCTGACACGAGGTGCCGTACGGCGGGCAGTGGCCGGCCGTCCCGATGTTGAAGTACGGCAGGCGTCCATGAGCGGCGGCGCGGGTCAGCGAGAGCGCGTCTCCTGATCCCATCGGATCCCAGCCGGGCTCGATGTCGACGGCCAATGCCGCGTTCACGCCGTTCGGAAACCTGCGTTTCAGCTTGGCCGCGACCTCGTATTGGGCGCGGCCGGCGCGCCGCGCCATCCAGTTGGAGCCCAGCTCCTGGCTCAGCTCGTAGTTGGTCACCCCGTACGCAATACGCACCTTCTTCCGCGCCGGGCCGCGACAGCGGTCATATGCATTGCCCGCGGCCAGGAGGGCTTTGAGCACCTTCTTGTTCGAGTTGAAACTCGAATCCGCTCCGACGCCGAAGTTCCCGGCGCGTTTGTTCACGCGCCCGACGAGAAAGATCAGAACCGCCTTCGTTCCCACGCGCTGGTGGTGCTCGAAGTTGCACGCGTCCCTCTTGGCCTGCCCGGCGAGGTTGTTGGGCCGATGGTTGAGCGGATACGAGCGCCAGGTCACCGGCTTCGCCGCGCGAGAGGTGTCGCCGGCCTCAACGGCCCCGGCGGACCCGCCGGGCCCGAGTGCCGACGAGGTCGTCGACGCCGCGAGCGCCGCGACGAGCATCATCCCCCTGGTTGTCCAACGACCAACTGCCATCCACGCCTCCTGTCATCAACCATGCCACACGCCTCAGGCCACGGCGCGATCCTTCGGCGCTTGAAGCGATACTTGCGTGCATGAGCTACGAGACGATCCTCTACAAGGCCGAGGGCGCGATCGCGACGATCACGCTCAACCGTCCCGAGCGGCTGAACACGATCGTTCCGCCGATGCCCGAGGAGCTGGAGGCCGCGGTCCACGCCGCTGTTGCCGACCCCGAGGTCAAGGTCATCGTGCTGCGAGGCGCCGGGCGCTCGTTCTGCGCCGGGTTCGACTTCGGCGGCGGCTTCCACCACTGGGACGAGGGCATGACCACCGACGGGCGCTGGGATCCCGGCAAGGACTTTGCGATGGCAACGGCGGACCAAGGGCCGATTCCGAGGTTCATGTCCATCTGGCGCTCGCCCAAGCCTGTCATCTGCCAGGTCCATGGCTGGTGCGTCGGCGGGGGCTCGGACATGGCGCTTTGCGCCGACCTGGTGATCGCCTCGAACGACGCCCGGATCGGCACCCCGTACTCGAGAATGTGGGGCTCGTACCTCACGGGAATGTGGCTCTACCGCCTGGGCCTCACCAAGGCGAAGGAGCACGCGCTAACGGGCAAGTCCCTGTCCGGGCGCGACGCCGCCGAGATCGAGCTCATCAACGCATCGGTGCCGTTCGCCGAGCTCGAGACAACGGTCCACGCTCAGGCGGAGCAACTTGCCGAGATCCCCTCCTCGCAGCTCGCGGCCATGAAGCTGGTCGTGAACCAGGCCTACGAGAACATGGGGCTCGCGTCGACGCAGACCCTGGGTCCGATCCTCGACGGGCTGATGCGAAACACACCGGACGCCGAACGGTTCATCGAGGTGGCAGAGCAAGACGGAGTCGGCGCTGCCGTCGCCGAGCGGGACGGCCCGTTCGGCGATTACAGCCAGGCCGACGCGGCCGACAGACCGGATCCGGACAACGTCATCGTGCCGTAGCGAAAAGGGTTTACGCTCCTCTCTGCACGAGATCGCCAAAGGCTGGGAGGGATTCAGATGAGAACGAGGTACGCAATCGCCGGAGTCCTGTCGGTTGCCGTGTTCATGGGGCTTCCATCACCGGTTCAGGCGACGTTCCCGGGGGAGAACGGCGAGATTGCCATGGTCAGCGGGCGAAGCTGCACCGAACCGTGTGACGACTCGAGCTCGGACGTGTTCCTGCTCGAGGGGATCGCCTTCGATCCCGTCCAGCTCACCACCGACGCGGGGCAGCATCGCCATCCCTCATGGTCACCAGACCTCGAGAAGCTCGCATACGCCCGCTGGGGGAGCGGGTCGGACAATCAGAAGATCTTCATCGACGACCTTTCCGTCGGCGGGCCGGTCACGCAGAGGCTTGGCCCTCATGACAGCACCGTCCTCGACGATCGTCCCGCCTGGTCACCCGACGGCAGGCAGATCGCGTACGAGAGCGAGGTGACCAACGGAAGCAACCAGCTCGACATCCTGGTCGTAAACGTCGAGACCGGCGGCTTCACCAATCTGACCGGGACGGCAACCGTGACGGAGGGCAAGCCGTTCTGGTCGCCGGATGGCAAATGGATCTACTACCACTCGAATCTGACCGGCGACCAGGACATCCGCAGGGAGCGCTCGGACAACAGCTCGACCGTCGCCGAGACGATCGTCGGCTCCGCAGGAAACCAGTTCCAGGGCGCGCTGTCACCCGACGGAAAGGAGCTCTGTTACACGCAAGGTTCGTTCTCGAACGATGCGGACGTGATCGTGCGCTCCGTGAATTCGACGGGCACGCCCCAGGAGATCTCGGACGAAACCGTGACCCTGGCCGACTACAACTGCGCCTGGTCACCGGACGGCGAGCTGGTCACCTGGGTGAATGGGCTTACGAGCGAAGGTGATCCGGTTTACAAGAGCGCGGATGACACCGGCTCGATCTTGCCGCTCATCAACGACCTTCCCAACGCCTTCGACGGCAATCTCGACTGGGCTCCACGCGATCCCGCTCTGTGCCAGGGGAAAGGCGCGACGATTGCCGGGACGAGCGTTGCCGATCAACTCGAGGGCACTGCCGCCAATGACGTGATCGTCGCGCATGGCGGCGCGGACGAGATCAACGGCAAGGGCGGAAAGGACACGATCTGCGGCGCAAAAGGCAATGACACGATCCGCGGCGGAGGCGGCAACGACAAGCTCTATGGCGAGGGTGGCGCGGACGGCTTGATTGGCGGGTCCGGCAAGGACACGTGCGACGGCGGCTCCGGCCAGGACGACGAGCAGGGCTGCGAGAAGTAGCTCTGAACGCGACCGGCCGCGCTCAGGCGGACTGGCGCTGGCGCCGGGTCACGGCGTCGATGGTGACGGCGAGCAGGAGAACCGCTCCGGTGATCATGAACTTGATGTCGGAGTCGAGCCCGAGCAGGTCCATGCCGTTCGAGATCGACCCGATGACGACCGCTCCCAGGAGGGCCGACCAGATGAAGCCGCGGCCTCCGAAGAGCGACGTGCCGGCGATGACCGGGCCCGCGATCGCGAGAAGCAGGACGTCGCCAGAACCGGACTGCTGATTGACCGAAAGCAGGCGCGAAGCAGCGAGCACGCCGCCCGCCGCAGCGAGGGTCGAGGCGAGAGCGAAAACGGACATCTTGATCCTGGTGACACGGATGCCCGCGCGTCGTGCCGCCTCCTCGTTGCCGCCCACGGCGAAGACGTGGCGACCCCAGCGCGTGCGTTCGGTGAGGAACGTAAACAGAACGGTGAGAGTCACCACAATGAGGACCACGAGCGGGACGCCGCGATCCTCATTGAGCACGTAAACCGTCGCGACGATCGCGATGGCGACCAGCACGATCCGCGCGACCACGACCGCGACGGGCTCTGCCTCGAGGCCGGCGGAGACGCGCTTCCGGCGCTGCATGAAGAGGCTCACCCCGTAGGCGGCGACCGCCGCCGCCGCCAGGGCCCAGCCGACTGCTGGGTCGAAGAAGGTCGAGGTGAGGTCGGTGATGATCGAGTCGGGGAGGTTGACCGAGCCCGTGTCGCCCAATACGGCTAACTGCGCACCCTGCCAGGCGAGCAAGCCCGCCAGCGTGACGACGAACGACGGGATTCCGAACGTCGTGACCATGAAGCCGTTGAACAACCCGATCGCGCAGCCCACGGCGAGGCCAAGCAGAATCGCGAGCGCGGGATCCAGCCCGTGCTTGACCGACATGACGGCCATTACCGCCGCCCCGAGGCCGCTGACGGCGCCGACCGAAAGGTCGATCTCGCCGAGCAGGAGCACGAGGACGACGCCGATCGAGATCGTCGCGACCGCGGCGACCTGAAGCGAGAGGTTCGTGAGGTTGCCCGCCGAGAGGAACCGGTCGTTGGCGATCTGGAAGATCGTCCAGATGACCGCGATGCCCAAGAGGACGCGGATCGAGCCGAGCTCTCCGCGCGCGAGCCGGCGGAGCATGACGCCAGGAGCGATGCGCTCCGAGATCTCGGCGTCGGGCGCGGGCGTGACCGTTTCGGTCTCGGTGCTCACAGCGGGGCCTCCTCGGTCGGGCGCTCTCCGGTGCCGAACTCGGCCCCGGTGATCGCCGCGACGATCTCCTCGTGGCTCGAGCTCTTGATGTCGAACGTTCCGGCAACGCGTCCCAGGCGCAGCACGGTCACGCGATCGGCCACCTCGAAGACGTCTGCAAGGTTGTGGGAGATGACGATTACGCCGAGGCCGCGGTCTCTCAGGCGCTGGATCAACTCGAGGATGTGGGCGGTCTGAACGACGCCGAGGGCTGCCGTCGGCTCGTCGAGAAGGACCATCTTCGGCTCGCCGAGGAGTGAGCGCGCGATCGCGATGGCCTGGCGCTGGCCTCCGGAGAGGCGCTCGACCTCCGTGCGAACGCTGCGGATCGTGGTAACGCCAAGCGAGTCCAGAAGCTCGGACGTCTTCTGCTCCATCGAGGTTTCGTCGAGGACGAAAGGGTTGCCGTCCGAGGCCTCTTTGCCCAGGAAGAGATTGGCGACGATGTCCAGGTTCTCGCACAGCGCAAGGTCCTGGTATACGGTTGCGATCCCGAGTTCGGTCGCGGCTTGAGGCGAGTCGAGCTGGACACTTTGCCCCTCGAACGTCGCCTCGCCCTTGTCCGCCGGTTGCACACCGGCGATCGCCTTGATCAGGGTCGACTTGCCGGCGCCGTTGTCGCCCAGGAGGCCCATGACCTCGCCGGGCCGGACCTCCAGGTCGACTTCCTTCATGGCTTCGACGGCGCCGAAGCTCTTGGACATTCCCTTCAGCGCGAGGAGGGGACGGGTGGCGGTCGCTCCGCCTGCGGTGGTGTCGCTCATGCCTCTCGTCTCCTCCTCACGCTTCCAGGTTCACGCGGGTTCTACTCGATTCCCGCGTCTTCGCATGCCTTGGCGTACTCGTCCGTGCAGATATCTGCAACGGGGTACACCTCGTCGGCGATGATCGTGTCCGCGACGTTGTCGCTCGTCACGGCAATCGTGTCGATGCTTGCCGTCGGGACCTCTTCGGTGCCGTTGTCCGTCTCACTGTTGATGAGATCGGACGGGGGCTCCTCGCCGTTCGCTACCGCTACAGCAATTTCGGCCGTGGTCTCTGCCAGCGGCTGAATCGGCTTGTAGACGGTCATGAACTGCTCGCCGGCGATGATCCGCTGGATAGCGGTCAGCTCAGCGTCCTGGCCTGTGACGGGAATCTCCGTCGGGTCCATTCCGTTGGCCTTCATCGCGGCGATGGCGCCACCTGCGGTGCCGTCGTTCGCGGCGTACACGCCGGCGATCTCGTCAGCACCGACTGATGTGATCATTCCCTCCATCTCCTGCTGCGCGTTCTCGGGCAGCCAGTCCGGAGTGTCGACCTCCTCGGCAACTTCGACGCCCTCTTCTTCGAAGACCTCGTTCGAGCCTTCCTTGAACAGGGCGGCGTTGTTGTCCTTCGGGTCGCCGTTGATCTTCACGATCGGGCCTTCGCCATCGAGCTCTTCGGTCAGAGCGGTTGCCTGCTGGCGCCCTACCTCGACACTGTCGAACTGGACGTAGTAGTCGAGATCGGCGTCGAGGATCAGACGGTCATATGAGATGACCGGGATGCCCGCATCCTTGGCCCGTGTCGCAAGCGAGCCGGCCGTGGTCGAGTCGACCGGATCGAGGACCAATACGTCAACGTCCTCGGTGATCGCAGCTTCAACCTGCTGCTGCTGCTTGGCCGGATCCTGGTCCGCGTTCTGATACAGCACGTCGCAGTCCGGGCAAAGCTCTTCGACCTTCGCCTCGAACAGCGGCTTGTCGAGCGCCTCGTAGCGGGCTGTCTGCGTCTCGGGCAGCAGGAAGGCGATCGTTCCGCCTCCGCCTTCTTCGCCGCCCGAGTCGCCTTCGTCATCGTCGTCGCCGCAGGCGCCGATCGCCAGCGCTGCAAACAGCGCGGCGAGGGCCACAAGCAGCAAACGCATCTGCGTCCTCATAGGACTCCCTTCGGGTTGGGGTTTGTTTTCTTGCATTGCAAGTTCATGCGGCCTCCCTCAGGCCGGGGGCGGCGAATCGCTCTGACTCGTGCATCACGAGCGCGAGGGCGCCCAGCATCTCGGCTCGCTCGCCGAGCACGCCGGCGACGATCTCGGTGTCCGCCGCGGCGGATGGGATCGCGTTCCTCAGGACGACCTCGCGCACCGGGTTCAAAAGCGCATCGCCGGCGAGCGCCAAGTCGCCGCCGATCACGACGCACTCGGGATTCACGATGTTGCACAGGTTCGCGACGGCAACGCCCAGGGCGCGCCCCGCGTCGCCGATCAGCCGGAGAGTTGCGGCGTCACCGCCGTCAGCGAGATCGAGCATGCGCCGGGTTGAAACCTGCTCGCGCCGGCTTTGAGACAGGAGGTTTGTCACGGCCCGGGTCGACGCGAGTGTCTCGAGACAGCCGTGGTTGCCGCAGCGGCAAACGGGGCCGTTCTCGCTCACGACCGTGTGGCCGATCTCGCCCGCGGTGCCGCCGACGCCGTGGGAGAGGCGGCCACCGGAGATGAGGCCGCCGCCGACGCCGGAGGCGACCTTGAGATATGCGACTTCGGAGCGACCCTTTGCGGCGCCCCAGGTGAGCTCAGCCAATGCGCCCAGGTTGGCGTCGTTCTCGACGACCACGGGCAGACTCAGGCGAGCGCTCGCCTCGGCTGCCGCGTCGATCCCCGCCCAGCCCGGCAGGATCGAGGAGTCCTGAACAGTTCCCGTCAAGCGGTTGATCGGCGCCGGGATCCCCATGACCGCGCCAATGACTCGCCCGCGCTCCACGCCGGCTTCGTCCAGGACTTCGTCGGCGAAGGTTGCGGCCTCTGCGAGCCCTTCGCTCGCCGACTGGTCGACGTCGAGTTCCTGCCAGCGCTCCGCAAGAACCGTGTGGGAGAGGTCGGAGACCGCGACCCGCAGATGACGGTGGCCGAAGTCGATGGCCAGCGCCAGGCCCGCGGACGGGTCGAGCGCAACCATTACCCCCGGCCGGCCCGCATGCGACCCCGCCTCCGGCTGACCGTTTCGCTCGGCCGCGAGACCCGCCTCGATCAGCTCGCCGACGATTGTCGAGATCGTCGAACGCGACAAATCCGTCGCGCGCGCAAGCTCCGCCCTGCTTGCCACTCCGCGTTCTCTCAACGCTTCGATCACAAGCCGACGGTTGCCTTCCCTAAGGGAGGCGAGTGAGCCGCTCCTCCTCGAACTCATCTGGCGGTATCCATTTCACACTCCGTTGGATTTGTCAAGGCTTTACGCACAACTTTCGTGACAAACGTCCAGTTATGTGCGAGTTTCGTCATAACCACGGCCCTCGGACCCTGCGTTTGGTCGCTTCAGAGGTTCGAGGTCTGGCAATGCTCACGCCTGCCTTGGGGTCCGAACCGAGTCTTACGATCGCTCGGTGCTGTCCTTCGTCAAGCGGGAGCCCTCGGCCGTTCTTCTCGGGGCTCAGCTCGCTGGAGTCCTCCTCTATCCGTTCATGGAGGGGGATGTCGGCCGGGCCCTGTTCAGCCTGTTCGGTATCGCGGTCCTGGGGCTCGTGGTGCTGGCGGTGCGGTCGACGCCGAGCTTGACGTGGATCGCCGTCTTGTTCGGCATCCCGGCAACGGTCCTGTTGCTAATCCAGGCCGTGACGGGAGACGACGCGCTACTCCCTTACTCGTCAGCCTTCGAAGCGGTCCTCTACTTCTATGCCGCTGGAGCCCTGATCAGGCAGATCGTGGCGGACCACATCGTCACTCGCGACGAGATCTTCGCGGTCGGCGCAATCTTCACACTCGTCGCGTGGGCATTCGCCTACACGTTCACCGTCTGCCAGGCGATCGAGCCGGGCAGCTTCACTGCCGCCATCGA
Organism: uncultured bacterium; assembly: GCA_963772035.1. Taxonomy (GTDB): domain Bacteria; phylum Actinomycetota; class Thermoleophilia; order Solirubrobacterales; family 70-9; genus JALZKA01. The sequence goes on from CAVYVT010000005.1 coordinate 449,632, forward strand.
CGCGTCCAGCGACCGCTCGTGGATGGAGCTTCTGTTCCTCAGCTTCACCGTCCTCTCGAGTACAGGCCTCAGCGACGTCGTGCCCGTCGAGCCGTTCGCCCGCAGCCTCGTGATGATCGAGCAGATCGCCGGCCTTGCCTTCATCGCAGGCGTCGTCTCGTATCTCGTCGCGCTGACGGTGCTCCGTGCGCGCGATGAGGTTAAGTAGCGGCTCGGGGCTACCCCGCCACGCGGAACCAATGGCCCGAGGGCTGATCCACCGGCGGCGAATCGAGCGGCTCGAGGCGGATATTCGCTCCACCCGGGTGCGAGAACAGACGCACGCCGTCGCCGAGCAAGACCGGTGCGATGAAGACGAGCACCTCGTCGAGCACTCCTGCCTCGATGCACTGCCGGGCGACGTCTGCTCCGAGGACGTTCACGTATTTGTCGCCGGCGACTTTCGTCGCGGCGGCGACGGCCTCTTCGAAGTTCCCGATCAGAGTCGTCTCGGCGTTAGGGCTCCGGCGTTCCAGGTCGTGTGTCAAGACGATCGACGGGCCTGACCACCTGCCTCCGAACGCGCCCTCCTTGTCGGTTCCGGCATTCGGATCGTCGCCGCCGTAGGTCGTGTTGCCGATCAGGAGAGCGCCGATCTTCGCCATCAGAGCGTCTACGTCCACGTCGAGTCCTTCGAGCGGCTCGGACAGCCACGACATGTCGCCGTCCGCGCCGGCGATGAATCCGTCGAGGGACATCGTCGCCGAATAGAGGAGCTTGCTCACTGTTTGATAATGCTAGGCGTATGGCTGATCAACCCTCAAGCGACGTCGAGCTCGTTCCGATCACCAAGGAAGCCGCCGACGCAATCCTCGCCGGATCCCATCCGCCTGGCAGGACCGTCGCGGACGACTATCCCACCGAGTTCTCCGCCGGCGTCGCGCAAGGCGTTGCTGCCAAGAGCGACGGCGCGGTTGGTCCTTTCTTCATCTGCCGGCGTGCGGATGGTCTCGTGGTCGGCGAAATCGGTGGGGCATTGGTCGCCGACTCGACGGTCGAGATCGGATACGCCGTGGTCGACTCACAGCAGGGGCGGGGCCACGCCACTGGCGCAGTCCTCGCGACCGTTGCGACTGCGAGGGAGCGTGGTTCCGCGTCGCGTGTCATCGCCCACACGCCGCTCGACCGCCCGGCGAGCGGTCGCGTCCTCGAGAAGGCGGGCTTTCGCAACTGCGGCATCGTCGAGGACGAGCACGAGGGCGAGTCGATCCAGGTGCATGAGTGGGAGCTCATCCTTCGGTGAATGAGGCCGGGCGCGACTGCGTCTGACGAAGGGTGAGCGATGGGACTTGAACCCACGACCGCCTGGACCACAACCAGGAGCTCTACCAACTGAGCTACGCCCACCGAGGACTCTCAATGTAGCGCGGGATGTGAGCGCCCGCCTGGTGTTTCGCCTACTGGGGCGGCCGGTGGCAGACGGCTTCGAGGTTGTTCCCGTCAGGGTCCAGGACGAATGCGCCGTAGTAGTTCTCGTGATACTGAGGGCGCGGGCCGGGAGCGCCGTTGTCTCTACCTCCCGCGGCAATCGCCGCTTCGTAGAACGCGTCCACCGTCGCACGGTCAGGTGCGCCGATCGCGATGTGCGACGGGCCGCTTGGCTCACCGCGCTGGGAAATCCAGAGGTCCGGCTTTCCGGCGTTGCCCATGCCTGCCGTCTGGCCGAACTCCATCATCACTTCCACGCCGAGCGGCTTCAGCGCCTGGACGTAGAAGGCTCGCGACGAATCGAAGTCGCGGACGTTGATGTGGATGTGGTCGATCACGTCGATACCTCCGATCGCGCGGTAATGAGAAGGGACCTGGCCGCATCGGCACCGCCGATGAGAAGCAGAGCGGAACTCGCGATGAAATACACGTTGTCGGCGAAGACGCCCTCGAGGCCTACCGCCACGGCGCCCAGGGCCAGTAGAACGGCGGGCCGGAGCTCGAGCGCGCCGGCTCGGAGGGCGCCCTGGGCGAGAAACGGGATGCCGAGGATCCATCCGACGCCGAGGAAGTAGTAAGGGAACGCCCAGCCCGACTCCTGAAGCTCGCCGAAGGCGACTTCCATCGTGGCCGCGTCCACATCGGAGCGCCCGGAAACCTCGCCGAGAACCCCCCACGCGAAGCCGTCGATGGCGAATGCCCAGGCGAAGCCGAGGACTCCGACCATCGCCGCTCCGCCCGCAATCACGGCGGTCCGGCGATCGGCCCTCGCGACGATCGCGCTCAGGCCGAGGATCGCCACGACGAAGACGATGAGCGACGCAAAGCCGATGAGATGGGCTGCCTGCCAGCGCTCCGGCGACTCGGCGATCGCGGCCAGCTGAGCGGCTTCGTTCGAGCGCCCGAGCTCCTCCGGGTGAAGCAGGTTGTCGACGAAGAAGATCGCGGGGCCGATCACGAGCGCATAGCCCGTGGCACGCATGACAGAGGCGTTCATCACGCCCCCGGCAAGACTCGAACTTGCGACATCCGGCTTAGAAGGCCGGCGCTCTATCCAGCTGAGCTACGGGGGCCACGGCGAGCGTAGCCCTACGAAGCGGGATCTTCGCTGCCGGCCTTACGCTCGGCTCGCTCCTTGCGGCGCTCCGCTTTGCGCTCGACTTCATCGAGGTCGCCCTTCTCTCCGCGCGTGGGCGCCGCGGGGTCGGGCTTCGGGCTCGCGTCGGCCGCCGGCGCCGCAGCGGCGGGATCGGCGGGATCCTTCGCACCTGATTCCTTGAGCGCGGCAGCGGCGGCCTTCGCCTTGTCGGAAATGCTGCCCTTGCCCTTCGCGATCTCAGCCAGCTCGGACGCGTCCTGTTTCAGCGCATCGGTGCCACCGCGCTTCTCGACGAGGTCCTTGGCCCGCGCGCTCAGCTTCTTGAAGTCCACCATTTCGCACTTACCTCCTGAAATCGAAGTCTCGAGCCGACGTTACCCGCAACTAGACTTCCCTAGCCACGGGGCGTGGCGCAGCTTGGTAGCGCGCCTGCTTTGGGAGCAGGAGGTCCCCGGTTCAAATCCGGGCGCCCCGATGGATCGAGCAGCTGCTCGCCGGTTCGGAGGTCAGTCCGGAGTCCGCTCCGGATCCCTCCGCAGCACCGGGAGCACGAACCACAGGCCGGCGAAGAGGGCGATTCCGACCACCGTGCAGGCCACCGTCGTCGCCGTCGATCCGTAAATGAAGTCGGCGATCAACACCACCGCGCCGATGATTGACACCGCCACGAACACCAGTCCGCCGATCATGAGGCCGTTCGAGGTCCGGAGCATCTGCTCCTTGTCCTTGGACCGGAAGTTGATCCGGTGGTACGCGGACGGCGCCACCAGAAGTGCCGATGCGATCGCAGTCGCGCAGAGGACCACGAAGTAGAGGGCCTTCTGAAGGTTCGTGACGTCGGCAAACCCCTGCGCAAACGGCACGGCAAGCAGGAACGCGAACAGGACCTGGACTCCAACTAGCGCCACCCGCAGCTCGTTGATCAGCTCGATCAACTCGCGATTTACCCGCTCCGAGCGCGACTCGTCGTCTTCGCCCTGCGACTTCCCTGTCGCGGTTGCCTGTCCGTCGGCCATCGCCGTCCGCTACCCGCGCGGCGACTTTACGAATCTTCGTTGCCCAATTCGGGTAGACACAGGGAATGGCCGAAGTCGTCGTAGGACCCTTGCTGCGCTATGCGGACGAATCCGATGCGACCGTATGGGTGGAAACGGATGAGGCCTGCGAGGTCGAGGTCCTCGGCTTCACCGAGCCGACCTTCTGCGTCGACGGCCACCACTACGCCCTCGTCTGCATCCACGACCTCGAGCCGGGGTCCGAGAATCCGTACCAGGTGAAGCTCGACGGCGAACTCGCGTGGCCCGACCCGGAGTCGGACCTCCCCCCTCCCTGCATCCGCACCCTCTCCGAGGACACGGACCTACGCGTCTCGTTCGGCTCTTGCCGCATGGCCGTCCCCCACGAACCGCCCCACACCCACTCCCAGGACGAACACGACGAAGGGCGTGAGGTAGATGCACTTCACGTGCTGGCCAAGGAGCTCGTCCGCGACCCAAAGAGCCGTTGGCCGAACCTCCTCCTCCTCCTCGGCGATCAGGTCTACGTCGACGAAGGCTCGCCGAAGACCCGCGAGTTCATCCGCTCGCGCCGAGACACCTCTGAGGAGCCCGGCGAGGAGGTCCTCGACTTCGAGGAGTACACGCACCTCTACCGCGAGTCCTGGACCGACCCGCTGGTCCGATGGCTCTTCTCGACGATTCCCGACGGCGATGGTCATCGACGACCACGACATGTCGGACGACTGGAACATCTCGCGCACCTGGGTTGAAGAGATGGAGCAGAAGGACTGGTGGCAGAAGCGACTCCTCGCCGGCTTCTCCACCTATTGGCTCTACCAGCACATGGGCAACCTCTCGCCGTCCGAGCTCTCCGAGGACCGCACCTGGAACGAGGTGCGTGAAAACCGCGAGGACGCAACCGAGGTGGTCATGGACTACGCCAAGCGCGCTCATCACGACCGCACAGGGATCAAGTGGAGCTTCTATCGCGACCTCTGCCGTACGCGCGTGATCGTCATGGACAACCGCGGCGGCCGAGTGCTGGAGAAGGACCGCCGCTCGATCTTCGACGACGAGGAGCGCGACTGGGTCTGGGACAAGGCGAAGGGCGACTTCGACCACCTCCTGATCGGAGCATCCGACCCATTCCTCCTCACCCAGACGTTCCATTGGCTGGAGGCGTGGAACGAGAAGGTCGTCGAGGGCGAGGCCTGGGGTTCCTACGCATCGAAGCTCGGCGAGAAGATGCGCCGCTCGGTGGACTTCGACCACTGGTCGGCGTTCGGTTTTTCGTTCGACAAGATGACCGAGTTCCTCCGCCGGGCCGGGTCGGGCGAATGGGGCGAGGCACCGGCGTCGATCGTCATCTGCTCGGGGGACGTCCACCACGCATATCTCGCGGAGGTTGCCTTTCGCAAATCCGACGGCGTAAAGAGCGCGGTCTATCAGGCGGTCTGCTCGCCCTTTCGCAACCCACTCGACTCGAAGGAACGGCGCGTGATCCGGCTCGCGACGACGAGGCCAGTCCAGGCGCTGACCCGCGCGATGGCCAAGGCGGCGGGAGTTCCGGACCCCGACCTGCGCTGGAAATTCACCGAAGGTCCATTCTTTGACAACCAGGTCGCAACGATTCACATCGAGGGCCGGAAGGCCGAGATCAAGCTCGAGAAGACAAAGCCCGGAGAGACCGAAGAGGAAACGCTCGAAACCACGTACGAGCGCCGGTTGGCCTAATAGCCTGCCGCCCCGAAATGGCTGAAATCCGCCCCCTCAAAGCACTTCACTACTCGCTTGACTCCGTGTCGTCGCTCGGCGACGTCGTCGCGCCGCCATACGACGTCATCGACGCCGAGATGCGCAAGGCCCTGCTCGAGCGTTCGCCGTTCAACGTCGTCGAGATCGACCTTCCCGAATCCCCTGGCGGCGGCGACCGGTACGCACACGCAGCCGAAACGCTGGAGGCATGGACGCTCGAGGGAGTCCTCGCCGCGGACCGCGAGCCGGCGCTCTGGGCGCTCGAGCAGGACTACAAGGGGCCGGACGGCTCGCAGCACACCCGCCGCGGCTTCCTGTGCCGGGTGCGCGTCACCGATTATGGACCCGGCAAGGTCCGCCCACACGAGCGCACCCAGCCCGGACCCAAGGAGGATCGCCTGCGCCTCACCCAGGCGACGCGGCACAACCTCTCCCCCATCTTCTCCCTCCATGAGGGGAACACCTGGGCTTACTTCGAAGCGGCCTCGAAGGAGGAGCCGTGGGGCGAGGCCACCGACGCCGACGGCACCGTCAACCGCGTCTGGCGCATCGACGACCCGGAGATCATCGCGACAGTCCAGGACGAATTGAGCTCCTCGGAGCTCCTGATCGCGGACGGCCACCACCGGTACGAGACGGCCCGCACCTACGCCGAGGAGGTCGGCGGCAACGGCGAGCACCGCTACACGCTGATGGCACTCGTCTCCCTCGAAGACCCCGGCCTCACCGTCTTCGGCTACCACCGCCTGCTCACCGACCTCGGAGACCCGGACAAGCAGGAGGCCCTGGCGGACGCGCTCCGCGAGCATTTCGACCTCGAAGAGGTCCCGCTCGAGGAGCTTGATCCGGCGGGCGAGGAGGGAATCGGGGTCTTCGGGTACGCGGACGCGCATTTCAAGCAGGGCTTCCGCCTGCGTCTCAAGGACACATCGGCGATCGACGCCGGACTCGCCGAATACTCGGAGGACTATCGCCAGCTCGACGCCGCCATCCTGGAGACGCTGGTGCTCCGCGGCGCGCTCGGAATGACCCCCGAGGACGTCGAGGCCAAGCGCGGCATCGCCTACACCGCTTCGGCAAAGGAGGCTGTCGGGCGCCTGGAAGACGGCGCCGACGCGGTCTTCCTCATGCGCCCCACGCCGGTCGAGCAGGTCCGCGCCGTGGCCGCAGCCGGCGAGACAATGCCGCCCAAGTCGACCTACTTCTACCCCAAGCTTCTCACCGGGCTTGTCTTCAATCCCCTGGAGTAGGGTCGCCCCATGACGCGGATCTACACGCGCAAGGGCGATGATGGGACGACCTCGCTCTGGTACGGCGGACGCGTCGCGAAGGACGATGGGCGAACGGACGCTTACGGGACTCTCGATGAGGCGAACGCAGCGCTCGGAATGGCCCGCTCGCTCACGGGCGACGATGCCGAGCTCGCCGGCGACATCCTGCGCATCCAGGATGACCTCTTCGTTGCAGGCGCCGAGCTCGCCACGGCGCCCGAGGCGGCCGAGCGCCTTGAAGACGGAGTCAGCCGCATCACTCCCGAGATGTCGGCGGAGCTCGAGCCGCTGATCGACAAGTACATGGACCGGGTCGACCTGCCGCCGAAGTTCGTCCTGCCCGGCGGGACCACCCTCTCGGCAAACATCGACCTCGCCCGCACGATCGTCCGCCGCGCCGAGCGACGTGCGGTCACCCTCAGCCAAGCCGGCGAGCTGGCCTCCGGAGACCTTCTCCGCTTCCTCAACCGCGCCTCCGACCTCCTTTTCGCCATGGCGCGCTATGCCGACGTCGACGATCCCGAGCTGTTCGCCGGGCGCGGCAAGGGCGGCTGAGCGGAGTGCGTGTAGTCGCCCGAAGGCGCGAGGGCTTCGCCCACGACGTCGAAATCGAGGGCGGCCACTCGCTTGTCGTCGACGAGCCCGAGGGCGCCGGCGGTACGAACATCGGCCCCTCCCCCACTCGCCTCCTCGCTGCCTCGCTCGCGTCGTGCACGGCGATCACGGTGGAGATGTATGCCGATCGCAAAGGCTGGGACGTCGGTGATCTGGAGGTCGAAGTCGAGACGAGCTACGAAGGCCCCGTCCCGACTCAGTTCGACGTCACCCTGAAGCTCGGAGGAAACCTCGACTCCGGTCAGATCGAAAAGCTCCTTGTCATCGCGGGCAAGTGCCCCGTCCACAAGGCACTCACCGGCGAGACGACGGTCAACATCTCGGATTCAGCCGAGCCCGCGAAGTGAACCTCGGTCTCGAGGGGAAGGCCTGCGCCGTGACCGGCGCCAGCCGAGGCATCGGCCTCGATGTGGCCAAGCGCCTTTGCGAGGATGGGGCCTCGGTCCTGCTCGTCGCCCGCGGCGAGGAGGAGCTGACCGAAGCCGCGGAAGAAGCCGGGGCCATGGGCGGCGACGCCGCCCCGCTCGCGCTCGACGTCACCGACCTCGACGCCGCCGACCGGATCGTCGACGAGGCCACCGAGCGGTTCGGGAAGCTCGACGTGGTGGTGAACAACGCAGGCCAAGCCAAATGGAGGAAGCTCGCCGACGTACCTGACGAGGACTGGCAGGCCGCGTGGGACCTGAATGTGATGGCGCCGATGCGGCTGATGCGCGCGGCTATCCCCGCCATGGCCGACCGCGGTTGGGGCCGCATCGTGAACGTCTCCTCGACAGCCGGGAAGCGACCCTCCGCCCACATGCCCGAGTACTCCGTCGCGAAGGCTGCGGAGCTCTCGCTTTCGAAGCTCTACGCGGAAGCCCACGCCGGCAGCGGCGTCCTCGTGAACGCCGTCTGCCCGGGACCGACGGCGTCCGAGATGTGGATGGAGCCGGGCGGCCTCCTGGATCAATCAAAGGAGGCCTCTGGCGCGTCATCTCGCGATGAGGCGCTCGCTAATGCCGGGTCTTCGCGGCCGATCGGCCGCCTGGCCCAACCGGCGGAGATCGGCGGCGTGATCGTCTTTCTCTGCTCGGAGGCCGCTTCGTACGTGAGCGGCGTCGCGTGGGGCGTAGACGGCGGCACCGTCCAGGTGATCATCTGAGCGCCGAGGGACCGGAGGCGCGCCAGGCGCTCGCGGACGCCCTCCTCCCTCTCGAGGAGGCGGCCGAGATGAACGCCTCCGGCAGCGTCGACGCGGCTGTGCTCGTGCCGCTCTACGGCTGGCCCGACGAGCCGGGCCTCGTATTCACCGAGCGCCGCCACGACCTGCGCCGGCACGCAGGCGAGATCTCGTTCCCAGGCGGGCGGCGGGACGAGGGCGAGAGCTACCTGCGCACGGCGCTCCGCGAAGCGCACGAGGAGATCGGCCTCGACCCCGATGTCGTCGACGTCCTGGGCGCCCTGCCGCCGATCGGCACTTTCGTGACCAACTTCAAGGTCCATCCCATCGTGGGCCTGGTCGAAGAGGAGATCGAGTGGGTCGTCAGCCCGAACGAGGTCGAAACGGTCCTGGCCTTCAGGATCGAGGCGCTTCGTGAAGGATTCGCGATGCGCCGCCTGGTCCGCCGCGGACTCCCGATCCGAACCCCTACGTATGAGGTCGGAGGCCACCTCATCTGGGGCGCGACAGCCCGCATCCTGGGCGGCCTCCTGGAAAGGCTGCCCGACCGCCAAACGTGACGGTTACCGGTGGCGCGGAGCCGTCCCGAGAGTTACAGTTCCCTCAGTGGCTGAAGAGAGCGCAAAAAGCCCCGACGAGATGACGGCTGCCGAGTTGCGGGAGCGCGCTACCGCGCTTGAGATCACCGGTCGCAGCTCGATGGACAAGGACGAGCTCCTCCAGTCCGTCAGGGACGCCGAAGAACAGACGGCGATGATGGAGGCGAACGGCCATGGGAACGGCTCGCAGTCCGAGGCGAATTCCGAGGCTGAGTCGGACTCGGAGTCGGCGTCGGAGTGGGAACCGAGGTCCGGCAGCTCGGATTCGTCCGACAGCTCGGACGAGTCCTCAAACGGCGAGGAAGACGCGTCTGACATCACGGCCCCGTCGATCGGCCCGAATACCACCATCGAGCATGTTCCGCCCGACGAGCGCCTCGACATGGACAAGATCTCCGACGTCGACGCGATGGGGCTCGACAAGCGCCGCCAGGTGGGCGGCCAGCGCTACGGCGCGTCGCCCGCGAAGCAACTCGCCGTCTACGGCGGGGCGCTCGCGGTCATCATCGCGCTGATCATCGGAGCCAAGCTCCTCACCGACGAACTCGACCAGCCGCCCGCGGTGCAGGAGGAAACTGCGCCCTGGGCCGAAGGCGAGCAGCAAGAGCCGGCGCCGATCGACTTCCCGCGCAGTACCGAGCAGTAGGCCAGGCGCCTACACGCTCTCGCCGATCAGCTCCCTGACGGCATCGAGCATCGCCGCGACCCACCCGGGGCTCGTGCGGTCCACCTCGCAGAGGCGAACGGGAATCCGCCATGTCTCAGCCGCCGCGGCGACAAGCTCCTTCGACTCCTCCCCGCCGGGTGGGACGTCCAGCACGAAGCCGCGGACCGGAGTGTCCACCAGGCGCTCCAGCATCCGCTCAAGGCGCGGCCCGTTCACGTCAGACGCAGTAGGCCCCGAAGCGCCACCCAGGGCCCACGCCACAACGGCGACATCGCCCACGTGCTCGAGGACCGTCCCCACCCGGTCGGGGTCCGCCACGACGCCGTGGATTCCGGCCTCCTCGATGCGCGCGGCACCCTCAGGGGTCCGCGAGGTCCCGCGCACCGCCCAGCCGTCGGCGGCGAGCTTCAACCCGAGCTCGGTGCCGAGACACCCGCAGCCGACGATCAGCGCCCGCGCCACGAGTAGCTAGACCCCGAACTCGTCCTCGAGCTCGTCGAGCCGCTTGTCGTATGCGGCACGGGCCTTCTCGCGGATCGCGTTGTCCTCTTCGGCCATCCGGTTCGCGTCTGCCTCGGTCAGCTCGGGAGCGCCCCGTTTGCGGCGGTAGGCGTTCTGGGCCTCGATCATCTGCTGCACGTCATCGAGCTCCAGCATCGCCTCCGTCTCGTATGAGCGGGTCGGCTTCCAGTCGAGGAGGTCCGCCCCGCTTCCGGGATACGCCCTTGCGAGAAGGACCAGCACCACGACAAGCGCGGCGACGAGCCCGAAGGAGATGAGAATGAACTCCACGGCCAACCCAGCCAGCCTACGGAAGGACTCCGTTCGCCCGCGTGCCAGAATCGCCGCCCGTGCCTGAAGCATTCATCGTCGACGCGGTCCGGACCCCGATGGGCCGCTACGGCGGCGCCCTCGCCGGCGTCCGCCCCGACGACCTGGGCGCGCACGCGATCAAGGTTGTCATCGAGCGCACCGGCTTGGATCCCGAGCAGATTTCCGACGTCTACTGGGGCGCCGCGAACCAGGCCGGCGAGGACAACCGGGACGCCGCGCGCATGTGCAGCCTCCTCGCCGGCTTGCCGGTCGAAGTGCCGGGTGTGACCGTGAACCGTCTGTGCGCATCGGGCCTCGAGGCGGTCAACTCCGCCTCCCGCGCCATCCGCCTCGGCGAGGGAGACATCTATTTGGCCGGGGGCGCGGAGTCGATGAGCCGCGCGCCGTGGGTCGTGCCGAAGCCTCTCAAGGGCCTTCCTCGCGGCCCTGAGACCATGCACGACACAGCCCTCGGCTGGCGACTCATCAACCCCCGGATGGCGGAGATGCATTCGACCGAGTCGATGGGCGAAACCGCGGAGAACGTCGCCGAGCGCTACGGGGTCTCACGCGAGGACCAGGACGCCTTCGCCCTTCAAAGCCACCAGCGAGCCGTAGCCGCGACGGAAAGGGGCGTCTTCAGCGAGGAAATCGTGCCAATCGAAGTGCCATCCGCGAAGAAGGTGCCAGGCACCGTTGTCGAGGCCGACGAGGGGCCGCGGCCCGACGCGTCGCTCGAAAGCCTCGCCAAGCTCCGTGCCGTCTTTCGCCAAGGCGGCACGGTGACCGCGGGCAACGCCTCGACCCTCAACGACGGCGCCGCAGCCCTGGTCATGGCAAGCGATCGCGGCTTGGAAGAGTTGGGCACTGAACCCCTCGCCCGCATCGTTGCAATCGGAGTCGCCGGGGTCGATCCGGCGGTGATGGGCATCGGGCCGATCCCCGCGATACGCAAGGCGCTCGCGGCCGCCCAGCTCGACCTCGGGCAGATCGGCCGCGTCGAGATCAACGAGGCGTTTGCCGCTCAGGTCCTGGCCTGCCAGCGCGAGCTCGGCATCGACCCCGAGATCCTGAACGTGAACGGCGGCGCGATCGCCCTCGGCCACCCTCTCGGTTGCTCGGGCGCCCGCCTGGCGGGCACGCTTGCCCGCGAGTTGAAGCGCGAGGGGCTTCGCTTCGGAGTCGCGGCGCTGTGCGTCGGCGTCGGCCAGGGGCTGGCGACGGTCATCGAGAACCCCGCTGCGAGCTAGCTCCCTCGGCCGCACGAGGCGCGCGGCGCTCAGTACGCGTCGTGATACTCCAGCCACCCGCCGGTTGGCGTCTGCGGGTAGCCCTCAGGCGAGTCCTCCCACTCCTCCTGGCGCCCAAGCGGCGTCACGTCGAGGTAGCTCCAGGTGCTTCCCAGCGCCTCGTCGCCGCGGGCATCCACAAAATAGGTGCGGAAGATCTGATCGCCCTCTTTGATGAACACGTTGTGGCCATGCCACTGGTCGAACCCGAAGTCGGTGTCGAAATCATCGGTGACCTCGTACCAGGGGATGAAATCCCAGCCGTGCCGCTCCTTCAGGCCTTGGATCTCGGCGATTGGAGCGCGGGAAATGAAAGCGAGGGATGTGTCCCGCGCGTTCAGGTGCGCGGGGTTCGAGACCTGGTCGGCGACCATGGAGCAGCCGAGGCAGGCCCTCTCCGGGTAGGAGGTTCCCTTCGCCGTGGTGGTCACGTCCGGTCCATAAAACGCGCGGTAGACGACCAGCTGCCGCCGCCCCTCGAAGAGGTCGGCGAAGCTCAGCGAGCCGTCAGGGCCCTCGAAGCTGTACTCCTTCTCGACGGCCATCCACGGCATCCGACGCCGTCTGGCCGCCAGCGCGTCGCGTGCGCGCGTGTGCTCTTTTTCTGAGACGAGCAGCTCATCGCGGGCCGCGGTCCATTCCTCGGGCGAAACGATCGGGGGAGTGTCCATCCTCCCGATGCTAGATGGGGCCTCCCGGCGCTACTTGGTGAAGCGCAGGTTGTTCACGAGGGCCTGTGCTTCGAGCACCGAGGAGGTCGCCTGGTCCGGGGTGAATGCGACCACCAGATAAGCGCGCTCCTTACCTTCGGCGGTACTCACCAGGATCTTTTGGATGCCGCCCTTCTTGCCGGGGAGCTCGCCCGTCGCAACGGTCGCCTGGCCCTTGAGGCCGCCGACCGGTGCCTTGTCGATGTTCTTCCCGACCTCGAAGTCTCGGTACGAGGTCCTGAGCCCGTCGATCACCTGGGAATGGAGTTCGTGGGCGTCCGCGGCCGGCCCCGGCGCTGAGATCGCCACGCGCGCGGCGCCGTCCTTGCTCTGAAGCTCGAGGACGTCCTGCTTTTCGTCGCGGGTCCATCCCTCCGGAATCCTCAGCTTTAAGCCCAGGCTCTCGTCGACCTTCTGGGCGCCGACGCTCGGTGCCTCCACTTGGATCTCCGCAAGCGGCTGAGGCGCCGGGGCGTTCCCGCCTCCGCTGACGAGGATCGTGACCGGGATCGCGATCAGCAATCCAACGATCGCCATGAGGATCGCCCGCCGCCGCCAGATCGTGCGCCGGTCGGGCATCCCCGAGGGCGCCGCGGGCGCCATATCGGCGCCCGCGCCTCCTTGAGCGGCAGCGCTAGGCACTCGCCTTGCGCCGCCTGTCAGCAATGGCCATCAGGCCGAGTCCGGTCCCCATCACGAACATCCCGACCAGGCCGAGGGTGGCGAGATTGGAGCCGGTGAACGGCAGAGTGTCCCCACCGGGGCCCTGGGCGGACGGTCCGCGCGGGTCGCCGGGTCCGTTCGGACCGTTAGGCCCTTCGTCGCACTCCGGGTTGTCAGCGTCGGGACACTCGGGATCCGTGTCCTCGTCGCAGTCCGGGTTGTTCAGGTCCGGGCACTCGGGATCCGGCGGCTCCTCGCCCTCAGGAGCGACAGCGACCGTCTCCGACTGCGCGGCGTCCAATTCGACGCCGACGCCGACGACAGCCAGCACACCCGGCAGAACGTCGATTCCGAGTGCCTTGCGGATGTTGTACGGCTCGTCCGCCTGGGTCCCGTTCGTGTCGTCGCCGTTGCACACACCGTCGATCACGGCGTTCAGCGGAGCCGGCGGGAACTCTCCGTCGATCTCGTCTTCGTCGCATCCGAGCACGCCGAGAAGCCCGACCTGGTTGAGCTGTGCGACCTCGGAATCCGCGCTTGCCTCCGGCGCACTGCCGCGGCAGGCCTTGGACTCCGACTCAGAGTTGAGTGCGTCCGCGTTGATCGCATCGGCGAGAACGCCCACGTCGGCAGCCGACGAGCTGCTCGACGCCGTCTGGCACTTGTTCGTCTCGGAGATGTTGCCCTCAGATTCAAGGACACCTGCGTCGACCGCCTCGACGGGCACGAGAAGGCCATCGCCGCCAATGCTTGCGCGAGCGGCGCTGAACGAGTTCTGAGAGCCCTTGTCCGTGGTCTCGGAGTCGTAATCGAGAAGGGCCAGGCAGATGGAGCTAGTGGTACAGAGATCGTCGAGCGCATCGTTGATCGGGCCGAGGGGGCCGTTCACGCTCTCGCCCTCGCCAGACTCGATGCCGAGCTCAACCGGGGCCCCGAGGCCAGTCACCGAGATGACCTTGACGACGCCGCTGTAATTGCCCTCCGCGTCCTGTTCGCCGCGTGACTCGCCGACGGTGACACCGAGGTCCTCCAACAGCGGATTGTCGACGTCCGCGTCGATGACCGCGCCCTGGGAATGCGGGCCCGGGTCGGTGATCGGAGGCTCTGTCTCGGCCCCACCGGCTGCCGGGGTCGGCGCCGGAGCGGGGGCGGGAACGGGCGCGGGCGCTGGCGCGGTTCCACCCGAGCCACCGCTGCCGCCGGCTCCGCCGAGGACTCCACCTACCGTCTGGTTGACCGTGTCCTGGACGCCGCCGAGGACGTTGTCCAGCACGCCGCCGCTCGCTACCTGTGGCAGGGCGAGCGCAAACGTCACGAACGTCCCCCCAATGGCCATTCCTAGCCTGGACTTACCCGACATGAAGCCTCCTTCGGCTCTTATGTTGTTCCCTAATCCAATCCCCGCAGCCCCATTGGCTGCCTGGCCAAGCTACTACCACATTGCAGGTACTGTCAAACGACAACCGTTGCCTGCGCGGCCTACTCCAAATTCGGGGCACTCCTGGTTCCGCTAGCGTGGCGCCCATGACCAGATCAGAGGTTTTCGAGCTCGCAAGCGTGAACGGGCAGATCACGCCCACTCGCGAGGCGACGCTCCCGCTGCCCGACGATGGCCTCTACCGAGGCGACGGAGTGTTCGAAGTCGCCCGGCTCTACGCGGGCCGCCCATTCGCGATGGATGAGCACTGGGATCGCCTGGAGCGCTCAGCCGCCACGATCGACCTGCCCGTCGACCGTGCGGCGCTCGAGGCCGAGCTGCCACCCCTCCTCGCCGAGGCCGGCGATGTCGACGCCAACCTCCGCGTAGTGGTCACTCGAGGAGGAAGGCGCCTGCTCTTGATCGAGAAGCCCTTCCCCTATGCCGACTCCGCCTCGGTCGCAACCGTCACCTACCAGCCGACGGTGATCCTGAACCGCGTCAAGTCGCTGAGCTACGCCGCGAACATGCACGCCACCCGGATCGCCAAGGAGCGCGGAGCCGACGAGGCGATCTTCGTGACAACCGACGGAATCGTGTTGGAGGCTCCGACTTCGACCGTTTTCTGGGCAGGACCGGACGGCGTCTTGAAGACGCCATCGCTGGACAACCCCATCCTGGATTCCATAACTCGCGACCGGGTCGTCCGCGGCATCGATGTCGAAGAGGGCATTTACGAGCTCACCGATTTCCAGGGCGCCACCGAGGCCTTCATGGCCTCGACCGGCCGCGAGGTCCAGCCGCTCTCGGCCATCGACGGGGTCGAGCTCTCCTGGCCCGGACCCCATACGATCGCCGCCATGGAAGCGTTCAAGAACGCGATCGAGACCGAGCTCGGAATCTCACTGGCCGGGAGCTGACAATGGACCTCGAACTGACCGACGAGCAGAAGCTCATCTCCGAGACGGCGCGCAAGTTCGTCGACAAGGAGGTGGTCGAACGCGCACGCCAGAACGACCGCGACGAGAAGTTCGACCGCGAGCTCGCCTCGATGCTCGGCGAGATGGGATACCTGGGCGCTCCGGTCTCAGAGGAGTACGGCGGCCGCGGCCTCGACTACATCGGCTACAGCCTGATCGTCGAGCAGATCGGTCGCGGCGACTCTGCCGCCCGCACGGTCGTCTCGGTCCAGACCTCGCTCGTCTGCAAGTCGATCGAGGCGTGGGGCACCGAGGAGCAGAAGCAGCGGTGGCTGCCGAAGCTGTGCTCGGGCGAGTATCTCGGCTGTTTCGGCCTGACCGAGCCCGACACCGGCTCGGATGCCGCAAGCCTCCGCACCCGCGCCGAGAAGACGGACTCGGGCTGGAAGCTCTCCGGCCAGAAGATGTGGATCTCGCTCGGAAACCACGCCAACGTCGCGATGATCTTCGCGCAGACCGAGCCCGGCTCAGGCCCCAAGGGGCTTGCCTGCTTCCTCGTCCCCACCGATTCCGAGGGCTTCTCGACTCAGGAAATTCACGGCAAGCTCGGGCTCAAGGCCTCCGATACCGCGTCCATCGCCCTCGACGGCGTCGAGGTCCCGGACGACGCGATGATGGGCGAGATCGGCGAGGGGTTCAAGGTCGCGATGACCGCGCTTGACTCCGGGCGGTACTCGGTCGCGGCGGGCTGCGTGGG
Source organism: uncultured bacterium (assembly GCA_963772035.1). Taxonomy (GTDB): domain Bacteria; phylum Actinomycetota; class Thermoleophilia; order Solirubrobacterales; family 70-9; genus JALZKA01. The sequence goes on from CAVYVT010000005.1 coordinate 465,834, forward strand.
CATCATCGACGGCTGCGTCGAAGCCTCCGTCAGCTACTCGAAGGAGCGCCAGCAGTTCGGCGTGCCGCTCGCCCGCTTTCAGCTGGTCCAGGCGATGATCGCCGACATGATCGTCAAGCGCGACGCAGCGCGGCTTCTTGTCTGGCGGGCCGGGATGCTGAAGGACCAAGGCAAGCCGTCCACGCTCGAGACGTCGATCGCGAAGCTCTACGCAACGGAGTCGGCAATCGAGTGCGCGAACGACGCGATCCAGGTGCACGGGGGCTCCGGCTACGTGGACGACCACCCGGTCGAGCGCTACCTGCGCGACGCGCGCGTCGCCACCCTGTACGAGGGCACGTCGCAGATCCAGAAGCTGATCATCGGCCGCGACGCCACCGGCATCTCGGCCTTCCTTCCCTTCGACTAGCCATGGCGTCCCTGCTCGCGGAGGAGCGCCACGGGCACGTTGCCCTGGTGCAACTCAACCGTCCGGAGGCGCGGAACGCCCTCTCGCCCGAGATGATGGACGAGCTCGGCGCGGCGCTCGAGCGACTCGACCAAGACGATGAGGTCCGGGCAATCGTGATCGCCGGGTCCGACGACGTCTTCGCAGCCGGCGCCGACATCCGCGCGCTACGAGATCGCACCTTCGGCGAGGCCCTCTTCCACCCGACGTCCGTCTTTTGGAAGCGGGTCGCGAATTGCCGCACTCCGTTGATCGCCGGCGTCTCCGGCTTCGCGCTCGGCGGCGGCTGCGAACTGGCACTGGCCTGCGACATGATCGTCGCGTCCGAGACAGCCGAGTTCGGCCAGCCGGAGATCACGCTCGGGATCATCCCGGGCGGCGGCGGCACCCAGCGCCTGGCGCGCGTACTCGGAAAACAGCGCACCATGGAGCTGGTCCTGACCGGGAAGCGCTTCGACGCCAAGCAGGCGCTCGAGTGGGGAATCGTCAACAAGGTCGACAAGGCCTGGCTGAACGCGGCGATCGACCTCGGTCGCACCGTCGCGTCAGGCCCACCCATGGCGGCGAAGCTCGCAAAGCAGGCCGTCCTGGCGGCCGACGAGTCGGGCCTCGCGGCCGGGCTCGAGCAGGAGCGCCGCCTGTACGAGCTCGCGATGGCGACCGAGGACCGGGTCGAGGGGATGTCCGCGTTCCTCGACAAGCGCAAGCCCGACTTCCGCGGCAAGTGATGGGGGACAGGCTCCAGGCTTGGGGTCTGACCCCGAGCGTGGCGTCTGACGCCAAGCGTGGGGTCTGACGCCGTGGTCACGCGCCTCGGGGTAGTGGGCGCCGGGACGATGGGCGCCGGGATTGCGCAGCTCGGCTGTCTCGGCGATTACGAGGTTGTGCTCCATGACCCCGACCCACAGGCTCTGGCGTCCGGCGCCGACCGGCTTCAGGCCGCCTTGGCCAAGGGTGCCGGCAAGGGCCTCTGGAGCCCAGGCGACGCCGCCCGGGCCGCCGGTGGCCTCGAAACCGCCAATTTCGACGGGCTCGCCGGTTGCGACCTGGTGATCGAGGCAGCGCCCGAAGACCTCGATCTCAAGCGGGAGCTGTTCGCCCGCCTCGCTGAAACATGTGGCCCCCGGGCAATCCTTGCCACCAACACGTCCTCGATCCCCGTCTCCGACATCGCCGCCCACGTGCCGGAGCCCGGACGGGTATGCGGGATGCACTTCTTCAATCCGCCGCCGCTGATGCGCCTCGTCGAGATCGTCGCGACCGAGCACACGTCCGAGGACACCCTGGACGCCGTGACGGAGGTCGCACGCGGGATGGACCGAGAGCCGGTCCGCGCCGCGGACGCCCCCGGCTTCATCGTGAACCGCTGCAACCGGCCGTTCGCGCTCGAGTCACTCCGGATGCTGGGCGAGCGCGTCGCGGGCCACGCCGAGATCGACAAGGCGATCCGCGACCTCGGGGGATACCGGATGGGCCCGTTCGAGCTCATGGACCTGATCGGCGTCGATGTGAACCTCAAGGTCGCTCAGTCCTTTTACGCGCAGCGCGACGAGCCGCGCTGGGAGCCTCACGAGATCCAGGAGGAGATGGTCGCCGAGGGGCGCTTGGGCCGAAAGGCCGGGCGAGGCTTTTACGAGTACGAAGGTGGGCGAAAGGTCGAGGAGCGCGAGCGCTCCACCGGCGAGGCGACCAACCGCGCGATCCTGGAGCGCGTTGTCAGCTGCCTGGCGAACGAGGCGAGCTTCGCGGTGGAGGAGGAAGTCGCCGAAGAGGCCGACATCGACACCGCGATGAAGCTCGGCCTCAACCACCCCCGTGGCCCGTTCGAGTGGCGCGACGAGCTTGGCGCCGATCGCGTCGTCGCGACGCTCGACACCTTGGCGGAGAACGCACCCTCGAAGCGCGAGTCCCAGCGCTACCGCGTCGCCGATTCCCTTCGCGTACTGGTGTAGCCCGCGGCGAGGTACGAGCCGGCGAGGATGAGCCCGAGCCCGGCGACCGTCGCAACCCCGATCGGCTCGTCGAGCAGAAGCGCGCCGTAGATCACGGCGAAGCCGGGAGACAGGTAGGTGACCGTGAACGTCCGGGCGGGGCCGATCGTCGTCATCAGCTCGAAGAAGATCGCGAACGCGACCCCGGTCCCGACGATGCCGAGGGCCACCACAGCCGCGATGGGCCCGATCCCAGGCGCTTCGCTCGGTGCGTCCGCGATCGCGAAAGGCGTCAGGAGGATCGTCGCGGTCAGCGTGATCCATGCCGCGACCCCGGCTCCCGCGGCGCCGGGAAGCTTCAGCTTCGTGACCAGCCCGCCGATCGCGTAGCCGAGGCTCGCCAGCAGGACGAGCGTGCCGCCGATGACCTCGGCGGAGGTCCCCCGAAGATCGACGCCGAGAAGAAGGCCGACGCCCAGGAGTCCGGCCAGGACTCCCCAGAGCTGGATGCCTTCCGAGCGCTCCGACGGATCGAGCCGAATCGCGAGGAGAGCGGTCCAAAGCGGTGTCGAGGCGACCAGGATCCCCGAGAGCGACGAGGTGATGTCCTTCTGACCCTCGCCGATCAGGACGAAGGGCACCGCCACCTGTGTCGCCGCCAGAAAGGCGATCAGGCCCACGGTCGCCCCGGGGACGCGGAGCACACCCCGGTACCAGGCAAACGGCACCAAGAACGCGGCACCGAGCGCAACCCGGGCCCATGCCACGACCGAGGGGCTCATGTCCCGGATCCCGATCTCGATGAACAGAAAACTCGCGCCCCAGATCGCACCTACGACGAAGATCAGAATCCAGGAGCGCCGGTCCATCACGCGAGGCTAGTTGAGCCCCTGAAGGACCCTCAGGCACTGGTACTCTGACCAGGCATGGACGGCGGGGAGCGACACGGGGCGACTATCGGGCTGCGAATTGCCGTTGCCGGGTTCGTCGGTCTGCTCGCCGCTATGGGCGTCTGGCTCGTCGTCTCGTCGTCGCCCGCAACGGCCGGTTCCGGTGGCGGCGGCGACAGCCTCTTGCCGGACCTGATCGTCGAGCCGCCAGAGGACATCATCCTCCAGGGCACCCCCAAGAAGACCTTCCTTCGCTTCTCGCATACGACCTCCAACGTCGGTCAGGGGCCGCTCGAGATCTACCCGGACCTGGACGACGAGGACTGCCAGGACCGCGGCGACCGCGCGCTCGTCGCCTACCAGACGATCTACCAGGACGCCAACGGCTCGGGGACATTCCAGCGCGGCGTCGACACCGATACCACCCAGAGCCCGGTCGGCTGCATGATCTTCCACGAGATACACGACCACTACCACTTCGAGGACTTCGCCCTATACGAGCTCTACCGAATGAAGTCGGGGAAGCTCAAGGAGACCTCGGACAAGGTCTCGTTCTGCGTCGTCGACATCCTCAACACGCACCCCGAGATCCCCGGCGCCGCCGGCCCCTATTACGATTTCGCCAACTGCCTGACCGACAGCGGCATCCACGGCATCTCCGTGGGCTACGCGGACATCTACGGAGCGGGCACCCCAGGGCAGGAGTTCGACGTCTCGGATCGCAATCCGGGCCGCTACTGCCTCGTCGCCCGCACGGATCCCGCCGACCGCCTTGACGAGGTGCCCACCGACGGCGAGGGCAACAACGTCCAGACGGTCCAGATCAGGATGAACCCGAAGAACGCGTCGAAGTTCGGCTCGCCGGTGGAGCAGCTGGACGAACCCTGCTCGCCACCCCCTACGCCCTAGCGCCTGTGAGGACCCCCGTACGACGCCGGCTCGCGATGGCTGGCGCGGTTGGCCTTTCCTCTGCAGCGGCGCTGACCGGGCTGATCGCCTTCGGGCCCAGCGCGAGCGCCGGCGACACGAGCGGCCCGACGCTCCTGCCCGATCTGGTGGTCGAGAGCCCTGATGACGTCATCCTCGAGCGCCCGCGCGACTCCGAGCGAGTCTTCCTGCGCTTCTCCCACTCGACCGCCAACGCCGGCGCCGGGCCGCTGGAGATCTACCCCGACCTCGAGACCAGCCGCTGCGGTGACAAGGGCAGCCGCGGGCGGGTCGCGCACCAGGCGATCTACCACGACGCGAACTCCGACGGCGAGTTCGGCCGGGCGATCGACTCGGGCACGACCGAAGCGCCGGTCGGCTGCATGATCTTCCACGAGATCCACGACCACTACCACTTCGAGGACTTCGCCAGGTACGAGCTCTACCGGCTCGGCTCCGGCAAGCTCGCCGAGGTCTCGAAGAAGGTGTCTTTCTGCGTGGTCGACTCCCACAAGTACGAGCCGACGCTGCCGGGCTCGCCCGGCAATCCGTACTACCGCTTCGAAGACTGCGAGGACGCCGCGGGCACCCACGGCATCTCGGTCGGCTGGTCCGACAAGTACGGCGCCGGCACGCCGGGCCAGGAGTTCGACGTCACTTCTCTCAGGAAGGGCAGCTTCTGCCTGGTGACGCGAGCGGACCCCAAGGACCGATTGGCGGAGATCGCGACCGGCGGCGAGGACAACAACGTCCAGTCGGCGGCGATCCGCTTCAACCCGAAGCAAGCGTCACGAGACGGCCACGAGGTCGCGGTGCTCGACGAGTCCTGCGCGCCGCCCCCTACGCCGTAGCTTCCGCGACCTCGCCCGGATCGGCGCCCCAGTGGGCCTCCGGATTGGGCGGGGTGTCACGCAGGTACCACTCGGCGTCGAGGGCGCCCATGCAGCCGGTGCCGGCGGCGGTGACCGCCTGGCGGTAGGTGTGGTCGACGAGGTCGCCGATGGCGAAGACGCCGGCCAGGTCCGTGCGGGTGGACTTGGCGTCGGTCCGGACATAGCCGTCCTCGTCGGTCGCAACCTGGTCGGCGACCAGCTCAGAGCGCGGGATGTGGCCGATGGCGACGAACGCGCCGCCGACCTCCATCTCCTCTGTCTCGCCGGTGTCTGCGTGCCTGAGGCGAACCGCGCGGAGCTTGCCGTCCTCGCCCGCGATGAACTCCTCGGGAACGAAGGGCGTCTTCAGCTCGATGTTCTCGGTGTCCCGCGCGCGCTCGAACATGATCTTCGAGGCGCGGAACTCGTCGCGGCGGTGGACGATCGTGAGCTTCGATGCGTACTTGGCGATGAACATCGCGTCCTCCATTGCCGAGTCGCCACCGCCGATGACCATGACCTCCTCGTCCTTGAAGAAGGCGCCGTCGCAGACGCCGCAGGTCGATACCCCGCGGCCGGAGAGCTCCATTTCGCCCGGCAGGCCGAGCCTGCGAGGCTCGGCGCCCATCGCGAGAATGATCGTCTTGCCGACGTACTCCTCGTCGCCGAGGAAGACCTTCTGCAGGCCGCCGTCGGAGAGCTCGACCCGGTCGGCGTCGTCGGTGACGAAGCGCGTCCCGAAGCGCTCGGCCTGGGCGCGGAACTGGTTCATCATCTCGGGCCCCATGATGCCGTCCGGGTAGCCCGGGTAGTTCTCGACGTCGGTCGTGTTCTGAAGCTGTCCGCCCCACTGGAAGCCCTCGATCACGAGCGGCTCGAGGTTGGCGCGTGATGCATAGAGAGCGGCCGTGTAGCCAGCCGGGCCGCCGCCCAGGATGATCACGTTCTCGGTCTTCTTTTCGCCGTTCTCTTCGGCCATCAGCTCGTCTCCTTGGCTCTCATTTCTCTACCCATGATGATACTTCACTTTTTGAAGCATTGGCCGAGGCAAGGAGCTCCTGCTCCTGTGGAAGGCCCCCCCTGCCGTCGGCCCGGTCCTTCGGGCACTCGTCATCATCCTCCCAGCGCTTGATGGTGCGCCGGAGCTGGAAGAAGGCGATGACCCCGGGCGGGAGCGGGAGCCAGAAGGCAATGAAGCGGTACATGAGCACGGCAGCGAAAACCGAGCTGCCGTCAAGGCCGAAGAGGACATAGGTGCCGATCATGCCCGCATCGACCGCGCCCACCCCTCCAGGCGCGCCTGGGATGAGATTCGCGGCCATCCCGACGAAGAAGCCCTGAACGACCACCGCCCCTGAGACGTCGAGGCCGAACGCCTCGAAGCTCGCCCACATGATCGCGATGTTCGCTCCCCAGAAGCCGATGGCGCCTGCGATCGCGAGCCATCCGCGCCGGGGCGTCTTGATGATCGCGAAGGCCATCCGGGCTGACGTGGAAACGGTTGCTGGGACAGTCGCCAAACGGACTGACAGACGGCCGTACCAGGTGTCCGAGCTCGAGCGGGCCATGCGGCGCTGAAGGTCGCCGGGAACGAGCGCGACGAGAAGGACCAGGACCAGGATTCCACCCGCGATCGCCGCCGGGACGATCGTGAGGCCGGGTGGGTTGGCGCCGGCAAGGACGCCGGTGCGAAGCAGGATCCCCCCGAGGACGAGCGCGAGGAGGTAGACCGTGTACATGATGATCAGGAACGCGACCATCCGCGCCGCGGACTGCTGGCGCGGCATGCCGGCCTTTCGCAAGGCCCAGTAGGTGAGGATGATCCCCCCGGCGCCGCCGGCCGAAAAAAGCCGGGACGCCGCCAGGCTGGCCATGTTGATCTGGTAGCTCTCGGGCCAGGTCAGGCGCAGGACGTCCCCGCCGACAACCCCCTTGAACATCGCGATCTGCGCCAGGAACATGACGAAGCAGAAGGCCACCGCGATGCCGATCCAGACGGGCTCCCCTTCGTCGAGCTTCGCCAGGCCGTCCTCGACGCCCACGATCGCCGGAAAGAGGAAATAGATCGCCCCGACCAGGACGATGACCGATCCGATCGTGATCAGGATGCTCTTCGGATCCTGAAAGAACCTGGGCTCTTCCTCGTCCTCGTCTTCGGGGTCGCCGGCGATCGGCTCGTCTCGTGAGGTAGAGCCAAGCCCCCCGTTGGCTTCGGTGCGCTCAGACATCCCGGCGCCCATATTCGCAGGGACGGTGGCGCGAACGACCGCCCGCCTTCAGCCGGCGATCTGTTGCAGGCGATGGAGCCCCGCGCGAACCTCGTCCATGACCGGCTCGGCGACGGGGTCGCCCAAACGGACGACCGCGACCAACGCGGCACCGGCGACGAGATCGGTCACGTAGTGCTCGCCCAGATAGACGAGCGCGAAGCCCAGCACGGCAGCGTAGGCGCCACCGATCGCACCCGCCTTCGGTCCCGTCTCGCGAAGGAGCAGGGCCCCCATCAAGGAGGAGGCGAAGTGAAGCGAGGGGAACGCGGCCCAGGGGTTGCCGTTGAACGAGTCGTAGAGCTTGGGCCACGCGCGGCCCCACACGCTCTCGCCCACGTTGATCATCAAGCGGCGCACGGGCTCCGAGAGATGCCCGTTCTCCGCCGCCCACCACGGTGGCGCGGTGGGTAGCGCCCAGTAGGCGGCAGCGCCCAGGTCATATGTGGCGGACATCTGGCGCGCAGCGCGTGGGAATCGATGGTCGCCCTCCGGCCGCTCGTCGTCGCGGACGAGGATGTAGGCCACCGTCAGGTGGGGGACGAGGAACCATGCCCAGTGGGCGACCGTGAGCACGTGGTCGAGGGCGTTCGGCTCCGCCGGGTTCGCAAGCGCCTTCTGGAGCCGGGTGTTGGGCAGCTCTCCCCCGCCCATCAGCCGGTCGGCCCGGATGGGGTAATCGATCTTGAGACGGCTCCGGAGCGCCTCGGGATCGTCGTAGGGCAACTCGTGCGCCATCACGAACCCCCACATCTGAAGGGCGTACATCGCGACGTCGCGCGCGCGGCTCCGCGGCCAGAGCACCGCGATCGCCGTCGGCCCCGCGGCCGAGATGGCGACGGTCGCGGCGGGCCGCATCCGCAGGCGCTTGCGAAGGGGCGGGACGACGATCGCAGCGGCGATCGCCACCGCGGCACCGCCCCGGAGGGCGGTTCGAAGCGCGGGACTGGGGCGGCGGGATGGACGCGAAAACCCGGGCAAGGGGGCGCGAGTATAAGAAGCGGAGGCACCTTCGAAGCGGCCGGATGGCGAGTGCGCCGCCCCTTCGGATTAGAATGCTGCGCTCGTGAGGTCGCCCACGTCTCGTCTTGTCTTTCTGAGCCTCTCAGCGCTGCTGGCGCTGGCGCTGGCGCAACCCGCAAATGCGGCCATCGCGCCCGACGCTGCGCACTCGCCGAACGCCGAGGACATGCGGACCGCCTACTGGGTGATGCTCGTCGTCGCGACCCTGATCGGTGTCGGCCTGATCGGCGGCCTTCTGGTCGCCGTGCGCCGCTTTCGCAGCTCCGGCCCCGCCGACGAGCCGCGTCACCTGACGGCCGGCCGTGGAGTGATCGCCAAGGTCGCCGGGGGCTTCGCCGCGCTCAGCATCGCCATCTTCATCTTCGGGGTCGTCGTATCGAACGGCGTCAAGGAGGCCACGGCCGAGGAAGGCGCCGAGGAGATCGAGATCGACGCGATCGCTCAGCAGTGGCTCTGGCGCTTCGAGTATCCGGAGCAGGTCGAGGGCAGCTTCTCCGAGGGCATCGCAACCATCTTCAGCTACGGCGAGCTCGTCGTCCCGGTGGACACCCTCGTACACCTCAACATCGACTCCACCGACGTGCTTCACACGTGGTACGTCCCCGCACTGGGGCCGCAGGTCTGGGCGGTCCCGGGCGAGATCCAGGAGACCTCGTTCATCGCTGACGAGGAAGGTCTCTACCGCGGTCGCTCAACCGTCTTCTCCGGTGCCGCCGGCTATCCGGTCATGCGAGCGAACGTGAGGGTCGTTTCGGCCGACGAGTACGCGGACTACATCGAGACTCTCAGCGCCGACCTCCAGGAAGGCCAGGCGGCGGTGCGAGAAGCGGCCGAGACCGAGAACGCGGCCGAGGACTCCGACGAGACGGCTGCCACCGATGAGTCCGAGGCAGAAACCTCGACCGCTGACGACGAAACCGGCGCTGAGGACCCCGGCGAATGACCCCGCCGCCGACCATCGCTGACCGCCGGCCCGAGGTCGTCACGCGCCGGGTCCCAGCGTGGCGCGAGGGCTGGACCACCGCCGCGACGAGCGCCGACCACAAGGTCGTCGCGAAGCTCTTCATGGGGACGTCGCTGAGCTTCCTCATCATCGCCGCCCTTGCTTTCGCGCTGACGCGGGTGCACCTGATCGTCCCCGACTCCACCATCCTGCGCCCGGACATCTTCAGCCAGATGTCGACGCTCGCGATGACCTCGCTCACGGTCCTGTTCGGGGTTCCCTTCGTGCTCGGCCTGCTGGGCTACATCGTCCCGCTTCAGATTGGCGCCCGAGGTGTTGCCCTCCCCCGCCTCAACCAGGTCGCGTACTGGCTCTACGCGATCGGCACGCTCATCTTCTTCACGAGCTTCCTGTACCTCGCTCCCGAGACGGGCCTCTCGCCGCTGCCGCCCCTATCCGACGACGTGTTCTCTCCATCGGGAGGCGTCGACGCGTGGATCGGCGGCGTTGCCCTGGCGACCCTGGGCTTCATCTGCTGGGCCATCAACATGATTGCGACGCTCAAGAACATGCGTGCGCCGGGCATGGCGTGGCGCCGCGCTCCCGTGCTCGCATCGGCCGCCCGCGTCATCTCCTACATCGTCCTCGTGACCGGGGCCGCGATGGTGGCGGCGCTCGTGATGCTGGCGATCGACCGCTCGTCCGACGGAGTCTTCTTCGACGCCGGCCAGGGCGGCGAGCCGATGCTGTTCACCCACCTGAGCTGGCTCTACTTCACCGGCATCCACGCGGTCATGCTCGTCGCCGCTTTCGCGGTGATCTCCGAGATCATCCCGACCCTTTCGCGCAAGCCGCTCTTCAGCCACTCAGCGGTGAGGTGGTCGCTGACCGCTATCGGCGTCCTGGGAACCCTCGCATGGATGCAGAACCTCTACGCGAGCCCTCTCGCCGAAGGCTTCGCATTCTTCACCATGCTCATCGCGGTTCTGCTTCTCGTTCCGATCGGCCTGCTCTACGTCGTCTGGACACTGACGATGTGGGACGGCGCGGTCTCCACCCGCGCCCCGCTGGTCCTGGCCATCACCGCCGCCGTGGCGCTCGTGTTCGGGCTTGGAGGCCAGCTCGTGACCTCGATCGTCGCCTCCGGCCTTCTGCTCGAGAACACGGTCGCCGCTCAGCAGGACACGATCCTGGTCATCACCGGGTTCGTCCTCGCGATGTTCGCCGCGCTTCACTACTGGCTGCCCAAGGTCACGGGCCGCGCGGTGCACGAGGGGCCCGCCAAAGCAGCCGCCGGGCTCATCCTCGCAAGCGCCCTCGTCTACGGCTTCGCGATGTTCTTCGCGGGCCTTGCCGGGCAACCGGTCGACGCCTTCCGCTACTACTCGGACGACGGCGTCTCGACCCTCAACCTGATCGCCTCGATCGCCTCCTTCTTCCTCTTCATCGGCATCGCCATCGAGCTGGTGAATCTCGTTCGCTCGTACGGCGGCGGCACCCCCGTTGGCCACGATCCGTGGCGCGGCTCCACACTCGAGTGGTTCGCCCTCTCACCCCCGCCGGCGCACAACTTCGATGCCGTCCCGGACGTGCGCTCGGCCGAGCCGCTCCGAGACATCCGCGAGGCGATCCGCGAGCGCGAGGCGACCTTCGTGCCGCCCGAGCCTCTCGAGCCGTCTGCGCCGCCCGAGGTGGGTGTCCCCGATCCGGGTGACGAGGCCGGGCTCTCCGAGGAAGCGGCCGAGCAGGACGCGCCCACGGCCGACTCCGAGGACATCGTCTCCGAGGAAGCGCCCGCCGAGACAGACGAGGCAAGCGAAGAGCCTGAGACCGCGGAAGACGATTCGGATACCGCAGATGACGACTCGGATGACGACAGCTCCGAGAGCGGCGAGACCTCGCCCGTATCCTGAGAGCGATGGATTCGGCCGCTGAGCTGGGGCGCTTCAAGCGCCTCGTCACCGCCACGATCGTCGCCACCTTTGTCCTGATCCTCATCGGCGGAATCGTGCGGGTCTCCGACTCCGGGCTCGGTTGCGGCCCGGAGGGCTCAGGCACGCACGGATGGCCTCTGTGCGAAGGCGGGGTGATCCCGGCCAACTCGGCCGAATCGATGATCGAGTACTCCCACCGGATCGCCGCGGGCATCGTCTCCGTCCTTATGCTGCTGGTCGCCTGGCGCGCATGGCGCAGGCTCCGCGAGTACCGGTGGATCGTCGGCCTCTCGGCAACAGCGGGCGTCCTGGTCCTGGCGCAGGCCGGCCTTGGCGGCATCACCGTCGAGGAGGGCCTCCACGAATACCTCGTGGCCGCACACCTCGGCCTCGCAATGATCTTCCTGGGATCCCTGTTCGCCCTCAGGCGTCTCGCCTCGTCTCCCGAGCCGAAGCCGGCCAGCGGCACCAGCCTGCTGCGTTCGCTCTCCGTCGTGGCAGCCGTGCTCATCCTGGCGACGATCGTCGCCGGCGGCTTGGTCGCGGGCACCGAGGGTGAGGGCACGCCCACCGAGCCCGTTCTGGGCGCGCACACGGCCTGTGGCGAGCAGTTTCCGGGCTGCGTGGACAAGTTCATGCCTTTCGGCGTGGACCGTCTCATCGACATCCAGCTCATGCACCGGCTCTTCATGTACTTGACCGCGCTTGCGGTCCTCGCCCTCGTCGCCGTAGCGATCCGCCAGCGGGCGCCGAGCCGATCGTTCGTGGCCGTTGGCGGCCTCGTGGCTGGGCAGATCCTCCTGGGCGCCGCAAACGTCTGGTTCGGCAAGCACGCCGGTCTGATCCTCGCGCACCTGAGCTTGGGCACCGCGATCTGGGCAACGATCGTCTACGCCAACACCACGTTGATGCGAATCCCGGCCCCCCGCCCGCTACCGGGTACCTCACAGAGCGCTAATACGTCGTCGCGCGCGGACGGCACCGGGGCGGCACCGGCCTGATGGAATCTGCGACAGCGACACGCGACGCGGGCCTGGTCGATCGCTACGGCGCCGACGCGCGCCCGACGTTCCTCGCGCACGTCCGCGACTACATCGCGCTCACGAAGCCGCGCATCATCTCGCTCCTCCTCGTCACCACGGTCGCGACGATGGTCGTCGCGATGCCCGAGGGCCTCGCGCTCTCGACCGTGCTGTGGACGATGCTCGGCGGCTACCTGGCCGCCGGTGGTGCCGGCGCGATCAACCACTACCTCGACCGCGATCGCGACGCGCGCATGGCGCGCACGCGCTCACGTCCACTCGTCTCAGGCCGGATCGAGCCGGTCCATGGCTTGATCTTCGGGATCATCCTGGGCGCCCTGGCGTTCGTTCAGCTCGCCCTGACGGTGAACTTGCTCTCCGCGGTCCTCGCGATGGCGGGCCTCCTGGGCTACGTGTTCGTCTACACGATGTGGTTGAAGCCTCTGACGCCGCAGAACATCGTCATCGGCGGCGCCGCGGGCGCGGTGCCGCCGCTGGTCGGCTGGGCCGCCGCCACGGGCAGCCTGACCCTCGACTCGCTGTACCCCTTCGCGATCGTCTTCATGTGGACACCGCCTCACTTCTGGGCGCTGTCGCTGCTCATCAAGGACGACTACGCGCGCACCGGCGTGCCGATGATGCCCGTCGTGCGCGGCGAGGAGTCGACACGACGGCAGATCGTGATCTACGCGGTTCTCCTGGTCGCGCTCACGATCGCACCGGTCGCAACCGGATTGTTCGGCGGGTTCTATCTCGCGGCAGCGCTCATCCTGGGCGGCATCTTCCTCATCCTCGCGATCAGGCTCGCGCGCGCCCCTTCGCGCCCGGCGGCGCTTCGCCTCTACCTGTCGTCGCTCGCCTACCTCGCCCTGCTCTTCACTGCAATGGCCATCGACCGGGCCGTATAGAGTTCTCGCACGCATGGATCGGCGCCAGGCTGACAAGAACTTGAGGACCGGCTTCTTCGCTGCCTCGATCGCGATCGGGGTCTTTGCCCTCGCCTTCATCTTCGCGACCTACTACCTCGCATAGCGATGGCCGAAGAAGATCCTCAGCCGACTGAGCTCGTCTACGTGCCGGAGCCCTCTTGGGACCCCGCGATCCTCGCGGCCGGCCTCGGGCTCGTGATCGCAGGCATTTTCGTCTGGTGGCCCTACGGCGCCATCGGAGCGGTCGTTGCGATCGTGGCCGCGGTCAGAATGCTCCGCGGCACGGGGGACAGCGTTGCGCGCCTGCCGCGCCGCCAGCACCTAACCACGGCGGTCCTTCCGGCCGTCTCGCGCAAGACTTCAGAGCCCAGCTCGTAAGCCGAGCGGCGCCTCTCTAGGCGTGGGAGGCTTCCGACTCAGGTGAAGTCATCGACGACGTCGCGCCGTCGGATGTCCAGACGCGCATGATGTCGCGCATCGAGAGCACCCCCACCAGCTCGCCGCCCTCGACCACCACGAGATGGCGGATGTGGCGGCGGGACATCTCCATCGCCGCACGCTCGAGGCTCCAGTCGGGAGAGGCCGAGATGATCGTGTCGGAGAAATGGTCCCCGACGCGCTCGGAGTCGGGATCCTGGCCGTCGCCGAGCGAGATCAGGATGTCGCGCTCGGAAAGGACGCCCGGCGCAGGCAGCTCCTCGTCGATCACGACAGCGGCTCCAACTTCGCGCTCGCTCATCTTCTGAGCGGCCTCGCGCAGCGTGTGTCCCGGCCCAATGGTCAAGACCACTCCAGACATCCCGTCCCTGACCTCCATCTGCTTTGGCCCAGCTCCTTTTCGGCGTCGTTAGTGCGAATCCGCTCGAAACATACCCAAGCGGCGAAATTCGTGCGTAAGTGCGCGATCAGATGCCGCTTCGCCAGATAGGATTGCGCGCGTGCCAGGCCTCGTGTCAGTCGCCCGCGGGAAGGCGGTCATCGTCACTTCGCTCGTCCTCGTTGCGGGAGCGCTCGCGGCTGGCTGCGACACGCAGGAAGAGGCCGACCTCGATCGCGGCCGCGATCTCTTCGTGAACGGCTGCGGCACCTGCCACGCCCTCACCGAAGCGCGCACCGGCGCGGATATCGGTCCCAATCTCGACTCCGCGTTTTCCCAGGCCCGCGCCGTGGGCATGGACCAGGACACGATCGAAGGCGTCGTCGAGGACCAGATCGCACATCCCCGTCCCGTGGACGAAGGCGACCTGGACTACAACCAGACCTACATGCCCGCCGACATCTTCACCGGATCCGATGCCAAGGACGTCGCCGCGTATGTGGCCAGCGTCGCCGGCGTCGAGGGGATCGAGCCGCCGCCGCTGGGCGACGGCCAGGACATCTTCACCTCCAGTTGCGGCGGCTGCCATCAGCTCGAAGCTGCCGGTACCACCGGCGGAGTCGGCCCCAACCTCGACGAGGTTCTCCCAAGTCAGGACGCCGACATGATCGCGGAATCGATTCGCGACCCCGAAGCGGAGATCTCTTCCGGATTCGAGGCCGGGATCATGCCCGTCTTCGACTGCAACACGGTCCCCCAGGAGAACTTCGTGGACCTGGTCGAGTACCTGGTCGACTCGGTCGGGGCAAAGGGCGACGCGTCCCAGATCCCCGACGTCTGCACGGGCTCCTGACGCCTAGCGCCGCAAGGCGTTACTCATTCTCGAGGTCAACGACGACATGGGTGACCGGCCGCGGCAGTTCAGCGCGCGCCTTCTCGATCACGCCTGACTCGAGCCAGCGCGACCGATCGGGCGGATGGGTCGAAATCACGACCTCGTCGGCGGGAAACTCCTTCAACGCGTCCTCGATCGCCTGATTGGGATCATGGTGGTCGCCGAGGCGCCCCGACGCCGGAAGCCCGGCCGCTCGCATGGCCGCCACAGACGCCTCCAGGCGCTCTCTGGCCTCCGGGATGTAGCCGTCGATGTCCGAGGACCAATGCTCCGCCGCAGAGCCCGCAAGCGGCGGACAGACGACTAGGAGCTGAGAGCTCTCCTCCCCCTCCAGGCGGGTCTTGAGCTCCTGAAGGAGCGCTCGGCCGCCCACGGTCTCGTTGGCGACCACCAGGACGCGGTGGACGCCGTCGTCCGGCACAGGCGCAACCTCGGCGTCGCGAGGTTCGACGGCGCGCCAGCGCTGGTAGAGGTAGCCGATCCCGGCACCGATCTCGATGCCGAACAGGATCGCGCCCGCGAGCGGGTCGATCACCAAGGCCAAGAGGATCACGGGAATCATCGCGATCCCGACGATCACAACGACCCTGAACATCTGATCCTCGGTGATCTTCACAAGCTCACCTTGACAGGGGAGCTAGAGGATGTAAACCGTTACGAACACGACTATCCACATCACATCGACGAAGTGCCAGTAGATGCCTGGAACCTCGACGCCCAGGTGGTCCTTGGCAGCGGTGCCGAAGTGCCCCTTGTACGCGCGGATGTTCGCGAACGTCAGCAGCACGAGCCCGACGAAGACGTGGGCGCCGTGGAGGCCGGTGAGACCGTAGAAGATCGAGCCGAAGGCGCCGTCGCGGGCCGAGAAGCCGATGTGCACGTACTCGTTGATCTGGATGAAGAGGAAGGTCGCACCCAGGAGCCACGTGGCGGTCAGGCCCATCTGCATCGCGCGGCGGTTGCCCTTCTTGGCGCCCTCGAGCGCGAGGTGGACGGTGAAGCTCGAGGAGATCAGGATCAGCGTGTTGACGAACGCGACCGAGACCGGAAGCTCGTACGGCTCGGGCGGCCAGGCCCCCTGGTTGGCGACGACGCGGATGAAGAAGTACGAGGCGAAGAACGCCCCGAAGAGCATGATCTCCGAGACGATGAAGAGGAGAATGCCGAGCGTCTGACGGTCGATCCGCGAGCTCTGGTGAGCCTCGGGAGGGCCGTGGTGCTCGTGAGCGTGTGAGCCTGCTGAGATCGAAGCGGATTCCATCTAGATGACCACCCTAATGAGCCTCTCCGGCGGTGTCGCCGATGGCGACGCCCTCTTCCTGCTCTTCACCCGGCGCGACGGAGGCCTCGGCATCCGGTACCGCTTGCGGCGCGACGTCGCCACCCGCCTCGACGTGCTCGACCGGCTTGTCTGTGATGTCCTGGACGCGGTCGATGAGGCCCTCGTCGAGCCAGACGGACTGCTCGCCGGCCAGGGTCGAGATCAGGATCTCGTCGACGCGATAATGCTCGATTGCGTTCTGGACCGCGGCGAACGGCGCCGGGCTCATCGGCTGGCCCGTGGCGTCGATGTCTGAGCGGTACATCTCGGCGAGGGTGCGGGCGAGGCGCTCGCAGACCTCTTCGCGCGAGAGCTGTCCCGAGCGGGGGCAGATGAAGGTGTAGCGGTGCGGGCTCTCCTCGGCGCGCGACTTGAGGCGGCCGAGCAGGTCTTGAGAGGCCACGGTCTGCGTGGCCACGACGAGCGTGTGCGTGACGTCCCAGCGGATCGCGTCGTCGTCGATGCGGACGGGCACATGAGTGATCGGCACCTCGAAAGTGCCTTGCGCCCACTCGACGAGGTCGCGGCGCATCAGGCCGTAGCGCGACTCGGAAAGACACGACAGGAGCACCTCTGCCGGGTCGAATGCGCGGATCGCGTCGTCGAGCCCCAGAAGTGGGTCCGGGTCCATCACTGCGCCCTCGGCCTCGATCCCGAACTCGGCAAAGACCGACTGGGTCACCTCGACGCGGCTGCGGGCCGCATCGGAGAGCTCGGCTCGGTCGACGATCTGCCCGGCGACCGGCTGGTTCTGCGGCGCTGCGATGGCGATGCGCTCGGCGCCCGCCTCGATGCGCTCACGGACCTGGTTGAGGAGCTTGCGGCCTCCCGCGACCTCGTTCAAGAAGACGAGAACGGTGCCGCCGGAGACATCCGGGGCAGGGGCTTCGGCGCCGTTGTGCGCGACGTCGGTCACGTCGTGGTAGCGCCTGAGGTCGTGCCCACCGTTGCCGGCTCGGGCTCGGCGACCTCGTGGCCCTCCTCGCCATGCATGATCGCGTGGCGGGCGCCGGGAACGCCGAACTCGTACGGCCCGCCGACGACGCGCGGAATCTCCGTGAAGTTGTAGACCGGCGGCGGGGACGAGACCAGCCACTCGATCGTCTTGGCGCGCCATGGGTTGTCGCCCGCCTTCGGGCCCCACTTCCAGCTGACCACGACGTTGTAGATGAAGATCAGCTGCGCAGCGCCCAGGATGAACGAGAAGATCGTGATCACGAGGTTCCACTGGGCGAACTGATCGGCATAGTCGGCCACGCGGCGCGGCATGCCCTCCAGGCCGATCCAGTGCATGGGCACGAAGGTGCCGAGCATTCCGACCAGGGTGAGCCAGAAGTGCGCTCGCCCGAGGCGCTCGTCGTACATGCGCCCGGTCATCTTCGGGAACCAGTGATAGATCCCGGCGAAGATCGTGAAGACCGACCCGCCGAAGAGCACGAAATGGATGTGGGCCACGATGAAGTAGGTGTCCGACATGTGGATGTCCAAAGGCACCATGCCCAGCATCACGCCGGAGATCCCGCCGATGACGAAGGTCACGATGAATCCCAGGGAGAACAGCATGGCCGTCGATTTCAGGTGGAGCACCGAATCGAACAGCGTCGCTAACCACGAGAACACCTTGATTCCGGTCGGTACCGCGATCAGGAGCGTCGTGATCATCATCGGCACGCGCAGCCAGCTGAACATGCCCGAGACGAACATGTGGTGCGCCCACACGGTGTAGGAAAGGACCACGATCCCGATCAGCGCGAGCGCCATGAGGCGGTAGCCGAAGATCGGTTTACGGGCGTGCGTGGATAAGACCTCGGAGATGATCCCGAACCCGGGCAGCATCATGATGTAGACGGCCGGGTGGGAGTAGAACCAGAAGATGTGCTGGTAGCTCAGGACGTCGCCGCCGGCCGCCTCGTTGAAGAAGTTCGTGTGGAGGGCTCGGTCGAAGAGGACCATGAACTGGACGCCCGCGATGAACGGCGTGGCCGCCACAACCAGGAGCGAGGTCGAGAGGTTCGCCCATACCAGGAGCGGCATCCGCCAGAAGGTCATTCCGGGCGCGCGCATAGTGATGATCGTCACGAGGAAGTTCAGGGCGGTCGCCACCGACGACGCCCCCGCGAACTGGACCCCCAGGTTGAAGAAGGACTGGCCTAACGGGGCTCCGGTCGAGAGCGGCGCGTAGCCGGTCCATCCCGCGTCGAAGGCGCCGCCGGGCACGAAGTAGGACGCCAGGAACAAAAGGCCCGCCATCGGAAGCATCCAGAACGAGAGAGCGTTCAGGCGCGGGAAAGCCATGTCCGGCGCGCCGATCATCAGCGGCAGGACGTAGTTCGCGATTCCCGCGAAGACGGGAATGATGAACAGGAAGATCATGAATGCGGCATGCGTGGAGAACAGGCCGCCATAGAAGCCCGGATCGACGATCTGCGTGCCCGGCTGCGCGAGCTCGGCGCGGACGGTCATGGCCGCGAGCCCGCCGACGATGAAGAAGAAGAAGGTGGTGCAGATGTACTGGATGCCGATCACCTTGTGATCGGTGTTGAAGCGGAAGTAGTCCTTCCAGCTCTTCGCACCGTGCTGCGAGTGATCCTCGGGGATCGTCGGCGCGCCGCCGGCCCAGCGGAACCAGTAGGAGAAGCAGCCCATGCCGACCAGGAAGCCCAGCGGCGCCGTGATCGCCGGCACGACGACGTGCGGGTAGCCGGTCTGTTCCGTTTGGTAGATCTCGAGGCCGGAGATCGCGCGGAGCGCGACGACGAGGCCGAAGCCGAGCGCGCCGCCGACCACGAAGCCGAAGAGCGCGCGGATCATGCCCGGGTTACGCCAGAGGATGTTCATTCGTCGCTCGCTCCCTCGTCATCGACGGCTGCTTCTTCGTCAGCGGCTCCCTCGGCCGGAGTGCCCGCCTGCTCTTCCTCCTGCTCCGCCATCCAAGCATCAAACTCTTCCTGGGACTCCACGACCACGTGCGCCCGCATGGTCGCGTGGCCCCACCCGCAGTACTCGGTACAGATCAATGCGTACTCGCCCTCGACGTCGGGCGTGACCCTGACGATGTTGTCCACGTCTGACGGGTTCCCATCAGCGATCGGCACCAGGTCGCGCTTGATGCGCCACTCGGGCACCCAGAATGAGTGAAGGACCTCGAGTGCCGTGAGGTGAAGCTCGAGCTGCCTACCGGACGGGACATGGAACTCGTCCGAGACCACTCCCGTCTCCGGGTACTCGAACGTCCACTTGAACTGCTGCGCGGTGACGTTCACCTCCATCTGGTCCGACGCCTCGGCCTCGATGTCATCGAGGATCGTCCACGAATAACCCGCAGCGAACAGCACGATGACCGTGGGGATGACCGTCCAGGCGATCTCGAGCCTGGTGTTGCCGTGGATCGGCTTGCCGTCAGACTCGTCGCCGGGCTTCGCACGGTACTTGTAGATGCAGTAGCCGAGCATCACTATGACGATCGCGAAGACGAAGCAGCTGAGCACGATCATCACGTCCAGGAGCAGGTCGATCTCGTCGGCCTCGGCCGACCCCTGCATGCCGTTCCAGTCGGGGATCAGCATGATCACGGACTGCACGACCGTGAGGACGAGCATCAGCCCGATCAGCTTCATATAGGTGGCCCGAGTCACCGAGCGGCATTCTATTCAGAGAGACCGGCGCCGCTTGCCACAAAAACCTCTTTCGCGACTCGTTCCCAGCTCCAGAGGCGCTTGGCGGTGTCGCGGAGAGCCATTCGGGTCATGCGCTGCTCGTGGGGGTCGAGGTCGAACCAGATGTTGAGGCGGGCCGCGATCGACTCGATCGCACCCGGTCCAAGGCGGAACGAGACCAAGCCGGCAGCCTCGTCGGGCAGGCCGTCCATCAGCGCGCGGCTGACCTCGTAGGCCCCCGAGTGGGCCGCCGAAACCGGCAGGACACCGGCCGATGCAGCTTCCGCCGCGACCATGCCGAAAGCCTCGGGATGGGTCGAAGGGAACACGAGCGCATCGCATGCGGGCACGAGTTGCCCGACTTCCGAGTGCTCGAGCCGGCCGCTGAGCACGATCGACCCCGCGGCTTCTCGCGCCGCAATCGCGTACTTCGCCGGCGGGTCCGCCAGAAACCCGGCGAGGTACTCGAGCGGCTTCATGTCCCCGCCCTCGAGTGCCCGGCCGCGGAGAGCGATCCCGTGTGCGCCCTCGATGTCTCCCTCGCCGAGCGCGGTGATCAGGTTCTCTATCCCCTCGCGGTAGGCGCCGAAGCCGCAAAGGACCAGGCGCGCGTCGGGATAGCGGGTGTGGACGAGCGGCCAGGCCGCGACCAGCAGGTCGACGCCCTTCGACACGATCAGCTTGCCGACGAAGACGACCCGGGGCCCCTCGGTTTCCGAGAGCCAGCGGACTGCGCTCGCCGCTTCGGCGCGATTTCGCGACCAGGAGCTCTCGGCGGCGACGGCTTCCTCCCCGCGCTCCAGTTCGTCGGCCAGATCGCGAAGGCGCCCGGGACCGTCCTCTCGCGGGATCGCGGCGAAGAGGTCGGTGTCCACGCCGGGCGGCCCGGGTCTCACCTTCGCGTTCACATCGGGCTCGTCGACCGCCTCGCGAAGGCGCTCGGCGATGTGATTCGAGCCCACGAGGATTCCGCGGGCCGCTCGGGCGCCGTCGCGCGCCATCGGGCCAAAGCGCTCGAGATCGGGAATGACGGTGTATGAGAGGTCCGAACCGTGGACCTTGACCGCGAAGGGCACGCCGGCGCGCTCAAGGATCAGTGGAGCAGTGACGAGGTGGTTGGCCAGGGCCGCGTCCGGCTTCCCTGCTCTCGCGACCACGTCGCGCACGGCTTGGGCGTTCCGCTCGATGTAGCCCTCGAGCTCTGAGTCGGTGAGTTCGGAGAAGGTCTTCACCTCGAACCCGGCGTAGCGGTCGGGCACGAACACCGGCAGCAGGCCGTCGATGTCGGGCGTGTACACGGTCACCGAGCCCGCGTCCCCGTCGGGCTCCGGTCCGGCGGCGTGAACCTGAAGCTCACCCGAGTCCCAGTCACCCGCATAGTCCACCCACTCCTGGTCGCGCGCCTCGCGGTCCTGGCAAACCAGATGAACCTCATGGCCCATCGCGCGCATCGCCCGCGCCAGGCTGGCGTTGTAGACATTCGACCCCGTACCGGAGAGCAGGTAGCCGTGAAAGATCAGCACCCTCACGGCGCGAACCCTACGAGACAATCGGGGGACACAGCCCACGCGTGGCGTCTGACCCCAAGCGTGGCGTCTGACCCCGAGCGTGGTGCCTGTCCCCTTAGGATCGCCGCGTGCTTTACGGCGACCATTACCGCGCGATCTACCTCAAGGGGCTGGCGGGCGAGAAGCCCGAGCTTCCCGTCGCGTGGGCCGACCTGGAAGCCGCGGCCGAGGAGGCGATGCCGGAGGCGTCCGCCGACTACGTCTTTGCCACCGCCGGCACCGGCGACACGTATCGCGAGAACCGCGATGCGTTCGAGCGCCACCGGATCGTCCCGCGCATGCTCCGCGACGTCGCCGAGCGCGACCTCTCGATCGAGCTCTTCGGCCAGACGCTTCCCGCTCCGGTCGCCTTGGCGCCCATCGGCGTCCAGACGATTGCCCACCCCGACGGCGAGTGCGCGACCGCGAAGGCCGCGGCGACGCTTGGCCTGCCGATGGTGATCTCGACGGCGTCGGATACCCCGATGGAGGACATTGCCGAAGCCGGTGGCGAGGCGCCGCGGTGGTTCCAGCTCTATTGGCCGTCGGACGAGGGCGTCGCTCGAAGCCTCGTCGACCGCGCGGAGGCGTGCGGATGCGGCGCGATCGTCGTCACCGCCGACAACTACATCCCGGGCTGGAAGCCGCGCGACCTTCAGCGTGCCGAGCTGCCGTTCATAAAGGGCATCGGCGTCGCGCAGTTCTTCTCCGACCCGGTCTTTCGCGCCGCGCTGGAGAAGACGCCCGAGGAGGATCTCGGCGCCGCAGTCGGGCACTACCTGGGCGTCTTCGTCAACCCTTCGCTCACCTGGGACGACCTGGAGCGCCTGCGCTCCTGGACCTCGCTGCCGATCCTGATCAAGGGCATCCTCCATCCCGACGACGCGGCCGAGGCGCGCGAGCGTGGTGTGGACGGCATCGTCGTCTCCAACCACGGCGGCCGCCAGGTGGACGGCGCGATCGCGACGATCGACGCCTTGGCCCCGATCGCGGACGAGGTGGGCTCGGACCTCGCGGTTCTCCTCGACTCGGGCGTGCGTTCAGGCGCAGACGCGTTCCGCGCCCTGGCGCTGGGAGCCGACGCGGTGCTCCTCGGCCGGCCCTACCTCTGGGGCCTGGCCCTCGGAGGCGAGGCCGGCGTCGAAGAGGTGCTGCGCCGCTTCCTGGCCGAGCTGGACCTGACGATGGCGCTCTCCGGCTACATGAAGCCCTCGCAGCTCGGCCCCGAGGCGCTTCACCGCCACGGTGTCGGCTAGGGTTCCGCGCGATGGCAGACGAAGAGACATACCGGCTTCGCGCTCCCGCATCCGGCCGCGAGGCGATCGCGCCCGTCAAAGAAGGCGGCGTCTACGTGGATTCGGTCACCGGCGAGGAGATGGAGCCCGTCGCGCGCCCGCTGCCACTCGCGACCGCCTCACCTTCGAAGCTTCTGCGCAGCCCGGAGAACCTCCGGCTCTGCTCGCGCTGCGATCAGATGCTGGGCGTCGACGTCGCCGACTGCCCGTACTGCGGGAAGCGCCAGGAACCGCTCGGCCAGCCGGCCTGAGCGACGCGTCTTTAGTTCGGGACGAACCACGCCTTGTAGAAGAGGCGGCGCTTGTCGTAGAGGCAGCCGTACTCGCGAACGGATCCGACCTTCTTCTGCGGCTTCGCGCCGATCTGAGCATCCGTCTTGCAGTCGGAGCTCTTCGGCAAGCTGAGGCGGTATGTGGCCTTCCCCTGGCCATTGCCCAAGGCGCGGATCGTCGGAATCCAGGTGAGGCTCGTCAGGCCCACGACCTCCCCCTTCTTGATCGGCAGCGGCTGATCGAGCGTGATCACCGTGTCCTTGTGGTAGAAGGGCCCCGAGAGCTTCACGATGGGACTCTGCTGGACGAGCTTGTACTCGATCCCGCTGCCCTGCCGCTTCAGAATCGCCAGGCGCGCCACGGGCCCCTTGCCGTACTTCTCGTTGCCGAAGAGGTCCTGGAAGAACTCGAGGTTGCTCTTGGCGTCCGGGTTTCCGCCGGGGGGCTTGTTGCTGGGCTTGTGCCCGAGTTCGATTGCCCAGGCGACGATGCGCCCGTCGCTGGGAGCCCTGAACGAATCCTTCTTCTCGCCGAGCTGCTTGGTGAAGACGGTTCCCGATCCGATCGCCGTGCAACTGTCGTTCGGCTTCGGGCCGCACTGGGGCTTGAGATTCGCGTCGCCCTTGCCGAAGATCTTCGTACCTCCACCGCCGCCGCCTCCGGCAGCGAAGGCAGCACCTGCGGCGACGACCACAGCGGTCGCGACCAGGGCGCAAATGATGGAAATGAGGGATCTCTTCACGATGGCTCTCTTTGGGCAACACGCGACCGGGGGCCTGAGTTGCGGTCAAAAACGATACCCAGGCAATCCGCGAAGCCCAAGGAAAGGATCTCTTTCGGGACATAGCGTGCAGCCCTCACGCTCGGGGCAGCCACCGCTCCCTAGACTCGGCGCGAATGGCTGCGATTGAGGTCCGGGGGCTGGAACGGGAGTTCGGAGAGGGCGTAAAAGCCGTGCGCGGAGTCGATCTCGACGTCGCTGAGGGCGAGATCTACGCCTTCCTGGGCCCGAACGGCGCCGGCAAGACGACCACCGTTCGCATGCTCACGACGCTCCTGCGCCCCACCGGGGGGACCGCGAAGGTGGCCGGGCACGACGTCGTCACCGAGGCGAGCGAGGTGCGCAAGTCGATCGGCGTGGCGCTGCAGGAAGCCGCGCTCGACCCTTTGATGACCGGCCGCGAGCTCATCCGCCTTCAGGCCACGCTTCACGGGCTGGCCAGAGCCGAGGGCGAGGCGCGCGC
This sequence comes from uncultured bacterium, assembly GCA_963772035.1. Classification (GTDB taxonomy): domain Bacteria; phylum Actinomycetota; class Thermoleophilia; order Solirubrobacterales; family 70-9; genus JALZKA01. Next base: position 490,068 of record CAVYVT010000005.1, read on the forward strand.
CGAGACACTTCTCAACCGCGTGGACCTCATCGGCGCCGCCGACCGCCGGGTCGGCACCTACTCGGGCGGGATGAAGCGCCGGCTCGACCTCGCGTCGGCGCTGGTCCACCAGCCGCGCGTCCTCTTCCTGGACGAGCCGACGACCGGCCTCGACCCGGTCAGCCGAAAGGCGATCTGGGAGGAGGTCCAGGCCCTGAACGACGACGGCGCGACCATCTTTTTGACCACGCAGTACCTGGAGGAGGCCGACCAGCTCGCCGACCGCGTAGGCATCATCGCCGGCGGCCTCCTGGTCGCCGAGGACACCCCGGAGGCGCTGAAGGCCGAAATCGGCCGCCCCCATGTCGAGATCGCGATCTGCGACGGCGAGGTCGAGCGGGCCCGCGAGGTGGTCAAGAACCTCGGCAAGCCCCTGCCTCCCAGGGACGGCATGATCCTGCTCGAGCTCGAGGGCGGAGCGACGGGGATTGCACCGGTCGTGCGCGCCCTCGACGAGGCGGGCCTCGCCGTTGAGGGGCTCGACCTGGTGGAACCGACGCTCGACGACGTGTTCGTCCAGAAGACGGGCTACCACCTGGAAGGCGACGACGAGGAGGCTGCACCCGAGGCCGAGCCCGTGGCGGCCGAGAGCTAGGGCTTGGGAGCGCTCGCTCAGAACGCTCGGGTCGTTGCTGCGCTTGGCAGGCGCTCGATCCGCCAGACCTTCAGGCGCCCGCAGCTGATGGCGCCGATCATCATCTTTCCGACGCTGCTCCTGGCAGTCCAGACCGGTGGCGCGGGCAACGCGGTGGATCTGCCCGGCTTCCCCGAGGTGAATGGCTTCCTGGACTTCATGCTTGCCGGAGCGATGATCCAGTCGTGCCTGCTGGCCGGCAACAGCGGCGGAATCGCGCTCGCGGTCGACATCGAGATGGGCTTTACCGACCGACTCCTCGCGGCCCCCATCTCACGCTTCTCGATGGTGCTGGGCCGCCTTGCCGGAACCGCCGCGCTCGGAGCCTTCTCGGCCGTCTACTACATCGTGCTCGGCCTGATCTTCGGCGCGCAGATCGAGGAGGGTGTGCTCGGGATCGTCCTCATGATCGCGTTCGTGACCCTGTCGGCTGTGGCGTTCGGAGGGATCGGCGCGGCCATCGCGATCCGTTCCGGATCGGCCTCTGTCGTCCAGGGCCTGTTCCCCCTGGTCTTCGTGATCCTGTTCCTGTCCTCGGCCTTCTTTCCCTACGAGCTGATGCAGGAGCCCGCCGCGACGATCGCTGAGTACAACCCGGTCTCGTTCATCGTCGAGGGCGTCCGCGATCCCGTCATCTCCACGCTCACCGGCGCAGACGCCGTCAAGGCCTTCATCTCGATCATCGGGATCATCGCGATCAGCCTCGCGCTCAGCGCGGGCGCGCTCCGACACCGCCTGAGGACCGGCGGATGACCGCTGCCGCGATCCAGGCCGGCTGGCCGACGGTCACCGCGCTCGTCAGGCGCTCCGCCAACGAGCTCTTGCGCGTCCCCGGCGCGGCCATCCCAGGCATCCTGGCGCCCACCATCTTCTTCTTGGGCCTCACCGCGGTGTTCGGTGAGCTGACCAACCTCCGCGGCTTCGGAACCGAGAGCTACCAGAGCTTCCTGATCCCGGTCTCGATGCTCCAGGGAGCGGGCTTCACTGGCGCCGCCACCGGGGTGAACCTGGCTCGCGATATCGAGCAGGGATGGTTCGACCGGCTGCTCGCCTCGCCGGCTCCGCGGCCGGCGCTTCTCGCCGGACTCGTCTTCTCGGCGTCGGTGCGAGCGCTCGTGCCCGCCGTCGTTTTGCTTTGCGTCGCCTTCGCGGTCGGAGCGAACTGGCCCGGGCTACCCGGTCTCCTCATCGCGTTCGTGGCGGTGATGGCGATGGGCACCGCTGCGGCGCTCTACGGATGCGCCCTCGCCCTCAAGTTCCGCACCCAGGCCGCCGCGCCGCTGATGCAGGCCGGGATGTTCGTCCTCGTTCTGTTCACGACCTCGTATGCGCCCAAGGCGCTCCTTCAGCCCTGGCTTCAGACGGTGTCCGAGATCAACCCGGTCACCCAGGTCCTGGAGATGGCGCGCCAGGGTTTCGTCACCGGCGGAGTCACCTGGGGCGAGACATGGCCGGGCTTGGTCGCCCTGGCGGGGCTGATCGCCGTCTTCGCGTTCTTCGCGCTCCGCGGCATGGAGCGGATGTCGGACTGATGCCGGTCATCGAAGTTCGAATCACCGAGTACACCGATCCGGGATGTCCCTGGGCGTACAGCGCCGAGCCGTTTCGGCGGCGTCTCGACTGGCTCTACGGAGAAGGGCTTGAGTGGAGGATCAACCTGGTTGGCCTGGCCGAGACTCGCTCGGAGCAACGGGAGAAAGGCTTCACGCCCGAGGAGATGGCCGAGCACTTCAAGGAGATCTCGCGCGACCACGGGATGCCGATTGACACCCGCGAGCGCGAGGACGTGTCTGCGACCATCGACGCCTGTCGAGCCGTTGTCGCCGCCCGCCTCAACTCACCCGAGCATGAGCGTCAGCTCCTTCGGTGTCTCAGGGTCGACTACTTCGCCGGTGGGATGCTCGACGACCTTGAGCTGATCCGGGCAGCAGCCGCGACAGCCGGCCTTGATCCAGACGACCTCGAGCGCTGGATGGCCGCCGATGAGACCGAGGACGCGCTCCGCGACGACATGAAAAGGGCGCGCGCGCCGATGCCCGCTGCCCGCGCCCTCGACTACAAGCTTGCGAACTGGTCGGGCGGGCGGCGCTACACCTGTCCGAGCTACGAGATCGAGCGCCTGGAAGACGCCGTGAAGGTGTCCGTCCCCGGCTTTCAGCCTTTCGCTGCGTACGACGTGATCCTCGCGAACCTCCTGCCTGACCTCGAGCGGCGCGATCCGCCGGACGATGCCTCCGAGGTGTTGCGCTGGGCCGGCACGCCGCTCGCCTCGCAGGAGGTGGCAACGGTCATGGACATCTCGCGTCCGGATGCGCGCGAGGCTCTGGGCCGCGTAGCCGAAGAGCGCCACGTGGGCGCGGACGGCTTCTGGACCCTGGCGTAGCCGCTACTTGTAGCGGTAGGTGATGCGGCCGCGGTCGAGGTCGTACGGCGAGAGCTCGATCTTCACGCGGTCTCCGGGAAGGATGCGGATGTAGTGACGGCGCATCTTGCCCGAGATGTGGCCCAGGACCTCGTGGTCGTTGTCCAGGGTCACTTTGAACATGGTGTTGGGCAGGGCCTCGGTGACCTCGCCCTCCATCTCGATTTTCTCTTCTTTGCCCATCTGGGGGAAGCCTAGCCGTAGGGGCGGCTAGCGGCCCTTGAAATCGGTGAACTTGCCAGGGCCTTCCCGCAGGAATGACTCGACCGCGTTCTTTAGGTCCTCGGTCTCGAAGAGCTCGGCAAAGACGCCCGGCGTGACCTCGTCCGCGTGGTCGATGCCGCCGTCGAGGTAGGCACGGACGATCCGCTTCGTCTTCGCGTGGGCGACTGTCGGCCCGGCCGCGAGATCCCTGGCAAACGCCATGCCCTTTTCCTGAATCTCTGAGTCTGGAAGAACCCTGTTGACGACGTTCCAGCGCTCGAGCGTCGCGGCGTCATACACCCGGCCGGTCATCACGAACTCTCGTGCCCTGGCAGGACCCGCTCGCTCGGCCATGCGTTGGGTGCCGCCGGCGCCAGGCGTGAGTCCGACGACCTTCTCGACCAGGCCGAACTTGGCAGACTCAGATGCCCAGATCATGTCGCAGCCAAGCGCCACCTCCAGCCCCGCGGTGAGGCAGAGGCCGTGGCAGATCGCGAGCGTCGGGATGGGCAGCGCTTCGAGGCGCTGGACCGGCCCGACCAGTGAGGGAAAGCCCTCCCCCGCCTCGGCGGCGTCCTTGAAGACCTGAACGTCGACTCCCGCGGAGAACAGGTCGCCCTCCGCCCGCCAGACGGCCGCGCGAACGTCGGACCCCTCGATCTCGGCAACGCAATCCTCCAGCTCATGGAAGGCCTCGCTGGAAAAGAAGTTGAGGTCGCCGTTCGACAGCGTGATGACGCCGACGTCGCCCTCTCTTGAGTACGTGATCGCAGCCATCAGCCCTCTCCTCTGATCGTGTCGGCGGTCGCCTTGATTTCCCCGGGATCGCCCGGGCGGGGGATCCACGGCAGCTCGAGCGGGTCATCCTGGTTCCGCGGCACCACGTGGAGATGGAAATGGAAGACCGTCTGCCATGCGGCCGCGCCGCAGCAGTTGAGGACGTTGAAGCCGTCCGGGTCGATCGTCTCGCTCATCCTGCGCGCAAGCCGCCGGGCGGCGAGCGTGCACGCCGCAAGGTCGTCGTCGGAGATCTCGAGCAGGTCCTTGGAGTGCGCGCGCGGGATCACCAGTGCGTGGCCCGGGTTGGCCGGGTTGATGTCCATGAACGAGACGGTGTGATCGTCTTCGTCGAGGATCTCCCCGGGTAGCTCGCCGGCGATGATCTTGCAGAAGATGCAATCGGGGTCGGGGTGCGCGCCTTCGGTCTCGCTCATGCGCCGGGGAGCCTACGCGAGCGTCTTGCGTGCGTGCTCGATTACCTCGTCCCGTCCCTCCACCTCACCTGCGAACAGCGCCGCCTGAAGCTCGGCGATCAGGTTGCCGAGCTCCGGCCCCTCTGGAACGCCTGCCTCGCGCGCCAACTCATCGCCTGGCAACGGCAGCGTCGGCGGCCCGGAGCGCTGCCAGGTGAGCGCGTCCGGCAACACCTCGCGAACCAGCTCCAGATGCGCCTCGATCATCTCCGGCGCAGCGACGGCGCCGGAGCCCCGCGCCGACATGCGGTCCGCGGCGGTCAGGAGCGTCACGTCGGGCGCGACGTCACCGCACTTCTTGAGGTACTCGAACAGGCGCCTGCGCGGAAGGGGCCGCTCGTGGACCATGAATCCCAGGTGTAGGTGGTGGCGCGTGAGCCCGGAGACGTAACGGCGAAGCGCGCGGCTCGCTTTCAGATTCGCGAGCGACTCGTCGACGATGTCCGCCCCGACCGAGTCGTGGCCGATGAAGGTGACGTAGCCGCCGTGAGATCCCTTTGTCGCGGGCTTGCCGGTGTCGTGAAGCAGCGCACCGAGCCGAAGGCCGTCGCCTCGGGTGAACTCGTCGCCAAGCGGCTGCGCCAAGAGTGAGCGCACCGCATCGGCGCTCTCTCCGGCGTAGCGCTCGAGATTCGACTCGACGATCAGGAGCTGGCGGAGCACCTCGATCGTGTGGCCGTGGACGTCCAGATGGTGATTCGGATTCTGCTCGACCCCTCGGAGCGCTTCCAGCTCCGGCAGCACGCCGGAGGTGGCCCCGAGCCGATCCAGGAGATCGAGCGCGTGAACCGGATCGTCGGCGCGAATCAGCAGGCGCAGCTCCGCCAGGCGCCTCTCCCCCGCAGGCTCCGCGGCGCGGTCGGCCGCGGCGCGCGCGAGGTCGAGGGTCCCAGGCTCAATCTCGAGCCCGAGCGCGCTCGCGATCCGCGCGGCGCGGATCAGCCGCAGTGGATCGTCCGCGAACGCCCGGTCCGAGGCCGCGCGGAGTACCCGGGACTCGGCGTCTGCGACTCCGCCGGTGGGATCGATCGGGGCTGCGCCGGGGTCGGCCAGCGGCACTGCGATCGCGTTCATCGTGAAGTCTCGGAGGCGCAGATCGGCCTCGATGTCCGCGGCCCTGAGCCTTGTCACGTCCAAGTGCCACGAGTGGTCGCGGGCCTCCACCCGCCACGTTCCGAACTCTTCGGAAAGCTGAAACGCGGCGGCACCGGCCGCCTTTGCGACGGCGCGGGCGCCGGCTTCCTCTCGCCCCGGTTCGACGGCAAGATCGATGTCGATCACCTCGCGGCCGAGCAGTGCGTCGCGGACGGCGCCCCCGACGATCCAGCCTCCGTCGACGGCATCGCGCGCAACGCTCACACCTGGCGCGCTCAGGAGCGCGTCCCCCACCCCGCTCACGGTCCGCCTTCATACTCGCGCTCGACCCGGGGCAGGAGCCCCGTCGTCACCTCGTAGTTGATCGTCTCGAGCTCTCGTGCCAGGTCCTCGGCCAGGATCCGGCCGCCCGGCCTCTCGCCGATCAACACCACTTCGTCGAAGGCCGAAACGTCTGTTTCATCGCCCAGGTCGACGGTCACGTTGTCCATCGAGACCGTGCCGACGATCGGGCGCTTCTGACCGCCGACGAGGGCGCTGGCGCGATTGGAGAGGCCGCGGCGCCAACCGTCGCCGTAGCCGACCGGCACCGGCGCGACCCAGGTCGCTTCCTGGGTCTTCCAGGTCCGCCCATAACCCGCGCTGGCGCCCGGCTCGAATCGCTTGACGTCTGCGACATAGGAACGCAGCTCGAGCGCCGGCTCGAGCCCGTGGTCGCGCGGGTCGTGTCCGAAGGGATCGAGGCCGTAGATCGCGACGCCGCAGCGGACCATGTCGAAGTGGGTTGCGGGGTCGCGCAGCGTGGCGGCGCTGTTCGCAGCATGAAGCGTGATCTCGGGGTGGCGCTCCTTGGCCGGCTCCGCCACAGCACGGAACCGCTCGAGCTGTTCGTGCATGAACGCCTCATCGTCGTCGGCGGTCGCGAAGTGGGTCCAGACGCCTGCGAGCTCCATGCGCTCGTCGGCCGCAACCGCGTCGATGAGCCCTGCGACCTCAGATGCCTCGCGAAGCCCGAGGCGGCCCATCCCAGAATCGTGCTTGACGTGCACGCGCGGAACGACACCGAGCTCTGCCGCGACCGAGCCCAGCAGCTCGCGCGAGGCATCGCGCCAGATCGAGATCTCGCCCCGACTCGCCAGGGCTTGGCCGATCTCCTCGCCCGCGACCGAGCCCATGACCAGGATCGGAACGTCGCCGACTGCCGGGCGGAGCGCCGCGGCCTCGGCCGCCGTCGCCACCGCGAGGGATGTCGCGCCTCCGCGAAGGGCGGCTTGCGCGCATTCGGACGCCCCATGGCCGTAAGCATTTGCCTTGACGACCGCACACATCTCGGCGCCGCCTTGGAGTAGGCCGGAGATGTGGGCGACGTTCTGCGCGATCGCGCCGAGGTCGACGTGCGCGACGGCGCGCCTCACGGACGGAGCCCCAAGGGCAGGGCGGCGATGACGTCGCTGGCGATCACGGACTCGGCCGCGCCCACCCGTTTGGCGGCGGCAATCCCGGCGTTCGTGTTCGCCCAGACTCCCGCGCAGGCGGCTTCGAACGGATCGAGCCCTTGGGCGAGGAGCGCGCCGATGGTGCCCGCGAGAACGTCGCCGGTGCCCGCCGTGGCAAGCGCGGGCGCCGAGACGACGCTTACAGCCACCGGCCCGCCGGGCGCGGCGACGATCGTGTCGTCGCCCTTCAGCACGACGACGCAGCCGCCCAACTCGGCCGCCTCGCGCGCGCACGCGAGGCGGTGCGCACCGATCTCATCCGAGTCCTTGCCGAGCAAGCGGCCCAACTCGCCGGCGTGGGGAGTGATCACCGTCGGCGCCGCGCGCGAAGCGAGGCTCCCCAAGGCTTCCGCGTGGGCATTCAGGCCGTCCGCATCGAGGACGAGCGGCAGCCGCGCGCCGCGCGCCACATCGCGAGCGACCGCAAGGGCGGCTTCGGACCGACCGAGTCCCGGCCCCAGCACCAGCGCGGATGCCTTCTCGCAAGCCTCCAGGATCTCCCCCGCGGCGTCCCCTGTAAACGCGCCGTCCTCAGAGGCGCAGCCCCTCGTCATGACTTCGGTCAGCTTCTCCTCGAAGATCCCTTCGAGCTCGGCCGGCACCGCGGCTGTCGCATAGCCCGCGCCTGCGCGGATTGCTGCGCTTGCCGAAAGCACGACTGAGCCGGTGAGGCCGCGCGAGCCCCCAGCCATGATCACTTGCCCCGACGTGAACTTGGTCGAGTCCGGCCCGCGGCGCGGCAGGCAATCCAGGACGCGACCCGTGATCTCTCCCGCGGGCGGTTCTGAGCCGGCATCGGCCGGGATGCCGATGTCGGCGACTCGTAGCTCGCCCGTCGAACGCTTGCCGGGAGCGAGGCGGTGCCCGATCTTTGCCGCGTGGAAGGTCACCGTGACCTGTGCTTCAACCGCGGCCCCTTCGACCTCGCCAGTCGAGCCGTCGACGCCCGAAGCGATGTCGGCAGCGACGATGGGCGCGCCGCACTCGTTCATCGCCTCGATTGCTTCGGATGCGGGCGAGCGGGGGGCGCCATCGAAGCCGGTTCCGAAGATCGCGTCGACGACGCAGCCCGAGCCGCCGAGCGCGGCGGAAACTTCACCCGGCTCGATCTCGCGCGCAGGCTGGTCCAGGCAGCGGTGGTTCTCCGCGGCATCGTCCGAGAGCTCGTCGGCGGGCCAAAGCAGCAGTGAGTCGACCCCGAATCCGGTCTCGGCCAGGAGTCTCGCGGCCACCAAGCCGTCGCCCCCGTTGTTGCCCTTGCCGCACACGATGCGGACCGGGCCGGGGAGCGCTACGTCGCGTACCGCTTCGGCAAGTGCCGATCCCGCAGCCTCCATCAACTGCAACGAGGGAATGCCGCGCTCGTCGATCGCCTCGGCGTCGGCGGCACGCATGCTCTCAGCGTCGTGAAGTGGATCAAGCCAGTCGGGAAGGGCCATCCCGCGCAGCGTAGAGGGGACAGAGCTCACGCGTGGCGTCTGACCCCGTGCGTGGCGTCTGACCCCGAGCGTGGCGTCTGACCCCGAGCGTGGTGCCTGTCCCCGAGCGTGGTGCCTGTTCCTTCAGCGTGGGCGGGCGATGACGACCGCTGCGGCGAGGTCGCGCGAGTGCGTGAGCGAGACATCCAGGTCGATGCCCCGTTTGGCGGCCTCGCGCTCGGCAGATCCGGTCAGCCGGATCGAAGGGGGGTTCTCTCCCCCGCCCTCGACTTCCACTTCGTGAAGCCTGAGACCCCCGAGCCCGAGCGCCTTGAGCGCGGCCTCCTTCGCCGCGAAGCGCGCCGCGAGATGACGCCCGGGGCGAGGCCGCTCGTTAGCTGCTTTCAGCTCCCGCTCGGTGAAGATGCGCTCAGCCAGGGCGGGTCGCCGCTCGAGAGCGCGCTCGATCCGTTCGATTTCGATCAGGTCGATGCCGGCGCCGCGTGTCACTCGGCCAGCTGCAGGACGTAGCGCTGGATCGAAGCCTCGTCTGAGTAGCGGATGCCGAAGGCGACGACGCCGAGCTTGTCGGCAAGGAACGGAGCGATGAGCTCTTCTGGTGAGCCGCCCAACAGCGCGTCCTCGATCGAGAGCCCGCCCACGAGCTCGTCGAGGACCGGGGAGAGGTCAAATGCGCCGAGGAACTCGAAGTCGTCTCCGACCGCCTCCTGACCCGCTGCGAACACGTCGGTATCGCCGAAGTCGCCGCCGGAGTCCGGATTGGACGCAGCGGCCGCCTCTTCGTCGGCGAAGAACCCGTAGCGGATCACGTCGCCGTCGAGCTCGATGTTGACGAAGGGCAGGTGGGCGTGGGCCCCGCCAGTGGGGATGCACTCGGCGACATCTCCAACGCTGGTGCACTCCGTTGTGCCGGTGGTTTCGAAGCTCTTCCCGATTCCGTCGTCGAGGGCCGAGAAGCCGACGTCGGAGCCGCCGACCGGCGGGCCGATCTTCGCGCCGCCTTCCTCGTCAACCTCCTTCTCGATCGCCTCGATGAGGACGGTGGCGGCCTCGGTGTCTGTGGCCTCGATCTCGCCAACTACCTCGAGCCCGTCAGGCAGGTCGCCGCGAACGGACACGCTGGCGTCGCCGATCGCAGCCGACGCTTCATCGAGGGAGATGCCGATCTGATCCTCGAACGCGGCGTCGAGCCCTTCGGCTGGGAAGTCCTCCAACTCGGCGCCGGCCTCGTTGGCGCGCTCGAACAGATCAGCGATGGGAGGCCCGAACGAACCGATGTCCTCGATCGCAAAGGCGCCCAGGGCGTCTCCAGCTGCGGCCTCCAGAAGGGGGCTCGCGCCGACTTCGGGCTGCCCCTCGACGAGAGGCGTCGAGTAGTCGACATAGACCTGGTTCCCGGCGGAGAGTCCAGCCGACACCGCGATGGCGCCGTCGAAGATCTCGGGGAAGACGGCCTGCACCTGTTCGATCTCCTCGGCGTCCTCGGGCGCCACGGTCGCAAACTGCCCGATGTCGAAGTAAAACGAGGCGAGGCCTTCGTCCAGGCCTTCGAAGCTGTCGGCGAGCTTGTCGCTCGAGCCCAGGCTCTCGCCTTCCGAGGCATCGACCGAGGCTTCGAAGTCATCTGGCGCGGCCAGCACGACCTGCCCCGCGAAAACGCCAAGGCGATACGTGTCGTCCGGAGCCGAGAGGTACGTCACGCCTTCGTACTCCCCCTCCTCGTAGGGCACGGAGTCCCCGGAGAGAAGGCTCTCGATCGAGTCGCGCGCCGCGTCCTCATCAGTCGTCTCGACCGCCAGGACGAACCGCGTCTCGCCCTCCTCGCTCTCCGAGATGCCGAAGCCCAGCTTCTCGCCCAGCCAAGGCTCGACGTCCTCCGCATAGGAGAAGTCGACGCCGGCCGACGCGGCCTGGGACTCGAGCTGCTCGATCAGAAGGTCACCTGGATCCGCAACCGTCCCCACGAGCGGGAGCTCGCCGAGCTCGGCAAGGAATGCGTCGAGGTTCTCCGCCTGCTCGCCCTCGGGACGGATCGTCGCCTCGATGTAGAGCGGCATGTCCGCCGGAATCACGCTCGCGGGCCCGGATGCGGTCTCGGAGTCCTCGTCGCCGCAGCCGGCGAACGCCAGGGCCAGTGCAGCGGTCGAGGCGAGGAGAAGCTTCTTCATATGGCGACTACGGTAACCGGGGCTCTTCGTCACTCGACCGTGACGGTTTTCGCAAGATTTCGCGGTTGGTCGACGTTCAGCCCCTGCATGCGGGCGACATGGTAGGCGAGGAGCTGAAGCGGGATGATCGCGACGATGGGCTGGAGGATCCAGTCGGTCCGAGGCACCTCGATCGTGAGGTCCGAAGCCTCGGCGACCTTGGGGGTGCCCTCGGTGGCGATCGAGATGACGTCGGCGCCGCGCGCCCGGACCTCCTCGACGTTGGAGAGCATCTTGTCGAGGATCGGGCTGTCGGTGGCGACGCAGACCACCGGCGTCGACTCGTCGAGCAAGGCGATCGGCCCATGCTTCATCTCGCCGGCCGCATATGCGTCTGAGGGGATGTACGAGATCTCCTTCATCTTCAGCGCGCCCTCGAGGCAGACCGGCAGGCCGATGTTCCGGCCCAGGTAAAGGAAGAACCGTCCCTTGTGCTCGGCTCTCGCGACGGCCTTCACCTGGTCCTCGACCTTGTCGAGCGTCGCCTGGATCGAGTTCGGGAGCTTCTTGAGCTCTGAGATCAACTCGGCCATGCGCTCAGCGGGAAGCGATTCGCGCTGCTGCGCGACCCAGATGCCGATCAGGTACATCGCGGCGACCTGGCATGTGAACGTCTTGGTGGCAGCCACTCCGATCTCGAGACCGGCCCGCGTGTAGAGGACGGCGTCAGCGTCGCGGGTGGCCTGGCTTCCCATGATGTTGGTGAGCGCGAGCACCTTGGCGCCGCGCTCCTTGGCAAGCCGCATGGCGGCGAGCGTGTCGGCCGTCTCGCCCGACTGGGTGATCCCGATTACGAGGTCGTCCTCATTCACGACGGGGTCGCGATAGCGGTACTCGGAGGCGATGTCCATCTCGACCGGCACGCGCGCCCACTGCTCGATCGCGTATCGGCCCACGAGCCCTGCGTGGTACGAGGTCCCGCAGGCGACGATGACGATGCGGCGCATGTTCTTGATGAACTCGGGATCGATATCGAGCTCCGAAAGGTCGACCCGGTCGGCGTCGGGCAGTCGGTCGGCGATCGTCTCGGCGACGGCGTCGGGCTGCTCGTCGATCTCCTTGCGCATGAACGTCGCGTAACCGCCCTTCTCCGCTGCGTCCTCGTCCCAGGTGACCTCGTCGGACTTGCGCTCGACCGGGGCGCCATCGGCCTCGGTGATCGTTGCGCCGTCCGGAGTGACGGTGACGATCTCGCCGTTCTCGATCGAAAGAGCTGTGCGCGTCTCGGCCAAGAAGGCTGGAATGGCGGACGCGACGAACGTCTCGTCCTCGCCAAGGCCGACGATCAGCGGGCACTCCTGACGAGCTGCGACGAGCGTGCCGGAATGCTCGGCATGCATCGCCGCGAAGGCGTAATGGCCGCGGAGATCGGCGAAGGCGGCGCGGACCGCTTCGGTCAGGTCGCCCGAGTAGTGCTTTTCGATCAGGTGGGCGACGATCTCGGCATCGGTCTCGGACGAGAAGACGTGGCCCTCTTCCCGAAGCTGGGCTCGAAGCTCGGAATGGTTCTCGACGATGCCGTTGAGCACGATGTGGACGTCGTCGGAGCAGTCGCCGTGGGGATGCGCGTTCTCCTCGGTGACGCGGCCGTGCGTGGCCCAGCGCGTGTGGGCGAGGCCGATCGTCGCGGGCGGGGCAGCGACCGCGACTCCGCCATCACCGTTCGCACGGTCGTCCGCGGCGACCGCCTTGCGCAGGTTCGAGAGGTTTCCGACCGCGCGGACGCTCTCGATATGGCCGTCTTCGAGCAGGGAGATGCCCGCCGAGTCGTAGCCGCGGTACTCCAGTTTCTGGAGCCCTTGGATCAGGAGGTCACGGCATGGCCGTTTCCCCACGTAGCCGACGATGCCGCACATGGTCGCTAAAGGGTAGAGGCGTTCAGCCGAGCTCTCGCTCAACCGAAGCGGAAAGACGGCCGGCGACCAGGTCTGCCTCGTCCTTCGTTGGCGCCTCGACCATCACCCGGACCAGCGGCTCGGTGCCCGACGGGCGGACGAGAATGCGGCCGCGGCCCTCCAGTTCGGACTCTTCGCGCTCGACTTCGTCCCAGAACCCCTGCGCGTCCTCGATGGCGTCCCGGTCGGTGACGCGGACATTGATGAGCGTCTGGGGCAGCTTCTCCATCGGAATCGCTTCCGCCAGGGAACGGCCCCCGAGCGCCCGGCACGTGAGCAACGCCGCCGCGGTGCCGTCTCCTGTCGGTGCGAAGCCGGTCCAGATGACGTGACCTGACTGCTCCCCTCCCAGTGTCCACCCACGAGCTCGCAGCTCCTCGGAGACATGACGGTCGCCGACGTGCGTCGTCGCCACCTCGATGCCGGCCTCTTCCATCGCGGTGTGAAAGCCGAAGTTCGACATCACCGTGACAGCGACGCCGCCGCCCAGTTCGCCAGTCTCGGCGAGGTGGCGAGCCGCAAGGACGATCAACTCGTCGCCGTCCCGCACCTTGCCGGCGGAGTCGACGGCGAGCACGCGGTCTCCGTCCCCGTCGAACGCGAACCCGATGTCGGCACCCGAGGAGACGACCCGCTCGGCCAGCGACTCGGGGTGCGTGGAACCACAGCCCTCGTTGATGTTGCGCCCGTCCGGGTCGGCGCACATGACCTCTGTCTCGGCGCCGAGGCGCTTGAAGATCTCAGGAGCCGCGAAGTGCGTCGAGCCGTTCGCGCAGTCGAGAACGACCTTGAGGCCGTCCAACCGGGTGCGGAAGGCGCCTTCGAGCTCTCTCAGGTAGTCGTCCGGCGCCCCGTGAAGCAGGCGGACCTGTCCGACGGCCTCCGGCGGACGCGGGTCTTCGCGGACCGCGACTTCGATCCGCTCCTCGGACTCGTCCGAGAGCTTCGCGCCGTCGCGGCCGAAGAACTTGATGCCGTTGTCATGCCAGGGGTTGTGGGAGGCGGAGACGACCACCGCCAGATCCAGGCCCAGGCGGCGCACGAGGATCGAGGCGGCCGGCGTCGGCGCTACGCCGGCGATGAGCGCGTCTCCCCCGCCCTGGGCAACGCCGGCGGCCAGAGCGCCCTCGAGCATCGGCCCGGACTCACGGGTGTCGCGGATGATCAGGACCTGCGGGCGCTCGGCGCGTGCCTCGTCGGCCGCGGCGCGCCCGAGAGCTACGGCTAGCTCGGCCGTCAGCGCATCGCCGGCGACCCCACGGACGCCGTCCGTTCCGAATAGACGCTTAGCCACAGAGGAGTTCTAACGCTTGCTGAACTGCGGCTTCTTACGAGCCTTCTTGAGCCCGGCCTTGCGGCGCTCCTTCTCACGCGCGTCTCGCGTAAGCATGCCTCGGCGCTTGAGCTCACCGCGGAGCTCGGGATCGATCTCGATCAGGGCTCGAGCGGTTGCGTGGCGCACCGCGTCCGCCTGACCGGAGACGCCGCCGCCGTGGACGCGGACCTTCACGTCCACCTGGCTGTCGTAGCCGGAGGTCACGAGGGCCTGCCTGGCGATGGTCTGGTGAAGGCTGCGCGGGAAATAGTCCTCGATCTCCTTGCGGTTGACGAGGAAGCTGCCCTTGCCCTTGGCGACGACGACGCGAGCGATGGCCGTCTTCCGCTTGCCGGTCGCCTGGATGCGGGCGTCAGCGGGCATGTCCAGCTTCGCGCCTTCGCGGAGGGCGGGCTCGTCGTCGACAACGTCAGATTCCGCCGCAGCGGCGGCAGCGGCTTCCTCCTGCTCGGCCTCGAGGCGCGCGCGCTCCTCGGCGGAGAGCTCGCGCTCGTCCTCGATCAGGAGCGGTTCGAGGTCGGCGCCGGGAGCGACGTCCTTTGCCTTCTTCGCGGCGGCGGGCGCTTCCTTGGCGGGACTCAGCGGCGGGTGCTTCCTCAGCCTCGCCGGCGTCCTCTGCGGGAACCTCTTCGGCGGGCGCGGCATCCGCGCTCGCCTCCTCGGCAGGGGCTTCGTCAGCCGGTGCTTCTTCAGCTGGCGCTTCCTCAGCCGGTGCCTCTTCAGCGGGAGCTTCGGCGACGGGCTCCTCTTCAGGTGCCTCCTCTGGCGGAGCGGCCTGCTCCTCGGGCTCGGGCGCTGCCTCCTCGGGAGCTGCGGGCTCCTCGACGGGCGCGTCTTCCTCCGGGCTTGCGCCCTCGTCCTTTGTGGGGTCGTCGCTCAAGTCTCGATCTCCAGTGGCTTCGGCTGCTGAGCCGTGTGGGGGTGGTCGGGGCCCGCGTAGACCTTCAGCTTCGTGAGCTGCGCGCGGCCAAGCTTGTTGCGCGGGAGCATGCCTTTGACGGCCTTTCGGATGACCTCTTCGGGCTGACGGTCGAGCTGCTCCTTCAGGCTGCGCTGGCGAAGGCCGCCGGGATAGCCCGAGTGCCGGTAATAGGTCTTCTGCTCAAGCTTCTTGCCCGTGACCGCGATCTTGTCCGCGTTCACGACGACAACGAAGCTGCCGGTGTCGCAGTGCGGCGTGTAGTCAGGCTTGTTCTTGCCACGGAGCTCATCGGCGAGCTGCGTCGCGAGGCGGCCAAGCGTCTTGCCTTCGGCATCGACGAGCACCCAGCCGCGCTGGCGATTCTCGGGAGTGGCTACGTAGGTCTTCATGGCGCTTGATTACGTGCGAAAACCGCGCCCGGCAAGGTGCCGCAGCGCGGGTCCGTGAGGATAGAGGATGGCGCGAAACGCCGGTACTGCCAGGCGCTGTGCCTTACTCCCACTCGATAGTCGCCGGCGGCTTCGATGAGATGTCGAGCGCCACGCGGTTCACGCCCGGGACCTCGTTGATGATGCGGTTCGAGATCCGCTCCAGGAGGTCGTAAGGAAGCCTCGCCCAGTCGGCGGTCATCGCGTCCTCGGAGGTCACGGCGCGGATCACGATCGGATAGGCGTAGGTGCGCCCGTCGCCCTGGACGCCGACCGAGCGGACGACCGGCAGGACGCAGAACGACTGCCAGAGCTCGCGGTACATGCCCGCGGCGCGGATCTCCTCCTGGAGGATCGCGTCGGCATCGCGGAGGATGTCGAGGCGCTCCTTGTTCACCTCGCCGCCGACGATCCGGATGCCGAGGCCCGGGCCCGGGAACGGCTGGCGCCAGACGAGCTTGTCGGCGAGGCCGAGCTCCGATGCGACGGCGCGAACCTCGTCCTTGAAGAGCATGCGCAGGGGCTCGACCAGCTCGAACTCGAGGTCGTCGGGAAGGCCGCCCACGTTGTGGTGCGACTTGATCGTGGCCGCGCCGTGCCCCGCTCCGCCGGACTCGATCACGTCGGAATAGAGCGTGCCCTGGACGAGGAACTTGGCATCGGCGAGCTTGCCGGGCCTCGTCCTCGAAGACGCGGATGAACTCGGAGCCGATGATCTTCCGCTTGGTCTCGGGGTCAGTCTCGCCCGCGAGCTTCGTGAGGAAGCGCTCCTCGGCGTCGACGTGGATGAGCTTGATCCCCAGCTCCTCGCGGAAGGCCTTGACGACCTGCTCGCACTCGCCCTTTCGCATCAGGCCGTGGTCGACGAGGACGCAGGTGAGCTGATCGCCGATCGCCCGGTGGACGAGCGCCGCGGCAGTTGCCGAGTCGACCCCGCCTGACAGGCCGCAGATGACCTCGGCCTCGCCGACCTGAGCGCGGATCTTCGCCACCTGCTCCTCGATCACCGACGCGGGCGACCAGCGCTCCTCGCAGCCGACGATCTCGCGCAGGAAGCGCTCGAGCACCTCGGTGCCGTAAGGGGTGTGGACGACCTCCGGGTGGAACTGGATGCCGTAAAGGCCGCGATCGGACGATTCGAAGGCGGCGACCGGGGAGCCCGGACTCGCAGCCAGAGCATCGAAGCCCTCAGGTGCCTCCATGACGGCGTCGCGGTGGCTCATCCAGCACTGCTGCTCTTCGGGGAGGCCGCGGAGGAGCTTGCCGCCGTCGCCGGTGAGGGTCAGCGTCGTGCGGCCGAACTCGCCGGCCTCGGCACCTTCGACCTTGCCGCCCAGCTCGAGCGCCATCGCCTGCATGCCGTAACAGATGCCGAGCACGGGGACGCCGAGCTCGAGCAGCTCGGGCCGCATGCGCGGCGCGCCTTCGGCGTAGACCGACGCGGGCCCGCCCGAGAGGACGAGTGCCCGCGGAGCGCGGTCGCGGATGCGCTCGAGCGAGACGTCTGCCGGGAGCAGCTCGGCGAAGACGCCGCACTCGCGGATCCGCCGCGCGATGAGCTGCGAGTACTGCCCGCCGTAGTCAAGGACCAGAACCTCCTCGCGCGCCGACTCCGGCGGCTGGACGTCGACCGTCTCGGGTGCGGCAGGCTCACCCTCGACGATCTCGCGGGCCGCGGTTGCGGTCGCAGGAACCTCGGGTGCCCGGTCCGGGCGCACCTCGCCGTCCGGCGGCGCGGTGACACCCGAAACGGGATCAGCCATCGGCGACCTTGACCCCGTTCTCGGCTCCGTTGGTAGCGGCGACGGCCTTGCCGTTCGAGCCCATCCCGACCCCCTGCGAGCGCTGGAGCTGCTTGCCCTCGCTCTGGAGCGCCGGAGCGACCATCACCTCGGCCCGCTGGAAGTCGCGGATGTCCTCGTAGCCGCATGTGGCCATCGAGGTGCGGAGCGCGCCCATCAGGTTGAAGGTGCCGTCGTTCTCGTGCGCGGGGCCCATGAGGATCTCCTCGAGCGTCCCGTCCTGGCGCGTCTCGACGCGGGTGCCGCGAGGCAGCGAGGGATGGAACGTCGCCATGCCCCAGTGGTTGCCGCGACCTGGCGCCTCCTTGGCGCGGGCGAGCGGCGAGCCGATCATCACAGCGTCAGCGCCGCAGGCGATCGCCTTGGAGATGTCGCCACCGGTGCGCATGCCGCCATCGGCGATGACGTTGCAGTACTCGCCGGTCTCCAGCATGTGCTGGGCGCGGGCGGCCGCGACATCGGCGATGGCGGTCGCCTGCGGAACTCCGAGCCCGAGGACTCCGCGCGTCGTGCATGCGGCGCCGGGGCCGACCCCGACGAGGACGCCGACCGCGCCCGTGCGCATGAGGTGGAGGCCCGTCGAGTAGGAGGCGCAGCCGCCGGCGACGACCGGGACCGGAACCTCGGCGATGAATTCCTTGAGGTTGAGCGGCTCGGACTTGGTCGAGACGTGCTCGGCCGAGATCACGGTGCCCTGGATCACGAGGATGTCGAGCCCCGCCTCCAGCGCGACCTCGTAGTAGTCGGTCACGCGCTGCGGCGTGAGCGACGCAGCGGCAACTACGCCCGCTTCCTTGATCTCCTCGATGCGCTTGGCGATCAGCTCGGCCTTGACGGGCTCCTCGTAGATCTCCTGCATGATGCGCGTGGCGCGGTCCGGAGGCGAAGAGGCGATGCGCTCGAGCTGCTCATCCGCGTCCTCGTAGCGGGACCAGATGCCCTCGAGGTTGAGAACGCCCAGGCCGCCGAGCTGGCCGAGGCCGATCGCTGTCGCGGGAGAGACGACTCCGTCCATCGCCGAAGCCAGGAGCGGGAGCTCGAAGCGATAGGGGCCGAGGTTCCACGAAACGTCGACGTCGTCGGGGTCGCGCGTTCTGCTCGACGGCACGATTGCGATGTCATCGAACCCGTAGGCCCGCCTGCCCTTCTTGCCCCGACCGATCTCGACTTCCACCCTTAGCTCAGCTCCTTAATTCGTGAGCCCTCAGGCTAGGTCCGTATAGCGGACGAAAAAAGCCCCTCGGAAAGGGGCTCGAAACGCGCATTTTGCAGGACTCTGGTGAGCGCTTTAGCGCGAATCCAGCATGTGTCGGTGGGACCTGACCCGGGAACTCCAAGGTCTTGGCGATGATAACAGCGGTAAACCGGGGCTCAGGCGACCCCGGCGGACACATCCACCTCGGAAACTGTGACGCGCGAAAAGATGCGCTCCACCTCGCGCGGATCAAGCGTTCCAGCCCCGAAATGCTGGGTCGACTCGGCGCCGCAGGCAACGCCGTAGGCGAGGCAGTCCCGCGCCGAGCGGCCCTCGTATCGGGCGGCCACGTATCCGGCCAGGAAGGCATCTCCCGAACCGACGGCCGAGATCGGCTCCATCTGGTCGGTCTCAACCTCGTAGCGACGCCTCTCCGGCCCGGAGCCGACGATGGCGGCACAACCTTCCGCGGCAGTGATGATCGCCTCTCCGGCGCCCATCTCCAAGAGACCGCTGAGTGCCATCACGCGGTCGTCGGCGTCGTTGAACTCGTAGCCGACGGCCTCCTCGGCCTCGAGCGCGTTGGGGACAACCACCGCGGGCTCGGCACGGAGCCCGGCGCGCATCTGCTCACCGTCCGTATCCAGCACCGTCGTCACATGAAGCGCCTTGAGCTCCGATACCAGGCGCGCATAGACGTCGGCGTCACAGCCAGGAGGTATCGACCCCGCGAGTACGCAGATCGACGCGCCTTGGGCCAGGTACAGGAGCTTCTCGACGAACCGGTCGACTTCCTCGGGGCTCACCTGTGGGCCGCGCTCGTTGATCTCGGTCTGCTCGCCGTTGGTCGGGTCGACGACCGCGAGGTTTGTTCGCGACTCGCCGCCGATCCGCGTGAAGTCGTTCAAGATGGATTCCTCGCCGAGCCTTTCCACGATGCGGGTGCCGGCGGAGCCGCCGACCAGGCCGGTTGCGATAACGGGTCGGCCCAGGAGCTTGATCGCCCTCGCGACGTTCACACCCTTGCCGCCGGCGACCGTGCGGGACTCGACCGCGCGGTGCCGCTGGCCAAGCCTGAAATTTGGTACCGCGACCGTTCGATCGATCGCTGCGTTGAGGGTGACGGTGAGGATCACGTCAGGGCTCCGAAGAGTACCGCTACCCGCCCCGGTGGGCGCGGATTGCAAGCGCGCCGAGCAGGAGCGCCATAGCCGCTGCGCCGCCGAAGGCGATCCACGCCCAGGAGGGAAGGCCCGAGTCGGCTTCCTCGGACTCCGGGATGCCGGCGACGTCGCGGGATGCCACGGCCTCAACCTCCCCCACCCTCTCTCCGTCCAGCCGCACCACCCCGACTCCCAGGACGTCTCCTTCAGCGACCGGACGTTCAACGGACTCGATCCCCGGGAGATTCACCGTCACCTCCTGATCTGCCCGAGCGATCTCCTTCAGGTTCGTCCGTGCCAGTAGCGGAAGCGGCCCCCTCCCTCGAGCAGCGCCGCGCCGAGCCTCTCGCCCCGCTTGATCAGCGTTCGTTCGTCGTAGAGCGAGAACCCGTAATCCATGAGGCTCAGGGTCGCGGAGTCACGCGACCCCTCGTCTGGCGACCCCAGAACGACCGAAACGAGCTCGACGTTCTCCTTCGTTCCGGAGGCAACCAGGACGTAGCCCGCCGCCAGCGTGGTTCCGGTCTTGATCCCGTCGATGAACGGCTCGGAGAGGACCAAGGCATTCCGGCTTTCGATGCGGATGGGCTCAGCAGGGGAGCGCAGGGTCACGCTCTCGGTGTCGACGATCTCCCGGAAGAGCGGTTGCTTGCGGAGCTCCGCGGACAGGTCGACCAGGTCGCGCGCGCTCGAAACGTTGCCGCCGTCGAGGCCGATCGGGTCTGCGTAGGCGGTTTCTGCGAGACCGAGATCGCCGGCCGACTCATTCATCCGCGCGACGAAGTCGGATTCCGAACCCGAGGCGGCGATCGCCAGAGTCAAAGCGGCGTCGTTGCCGGAAGGGACCAGAAGGCCATAGAGAGCGTCGCGAGTCGTCACGGTGTCCCCCGGCTCGAAACCCGCCAGGGACTCGCCCGGCTGCGGGTCATAGGGGGCGGTGACGATCTCCCGCCCGGGTCGCAGCTGCTCTGCCGCAACCAGATACGTCATGAGCTTGGTCGCGCTTGCGATCGGATACGCCGTCTTGGGGTCGTGCGCAGCCAGGACATCGCCCGATTCGGCGTCGACGAGGATCCAGCTGGCTGCCGGAAGCGACTCGGGTGGCTTGGGTTGCGCGGACGCTTCCGCGGGAACGGACCAGAGCGCCGCGCAGATCGCCAGGAAAACGGCGATCAGGCTCGTCAGCGAAGAGCCAGAATCTGACCTGCGTTGAGGGTCTCCGAGTCGATGTCCGGATTCAGGCGCACGATCCTGGGCTCGGGGATGCCGGTTTCGACCGCGATGGCCGACAGCGTGTCTCCCGTGGCGACCGTATAGCTGCTCGCGCTCGCCTGCTTGTCGTCCTTGGACTGCTCGGAGCGGCCCTTCTTGTCGTTCTTCGAATCTCCCCCGCGCTCGTCCTCCGTGAAGGACATCACGACCAGGTAGATCGCGACCCCGCAGGCGGCAAGGGCGAGCACTGCCACGATCCGCGCGAGGATCGAGCGTCGGCCGAGCGTGGATGAAAATCGGGTGGTAGCCATCGAATTCGAGTCCCCCAGGCTCGTCGCGATCGTACCCCTGGTTCATCGTCCGCCTAGCCGGTGTCGAGAGCCCGGCAAGCCACTTCCCAAACCTGTTGGCGAAGGGCTTCCGCCGCTTCGCCAGGATCGTCGGCCCCCGCGATCGAGCGCGACGCGGTGACGAGAGCCGAAGCAGGATGGCTGCCGAAGGCGGGCCCGAGGTCCTTCGCGCTGCCTCCCTGCGCGCCGACGCCGGGCAAGAGAAACGGCGAGTCCGGCATCAGCTCGCGCAGCCGGGCGATGTGAGCCGGCTCGGTCGCTCCGACGACGGCTCCAAGTCCCGAGAGCCCGCCCTGCCCCATCAGCTCCCGGCCGAGCTCGGCGACCATGGCCGCCAGGCGCTCGTGGAACGGCGCTTCCGGCGAGGGCTGGTCGAGAAGGTCGGATGCGCCGGGGTTGGATGTCCGAACGAGGACGAACAGCCCGGCGCCGGCTGCTGTCGCGCCGTCGATCAGCGGGGCGAGCGAATCGCGTCCGAGCGTGCCGTTGAGCGTGGCCGCGTCAGCGCCCAATCCCGGCACGTCGCCGAACGGGCTCGGGGTAGAGCCGAACAGCGCCTGCGCGTAAGCGGAAGCGCTGACGGGCACGTCGCCGCGCTTACCGTCGGCTACGACCAGCAGCCCCTGGGAGTGCGCAGCTTCTACGACCCGTTCGAGCGCGGCCCATCCGGGGGCGCCCAGGCGCTCGAAGCAGGCGAGCTGTGGCTTGACCGCCACGCACGCCGGGCCCGCCGACTCGAGGACGTTCTCGCACCAGCGGGCAACGGCTTCTCCCGCACGATCCGCCGGCGACTCGCCGGCAGCGTCGGCGTACGCCTCACCCGCGACAGCGGGGTCCGGGTCAAGGCCGACGCAGATCTGACTCGAGCGCTCTTCGACGAGCGCCGCGAGCCGATCTGCGAAGGCGGTAGGCGAGGCTTGCGTCAGCTGCCCTTGACTTGGCCCTTGAGGCCGGCGCCTGCCGAGAACTTCGGAACCTTGCCGCCGGCGATGGTGATCCGCTCACCGGTGCGCGGGTTCACGCCCTGGCGCGGGCCGCGCTCGGCGACGGAAAACTTGCCGAAACCGGTGAAGTTGACGTCCTCGCCTGAGACGAGTGAACTCTCGATGCCGTTGAGGATCGAGTCGACTGCATCGGCAGCCGCCTTCTTGGAATCGAACTCTCCTGCGATCTTCTCGACGAATTCAGCCTTGGTCACGTGGGAACTCCTCCTTCGTAAGGTCAGGAACGGCGCGGACCCTAACAGCGCCTGTAGACGGCATCGGCATGCGATGCGTGTTTGGGACGGCGGGGGCGGTAACGCTCACATGCGCTCGGGAGCTTCGGTCCCGAGCAGGGCCAGGCTCTGGGCGATGACCCGCTTGCCGGCCAAGCACACCCCGAGCCGCGCCGCTTCGAGCCCTTCCGTGCCTGACTCGCTGTCGGCACCGACCACGCGGCAGTCGCGATAGAACGCGTGGAAGTCCGCCGCGACCGCGGTGGCATATGCCGAGATGCGATGCGGCGCCCGCTTCGCGGCCGCCGTGCGAACCTCGTCGGGAAACTCCAGCACGCGCCTGATGAGCGCCCGCTCCGACGGCTCGCAGGATGCGTTCGCCGCTGGCTCGCCTGAGACAGCTGCGACGATCGCGTCCTCATCCGCCGCGGATCCCTCGGTGACAGCCTTGCGGATGATTCCGGCGATCCGCGCGTGCGCGTACTGCACGTAGAAGACGGGGTTCTCCTGAGATTGGGAGCGCGCAAGCTCCAGGTCGAGATCGATCACCGTGTCGTGCGAGCGCTGCAGCAAGAAGAACCGGGCCGCATCGACGCCGATGTCGTCCATCAGCTCGTCGAGGGTGACGAAGTCGCCCTTTCGCTTCGACATCCGGGCGCGCTGACCGCCTTCGATGATGTTCACCATCTGCATGATCGGCGCCTCATAGCGATCCGGATCTCCGCTCAGCATCCCGACCGCCGCTTTCATCCGCGGCACGTAGCCGTGGTGATCAGCGCCGAGAGGCACGATCATCTGCTCCGCGCCTCGCTCGAGCTTGTCCCGGTGGTAGGCGATGTCCGCCGCGAAGTACGTCGGCTCGCCGTCCGAGCGGATCAAGACTCGGTCCTTGTCGTCTCCCCAGTCGCTTGTCCGCAGCCACAGGGCTCCATCCGATTCGTACGTGTGGCCGCGATTCGCAAGCTCGTCGAGCGTCACCTGAAGAGCGTTGCTCTCATGGAGAGCCCGCTCCGACGACCATGTGTCGAATCGCACCCTGAACCGCTCGAGCGTTTCCTCGATGCGCTCGCGCATGCGCTCAACCCCTTGGCGTGAGAGCTCGTTGACGTCGGCAGGGTCCGCCCCGGCCGCGCGCAGCTCTTCCCCGAGCTCCGTCACGTACTCGCCGGCGTAACCGTCGTCTGGCGGCTCGTTCCCCCCCATCCGCGCGGCGATCGACGCACCGAACGACTGGATTTGCGTTCCCGCATCGTTCATGTAGTACTCGCGCGACACTTCATGCCCTGCCATCTCGAGAACTCGCGCGAGAGAGTCGCCGTAGGCGGCGCCGCGTCCGCCGGCCGCAGTGAGGGGGCCGGTCGGATTGGCTGATACGAACTCCAAGAGCACGGATGGCGATGCAGGCGGCGATTCGCCGAACCGGGTCGCGTCGAGCACGGACGAGACCCCGTCGCGATGCCACGAATCGGAGAGGAACAGGTTCACGAAGCCCGGGCCGGCCACCTCCAGACGATCGAGGCCGGATCCGAGCCGTGATTCGAGGTCGGCGACCAGCCGCTCGGCTATGTCCCGCGGCTTCGCCCCGAGTCCCGGTGCAAGGAGCATCGCCGCATTGGTCGAGTAATCGCCCTGCTCGATTCGCTTCGGCCGCTCGAGCGCGGGCTCCTGGCTGGTTTCCGCTCCGGTCGAAGCAACAGCCGCATCCACGGCCTCGCGCAACTCTGATAGCGGGTCTGAAGCCAAGGGGCAAGCGAGTCTACGCGGACAAATAGGCTGCAGGCATGCGATCCCTGGTTACCGGCGGCGCCGGATTCATCGGCTCCAACATCGTCGATGCGCTCGTTGAGCGCGGAGACGACGTGCTGGTGTTCGACAACCTCTCGTCAGGCAAGCGTTCCAATCTCGAGAACGCAACGGCAAGCGGAGCGCGGCTGGTCGAAGGGGACGTTTCCGACCCGGACGCGGTCAATGCCGCGTTCGAGTCCCACCATCCCGAGCAGGTCTTCCACCTTGCGGCGCAGATCGACGTGCGGGTATCCGTCGCGGACCCGGCATTCGACCTGGGCGTGAACGCAGGAGGCACGATCAATCTCTTGAACGCCGCCGTCGAGAGCGGCTGCAAGCGGTTCCTGTTCGCATCCACAGGAGGGGCTATCTACGGCGAGGGCGAAGGTCGCGACCTGCCCCTGCCGGAGAGCGCCGACCGGCGGCCGGATGCTCCGTACGGCATGTCGAAGCTCGCGGCCGAGGGCTATCTGGACCTGTTCGCCAGGCAGCACGGCATCTCAACAGTCGCACTCCGGCTGGGGAACGTCTATGGCCCTCGCCAGGATCCGCACGGAGAGGCGGGCGTCGTCGCGATCTTCTGTGGTGCGCTCCTCGGGGGAATCACGCCCAAGGTGTTCGGAGACGGCGGCCAGACGCGTGACTACATCTTCGTCGGCGACGTCGTCAACGCGTTCCTCGCTGCGTCGGGGAGCGACTTCACAGGGCCGGTGAACGTCGGGACGGGCCGTGAGGCCAGCGTCTTCGACGTCGGCAACGCCATCGCCGCCGCGTACGAAACCACCTTTGAGCCCGAGATGGCCGGCGAGCGCGCCGGAGAAGTCCAGCGGATCGCAATCGCCGCCGACCTCGCACGCGAGCGTCTCGGCTGGTCCGCGCAGACGTCCTTGGAGGATGGCCTTCGCGTGACTGCCGAATGGGCGCGCGAGGACGCCGCTTAGCGCTCGCCCTGCTCCCACGCCTGGGCGGAGCCGATCCGCTCGAGCGTGGTCGGATGCGTGCCGAACAGGGTTGTCGCCCAGCCGGGCGGATCGACGTCCGAGAGGTTCCGCTCAGCCAGGCGAATCTGAAGGTCGAGCAGGCCCTGGGGGTCGCCTGTGATCCGCAGAGCGAACGCGTCGGCGCTCGCTTCGACTTCGCGCGAGAGCTGATTCGCGGGCACGTTCACGGCAAACGTGACCACACCGATCGCCAGGAACAGGGCAGGAACGGCCGCGGCCGATCCGGGCTCGGCGCCGGACCTGCGCGAGATGGCGCCCGAGAGCTCGCGGACGAGCAGCAGCCCGAGCGGCGTGACGAGCGCGGCGAACAGGATCCCGCGCGGGATGTCGGAATGGGCGACATGCCCGAGCTCATGTGCGACGACCGACTCGAGCTCGGGCTCGGTCGTGCTGTCGATCAGGGTGTCGTACAGGACGACTCGCTTCGTCGGCCCGATTCCGGCGACATAGGCGTTCAGGGTGGTGCTCCGGCGGCTGGCGTCGACCCGATACACGCCGCCGACGTCTACCCCCGCCCGCTCTCCCAGCTCGACGACGTTTGCGCGCAGCTCGCTCGACTGCGGAAGCTGGTCGAAGTCATTGAACCGCGGGGCAATGACGATCGGCGCCAAGAGGCTCATCACCGCGCCGTAGCCGACGACCAGGATCGAGCCGGGAATCCACCAGCGGCGAGGCGAGCGGCGGATCAGCGCTGAAAGGGCGGCCGCCCCGGCCGCGGCGACGATCGCGCCGATCGCAAACCCCTTGCCCTGATCGGCGAGCCAGGGCCCGAAGGACTGAGTCGAGAGCCCAGCGTCCACCGCGCGCTCGTGCGCCGCGAGCGTCATCGGAAACGACGCCGCCTCGGCCACGGCGACCACGAGCACTCCCGCCGCCGCGGTCCCGAGGACGCTGCGGGACGAAAGGCGGCCCAGGACGTCGCGGGCGACGCGTGGCCGGCCCATCGCGATTGCGCCGACCGCCAACACCTGTGCCGCAAGGCCTCCCACGAGGAGGAGCCGCTGGCCATCCCGGAATTCCTCTGCGCGCTCCAATGCTGCCGGCTCGAAGTAGTCCGCCGCGGACACCGATTCAGGGTTGATGCCCTCTTCCGAGGGCGAGAGCAGCAGAACCGCCCCTTCCGCGACCGCGACCAGAGCGACAAAGCAGAGCCCTGCCCGCGCCGCCTGTGAGCCTGAGATACGGCGGCGAAGGCCCCTGGCAGGCATCCCTACCTACGATAGTCCGCTCGTGAGAATTGCGGTGATCTCCGACATCCACGCGAACCTGCCGGCGCTCGAGGCCGTTCTGGCCGAGATCGACCGGAATCCACCGGACGAGCTCTGGTGCCTGGGCGACGTCGTGGGTTACGGCGCGCAGCCCAATGAATGCGCGCGGGTGGCGAAGGAGCGGTCTGACCTGTGCCTGGCCGGAAACCACGATCTCGCGGCGCTCGATGCCCTCGACATCTCGTCGTTCTCACCTGCGGCGGCAGAGGCTGCGATCTGGACGCGCGGCCAACTCGATGACGAGTCCCGCAAGTTCCTTGAGAGCCTCCAGGCGACCGACGAGTCGCGCGACGTCGCCGTTTACCACGCCTCCCCGCGCGACCCTGTCTGGGAGTACGTCCTGTGGCCCGAGCAGGCCGGCGAGTGCATCGCGCGCCAGGCAACGCGGATCTCAATGGTCGGCCACTCCCACGTCGCGCTCTGCTTTCGCGCCGACGACGACGGCGACGTCGATGCGACACAGGGCGCACAGGTCGCGGCCGGTACGACCCTGGACGTCAGCGAGGGAAGGTGGCTGCTCAACCCCGGTAGCGTCGGCCAACCCCGTGACGGGGACCCGCGCGCCGCGTGGCTCATCCTCGACACCGAGGCATGGACGGCGGCGTACCAGCGCATCGAGTACCCGGTTGAAAAGGCCGCCGAGTCGATCATCGCGGCCGGCCTCCCGGAGCATCTCGGCAAGCGCCTGGCGGTCGGGCAATGAAGCCCAGGAGACTCCATAGACTCGCCTGCGTGCCGGGGAAACGCGCAACACTGGGCGCGATGAGCACGATCGCGTGCGTAGCGACGCTTGCCGCATGCGGCGAGAGCGAAGACCCGGAACCGTCGATCCCTGAAGGGACCGGGAACGCCATCGTCGGCGCGCTCGAAGACATCCAGGGCCTGGTCGAAGCTGGTGAGTGCGAACAGGCGGCCGTGACAGCTGAGAACGTGAGAAACGCGATCGGGGACCTCCCCGCCGAGGTTCCGGACGACCTCCAGCAAGCGCTCGTTCAAGCGAGCGACAACCTCGTCACGCTGACCCGCGACGAGGATCAGTGCCAGCCGAAAGAGAAGCCGCCGCCAGACGAGGAAGAACCCGTCGAGGGCGCAACCGGCGAGGAAGGCGTGGCGCCCTGATGGCGGCTTCCGGCTCAAGCCTCATCTCCGACCGATACGAGCTGGGCGACCGGCTCGGCTCCGGCGGCATGTCGACCGTGTACGGCGCCACCGACCGCGTGCTCGAGCGCACCGTCGCGGTGAAGATCCTCGCCGAGCACCTCTCCGACGACGAGAAGTTCGTTGCCCGCTTCCGCCGCGAGGCGCTCGCCGTCGCGCGCCTCATCCACCCCAACATCGTCCAGGTTTACGACACGGGCGTCGATCACGACCGCCACTACATCGTCATGGAGTACGTCGAGGGCCGCTCCGTTGCGCAGCTCCTACAGCGCCGCGGCCAGCTCGGGTCCGAGGTTGCGGTCTCAATCGGCGTCCAGTCCTGCGCCGGCCTCGAGTACGCGCATCGCCAGGGGATCATTCACCGCGACGTGAAGCCCGGAAACCTGATGGTCATCGGCGGGCCGGCGGGAAGGCCGTCCGGCTCCCACGACCCGCAGACGGACGAGATGACCGTGAAGCTGACGGACTTCGGCATCGCCAGGGCAGCCGAGCAGACGCGCATCACCCAGGTCGGGTCCGTCGTGGGCACGGCCGCGTATCTGGCTCCCGAGCAGGCGCGCGGAGGCGAAGCGACCCCCGCCGCCGACGTGTATGCGCTCGGCGTCGTGATCTATCAGATGCTTACGGCTCGCCTGCCCTGGGAGGGCTCGAGCCTCGCCGAGCTGGCGATCCGCCGCGAGTCCGAAAGCCCGCTCCCTCCCACCTCGTACGACTCCTCGGTGCCCGAGACGCTGTCGACGGCCGTCCTGCGCGCGCTCGAAGGTGAGGTGGAGCACCGCTATTCCACGGCGAAGCAGTTCTCGGCGGCCCTCAGGGCCGGCATCGCGGGTCGCGAGCCTCCGGTCGCCTCCGACGAAGCGCCAACGCGCGCTTTGATCGCCGGTGGCGCCGCGACCGCCGCCACGCGGGCAATGGACTCGCCGGACATCGCTACGCCAATCTCGCCCGAACCGGCCTACCGGCCCCCGCGCCGAGCCGCTGCCGCACCTGCCCCCGCCCCGGTCCAGGCCCAGAAGCCGTCAGGCGGCTCCCGCTTCCTGCGCGCGCTCGGCGTCCTCTTCCTCGTGGCGATCCTCGCCGCGGTGATCGCCGTCGTGGTGCTCGTTCTCACCGACGCCGGCCAGAGCACGGAGATCGGCGACGCGATCTCGGACGAGATCAACCAGCAGATCGACAAGCTCAAGGAGCTCGTCGGCGACAACACCCAGCAGTAGCGCTCAGGCGTTCCAGGGCGCGGCGCCGCTCAAGCCGGCCCGCTTGTACTCGTCGTATCGCCCCGCCTCGATCGCCTCGCGAGCCCCTCTGACCAGGCGCTCCAGGTACGTGAGGTTGTGGAGCGTGAGGAGCCGCACGGCCGTTAGCTCCTCCGCGCGGGCCAGGTAGTGGATGTAGGCGCGGGTGTGCCGCGCGCACGCCGGACAAGGGCATCCATCCACGAGCGGCCCCTCGTCCTCCGCCAGCTCGCGCGAGCGCACGTTCATCCGGAAGCGATCGTCGGGCCTGGGAGCAAGCGCCACCCCGTGCCTTCCCAGGCGCGTGGGAACGGCGCAGTCGAAGACGTCGATGCCAAGCCCGATGAAGTTGAGGAGGTCGTCGGGCTCACCGATCCCGAGCAGGTGCTTGGGGGCGTCGCCTGGCAGGAGCGGCACCGTCATGCCCAGCACCCCCGCCATCTCATCCTTGTCGCGGCCGAGCGTGCCGCCGATCGAGATCCCGTCGATCGCGGCGGCGCTGACCCGTTCGGCCGAGCTGCGCCGAAGCTCTTCGTGAACTCCGCCCTGAACGATCCCGAACACCGCCTGCCCGGCGGGGCCCTCGCGATCGTGCCACTTGAGGCAGCGGTCCAGCCACCGATGCGTGCGCTCCGTCGAGCGGGCCGTGTAGTCGAGATCTGCGTGGTAGGGCGTGCACTCGTCGAACACGAGGGCGATATCAGAGCCGAGGGCGGCCTGGATGCCCATCGACTCCTCCGGCCCCATGAAGCGTTCGACGCCGTCGAGGTAAGAGCGAAAGCGCACACCTTCCTCGGCGATGTCAAGGATGGCGCCGTGGTTTCCCGCGCTGCCGCGCCGGCCCTTGATCTCGTCGGCCACGTTCCCATGCGCCAGCGAGAAGACCTGAAACCCCCCGGAGTCGGTGATGATCGCGCCGTCCCAGTTCATGAACTCATGCAGGCCGCCGAGCTTGCCGATGTGCTCGTGTCCGGGACGAAGGTCGAGATGGAACGTGTTTCCCAGGACCATCTCGTAGCCAAGTCCTGCGACCTCGTCCGTGTCGAGCCCCCTGACCGCGCCGGTCGTGGCGAGCGGGATGAACGCAGGCGTGGAGACTTCGCCGTGAGAAGTGCGGAGCCGCCCGGTCCGGGCGGCTCCGTCACGCGCTTGAATCTGAAACTCGAGGCGAGAGGGATCGGTCCTCATCCCGCCAGCCTACGAGTGGCGACTACTTCTCTTCGACTGAGCCCCCAATCGAGCGCTGGTCGGACCGCTCGCTGATCTCGATCCGATGGGGCTTGCGCTCCTCCGGCTTCGGGACCTTGACCTCCAGCACCCCGTCGGCGAAGTCAGCGGTGATTCCCTCCGCATCGATGCCCTTCGGGAGCGTCAGCGTTCGCGAGAAGCTGCCAAAGGTCCGCTCAACGCGGTAGTAGCCATCAGCCTTCTCCTCGTGCTCGTCCTTCCGCTCGCCGGAAATGGTGAGCACGCCGTCCTTGACCTCGATGTCCACGTCTTCGCGGCGAAGCCCTGGAAGGTCAGCCTTGAGGACCAGCGAGTCCCCAACCTCCACGAGATCCATCGCCGGCACCCACCGCTTGGAGAGTCCCTGCTGGCCCTGCGTCCCGAAGAACGAATCGAACAGGCGATTCATGTCGCCGAACGAGTTCAGCTCACGCATCGGATCCCACTTCACAAGAGTCATCTCTCAATACCTCCTGAGTTGTCGGTTGCCGCCCCCTGGCGGCTAGATCTAAGCGTCAATGTAGCAGATTATCTGCTGCTTATCAAGCTCCGTCCCGTCATCCCACGGGGCTGATCGATCCCGAGCAGGTCGAGAGCCGTCGGGGCGACGTCGGCCAGGATTCCACCGTCGTCAAGGCCGACACCCTGCGCGGTGACGATGAACGGGACGGGGTTGGTGGAGTGCGCCGTATTCGGCGATCCATCGGGTTCGAGCATGTTGTCCGCGTTGCCGTGGTCGGCCGTGACGATCAGCGCTCCCCCGCTTCCGTGCACCGCCTCCACGACCCGGCCGAGACATTCGTCTACGGCCTCGACCGCTGTCACGGCAGCGGGGATCACACCGGAGTGGCCGACCATGTCGGGGTTGGCGAAGTTGATGATCCCGAAGCGCGGCGAGGCTTCCTTCCATCCGTCGATGAACGCGTCGGCGGCCGCGTTCGCGCTCATCTCTGGCTTCTCGTCGTACGTGGCGACGTCGCGCGGCGACTCGACGAGGCGGCGCTCTTCTCCCTCCCACTCCTCCTCGCGCCCGCCGTTGAAGAAGTAGGTGACGTGGGCGTACTTCTCGGTCTCGGCGACATGGAGCTGGGCAGCGCCCGCTTCGGCCAGGACCGCGGCCAGGGTCGTCTCAGGTGCCCTGGGCGGGTAGGCGACCGGGTACGGCCAGCCCTCCCGGTACTGGGTGAGGGTCGTCAGCTCGAACTCGGGCGCCCCGGAGCGCGAGAACTCGTCGAAGCCCGGCTCAGCGAGCGCCCGGACCAGCTGCCGCGTCCGGTCCGGGCGGAAGTTGAAGTGGATGAGAACGTCTCCCGGCGCCATGCCGTCGTAGTTGCCGATGACTGCAGGCTTGATGAACTCGTCGGTCTCGCCCGCCTCGTGAGCGCTCTCGATTGCCTCTTCCGCCGTGTCCGCCTTGACGCCCTGGGCGTGGACCAGCGCATCGTAGGCGAGCTTCGTGCGCTCCCAGCGGGTGTCGCGATCCATCGCGTAGTAGCGGCCACTCACCGTCCCGACGCTGCCCGCATGCCGGAGCCAGCGCTCGAGCTCGGGCATGTAGCCCGCTGAGGACTTCGGGAGCGTGTCGCGTCCGTCCGTGAATGCATGGACCACCAGGTCCGGGACGCCCTCGCGGGCCGCCAGCTCGATGAGCGCCTCGATGTGCTCCCAGCCCGAGTGGACTCCTCCGTCGGAAACGAGCCCCATCAGGTGAAGGCGGCCCCTGGGCGACTCGCGAGCCGCGCGACATGCCGCGAGGAGCGCCTCGTTCTCGAAGAAGGAACCGTCGGCGATCGCGTCGTCGATGCGCGCGAGATCCTGCTTGACGATTGCGCCCGCTCCAAGGTTGAGGTGGCCGACCTCGGAGTTGCCCATCTGCCCGTCCGGAAGCCCGACGTCGCGCCCGGACGCCGAGAGCTGCGTGTGGGCGTGCTCGGCCCAGAGCTCGTCGAAGACCGGCGTGTCGGCCTGGGAGATCGCGTTACCCGGGCCATCGGGGGCGAGGCCCCAGCCGTCGAGGATCACCAGCGCCACCGACGGCGCAGGGAGCTCTTCAGGTCCGCCGGACAGGCTCACGCCGCTCGACAGATCGCCAGGAAGTCGGCGGGCTCGAGGCTGGCGCCGCCGACCAGGGCGCCGTCGATCTCTTGGCGGCCCAGGAGCTCCTCGGCGTTGCCGGGCTTCACCGAACCGCCGTACAGGATCCGGACCTGGGCGGCCGCTTCCCTGTCACGCTCCGCGACCACCGAGCGCACGAAGGCGATCGCCTCCTCCGCTTGGTCGGCGGACGCGGTCTTGCCGGTTCCGATAGCCCAGATCGGCTCGTAGGCGATCACGATTCGCGGAAGGTCCCGATCGTCGACCTGCTCGATATCGGCCTCCAGCTGGCGCCTGAGAACGTCCTCGGTGCTGCCCTCCTCGCGCTCCTCCTCCGACTCTCCGATGCACAGGATCGGCTGGAGCTCGGCTCCGAGGGCAGTCACGAGCTTGCGAGCGAGAGCCTCATCAGTCTCCGCGAAGAGTGCCCGCCGCTCGGAGTGACCGAGGACAACAGCCTCGACGCCAATGGACGTCAGCATCGACGCTGAGATCTCGCCGGTGTACGCGCCGGAGTCGGCGTCATGCATGTTCTGCGCTGCGATCTTGACCGGGCTCCGGCGGCAACGCTCGGCAGCCGCGGCCAAAGAGGTGAACGGCGGACAGATCACGACCTCCTTCTCCGCCAGATCGCCGATGTCGCCAAGGAAGCGGTCGAGGAAGTCCTCGGTCTCCTCGAGGGTCTTCTGCATCTTCCAGTTGGCGGCCAGATACGGCTTGCGATCGCTCATGCGTCGTCCCTCTCCTCGTTCTCTCCGTCGGGCGCGAGCGCGACGACGCCGGGTAGTTCCTTGCCTTCCAAGAGCTCGAGCGATGCGCCGCCTCCGGTCGAAAGCCAGTCGACGTCCTGGTCGAGGCCGAACGCGACCAGCGCCGCCGCCGAGTCTCCGCCGCCGACCACGGTGTGACCCGGAGCCTGGGCAACGGCTTCCGCGACGGTGCGCGTTCCGCCTGCGAACGGCTCCATCTCGAACGCTCCCATCGGGCCGTTCCAAAGGACGGAGCCGGCTCCGGCGATGGCCTCCGCGTAGCTCTTTGCCGTCCGCGGCCCGATATCGAGGCCCATCCAGCCGTCGGGCACCTCGATCCCGTCGATCTCCTTGCGCTCGGCGTCCGCCGAGAACGAGTCGCCGATCACGAGGTCGGTTGGCAGCTGAAGCTCGCACTTCGAGCGCTCGGCTTTCTCGAGGAGGCCTTCAGCCAAGGGCACGTCCTCCTCGGCGAGAAGCGAGTCGCCGGTGCCGACGCCCCGCGCCCGAAAGAAGGCGAAGCACATCGCGCCCCCGATCAGGACCTTGTCCGCCACCTCGAGGAACCGGTCGAGAACGCCGATCTTGTCCGACACCTTGGAGCCGCCCAGCACCACGACGAGCGGCCGCTCGGGCTCGTCGCGGAGCGCGGTCAGCTCCGAGAGCTCGCGCTCCAGCAGCAGGCCCGCATATGAAGGAAGGAGGTGAGCGACGCCCTCGGTCGTCGCGTGCGCGCGGTGAGCCGCCCCGAATGCATCGTTGACGTACATGTCAGCCAGGCCGGCCAGCCCCGCGGCGAGGTCAGGATCGTTCTCGGTCTCCCCTTCCTCCCACCGGCTGTTCTCGAGCAGGAGCACCTGGCCGGCTTCGAGTGCTTCGGCCTCCGCCTTGACGTCATCACCTACAACTCCCGATGCAAGGTGGACGGGCACGCTCAGGTGCCTCGCGAGGCGGTCGCGAACCGGCCGCATCGAGAGCTCGTCGCGGCTCTCCGGCCTGCCGAGATGGGAGACGAGGACGATCTTGGCGTCCTCCTTCAGCAGGAGCTGAATGGTCGGGAGCGCAGCCCTGATCCGGGTGTCATCGGTGATCTCGCCGTCGGCGAGCGGCACGTTGAGGTCGGCCCGCACGAGGACCCGCTTGCCCTCGGCCGGCGCCTCGCGGACGCTTCGGAACTCCTGCGACAAGCCCGGCGTCTACCCCAGGACCTTCGTCGCAAGCTCGACGACGCGGTTCGAGTAGCCCCACTCGTTGTCGTACCAGGAAACCGCCTTGACCATCGTGCCCTCCATGACCATCGTCTGGCCCGCGTCGAAGATCGACGAGTGCGGGTCCTTGACGATGTCCGTCGAGACGATCTCATCCTCGGTGTAGGAGAGGATCCCCTTGAGAGGACCCTCGGCCGCCTCCTTGACGGCGGCGTTGATCTCCTCCTTCGACGTTTCCTTGCCGACGACGGCAACGAGGTCGACAACCGAGCCCGTCGCGACCGGCGCGCGCATCGCGAAGCCATTCAGGCGGCCCTTGAGCTCAGGAAGCACCAGGCCGACAGCCTTGGCCGCGCCCGTGGTGGTCGGGATCAGGTTGAGCGCCGCGGCCCGCGCACGCCGCAGGTCGGAATGCGGCATGTCCTGAAGTCGCTGGTCTGCCGTGTAGGCGTGGATGGTGGTCATGAGCCCGTGCTCGATACCGACGGCGTCGTTGATCACCTTTGCGATCGGCGCCAGACAGTTCGTGGTGCATGAGGCGTTGGAGATGATGTGGTGCGAGTCGGCGTCGTAGTCGGAATCGAAGTTGACGCCGAGAGCGACGGTCACATCCGGCTCGGTCGCGGGCGCGGAGATGATCACCTTCTTCGCTCCCGCATCGAGATGCTTCTTGGCGTCGTCGCGCTTCGTGAAGAGGCCGGTCGACTCGATCACGACGTCCACCCCGACATCGCCCCACGGCAGGTCGGCGGGATTTCGCTCCTCGAAGACCTTGATCTCCTTGCCGTCGACCGTGATCGATCCGCCGCCCTCGGTCACCTCGCCGGGGAAGCGCCCGAGGATCGAGTCGTACTTCAAAAGATGAGCGAGCGTCGCGTTGTCGGTGATGTCGTTGACCGCGACGATGTCGATGTCCGCGTCCGACTCGTGCGCCGCCCGGAAGAGGTTTCGCCCGATACGCCCGAACCCATTGATGCCGACCTTGACTGCCATGTTTCTCGTTGCCTCCTGGTTGGTTGCTTAAGTCTCTAGTGGGACCCGACGGCGATCCCGATCCGATTGCCGTCCGGGTCGAGTAGATAAGCGGAGTAGTACGTCGCACCGTATTCCGGCCGCTGTCCCGGCGGTCCGTCATCCCTCCCGCCGTTCTCGATGCCGCTCTCCCAGGCGCCCTTTACGCCCGAGATGCCCGGAGACGTGAGGCAGATGTGACCGTTGCCCGCTCTGGCATCGCGCCGGGTCGACACGTAGAGGACGGGACGCACGATCCCCCAGCCGATGTGTTCGTCGGTCTCGACATGGCGGCGCCAGCCGAGCGCGCCCACGACGGAGTCGTAGAACCGCCCGCTTCGCTCCAGATCGGAGACCTCGACGCTCACGTGATGGATCACTGCAAGAGAATCTATTCAGTGTCTAGCCGCGTGGCGCCCACCGGAAGAAGCGCATCGCGAGGAGGAGTCCACCAATGCCCCAGAGCGCGACGACTCCAAGGTGCCCCCACTCGAATCCGGCGCCCGTGGTGGCCGGGTCGAATGCGGTGAACAGCGCCTCGAAGAAGTTCCGGATCGGGAACACCGAAGCGACGTGCAAGACACCTTCGGGGATCTCGGAGTCCGGGATGAAAACGCCTGAGAGGAAGTAGAGGGGCAGGACCGCGACGTTGGTGATCGCCGGTGCGGCGTCCTCGTTGGGGATGACCGCCGTGAGGGCGAAGCCGAGACATGAGAACGAGAAGGCGCCGACCAGGAGCGTCACGACGAGGGCAGGGATCGTGGTGGTCGGGATCTCGACGTCGTAGACGACCTTCCCGATCAGGGTGACGATCACCGTCATCATGAGCGAGACGACGATGGCGTTGCCGACGCGGCCCGAGACGATCGCCCAGGTTGGAAGCGGGGTCGAGCGGACGCGCTTCAGCCGTCCCGACTCCCGCGCCTCGACGAGCGCTATCGCAAGGCTTACGAGCGTCGCGGAGACCACGGCGAGCGTGAGGATGCCCGGCACGTAGTAGGTCGCGATCGAGACGTTCCCTCGCTCCTCGATCGTGTCGCCGCCGAAGATCGAGCAGAAGATGAACAGGAAGATCAGCGGCAACATCACCGTGAAGAACACGGACGCCGGGTTGCGCCAGAAGACCTTCTGGTCGTAGCGGAACTGATGGCCTGCGAGTGCGAGAGAGCTCACTTGCGCGCCTCTGTCAGTTCGAGGTAAACGTCCTCGAGCGAAGGCTGCGAGACCGAGAGGCCGTGGAGCTCGACCCCTGATGAGATGGCCCAGCTCGTCAGCTTGTTCAGGTCGCGCGTCGGATTCGTCGTCGTGACCTCGACGTAGCTGCCCTGCATCGCGACGCTGCCTTCGAGATGCGGTAGCTGCGGCGCCGGGCGGCAGTGCGAACGCAATCCTGGATGCGGCCTCCGCCCGGCCGCCCAGCTCGTTCGGGGCCCCCTCGGCGACGATGAGCCCGTCGCGGATGATCGCGACGCGATCGGCGAGGAACTGCGCCTCGTCCATGTAGTGGGTCGTCAGGAAGACGGTCTTTCCCAGGTCGCGCAGGCTCGCGATGACCTCCCAGGCCTGCCGGCGGGCCGAGGGGTCGAATCCCGTGGTGGGCTCGTCCAGGAAGAGAAGCTCGGCGTCGCCGATGAGGGCCATGGCGACGTCGAGGCGGCGCTGCTGTCCTCCGGAAAGCTTTCCGGCCCGGTCATCGGCCTTGCCCTGGAGGCCCACCTGGGCGATCGTCTCCTCCACGTCGCGCGGCGTGGAGTAGTAGCCGGCGTAGAGCTCGAGCGTCTCGCGCACCGTCAGGAGCGGCTCGACGCGGCACTCCTGGAGAACGATCCCGATGCGCTCCCGCCACGCGCGGTCGCCGTCCTTCGGGTCGATGCCCAAGACCTCGATCTCGCCACCCGTGCGCTCGCGGTAGCCCTCGAGGATCTCGACGGTGGTTGTCTTGCCGGCGCCGTTGGGTCCAAGGAACGCGAAGACCTCCCCCACCTTCACGGTCAGGTCGATCCCCCGTACGGCCTCGTTCGAGGCGTAGGACTTGCGCAGGCCGCTGATCTCGATCGCGTTCACGCCGGCCCATTGTGGTGAATTGGATTTCAGTCCAGCCGCGTGTCGCGGTGCACTACTCGCACCGCGACCTCTTCGCGGTCGGCCAGATGCCTGGCCATCCGGTTCGCGACGGTGATCGACCGGTGCCGACCGCCGGTACAGCCGATGGCGACCGTCAGGTGCGTCTTGCCCTCGGCCACATACGCGGGCAACAGGAAGTCCAGAAGGCCAAGCACGCGGCGATAGAACTCGTCAGCAAGGTCGCCTGACTCGACATGCTCGGCGACCGCAGGATCCATTCCGGTCAGCGGGCGTAGGTCCTCGCGGTAGTGCGGGTTGGGAAGGAAGCGCACGTCGAACATCAGGTCGGCGTCGCGCGGCGGACCGTTCTTGAACCCGAAAGTGAGCAAGGTGAGCGCAAGCCGGCGGCGCTCGTCCTTCGGGCCCAGGAGCTCGTTGGCGATTCGCCGCCTCAGCATCGCACCCGTGAGGTCCGATGTGTCGACCACCACATCAGCCGTCTCCCGGAGCGGCCCCAGCACCTCTCGCTCAGCCCTGATCCCGTCGATGATTCGTCCTTCGGGCGCGAGCGGGTGGCGTCGACGCGTTTCCTTGAAGCGGTCCAAGAGGGTCTCGTCCTCCGCTTCGAGGAACAGAACTCTCAGGTCCATCCCGTCCTGATTGAGCTCCCCGAGCACCGCCTGCAGGTCATCGAAGTACTCACGTCCCCGAACGTCGGTGACGACCGCGGCGTGCTTGACCATCGAACCGTCGTGGCGGAAGAGCTCTCCAAGCGATCCGATCATCCGGGGCGGCAGGTTGTCGACGCAGAAGAATCCCGAGTCCTCGAAGGCGGCAATCGCCTCCGACTTCCCGGCGCCCGAGTAGCCGGTGATGACCCACAGCTCGACCGGATCGGGGAAGAGCGCGTCTTGCGGCCGCTTCGTCATCCGGACTTGTTCAGCTGACGGTGAATGTCGCGGGCGATCTTGCCGGGGATGCCAGGGACAGCCTCGATCTCCTCCCGCGTGGCGGCGACAATACGTTCCGGCGAGCCGAAATGCGTCATCAGGGCCCGCTTCCGGGCCGGCCCGACTCCCCTCAGCTCGTCGAGGATCGAACGCGTCATCGCCTTGTCGCGACGGTTGCGGTGGAAATCGATCGCGAAGCGGTGCGCCTCGTCGCGCACCCGCTGGAGCAGGTGCGAGGCCGGCGAGTCCGGAGGGATCTCGAGCGGAGCCGACCGGCCGGGCAGGTAGATCTCCTCCAGGCGCTTGGCGAGGCTGATGACCACTACGCCGCGATCGGTGAGCGTGCCGATCGCCTTCATCCCCGCTGAGAGCTGGCCCTTTCCGCCGTCGACCATGATCAGGTCGGGCATCGCCGCGAAGCTGGGGTCGCGTTCGGCGTCGTGCGGCGAGCGGTCGGCCTGCTCGACCAGGCGCGAGACTCGGCGCGAGAGCACCTCGTTCATCGAGGCGAAGTCGTCGGGCCCGCCCGTCCGGTCCCCGCGGATCCGGAAGCGCCGGTAGTCCGACTTCTTGGGCGCGCCGCCTTCGAAGACGACCATCGACGCCACCGTGTGCTCGCCGCCGATGTTCGAGATGTCATAGCCCTCGATCCGGATCGGCAGGTTGTCCATCCGCAGCGCCTCCTGGAGCGCCGCCACCGCGTCGACGCGCTGCGAACGGCGGCGCTCCGAGCGAAGCTTGTCCTGCTTGAGGGCGAGGTGAGCGTTCCTGGCGGCCAGTTCGCGGACGCGGCGGAAATCGCCGCGCTCAGACGCGCGCACCTCCACCGGCCCTCCCCGGCGGATGGACAGGGCGTCGGCAAGGATCTTGAGACGGCCCCGAACCTCCTCGCCGACCACGACGAGACGCGGGATCGACGGCGCCGCGGAGTAGTACTGGGCGACGAACTCCTCGATGACCTCACCTTCCGTGCGGTCGGCGGCGTTGGTCAGGTAGAAGCTCTGGCGCTCGGCCAGGATGCCGTCGCGGACCTGGAACACCTGCGCGTTCGCGGTGTCTTCCTCCGTCGCGACCGCGATCACGTCGGCGTTGTCCATGGCCTCCCCCGCAACGCTGCGGCGCTCCATGAGCGAGCGCACCGCCTCGAGCCGGTCGCGGTAGACGGCCGCGCGCTCGAACTCCTCGTCGCCGGCCGCCTCCTCCATCTTGCGCTCGAGGTCGCGCTCGACGTCGCGGTAGCGGCCGGACAAAAAGCTCGCGATCGCGTCGATGTTCCGCCGGTACTCCTCGCGGTCGATATAGCCCACGCACGGGGCCTGGCACCGCTTGATGTAGTAGTCGAGGCACGGGACGCCGGAGCGCCTGCCGGGCTCGGGGCCTTCACACGTCCGGTACTGGAAGAGCTTGCCGAGGATCTCGAGCGTCTCACGCGTCCGCTTGGCGTTCGAGTAGGGCCCGAAGTAGAGGCGCGCAGAGCGGTGGCGCTCCCGTGTGAAGTAGACGCGCGGGAACTCCTCGTCCAGCGAGATCCCGATGTACGGATACGACTTGTCGTCGCGCAGGCGGATGTTGAAGGTGGGCCGGTGGCGCTTGATGAACTGCTGCTCGGCCAACAGCGCGTCGGCCTCGGTGTTCGTGACCAGGAACTCGATCGACGACGCCTGCTCGGTCATGGCGCGCGTACGGGTCTTGCCCGAGAAGTGGCCGCCGACCCGCTTTCGGATCGACCGCGCCTTGCCCACGTAAAGGACCTTGCCCTCGCGATCGCGGAAGATGTAGACCCCCGGCTCGTCGGGCAGGGCCCTGCGCTGCTCGGTAATCGAGGCGCCCTCCGCGGACTGAAGGTCGCGTTCGATCTCGATATCCGCCATGTATCCAAGGTTAGGCGGGGCCGAAGCGGCTAAACCGGCTACGTGAGGCGCCGCCGCGTGGCGTGTTCAAGCATTTAGACTGCTTGTGTTCCCCCGAGAAAGGATCTCCTCGTGAAGAAGAAGCTTTCAATCGCCCTGGCCATCACAGCGATCGCTCCGTTCGGCCTCATCGCTTGCGGGGACGACGACGACGAGTCGTCGGACGACTCCGCCAGCACGACGGAGGAATCGACCACCGAGGACACGGCAAGCTCGGGTAGCGGCGGCACGGTCGTCTTCACCGCGGCCGAGGACGGCAGCCTCGCCTACGAGGAGGATTCCGCGGAGACCGAGGCCGGCACCGTCACCGTTGAGCTCGACAATCCCTCGTCGACGCCCCACAACGTGATCATCGAGGGCCCTGACGGCGATGTCGGCGGCACCGACACCGTCAGCGAGGACACCGCCACGGCCGACGTCGACCTCGAGCCGGGCGACTACGTCTTCTACTGCTCCGTCTCAGGCCACCGGGACGCCGGCATGGAAGGCGACCTCACCGTCGAGTAGCGGATGCGCCGGGAGCGCGCTCGTCAACCGGCGAGCGCGCGGCCGACCGACTCGGCCACGCATACGGGCTTGTCCTGGCCCTCTCCCTCGATCGTGAACTTCGTGACGGTCTGATACCAGCCGCCGTCGAGCTCGTCGACCGAGATGAGCTCGGCGGTTGCGCGGACGCGCGTACCGGCGGGAACCGGCGCCGGGAAGCGGACCTTGTTCCAGCCCATGTTCACGCCGAGCTTCACGCCTTCGACCTGGATCAACTGAATGCGGAAGCCGTCGATCATCGCGAGCGTGAGGTTTCCGTGGGCGATCGTCGTCCCGAAGGGGCTCTCGGTCTTGGCGCGCTCGACGTCGACGTGGATCCATTGGTCGTCGCCGGAAAGGTCGGCGAACAAGTCGATGTCGGCCTGGGTGACGTCGCGCCACTCTGTCGGCCCGATCGGCTCGCCGATGAGCTCCTGCATGCCGTCGATGCCGCTGATCGTGACCGGAAGATTCATCAGCGGCAGCCTATTAGCCCACCAGCCGCACTTCCAGCGGCGGTGGCGAAATGGCCCCCACCCCGCCGAGCAAACCGAGGATCCGAGAGACGTACGCCTGTGTCTCCGGATAGGGCGGAACGCAGGAACACGCCTGAACCGGCGCAGGACCCGCGTTGTAGGCGGCCAGAGCCAGCGAGACCTCCCCGAACTGGCGGAGGAGGTCCGACATCAGATGCGCCTGGGCGTCGATGGCCGCTTCTGGGTCGAGCGGATCGCTGAGGCCGTAGGAGGCGGCGGTCCCCGGCATGAACTGCGCGATCCCGCTCGCTCCCGCTGGTGAGACGGCGAGCGGATTGAAATTCGACTCGGCCAGGAGCTGCGCGGCGAGAACGCTGCCGGGGACGTTCCAGCGCGACGCTGCGCCTGCGATCGGCTCGCGAAAACGAGGCGGAACGAAGCTCGGCAACCCAGCCTGCGAGCCCGAGCCATCGCCCGCGCCGCGCTCGGCAACGTTGGCCCCCGAGGCGGAACACGGGGCCGGTCCGCGCACGAAGCCGTAGTGCCACGCCTCCCACGAGTACCTCTGGACGAATCCGAAGCGCTGCGCATTCTGCGCGAGCCAGCCGTAAGCACCAGAAGGGCCGAGGTCGAGCTCCGTGCCACAGCGATGGAGCGAGGTTCCTGGGCGGGCGACCATGCTCGGGTCGGGGTTGGCGGCGAAGAGCGCCGCCTGCTCGGCGTCGGAGCGGTAGCCCGAGTTGACGATCAGGGCGTGGCCGCCTGCGGAGGCTGCGGCCGCCATCGCATCGAAGGCTCGCGCCACATCAGGTCGCATCCCCTCCCCCTGGCGCGTCTCGAGCGGCCCCGAGTAGCCGCCGCCCGAAGCCACCGCAGGGACGCCGAGGGCGGGCCCTTCGGCTGGGTAAGCCTCGGCGATCGCCTTCACGCTCACCTCCGAGCCCGAATCTCCGCCGCCGGCCGAAGCGATCGCGCTCAAGTCGACGCGCACCCTGGTCGGCGCGAAGAGCGCGCCCGGGAATGACACGCGAGCGTCGGCCGACTCGGCGTCGTTCTCGCCGACGGCCTCGAACGCAGCGTCCATGGCCCGCCGCCGGTACTCGGGGTCGCTCAGGTGAGCCGGGTTCGGCAAGCCGTTGGGAAGCGTCGCCGGGAGGAACAGCCTGTAGTGGTCGTCGCGCATCGATCGAGCCGCCGAGACAGCCGCGAGGTCGGCCGCGCGCTGGTACCGCGAGGCACCCGTTGCCGCGGCTCCGAGCATTGCCAGGAGAACGCCCGCGACGATCACCGCGAGCGCCAAGAACAGGGTTATGGGCGTCGCCTGTCCC
Source organism: uncultured bacterium (assembly GCA_963772035.1). GTDB lineage: Bacteria > Actinomycetota > Thermoleophilia > Solirubrobacterales > 70-9 > JALZKA01. The sequence continues at coordinate 532,362 of CAVYVT010000005.1, forward strand.
GCTTGCGCCCGCAGCAGCCGCCGCGCGAAGCGCCCGGCGCGCAACCCAACCTCGCCGCCCGGCTCGATTCCGGCAAGGGCGCGCCGCGCCGCCACAAGCCCGGGAGCGCGCGGTACGACGCACGTCGGAGTGCCGGCCCTGATCAGCTCCCCTGCGGCGAGCGCCGTGAGGGCGCGTGCGGCCTTCGCGTCGGCGCGGAGCACGGCGGCGCCGACAGCGCCTCCGTCCAGGATCTCGCGCCAGGTCGTGGGCTCGGCGTTCAAGACGACGGCGGCCGCGCCGGAGTCCCGGCACAAATCGATGGCGTCGGGCAGCGATTCGTCGGTGGCGCCGACGGCGCAAATGGCACCACGCGCAACCGCGGGGAGGTCCAACCGGAGCCTCGACTCGAGTCTGCGCGCCGCACCGGACGAGACGAGCGTAGGCCGCGGGCGGGACCCGGACTCGGCGTCCAGGACGATGACGCCCAGAGGCTCCGACGCGCCCGTCCGGGCGATCGCTACGCCGACCGCGGCGGCCGTAGCCGCCACGCCTCCCGCGCCGGGCAATGCCGTGGCTGCGACAAGGATCGCTTTCTCAGCCGCCATCCGCGCTCCGTGCCCATGCCGCTCCGGTCACCTCCAGAACGTCCGAGATCTCCGAATGCGGAGCCGGCGGCAGCACCGCCACTTCGATGCGGGCGCCGTCAACCGTCACGTCGACTCGCTCGGCAGCCCAGCCGGGGAGCGCCGCGACCGCCGCGGCTTCGGCGTCCGCTCCGGCCGCGGCCGCGAGCGCGCCCGCCTCGGCCGCTCCGTCGGCGAGATGAAGCGAGTAGCCCGTGATCGCGAGCTGGATCGCGATCATCGCGCCCAGAACCATCGCGGGGACCGTCGCCAGGAGCTCGAGCGAAGCCTGGCCGGGTTCGCCTTGATTGAGAACCGGATCCCGAGATCGGCCGCGCCTCATGACCCCGCCGCCGGATCGAGCGCCGACGAGGCTGTGACCGGAATGTCGGGAATGCCAGGCATAAAGACGGGTGCCTGGACCTCGATCCGCACCTTCGACCCGTCCACGTCAACGTCGGCCGGCTGAAGGAGCGCAGGCAGCGCCTCTTTCGCCGCCGCCTCCGCGCTGCCGCCGACGTGGGCGATGCGTGCTGCGGCCCGGGCTGCTTCACCGGCGCTCAGCAGTGCCCAGCAGCCCACGAGCGCCTGCACAAGGGCCACCCCACTCACGAGCAGGAGCGGGACGATCGCGATCAGCTCTGCCGACGCCTGCCCTCGCTCAGATCTCTCGCCTCTCATCGCAGGCGACGCTAGGCCCCCGCCTCGCGCGGGTGGAACGCGAGCTGTGCCGATTCAGAGCCGAAAGACCGGCGTGTGTGGCGCTAGACCGACCGGGCCTCCATGACCACCGTGAAGATCGCGTAGGCGCCGATGCCGATCACGCCCAACAGGATGAAGACGCCACCGGTCCAGTCGACGACCTCCTCGGAGCCCGCGATCACAAGCGTGATGGCGCCCGCCGATCCCAGGAGCACCGCCCTGCTCCGGTCCGAAAGCGAGAGATAGGTGAAGCGCTGTTGCCTGTAGAGGAAATAGCCGGAAGCGGCGATCGCGATGAGGAAAAGGATCGTGAGCGCAGCGAAGATGCCGTCGGCGATGTTGCCGCCCCCAGGAACCTCGGCGACGATGAACGCCAGCACCATGATGATTGCGATGTTCCTCGCGACGCGCATGCAGACGAATCCTACGCCGAAGCCGGATCTAGCTCGACGTCATCACGATGACGCCGAAGACGATCGCGGCGACCGTCGCGATCATCCCGAACAGCGCCAGGGCTCCGAAAGCGATGATCCCGAGCACACCGAGCTCGCGTGATCCATCCGTGAACCTGGCCACGCCGAGGAGCCCCAGCGAGAACGTGAAAGCGACACCGACACCGGACAGGAGCGCCGCGATCACGGTCTGGCCGAGGGCGCTCCAGTCGACGACCTGAGCGAGCAGGCTCATACCGGCACCGGCGTCCGGGAGCGGCGAACGAACGCCAGGACGGACAGGAACAGGCCGCCGGAAAAGATCAGGACGGGTCCGACGACCTCGTTGCTGAAGATCTGAGTCACGCCGTAGGTGAGCGCGCCAATCGCCGCGGCCATCGGGAAGGTGAGGATCCAGGCGGTGACCATGTTGCCCGCGACGCCCCACCGGACCGCGGAGACTCGTTTGGCGGCTCCCGCTCCCATGACGCCTCCTGCGATCACCTGAGTCGTCGAAAGCGGATAGCCGAAATGGCTGGAGGCGAGAATTACGGCGGAGCCGGCACCCTGCGCCGAGAACCCTTGAGCGGCGTCCATCTTGATGATGCGGGTGCCCATCGTCCGGATGATCCTCCAGCCGCCCATGTACGTGCCGAGCGCGATGGCGGTAGCTGCCGAGACGATGACCCAGGTCGGCGGGTCGGCCCCGTTGTCAAGGCTGCCGTTCGCGATCAGCGCGAGGGCGATGACGCCCATGGTCTTCTGGGCGTCATTGGTGCCATGGGCAAGCGCGAGCATCCCCCCTGAGACCACCTGACCGAGCCGGAAGCCGCGCGTCACCGGACCCGGCCGTTGGCGGCCGACGACGCGGTAACAGACGACGATCGCCAGGCCTCCGACGATGAAGGCCACGATTGGAGCGATGATCGCCGGCACCAGAACCTTGCCGATCACCCCGTCGGAGAGAATCGCCTCACTGCCGACGGCAGCGAATGCCGACCCGACGACGCCACCGATAAGAGCGTGGGATGAGCTTGACGGTAAGCCGAAATACCACGTCGTGAGGTTCCAGGCGATGGCGCCAACGAGGCCGGCGAAGACGATCGTTGGGGTGATCACGTCGCCGACCACCACGTCCCCGGCGACGGTCGCCGCAACCTCGAGCGAGATGAAGGCCCCAACGAAGTTGAGGATCGCCGCATAGCTGACGGCTATGCGCGGCGACATCGCCCGCGTCGAGATCGAAGTAGCGACCACGTTGGCCGTGTCGTGGAAGCCGTTCGTGAAGTCGAACGCGAGCGCCGTCCCGACCACGATGTAGAGAATTACATCGGCCTCTGTCATAGCCCTGCGCCCGTCCTCAGGCGTTCTTGATCGCTATGCCTTCGATGATGTGGGCTGCGGTCTCGGTCGCATCCACCGCTCGCTCGAGGACGGTGAAGAGGTCCTTCCAGCGGATCACGACCATCGGGTCGATCCCGTTGGCGAACAGGGAGGCCACCGCGTCGCGGTACAGGCGGTCACCTTCGTTCTCGAGGCGATGGATCTCGATCAGATACGGATCGAGGTCCTTGAAGCCGCGTAGGTGCTGGAGGGCTTCGGAGAGCTGCTCGCACGCCTTGACCAGCACGCCAGCCATCCCCACCGCCTGTTCCATCGGCGCCTCGATCTTGTAAAGGACCATGAAGTCCGAGGTCTCCTCGATGTAGTCGGTGACGTCGTCGAGGGCGGAGGCGAGCCCGTAGATGTCCTCGGAGTCGATCGGCGTAACGAATGTGGAGTTCAGGCGCTGGATCAACTCGTGGGTGATCTTGTCGCCCTCCTGCTCGGCAAGGAGGATCTCGCGCGCGAGGCCTTCGGACGCCGGCCACCCCTCCAGCATCTCCAGGAGCATCCGGGCCGAGCGAAGCGAGTTCTGGCCTGACCTGTTGAACAGGTCGAAGAAGACGTTGTCCTTGGGGATGAGTGATGGAAGCGCCATCGTTCGGGAAGCTAGCAACCAGCCAGGACCGCAGCGATGCGCTCTGCCGCATGCCCGTCCCATAAATCCGGACGTTGCGGAGAGGCTTCAGCGCGGTTGAGGAGGTCGGGAATCTCCGCGATCCGCCCAGGATCGAGCCCGAGCAGGGTGTTGGTGCCGGAGCGAATGGTCACCGGGCGCTCGGTGTTGTCGCGCAGGGTGAAGCAGGGAATGCCGAGCCAGGTGGTCTCCTCTTGGATCCCTCCCGAGTCCGTGAGGACGGCGCCGGCGTCGACCTCCAGAGAAAGGAAATCGAGGTATCCCGCGGGCTCAGCCAGGGTCACGCCCTCCTGCGAATCGAGCCCCAGCGCCTCGAGGCGCGCCCGCGTGCGGGGGTGGACCGGAAAGAGGACCGGCAGGTACCGCGCCACCGCAGCCAGCGCGCTCATCGCGTCGATCAGCAACGTGCCGTCGACCAGCGCCGGCCGGTGGAGGGTGACGAGGAGGTACTCGCCCTTCTTCAGCCCCAGGGCGGAGGCCGCGCCGCGCGCTCGAACACGGTTCTCGAGCGCCGCCAGCGTGTCGATCATCGTGTTCCCGACGAAATGAGCGCGCTCGGGTGGCGAGCCCTCGGCTGCAAGGTTGTCCGTCGCCTCGGCGGAGTGGAGGAAGAGAAGCTGGGAGAGGTGGTCGACGACGATCCGGTTGATCTCCTCGGGCATTCCCCGGTCGAAGCTTCTGAGGCCGGACTCGACGTGAGCGACGGGAATGCCGAGATCGACTGCGCAGAGCGCAGCCGCAAGCGTGGAGTTGACATCCCCGGGAACGACGACCCAGTCGGGCCTTTCCTTGCGGAGAACCGGCTCGAGGCGCTCGATGACGCGCGCCGCCTGCTCTCCGTGCGAGCCCGAGCCGACGCCCAGCATGTGATCCGGCTCGGGCACGCCGAGCTCGGAGAAGAAGACATCCGACATCGCTTTGTCGTAGTGCTGGCCCGTGTGGACGACGACGTTCCCGTCCTTCCCGAACCGCTCGCGGCATGCCGCGATGACCGGCGCCATCTTCACGAAGTTCGGCCTCGTGCCGACGACGTGGACGAGACGGGTCAACTGGCGAGGTGCCTGTTCAGGAATTCGATCTGATCCGCTGCCGCGCGGTCGAGGTGATCGCCGCGATAAATGTCGAAGTGGCCGATCCCCGCGTAGGTGATGAGCTCGCCCTTGGGTGCGCGTTGAGCTGCCTCGATCGCAGGTGCCGGCGGAGTGATCGCGTCGTCAGAGCAGACCTGAACGAGGATCGGGCACTGGACGTCCCGAGTGCGCTTGCCAGGGCTGTAAAGGGAGAGCGTCAGCGCGGCGCGCGCAGTGAACTCATTCCGCCACTCGAAGCCCTCGTCGTACATCGCGCCGTACCCCGGCTCGGCGTCCGGACTGGTCATCGCCGCAGTCGCGCCGGGCGGTCCGACGATCGGGATGACGCTCTCGCCTCCGAAAGCCGACGACACGAGGTCGCGAAGCCCGGCGATCGCAAGCCGGGCGTTCTGCACCGGCCCAAGCGCGATCAGCGTCTTGATCCCGTCGGTGTAGGGGGATTGGGCGATGACCGCGGCAATCGAGTGGTCTTCCGCGGCCAGAGCCATGCCGTGCCCGCCCGAAAAGGAGGATCCCCACAGCCCTACTCGCCCGGGGTCGACCCCGTCCTGCGAACGCGCGAACGCGATCGCCGCGCGCCAGTCATCCAGTTGAAGCTTCGCGCTCAGGAGCTGCCGCGGCTCTCCGCCGCTTTCCCCGAAGTAGCGGTAGTCGAAGGCGAGGCCGGCGTAGCCCTGGGCGGCGAACAGCTCCGCCATTCGGACGGGTCCACCCTCCTTGACCGCTCCGAAGCCGTGCGCGAAAACGATGCAGGGGACGTCCTCGGTGGAGTCCGGCCGGATGAAGACGCCCGCGCACTCCGTCTCGCCCGAGCGGAAGCGGACCTCGGTCCGCTCCACGGCGGCGGTCGCCTCAGGCGATGCCATCGATCCGCTCGGCAAGCTCGAAGTCGTTGGGGGTGAGGCCGCCCTCGGAGTGGGTCGTGATGGTCACGGTGACGGTGTCCCATGAGATCGAAAGGTCGGGGTGGTGGCCCATTTCCTCAGCCGGCTCGACAACCGCCTTCGCGAAGTCGACCGAGCCGACGAAGTCGTGGCGCTCGAACTCCTTGCAGATGGCGTCGCCCACCCGCTCCCAGCCTTCGAGTTCCGCGAGGCGGCTTTCGATCTCGGAATCGTCGAGCTTGTCCATGGGCCGAACCATAGTCTTCGGCTGGTGAAGATCGCGAGCCTCGTCCCATCGGCAACAGAGGCCCTGTTCGCCCTCGGTCTCGGCGAGAGCGTCGTCGCGGTGACGCACGAGTGCGACTGGCCCTCCGAGGCGCTCCAGCGCCCCAGGCTGACGCGCAGCGAGATCCCTGAGGGGCTAACGCCGCGTGAGATCGACGCCGCGGTGCGCGAGCTCACCGCAAAGGGCGAGGCGATCTACGGCCTCGATTCCGATGAGCTCGAGCGGCTGGGGCCGGACCTGATCGTCACCCAGGCACTGTGCGCGGTGTGCGCCGTCTCCTACGACGACGTCTGCTCCATAGCCGGCGCCCTCCCGGGCGATCCGCAGGTGCTATCGCTGGATCCGGAGACCCTGGACGAGGTCCTTGGCGACCTGACCCGGTTGGGAGACGAATGCGGCGTGCCAGACCGCGGCGAGGCCCTGCGGAGCGAGCTGGAGGAGCGCCTGAATGCGGTGCGCCGCTCAATCGAGGGGAGGCCGACGCCGCGGGTGCTTGCGCTCGAATGGCTCGACCCGCCGTTCATCGGCGGCCACTGGGTGCCAGAGATGATCGAGGCGGCCGGAGGCATCGACGCGCTCGGCGAGGCCGGCGTGAAATCGCGGACCTCTACCTGGGACGAGCTTCAATCCGCTGACTCGGACGTCGTGGTCGTCATGCCCTGCGGCCTCTACGCGGATGAAGCCGCAGCCCAGGCCGCGGACCATCGCACGGACTTCGAGAGCCTGGGCGCAGACCGCGTCTTTGCGGTCGACGCTGCCTCGTCCTTTTCGCGGCCGGGGCCGCGCCTGGTCGATGGCGTGGAGCTCATGGCGCACCTCTTCCATCCCGGCGCCGTGAAGGCGCCGGCCGGACTGGGGTTCCACAGGCTCTAAAAGCCCGGAGGCGCGGCCGCGTTGCCTGCGACCACGCAGGCGACAGCGATCGCCGCGCCCATTGCGAGGATCGCCCCCATCTCGGCCGAGCGGGCACCAGAGCCGCCCGACCTCCGCAACTGCGCCAGGAGAAGCGTCAGGACGCCGCCGGCGACCATTCCGCCCAGGTGACCGCCGACAGAGATGTTCGGCACGCTGAAGGTGAAGACCAGGTTGATGATCACGTAGAAGCCAATCTGGGAGGCGACGTCGTTCAGGCCGCGGTCCCGGGCCTCGATGAAGCCCGCCGCCATCAGCCCGAAGACGGCGCCCGAAGCACCGACCGTCAGGTCCTCGGGAGAGAGGATCAGAGCGCCGAGCGAGCCGCCAAGCAGCGAGACGAAGAAGATCCCGGCGAAGCGCCAGGGGCCGATCGCGCGCTCGAGCAGGGCGCCGAGGAAGTAAAGGGCGACCATGTTGATCGCCAGGTGGATCAGGCCCGAGTGGAGAAGGCCGCCGGTGACAATCCGGTAGTACTCGCCCTCGGCGACGCCAATGGCTTCCTGGATGCCCACGAGGCGGAACCCGATCAGGCCGTAGTCGACGGTCACGGTCCCGGGCGGCGAGCCGTTCGTGATGCCCATGCCGCCCGCGACCTGCGCGATGAACGCGGCGACGCACAGGCCGATCAGCCCGATCGTGATCGGGTTGGCCCCTCCGATGGCTCCGGACGAGGCTTGGACCACACGCGTCTTCTGGCGCGAGCACTCGGGGCAGCGCATCCCGACGGGCGTCGACGTCATGCAATCCGGGCAGATCGGCCGCCCGCAGCTGGAGCAGGCGACGTTGGTCTCTCGATCCGGATGCCGGTAGCAAGTGGCCATCGGCGGCCGAAATCTACTGTGGGGACAAGGCGGTGATCAGGAGAGCTCGACGCCCATGAGGACCGGCTCCGTCGGTACTTCGGAGCCATCCTCGGGCTCGCGAGTGATGTAGACGCCCTCGGCGCCGTCGAGCGAGCCCTTGATGGCGACCTCGCCGTCCTCGCGGACGTCGAAGGTGGAATCGGGCTCCATCTCGCCGTCGCGCTGGATCCAGGCCTGGTAGTCCTTCTCGGCCGGCAGGCCGGGCAGCTTGACGACGTGAAGCGTGCCCTCGTCGCCTTGGACCTCCAGGCTCGCCTCCATCTCGGGGCCGATCTGGGCAAGGCTCTCGGCCTCGAAGAACTCGCTCTCGGGCTCGTTGCCGCCGCCCAGGATCCAGCCGACGGTGACGCCTCCGATGATGGCGATGGACAGAACGGCGACCGTGACGGGCCGCCAGATCGTTCCCCAAAGGCCTTGCTCTGAGCGCTTCCGTGCCTTCTCGGCGGTGCGCTCGGCCTTGATCTCCTGGTCCACGGCGCTCATCAGCGAGCGCTTGAGGGAAGCGGGCGGCGTGCGCTGCTCGACGGAGACGGGCAGAAGGTCCACGGCGGGATCGAGCCAACGCAGGTACTCGCGGCACTCGTCGCATCCGGCCACGTGGCGCTCGACCTCGAGCTTCTCGCTCAGCTCGAGCGATCCCAGTGCGTATGCGGCTAGTTCGTCCCTGTATTCACGATGGTCGCTCATGGCAGTGCCTCCGATGCATCCCTGATCCCCATCCCCTCTGCAAGCAGCAGGCGGACCTTCTCCAGCCCCAGGCGCATCCGTCCCTTGACGGTACCCAGGGGCATGCTGAGCATCTCGGCTATCTCCGAGTGCGTGAATCCTCCGAAGTAGGCAAGGCCGATGACCTCGGACTGCTCGTCGGGAAGCTCCTGGAGAGCGCCGCGGACGCGGCTCGCCGTGTCGCGGCGGATCGCCTCGGCGTCGGTCATCTCGCCGGAGTCCTGGGCCTCGAGCGTCGCGTCGTCGTCGAAATCGAGTTTGGGCGCCTTGCCGGACTGGCGGCGCAGGGAATCGATCGAGCGGTTGCGAACTACGCCGAGGGTCCAGGAGCGCACGCTTCCGCGAGCGGAGTCGAAGTGGGCGCCGCTTCGCCAGATGGAAAGAAACGCCTCCTGGACGACATCCTCGGCTGCCTCGGGGCTGCCGACGATGCGGTGGGCGAGCGAGTAGGCCGCGCCGCCGTGGCGGTCGTAGAGGATCTCGAACGCCGCGGGGTCCTTGCGCTCGACCATGACCATCAGGTCCTCGTCGGCCAGGCGGTTTAGCTCGTCGCGCTTCATTCGTGCCGTTCTGTTCGCGGGTTCAAGGGCTTCCAGGAGGCTCGCAACCCGGGTCCCGCCGCCGGGCCACAAGCCTCATGGATGTTTGTGCGTATATAGATACGGCTACGAGTGTGGACTGGATCACGTCCGGTTGTGCGGAGATAGTGGGGTCCGCCGAACCGATCCGAACCATTCTCTCAGGCCGACCATGAACGACGCCACGCCAGCACGCCTCTACGCCACCCTCGTGGGAGGAGCATTGGTGGTCGCGGGCATCCTTGGGTTCTTCTACAGCTCTGGGTTCTCGACCGGGAAAGCCGTCGGCAGGGAATCCGAGGAGGTGCTCGGGCTCCTCGCCGTGAACGGCTGGCACAACCTGATCCACATCGCGACCGGCCTCCTGGGGCTTGCCGCGGCGGCCTATGCCGCGCGCACCTATGCGCTTGCGCTCGGCCTCGCCTACACGATCATCTCGATCTGGGGCTTCCTCATCACGGACGACGGCTTCGGCACTCTGCTCTCCACCGTCCCGGTCAACACCGAGGACAACTTCCTGCACCTGATCCTCGGCCTCACGGGCTTGGCGGCGGGCGCAGCGACGCAGAAACCCGGCGGCGCCAGGAAGAAGCGCGAGCGTCAGGCGCGCCGGCGCCAGAGCACCGCTTAGCGGCGGATATCGCTGCCGATATCCGAGATCACGCGGCTCGCATTCGCCCGCAGGCCGGAAGGCTTGCGGCGGCGCTTCGCGCCGACCACCACGAGCGCGCCGGCCGCAACCCCTCCAACCGCCACGGCGGCGACGGGGCGCACCCAGTTCCTTGGATCGCGAAGCGACTGAAGCTCCGAGTCCGTGAGCTCCTCAGCCCAGGTGCCGAGTGCGGCTGCTGCCTGCTCGGTGATCGCGGAGAGCGTCGTCTCTACGCGGCTCGATAAATCCTCCGGCGGATCCAACGGCTGTAGAGCGTCGGCCAGGAGAGCCTCGAGGTCCATGCGTCCCGGCTCACTCATCGCGCGCCTCCCCCCTCTCCGCCTCCATCAGCTCTTCGAGTTGCTTGAGCGCGCGGTGGATGAGCACCTTGGTCGCGCCGTCCGTCTTGCCCATGGCCCGCGCGATCTCGCGATTGTCCATGCCGAGAGCGAAGCGCATGATCAGCGCCTCGCGGCGCTCGTCGGGGAGCCCGTCGAGCTTTCGCATCAAAAGCCGAAGCTCCTCCCTGCCCTCGACGACCCGCTCCGTCGAGTGCGGATGTGCGGGCGGCTCGACGGCTTCGATATTCGCCTCCGGCCGGCGCGAGCGGTCGCGGTACAGATTCGACGCCAGGTTGTGGGCGATGCGGATGAGCCACGGGCGCATCGGCCGGCCGTCGGACTCGCGGCGGGCGCGCTCGAAGTGTTTGTACGCCTGTAGGAATGCCTGTTCCGTCAGATCCTCGGCGTCGTGGTGATTGCCGACCCGGTAGTACGCATACGAGTAGACGTCGCGGAGATGCGCTCGGTAAAGATCCGAGAACTCGCGGTCGAGCTCTGCCTTGGAGATCGGTGCGGTGTCCCCAGGTATCACGGGGTGAGCGTATGGGCTCGGACCTCATGCGGCCTTCCTCGTCCTCTGTGCGCGGCGGAGTCCTGCAATCCATTCCCCCGCGGTGATCTCGCCGGCGATGAGCGAGGCGAGCCCCACGAGCCGGGGCGCGTCGATGCCCGAGCGGACGACCGTCTCGGCGATGAGCGGGACCGAATCGAGCCCCTCGGAGGCCTGGCCGATCTTGCCTGGGATCTGCTCGGCAGGAGTGCCCTTGCCCAGGAGCTCTCCGGCCTGGCGGTTGCGGCTGCCCGGAGCGAGGATCGTCGCGGTCAGGTCGCCGACGCCGGCGAGCCCGGCGAACGTCTCAGGTCGAGCGCCATGGGCTACCCCATAGTCGATGCATTCGGCCCAGACCCCGGCCGCGGCGATGCCTGCCGCGTTCAGGCCATGCGGCTCCGCGGCGGCAGCTGCCAGCGCAGCCGCGTTCTTGGCCACGCCCGCCATCTCGACGCCCACGACGTCATCGGTCCGCTCGCAAACGAGGCCTGCCCGATCGAATACCTCGCCGAGTTGCACCCGCAGGTCGGCATCGGCAGAGCCAAGGACAAGAGCCGCCATGCCAGCCGCCGCTTCGCGCGCGTGCGCGGGGCCGCCAAGGCAGGCGATGGCGCGGGCTCGCACCCGCTCGGAGACGTAGTCCGTGGGCAGGTGGCCCATCGGCTGGATCAGGCCCTTGGAAAGGAGCAGGACGGCCGCGCGGGAGCCGATCTTGTCCGCATAGGTGCCAACGGCCTGCGGGATCGCCTTCGACGGGACGGCGAGGCAAACCAGGTCGCAGCCTGCCAGCTCGATGTCAGTCGCCTTCTTGATCTCGACGCCTTCCGGGATCTTCACCCCGGGGAGGTACTTCTCGTTCTCGCGCCGTTTGGAGATCTCCGCGGCCTTTTCTTCGTCGCGCGTGCCGAGCTGAACGTCCAGGCCGCCGCGAGCCATCAGCGCTGCGATGGCCGTGCCCCAGCTGCCGGCGCCGATCACGGCGGCCTTGCGGAGCGGAGGGAGGCCGCCCAGGTACTCCCACTGAAGCTCGATGTTCGGCCAGATGCGTTCAGTGACGGTCTGCGCAAGGCTCGGCGAGGGGCGCTCGGTCTGCGGAAAGGTCATCGCGCTACCGGCGCGGAGGCGAACCTTCCGCGGACGGATGCGCCAGCCGCTGCGCACATGCTCGGTACCGATCACCGCGACCGGCATCACGGGAGCGCCCGACTCGAGCGCGAGCCTGCCGACGCCCCGCTTTGGGCGGGCGAGCGAGCCCTGACGGATCCGGGTGCCCTCGGGGAAGATGACGACCGTTCCCCCGCGCTCGACTGCCAGCCTGGCGGTCTCGACGGCGGTCTCGTCCGACTGGCCGCGCCGGATCGGGAAGGCGCCGAGGCGGCTCAGGATCCAGGCCTGCCAGCGCTTCTCGAAGAGCTCGACCTTAGCCACGAACTGGATGGATCGCCGCCACGGAAGAAGCGCGCCGATCACGAAGGGGTCGAGGAAGCTCCGGTGGTTCGAAGCGACGATCAGCCCGCCCTTGAATCGGGCGTGCTCGCGGCCTTGGCGCTCGAGGCGGAACCAGATGAGGAAAAAGGGCAAGAAGAGGCAGCGGACGACCGAGTAGACGAACCGGTTCGTCCCGTGCTCGCGCGCGAAGCGGTGATAGGCGTCGAAGCGCTCCTGGGATATGACGTCATCGCCGCGCGGCGGCGATGAGGCTCGCGGACGATCCTCCATCGAGATGGCTACACGCTTAGGCGTGCCTGGTTACCAGGCGATTTCGATGATTCGCCGCAGCCCCTCGCGATCCGGCGTCTCAGGCGTCATCTCGAGCTCGCCGCGGGTCAGGATCGCGTCGAGCGACTCCTCGAGCTTTTCGCGGTCGGCACCGATCGCACCGAGTGACCGGCGGCCGCCGGAAAGCGCCTCGATCCGGCCTGGGAGCTCATCGGGCGCGGTGCCGAGCGCGCCGGCGAGCTCGGCCATCTCCCCAGGCGCACGTGGCAGCAGCGCCTCGATCACCCGAGGCAGCATCGCCGCGTTCGTCTCGGCGTGCGGAATGCGCATGATCCGCACCAGGCTCTGGCAGATCACGTGGTGAAGCGAGAAGCCGGCGCTGTCGATCGCGTAGCCCGCCAGCAGCGAACCGAGCGCGAGGTCGCGCCCGGCGTCGTCCTCGATCCCCGCGGCGATCAGGCGCGCGCCTTCGAGCGCGGCCATCTGCGACACCGGATGCGCGTACGGCGTGTAGAGCGAGTCGGCGGCATGCGCCAGCGCGTTCATGGCAGACGCGCGGCGCTCGAGGTCGGGCTGGGCGGTCATGGCATCCGGATCGGCGATGACCAGCTGCGGGCGGGTCTGACCGTGCTCCGGCTTGTGCCCGTCCGGGACCTTGTGGATTCGGGTCATCTCGGCGCCGGAAAGCGTGGTCGGGATCGCGGCGACGCGCGCGCCCGTTACGGACGCGATCGCCTTCGCCGTGTCGATCACGCGCCCTCCGCCGAAGGCGACGAACGAGCCCGATCCGACATTGCCGATCATTTCCGCGGAGATCTCGTTCACCGCGCCAGGTCGCACCTCGTGGACGCGAGAAGCATTCTCGGCCAGACCCGTCGGGGCGCTTTCGAGCGCGCGCCCGGTGGATAAGAGTGCGTAGCCGTTCCAGCCGGCGTCGGCGAGCATTCTCGGCGCGGCTTCCAATGCGCCATCGGCGAACCGGATCGTCCTGTCGCCGTCGCGCCAGTGGATAGGAGCGTTGTTCAAGAGCCCGCCCCCGGAATCGAACCGAGAACCTCTCGATTACAAATCGAGTGCTCTGCCAGTTGAGCTAGGCGGGCGTATCACCGACCCAGTATCGCGGGCCGGGTCCGAATCTCGCGGCGCGATCGCCTGGATTGGCGAGCTTGCAGCGATCGAGCGAAAGGCAGCCGCACCCGATGCACTCCGTCAGGCCGGCCTTGAGGCGCTCTAGCTCAGCGATCCGGTCGTCGATCCGCTCGCTCCAGGTCCCCGAAAGCTTGGACCAGTCGCGCTTCGTCGGGGCGCGGTCCGGTGGCAGCTTCGCGAGCTCGTGGCCGATCTCGTCGAGCGAGAGCCCGACGCGCTGGGCGAAGACGATGAAGGCGATCCGCCTCAGAACGGTCCGCGGGTATCGCCGATGGCCCGACCCGGCTCGCTCGGACGTGATCAGACCCTTCTCCTCGTAGAAGCGAAGCGCCGACGCGGCCACGCCGCTTCGCCTCGAGGCCTCGGTGATCGTGATCTCAGTCTCCACTTGACTTAAAGCTTACTTGAACTTGTACTCTGGTCAAAGCAACGAAAGGACCCAGGCATGACTGAGACCAAGACCAAAACAGCTTTCGACGTGATCGAAGAGGAGGTCACGTCCTGGCCCGGCGTCACAGCCGGCACCGGATCACGCGGCGAGTACGGGTTCCGCTTGGGCAAGCGGGAAATCGGCCACCTTCACGGCTCGCGCGTCGCTCACTTCGGCTTCCCGAAAAAGGTCTGGCACGAGCTCTTCGCGGAGGGGCGCATCACCTACCACCCCGTCTTCCCCGGCCGTCCGGGCTTTGCGGCCCGAGCGATCGACTCGGACGAAGACGTCGACGACGTGATCGCCCTGATGCGCCTGAACTACGACCGGGGAGTCGCGAAACACGGACTCCCCGGCGCTGAAACCGAGTAGCGGCTAGAGCAGGACTTCGCGACCCGAGATGTGCGCGGCGACCTTGCGCTTGACGCGCTGAAGGGCGTTGTCGACAGTCTTGGTGTCGCACTCGAGCCGCTCGGCAACCACCTCGTAGCTGTACCCGTCGAGGTAGAGCGAGAGGACATCGCGTTCGAGCTCGGACAGGACGTCGCCGAGGCATGCGACCAGGCTCGACAGCTCCTCGGAGGCGATGACGCGGTCAGCCGGGTCGTCCGAGATCGGGCCCGGGAGGATGTCCTCGAGGGTCGTGTCGGAGTCGCCCGCCGCGGCCGGCGTCTGCGCAAACGAGACGTACTGGTTGAGCGGAGCGTGCTTGTTGCGGCTCGCGGTCTTGACTGCCGTGATGATCTGGCGGGTGATGCAGAGCTCCGCAAAGTTGCGAAAGCTCGACTCGCGGTCGGTCCGGTAGTCGCGAATCGCCTTGTAGAGCCCGACGGTTCCCTCCTGGATGAGGTCGTCGGAGTCGCCTCCAAGGATGAAGTACGACGATGCCTTGAGCCGCACGAATCCGCGATAACGGCGGATCAGCCGGTCGTAGGCATCAGCCGACCCGCGCTTGGCGAGTGCGACCAGGTAGTGATCATCAAGCTCGGGTTGAGCCTCAGATCGGGGGCGGCGAGCGGTTGCGGCGGCGACGGCCGGCGCGGGCTCGGACAGCTGGACAGCACTATTGGAAGCAGAAACGGCCACCAGAATTCCTCTCGGTTGAATTCGGTGGCGCCAACTCCTCCCCAGGGGGCGCCCCATCTTTGAGTTTCCTATCGGTCGCTTGAGCCTCGACCTTTAGTTCACCCTTACTTGCGTGCAAGTCTAGGCAGGTAAGCGTAGTTCTGTCAACCCCGACTTTCGAATGCACGTTTCGTTGCAGGAAGCGGAGTCCGTCCGGGCGCGTCCTTTACACAGCGCGTTGGCGGACCGCCTCGAACAGCAGAACCGCCGCCGCGGCCGAGACGTTGAGTGACGCCGCCTGCCCCTGCAGCGGGATCGAGACCAGCGCATCGCACGTCGCTTCGACGCGCGGACGGAGCCCCGAGCCCTCGCTTCCCATCACCAGGACGACCGGCCCCTTGAGATCAACGGACGTGTACGGCTCGGCAGCTTCTGCCGCCGCGCCGTAGACCCAAAGGCCCGTTCGGTCTTTCGCGGACTCGAGCCAGTCGGCGAGATTTCGCACCCGCGCGACGGCCAGATGCTCGACCGCGCCCGCCGACGCCTTGCAGACGGCGGGGGTCACCCCCACCGCGCGGCGGTCCGGGATCACGACGCCGGATGCGCCCGCGGCTTCTGCCGAGCGGCAGACCGCGCCGAGGTTGTGGGGGTCCTGAACCTGATCCAGGGCCACGATCAGAGCGTCGGGTGCCGCCGCCAGCTGGTCGGCGTCCGCGTACGGGTACGGCTCGACCTCGGCGACGATCCCCTGGTGATCCGGTGAGCCCGCGAGCCGGGTCAGCTCATCGGGGCTCGCGTCGTCCGCTGTGACCACCCGCAGTACGCGCCGGCGCCCGCGCTGCGCCTCGGCGACCGGCCTGCGGCCGTAGACGACGTCAGCCACGGCGAACGAGCTTGGAGCCTTCGGCCGAATCGCGAACCTCCCAGCCAAGCTCAGCCAGGCGGTCGCGGGCACGATCGGCACGCTCGAAGTCCTTCGCGGCCCGCGCCTCGTCACGCTCGCGAAGCAGCCCCAGCTCCTCCTCCCCAGCCTCGTCCTCTGATGCGAGGAGTCCCTCGAGGCCGAGCAGCGGGAGCATCCGCTCGAGCGCGTCCCGCGCGCCGGGCACCGGGCGGCGATTCGCCTCGGCGATCAGCTCGGACACGGCCGCCAGAGCGCGCGGGGTGTTGAAGTCGTCGCAAAGCGCCTCGATCAGCGCCTCCTCGCGCTCGGCCGCGAACTCGTCATCGCCTTCCACGCCGGGCTCGCGCGCGAAGTTGCGGATGCGGTCGACCCTTGCGCTCGCCTCCTCCAGGGCGACGTCGGAGAACTCGAGCGGCTGGCGGTAGTGGCCCGAGATCAGAAAGGCCACGACGGCGTGCGCGCCGTAGCGGTCGACCGCCTCGCGCAGTCCGAAGATGTTCCCGACCGACTTGGACATCTTCTCGTCGGCGATCCGGATCATCCCGTTGTGCATCCAGATGCGGGCGAGCGGAACGCCGCGCGCGCCCTCGGACTGTGCGACCTCGTTCTCGTGATGCGGGAACACGAGGTCGATCCCGCCGCCGTGGATCTCGAAATCGGCGCCGAGCACCTTCTCCGCCATCGCCGAGCACTCGATGTGCCAGCCGGGGCGTCCCTCGCCCCACGGGCTGTCCCACGCCGTGTCCTCGCCGGGCTTTCGCGCCTTCCAGAGCGCGAAGTCGAGCGGGCTCTCCTTGAGGCTCTGGGTCCCGGCCTCCTCGCCCTGGTCCATCTCGTCGGGATCGCGGTTCGAGAGCTTGCCGTAGCCGTCGAAGCTCCGCACGCGGAAGTACACGTCGCCGCCGGACTCGTAGGCGTGCTCGCGCTCGATCAGCGCCTCGATCATCGAGACGATCTCGGGCACCGTCTCGGTCGCAAGGGGCTCCGAGTCGGGTCGGCCGAGTCCGAGGAGGTCCGTGTCCTCCGTATAGAGGCGCGTCATCTCGGCCGCGTGCTCGGCCGAGGGAATTCCGAGCTCCTTGGCCGCGTCATAGATCTTGTCGTTCACGTCCGTGACGTTCATGACGACCGTCGCCTCGTAGCCCAGGTGCTCCAGGAGCCGGCCGAGCAGCATGAAGATCACGTACGGACGCGCGTTGCCGACGTGGATCCGCCCGTAGACGGTCGGCCCGCAGGCATAGATTCCGGCACGCCCGGCCTCCCGGGGCTCAAGCGAGCGCACCTCGCCCGTGAGCGTGTCCTTGATCCTCACCTCGCGCACCAGGCTCATCCTAGGTCGCGCGACGGCTTGCGCCGCCAGTGGAGACCGTGCCAGGCGGACGGGAGCCGCGGATCAGCGTGTCGAGCGCGTCGCGGGCGCATCCGAGCCTCTCCTCGTACGCTCGTGTCACGGGAGCTGCCTCCGTCCGACGGGCGCACGCGAGCATGTCCGGCGAGACTCGAACGACCTGGCCTTGGGACTTCATCGTCGTCAGCGTCGGACGAGTCGAGGGACGGGCGAGTCCGGCGACGTGACCGACGACTTCCGGCTCGAGGACTGGACGCCGCCTCGAACTCGACGACCGATGTCAACGAGGCGGATCGCCCTGGGCCTGGCGCAGGTCGCACCGGGCTTCGTGGAGCGACACAGTCGCACTCGAGCTGTTCGCGCGGACGAACCGACGTCGTGTGCGACTTTGATCGGCTCGCCGACAGCTGCGACGAGCTGGAGTCGGATCTCTCGCCGCACGGAAGTGAGCGCCCGCGTGAGCAGCTGGCCATGGCGACGTCGATGTACTGCGACCAGGCCGGACGGAGTTGAAGATCCCGATCCGGCTGCCCGAACTCATTCGCGGTGAGCAGCCGAAGACGTTGCATCCGTCCGCTCAGGGCTGGAGAGGAGCGGGTCACAGCGGGCAGAGGATGCCGCTCCCGACCGAGCCGGTACGCGACGCGCATAGTCCGTGATGGCCCTCGGGGCTGACATCACAGGCGTCCTGTCCGGGAGGGCGATGCTGGGCATGCCAAGGGCTGCGCTACGTGATCAGCGGGCGAGCTCGACCGCTCGCCACCTCCGACGAGCACCCGGCGCTGCGCCAGGAAGGCAGTCCCGTCCGGCCGGTGGTCCGCGGCGACGATGGCGACGCAGGCGGTCTCGAGCCTGCGTGCGAGTCACGCCGGTTCGAATCCAGGCCAGTATCCGCGGACGTTCCGCAATGGCGCATAGAATCGCCGCATGGCCTCAGCGCCAAAGCCCGCGAGCGACGTCTCGACGAACGGCCACCACGCCTCGACGAACGGCGGCGCGCCCGAAGATCTCGGATCGCGTGCCGCTCGACGGCCTGGCCGAGACCGTCGGCCGGGCGACCGGCGAGGCCGTGCGGATCGGCCAGGACTTGCTCGGCAGGGCAGCCGGAGCGCGCGGCGCGCTCGCTCGCGAAGCGGCTTCAGGCCGACCTCGACGACCGCGATCCGGACTACATCCGCGAGAACCTGCCGCTGTCCTGGCTCATGGCGACCATCTGGTACCGCGCCGAGGTCCGCAACCTCAAGAACGTGCCCGAGAAGGGCCCGGTGCTCCTGGTCGGCAACCACACCGGCGGCAACATGTCGCCCGAGACGATCTTCTTCACGCTTGCCTTCTCGACCTACTTCGGAGTCGAGCGCCGCTTCCACCAGCTCGCCCACAACCTCGTCCTCGCCTCGCCGCTGGGGCCGTTCCTGCGCCGCTTCGGAACGGTCGCCGCGTCGCACGAGAACGCGCTCAAGGCGCCTCGACGCCGGCGCGGCCGTGCTCGTCTTCCCCGGCGGCGACTGGGAGGTCCACCGCCCGAGCTGGCAGAGCTCGAAGATCGACTTCGGCGGCCGCCGCGGCTTCGTGCGGCTCGCGCTCGAAAAGGACGTGCCGATCGTCCCGGTGGTCACGATCGGCGGCCAGGAGACCGCGCTCTGGCTCGACCGCGGCGCCTGGCTCGCGAAGCTCCTTCGCCTCGACCGCACCGCTCGCCTGAAGGTGCTGCCGATCCTGATCGCGCCGCCGTGGGGGCTCACGGTCGGCGACTTCCTGCCGCGCATCCCGCTGCCGGCCAAGATGACGAGCGACGTCCTGCCCGCCATCCACCTGCGCGAGCAGTTCGGCGAGGAGCCGGACATCGACGAGGTCTACGAGCACGTCACCGGCGTCGATGCAGGAAGCGCTCGACGGCCTCGCCGCCGAGCGGCGCTACCCCGTGATCGGCTAGCGCGATGAGGCTGACCGAGAGCGTCGTCGTCGGCTCGCCGCCCGGCGTGGTCTGGGGCTACCTCGTCCGACCTCGACAACTACGATGCGGTTCATGTCCGGCATCACCCGCTGGGACCGCGACGGCGATGTGACGACCGGCCTCGGCGCCCGCCGCCGGATGCTGATCAAGGTCGGCTCGGCCGAGGTCGGCGGCCTGATCGAGATGGTCGAGTGGGACGAGCCCAACGACCTCGCCTGGAGCTCGGTCACGGGCATCGACCAGCGGGGGCGCTTTCGCCTGCGCCCCGTCGGGCAGCGGCTCGACCCGGGTGGAGCTCCGCTACGCGTACGGCGTGGCCGGCGGCGGCTTCACGGGCTGGCTCTCCGAGCACCTCTCGGCGCCGAGCATCTCGAAGGACCTGCGCCTGTCGCTCCACCAGCTCAAGCGCCTGGTCGAGTCGGAGCGCCAGGATCGCGTCGCCGCGGCGGCCGAAGCCGAGCGCGCCGAGGCCTGAGCGCTCAGCTCTTCTTTCCGGCCAGCGCCTTCTGGAGCTGGTCCTTGGACATCGAGGAGCGGCCCTCGATGTTGCGGTCTGCGCGCCTCGTTCATGAGCTGAGCCTTCGTGCGGCCCTTCGGCTTGTTCGTGCCCGAGCGCTCTCCCCCGCGCTGGCCCGAGGACTTGTCCTGAGTGGAGGTCTTCGACGCGGTCCGCGACTCGCCCTTGCGCGCCTTCTCCTTGTTCACGGTGCGCGCCGCGACCTCTTCGGCCTTGGACTCGGAAGCGCCCTGGATCCTTCTGGGACTTCTTGATCTTCTCGTACTGGCGGGCGCGCTTGGTGCCCTTCTTGACTCCGCGTGGTGGCATGCGAGCTGGCTACCCGCTACGTCGATCCGCGGAATCGATCCTGGTCGTCCGAGTCCCATCGCCTTCGTCGGAGTCGACCCCCGTCTGCTCGTCCTCTTCGCCCTCTTCGAGCTCGCGCTTGACGACCTTGCCGGTCGCGTTTCGGGGCAGCTCGTCGATGAACTCGACCTCGCGCGGGACCTTGTAGCCGGCCAGGTTCTCCTTGACGTACTTCTTGGCGCCGTCCTCGTCCAGCGAGCCGGACGACGTCGTGACGACGAACGCCTTGAGCGCCTGGCCGTACTTCTCGTCGTCGACGCCGATCACGGCGACCTCGTCCACGGCCTCGTGGCCGGCGAGCAGGTCCTCGACCTCGCGCGGGAAGACGTTCTCGCCGCCGGAGACGATCATCTCGTCGTCGCGGCCGTCGATGAAGAGGCGCCCCTCCTCGTCGAGGTGGCCGACGTCGCCCGAGCTCAGGAGGCCGTCGATGATGTCCTTGTTGCCACCGCCCGTGTAGCCCTCGAACTTCATCTCGTTGCCGACGAAGATCCGGCCGGTCTCGCCCTGCGGCAGCTCCTTCTCGTCCTCGTCGTAGATCTTGAGACGCGTGCCGTGCGGGATGCGCCCGGCGGTGCCCGGCGCGTCGCGCAGGTCCTCGGGCGTCGCGATCGTCGCCCATGCGACCTCGGTCGAGCCGTAGAGGTTGTAGAGGTTGTCGCCGGTCGCGTCCATCCACTCGGTCGCGAGCTCGCCGGGGAGCGCCGAGCCCGAGGCGCAGGTTGCCTTGAGCGAGGAGAGGTCGTACTTCTCGATCACCTCGTCGTCGAGCTGGAGGATGCGCTGCATCATCACCGGCACGACGATCAGCGCCGACGCCTTGTTCTCCTCGATCGCCTTGAGCGTCGCCTCGGGGTCGAACTTGCGGCGCAGGACGTAGGTCGAAGAGAGCGAGAGCCCGATCGAGAAGTGCGCAAAGCCCCAGGAGTGGAAGAGCGGCGCCGCGATCACGGTCGTCTCGCGCGCCTTGAGCGGGATCTTCGAAAGCAGCGCCGCGATCGGGCCCAGCGTGTCGGGCTGGCCGCGCTGCGCGCCCTTCGGCGTGCCGGTCGTGCCCGAGGTGAGGACGATGAACTTCGACGACTTCTCGGGCGGCTTGAGGTCCGACGCGTCGTCGGTCTCCTCGATCAGCGACTCGATCGTGGGATCGTCGCGATTCGCCCTCCTCCGACCACGCCACGAAGCGCTTGAGCTCGACGTCGGCCTTCTCCATGACGCCGAGGAACTCCTCGTCGTAGACGACCGCCTTGGGGTCCTCGCGCTCGAGCACGTCGACGAGCTGCGGGCCGGAGAACATCGTGTTCATGAAGAGCGCGTTCGCGCCGAGCTTCGAGACGGCGAGGACGGTCTCGACGAAGCCGCGGTGGTTGCGGGCGAGGATCGCGATGCCGTCGCCTTCCGAGATCCCCTGCTCGGCGAAGGCGTGGGCGAGCTTGTTCGAGCGCTGCATGGACCTCTGCGAAGGTGAGCTCGCCGAGCTCGTCGATGATCATCGTCTCGTCCGGGTAGCGGATCGCGGCGGCCGCGGCGCCTGCCGCCGGAGAGGCGCCCCAGCGCGCGCAACTCGCGCAGAACGCCGGCCAGCCGGTCGGGACGCGTCGGGCGGACGATGCCCGCGTCGATCAGGACCTTGACGTTGAACGGGACATCGGGCAGGAGGCCAAGCGAGCCCACCTGAACCTTCCCCAAGCGCTCCGAGATCACGCGGCGGAATCCTACCCGGAGTAGGGCTGACTAATGCCTCAGTCGATTTCCACCGAGGCGACCGCGATGCAGGCGATGCCCTCGCCCCGGCCGATCCAGCCCATGCCCTCGTTCGTGGTCGCCTTGACGCTGACCGGGCGCGCCCACCGCCTCGGTGAGGATCCGCTCCATCTCGGCGCGATGCTCGCCGAGGCGCGGCTCCTCGCAGATCACGGTCGCGTCCACGTTCACGACGTAGCCCGACACCATCGCGACGGCGGTGCGAAGCAACTCGACCGAGTCCGCGTCGCGCCACTCATCCTCCGACGGCGGAAAGTGGGTCCCGATGTCGCCCAGGCCGGCGGCGCCCAGCACGGCGTCCGTGATCGCGTGGGCGACGGCGTCCGCGTCCGAGTGGCCCTCGAGCCCGTTCGGGTGCGGCACCTCCACCCCTCCGAGGATCAGCGTCCCGCCCTCGGTGAACCGGTGGGAGTCGTAGCCGATGCCGACGCGCATCGCTCATCCCAGCGGCTCCACGCGGCGCTCGCGCGCCCTCGAAAACGCCAATCTCGCTCACGCCCCAGCCGCGCATCGTCTCGACGGCCCGCTCGTACCCGTAGCCGACGTTCTCGGGCTCGTGCGCGTCCGACGAGAGCGCGAAGGCCGCGCCGGCGTCGACGCACATCTCGGCGAAAGCGTCGGAGGGATAGAGCTCGCCCACCGGCTTGCGAAGGCCCGCTGTCGAGACCTCGACCGCGATCCCCGTGTCCGCGATCGCCTCGATCAGCGGCTCGTAGTGAAAGCGCGGGTCGCGGCGCGGGCTGTGGCCGCCCCTCGCCCCAGACCTTCACGAGGTCCGGATGGGCGCAGATGTCGTACATCCCGGTCTGGATCGCCTCGGCGAACGTCTCGAAGTAGAGCGCCCAGACCTTGTCGGGATCGTTGATCTCTTCCCACACGTCGTAAGCATCATCGTCCACCGCCATGTCGCGGATGAAGTGGACCGAGCCGACGACGTAGTCGAGCGTCGTGGCGGTCGAGCACGTTCGCGATGCGGTCCTCTCGCCCGGAGACCCAGTCCATCTCGATCCCAGCTCGAAGCCCGGCCGAGCGGGCGAACTCGAGGTACTCGCCCATGTCGTCCACCGCGTTCTCGCGCCAGAAGGGGTGATCCCAGATCTCAAGCGACTCGGTGAAGCGATGGATGTGCTCGGAGACGCCGAGCTCGCCGATGCCCGCCGCCTCGGCCGCCTCCAGGTAGCGATCGGCGTTTTCCTGCGTGAAGTACTCGGACGCCGTTCGCGTCGGTCTCGTCCGGGCGAAGATGCAGGTGGTAGTCCGTCAGCACCCTGGCAAACTTAAAGGGTGCCTGACACCTTTTAGGCTGCGGCCATGGTCCACCTGAGGATCGTCGCGCCGGACGCCGAGGCCAAGAAGGCGCTCGCGCTCTTCGAGAAGACGGATTCGGTCTTCAACGTGATCGTCCTCGAGGGCGCCGCGCGCAAGCCCGAGGGCCACGCGATCCTGTGCGACGTCGCCCGCGAGGACGCGAGCGTCGTGATCGCCGACTTGAAGGAGATCGGGATCCACCACTGCGGGTCGATCGCGGTCGAGGACATCGACTCGCAGATCTCCGACGTCGTCGATCGCAGCCGAGAAGGCCGCCGCGGGCCTCCCCTCGGACGCCGTCGTCTGGGAGGAGGTCGAGTCGAGGACGTCGGAGAACGTCGAGCTCTCCGGCAGCTTCCTCGCGTTCATGGTCGTCGCGACGCTGATCGCGGCGGTCGGCATCCTGACCGACCAGATCATCCTGATCATCGGAGCGATGGTCGTCGGGCCCGGAGTTCGGCCCCCTGGCCGGCCTCTGCGTCGCGCTGGTGCACAAGCGGCCCGACGTGGCGAAGCGCTCGCTCACTGGCGCTTGCGGTCGGCTTTCCGCTGGCGATCACCGCCTCGTTTCTCATGACGCTCTTGATCGACGTCGCCAACCTCGTGCCCGAGGACTTCTCGCAGAAGAACCACCCCTTCACCGAGTTCATCTCGAAGCCCGACGAGTTCACCGCGATCGTCGCGGTCCTGGCGGGCATCGCCGGCATCCTCTCGCTGACCTCCGCCAAGTCCGGCGCCCTTGTGGGCGTGCTGATCTCGGTGACGACGATCCCGGCCGCCGCCAACATCGGCGTCGCCGCCGCTCTCGGCGACACGGAGGAGTGGCTCGGCGCGATGGGTCAGCTCACCCTGAACCTGACTTTGATCGTCCTCTCGGGCGTGGCGATG
Organism: uncultured bacterium; assembly: GCA_963772035.1. Taxonomy (GTDB): domain Bacteria; phylum Actinomycetota; class Thermoleophilia; order Solirubrobacterales; family 70-9; genus JALZKA01. Next base: position 556,400 of record CAVYVT010000005.1, read on the forward strand.
CTCTTCATCCAGCGCCGGCTCTACGTCCGGCGCAAAGCAAAGCACCGACGCGACGAGGGCCGAAAGGCCGCCGGCCTACCGGCGATGCACCGACGAAGGGCTAGTGTCTCGAAGGAGCGCCTCGGCGATCGCAAGGTCGGCTCGGCGTCGTGACTTTCAGGTTCGGCTCGTCCCATCTGAAGATGCGCACGATGCCGCCCGGCCGCCTCGATCAAGCTGGCGTCGTCGGTGGCCGTGGCCAGCGTCTCGGCGTCTGCGTCCGAGCGCTTCGCGCAACGCCTCCGTCCTGAACGCCTGAGGCGTCTGCACCGCCCACAGCTCGCTGCGAGGAACGGTCTCGATCACCCGTCCCGCAAGCGCTCGCTTCAGCGTGTCGGCAACCGGTGCCGCGGCGACGATGCGCATCGCAGCTCGGAGTCGCCTCGCGAGCTCCGCGACGACTGCATCGAACAGGCCGGGCGTCGCCAGCGGCCGGGCCGCGTCGTGGACGACCACAAGCTCTGACTCGACTCGCTCGAGAGCGTTCGCGACCGATTCGGAGCGGGACGACCCGCCGGTCGACGAGCGTGGCGCTCCGCGGCGAGCGCGCGCGACCTCCTCCTCATGGCCTGGTGGCGCTGCGACCACGATCGAGCCGACGCGTCTCCGCCTCTCGAGTGCGGCCGAGCGACCAGGCGAGGAGCGGCCTGCCGGCCACCTCGGCCAAAGCCTTCGGGCCGCCGGCTCCGAGCCTGTCTCCGGAGCCGGCGGCCGCGATCACGGCTGTTGCGAGCGCGTCAGCGCCCATGCGGGACGCGCCTAGGCGGTTGCCGTTCGGAGAAGCGGTCCTCGAGGAGGTTGTCGAGGTACTCCTCGGCGGCCTCTTCGTCCTTGTCCAGCGCGTACATGAACTCGGACGCGAGGATCTTCTTCGCGCGCGTGTACATCTGCTTCTCGCCCGTCGAGAGGCCCTTGTCCATCTCGCGGATCGCGAGGTTGCGGACGACTTCGGCGATCTCGAAGATGTTGCCGGTCTTGATCTTCTCGCGGTTGTACTTGAACCGGCGGTTCCAGTTCTTGGGCATGTCGGAGAGCTCGCCGGTCAGGACGGCGATGACCTCTTCGACCTGCTTGGGATCGATCACTCGGCGCAGGCCGGCGAGGTGCGCGTTCTCGCACGGGACCATCACCGTCATGTCGTTGTGCAGGATCTTGATCGTGAGATAGTCGCGGGTCTCCCCCAGGAGCTCCTTTGCCTCTCTCAAGAGGACGACTCCGGCCCCGTGATGCGGATAGACGACGTGGTCGCCCTCCTCGAACGTGCACTCGGCCGGAGCGATCTCCACTTCGAGGTCGTCCGGCTCTCAGATAGCTAGTTCTGGAATGGGTGCCTCCTTTTTAGGTGCGCCCGCCGGGCGCGGACGCTTCGTTGGCTCATGACTGGCGGTCGACGGCGTCGACCTCTTCGGCACGGCGAAGGCCCTCGCGGATCTCTGCCGCGCGAGCCTCCCCCACGCCGTCCACGGCTGCCAGATCCTGGTCCGTGGGGACAAGGATGGCCTCGAGGTCGCCGAACCGGTCGACGACCTTCTGGGCCACCAGACGGGGAAGCCTCGGCACGCTGGAGAGCGCGCGGAAGCCTCGTGGCACGACAGGGAAGTCAAGGGTGTTGGTCTTGCGGTCATAGCCGAGGTGCTCGGCGAGGCGACCGAAGTCCAGAAGGTCGTGGTGGCTCAGGCTCGAGAGGCCCGCGGTCGCCGCTCGAGCTCGGGCTCGGAGACGTCGACCGCGTAGTCGCGGACGAGGGCGGCCCGCTCGGCGAAGACGCCGTGGACGAGCTCTTCGAGCTGCATCTCGATCAGACGGCCCTCGGCGCCGAGCTCGATGATCCAGCGCTCGACCTCGGCGGCCATGCGGGTGACCAGCTCGAGCGCGCTGAAGGACGGAGAGGACGTCATGAAGGACGGCGCCGCCCGTGAACTCGAGCTGGGTGAGGCGGGCGGAAACCTGGTCGAGGCGGGCGCGGTACTTCTCGAGAGTCGCGAGGCCCTGATTCGCCTTGGAGAGGACGCTCGGGATGTCCTCGAGGATGTACTTGATGCCCTCGACGTAGAGCGAGACGACCTCGCGGCGCTGCGAGATCGGCGATGACCAGCGCCTTCGACTGCTTCGAGACGCGCTCGGCCGTGCGGTGCCGCGTGCCCGTCTCCATCGAGAGGATCGTCGGATCGGGCATGAGCTGCACGTTTGCCCACATGATCCGGTAGGTCTCGGGCTCCAGGACGATCGCGCCGTCCATCTTTGCGAGCTGGTAGAGCAGGGCCGGCGAGTAGTCCACGTCGAGCTTGATCCCGCCCGAGAACATGAAGGAGACCTCTTCGGTCTCCCCGACGAGGATCAGCCCACCGGTGCGCGCGTGGACGATGTTGTCGATGCCTTCGCGAAGCGGTGTGCCGGGCGCGACGGTGTCGAGCGCCCGTAGGAGACGCGGGTCCTGTCGCGCTTCCAGCTCAGTCTTCTCATCAATCGGAGGAAGCGCCATCGCTCCATCAAGGATGACAGACCGGGCCCTGAAATTAAGTATGAGTTAAATCCGTGTGGATAGATCGGAAAGGGCTTTGTCAAGCGGGGTATCGCGCGCTGAGCGCTGGGGACGCACGACCAGCGAATTCTCGCAGGGTCTAGTATGTACGACTCGAGGAAAGGAGACGCGACATGACTACGCCTGCCGACACGGAGCTGAAGACCCGTCACAGGAAGATGTGGGCGTCGGGCGACTATCCCTCCATGGTCGAGACCTTCTTGCTGCCGCTCGGGCCCACCCTCGTGGACGCGTGTGGAATCGGCAAAGGCATGCGAGTGCTCGACGTGGCCGCGGGCACCGGCAACGCCTCGATCCCGGCGGCCGAACGCGGTGCCGAAGTCGTCGCGAGCGACCTCACACCCGAGCTGCTCGATGCCGGGCGGGCGCGGGCCGAGAGCCAAGGTATTGAGCTCGAGTGGGTCGTGGCCGACGCCGAGAATCTCCCATTCGACGACGAATCCTTCGACGTCGTCATGTCTTCGATCGGCGCGATGTTCGCCCCTCACCACCAGGCGGTGGCCGATGAACTGGTTCGGGTCTGCCGCCCGGGCGGAAAGATCGGCCTTCTGAGCTGGACTCCCGAAGGGATGCTCGGCGCGCTGTTCCGGACCATCGGCCCGTTTGCGCCGGCGCCGCCCCCGGGGGCGCAGCCCCCGCCCCTCTGGGGAAGCGAGGATCATCTTGCGGAGCTCTTCGGGGACCGCGTCGACTGGCAGACGCTCGAGCGGGAGCTGCTGGAGATCACCGCGTTCGAGCACCCGCGCGATTACGGCGAGCATTTCAAGGAGCGCTACGGGCCGACGATCGCGGCGCGAGCCAACGCGGTTGCGACTGACCGGGAGCAGGAGTTCGACGACGCGCTCGACGCCTTCTGCGACGAATGGAACCGCGGCTCAGACTCCGACGCGCGATTCGAGAAGGAGTACCTGATCTCGGTCGGAGAACGTGCGTAGCTCAGGCCGCCCGCGCAGCGGCTCGGTTTCCTAGCGCGGCGCCCAGCGCAGCCCTGACGGTCGCCTGCGGCGCGAGGCCCTTCATGGGTTCGCGCTCCGCAGGCCCGAGGACGGGCGAAAGGCCGAATTTGTGCGCTTCTGCCACGCGGCGATCGGCGTGACCCACCGAGCGCAACTCACCGGTGAGGCCCACCTCGCCGAAACAGGCCAGCGGGGTGCCCGTGGAATCCGCCAGAGGCTCGCCCCGATGAGCTGAGACGACGGCCAGGGCGACGGCCAGGTCTGCACCGGGCTCGTCGACCCGGACGCCACCCGCGACGTTCACGAAGACGTCGGCGCTCGCCAGGCCGGGGCCACCGTGGCGCGCCAGGACGGCGAGGATCATGGCCAGCCGGTTGCGATCGACTCCGTTCGCGACGCGGCGCGGCGGCACGATCTCGGTGGGCGCCACGAGGGCCTGGACCTCCACCAGGAGGGGCCGAGTCCCCTCCATCGAGCAGAGGACGACGGAGCCGGGCGCCGCGGACGCCTCGCCGACGAATCGTGCCGAGGGGTCCTCGACCTCGACCAGGCCACCGCCCCGCATCTCGAAAACGCCGACCTCGCTGGTTGCGCCGAAGCGGTTCTTGAGCGCGCGAAGCGTGCGGAAGCTGCGCTCGCGCTCGCCTTCGAAGAAGAGAACGCAGTCAACGAGGTGCTCGAGCACGCGCGGGCCCGCGACGGCGCCCTCCTTCGTCACGTGCCCGACCAGGATCACGGCGGTGTCGATCCGCTTGGCCACCTCCAGGATCGCGTTTGCCGCCTCCCGCACCTGGCCGACCGACCCCGGCGCACCGGTCATCCCCTCGGAATGAAGCGTCTGGATCGAGTCGATCACGCATGCGTCCGGGCGCTCAGCCTCGAGCGTGGCCAGGACGTTCTCGAGAGATGTCTCGGTCACGACAGGGACGGCCAGTGCTCCCTCCCCCAGTCGCTGCGCGCGCATCCGGACCTGAGCCGCGGATTCCTCGCCCGACACGTAGAGCGTCTTGCGGCCGGCAGCCGCCATGTTGCCGAGAGCCATGCCGGTCAGGGTCGACTTGCCGATTCCGGGCGAGCCACCGAGCAGGACGAGCGACCCGGGAACGAGGCCGCCGCCCAGCACACGATCAAGCTCGTCGATGCCGGTCAGGTGGCGCCCGGTCTGGTGAGCCGACACGTCGCGAAGCGCGACCGGCTTCGCCGCTGAGCCCCTGGCCCGGCCGAGCCGCCCGCCCACCGCGGGCTTCGCAGGCTCCTTGGGCGCCTCGACGAGCGTGTTCCACTCGCCACACCCGGCGCACTGCCCAGCCCAGCGCAGAGCCTCATGCCCACAGGACTGGCACGTATATGCGGTGTTCTTCGCCACTCCCCCACACTAGGCGCGGGTCCCGACGGATTCGCCCCATAGGTGAACCGGCGCATGGAGCGAACGCGCGGTCCATACTCCCGCTCCGTGGTTGGGACGTTCGGAAAGGGGTTGGCGGGCGCCGCTCTTGCGGCGCTTGCCGCGCTTGCGATGCCGGCCGCGGCTTCGGCCTTCGATCCCATTCTGGAGCTCAAGAACTTCGCGAAGATCGGGGAGCGCTTCCAGCACATCGTGCTCACGCCCGAGTTCCAGGCGCGCCTGCTGCAGGCGAACGTCGACAACCTCGCCGAGACCGCGGAGATCCAGCTGAGCGACCCGGAGCGCCTCTTCGCGAACATCTGCGGCACCCGGACGAACGAGTGCGCGGGCGATGTCCGCTTCTACGACTGGAACGCTGACGGCGCGGGCATTCGCACGCCGGTCCTCTTCACCGCGCGGAGCGGTGCGACGCTCTCGGGAAACGTCTGGGCGACCGACGCAGGCCCGCAGAATCGCCCCGCGATCGTGATCACGACGGGCTCCGTTCAGGCGCCCGAGACCCTCTACTGGGGGCAGGCGGCGACGCTCGCCAAGCACGGGTACGTCGTGCTCACGTACGACGTCCAGGGCCAAGGCCGCTCGGACGTGCTCGGCGAGGCTCCGGACGCCACCGAGGGCGTGCCATCCCAGGCGGGCCAGCCGTTCTATGACGGCACCGAGGACGCGCTCGACTTCCTCCTCTCGACGCCGGAGGAGCCGTACGTGCCAAGGCCGAGCTGCGGTAACGCGAACGGAGGCGTCGGCACCTCACATGCGCCGAAGCAGGATCGCCGGGTCGAGGACGGGTTCAACGCCGGCTTCAACCCGTTGCACGGACTCGTCGATCCGGACAGGATCGGCATCGCCGGCCACTCGCTCGGCGCATCCGCCGTCTCCTACGTGGGCCAGATCGACCCCCGGGTCGACGCGATCACGGCTTGGGACAACCTCCGGCCGCCCGGAGACGGCGGAGCGTTCGACGCCCCCGGCTGCCCGTCGACGCCGGACTCGCGGCCGGAGACCGTCACGCTTCACAAAGCCCGCGCTTGGAATCTCGAACGACTACGGGATCACTCAGACCCCGTACACGGCAGATCCGGATCCCCAGGAGGCAAACAGCGGGTTCCTCGCCTACCAGGCCGCGGACGTCGACACGATGCAGGTGAACATCCGCGGCGGCACCCACGAGGAGTCCGCCTTCATCCCAGGCAACACGACCGGCCCGACGCCACTCGGCGCAGCCACCCTTCGCGGCTCGGACCTCATCGCCTGGTACACGACGGCCTGGTTCGACCGCTACGTCAAGTGCCAGGGCCTCGCGAACCAGCAATCCTGTGAGGAGAACGCGGACGCGCGCCTCGTCAGCGATCGCTGGAGAGCGGATGCGCCCGGCCAGGCCGTCGACCTGAACGACGACGGCAACATCTTCTCCTTTTACCTGCGCTCCCGCTTCGACTTCACGGACGCAGGGGGCAACGAGCTGGTCTGCGACGACATGCGCACAGGCTGCTCGAACATGGCGCCCGACGGCGGACCCGGTCCCGTACTCCTTCGTCGGCGATGCCTACGACCTGAGGGGCGGCGGCTCAGGCGAGGCCTGTGCGCTCCCCCAGGAAGGCACGGACTCCCGCGATACGCCGCAGTCGCTTCCTCCCACAGGCGAGGGCGACGCCATCCGCGGCGGGAAGGGTGGCGACCGCCTGCGCGGCGGCGAGGGAGACGACTGCCTCTACGGCCAGAAGAACCGCGATCGCCTGAGGGGCGACGACGGCGACGATGTCGTCAGCGGCGGCAGTGGGCGAGATCGAGTCTCAGGCGGCCGCGGAGCCGACACCCTCAAGTGCGGCCAGGGTCGCAAGGACATTGCGAGGGCCGATGCGGAAGACACGGTTTCGGCCTCATGCGAGATCGTTCGCCGGTTCTAGCCGCGAATGTTCGTCAACAGCTAGTCGGCTGCGATCTGGGTCTGTGAGCACCGAGAGCTCGGGACTCCCATGCCGGAGTCGGGCGTGTAGCCGTAGCAAGCTTTGTAGACGACCTCTTCGGCCGCGAACGGAAGCGTGATGGATGCCGAGCTCAGTCCCTGGCGCTCCTGTTCGACGCGGTCCACCTGGATGAATCGCAGCTTCTCGGGCTCAGCACCGGCTACAACGGGCCCGGCGTAGCTGAAGAGCGACGAGCCCTGTAGGGAGCGGTCCTTCGGGTGGCGAAACACGGTGGTAAATCGCGTTTCCGAGCCGGCGGGCTTGGTGACGAGATCCGTCTGGGGATTGACATAGACGCGGACGTCACGCGAGGTTGTCTCTGACAACTCTCCCGCTGCCACCCGGTAGGCGGTGTTGGAGTCCGGAGACGCGGTGAACCTGAACGCGCCCGACGAGTCGGTACTGACCGCATCGAGCTCGGCGAAGTTCCCGTCGAACGGGTAGGAGTCGCCTTCCAGCGACACCTCCTCCCCACTGAGCTTCTCGTCTCCCTGGGTCAGCGCGCCAGTCAGCGTGGTCTCGCGCTTCCACTCGATCACGCGATCGGCGGCATCGAGCTCGAGTCCCAGCGGGACGCGATCTTCGAAGCTCGGAGAGACGTCCTCTTCCTCACCGCATCCGGACGCGGCGAGAGCGGCCAACGAAAGAAGAAGGCTAAGCCTCGTCCGGCTCAGGGATGGCATCGGGGTCGGCCGGCTCATCGGCCGGCTCATCCGAGCCACCCCGGCCGCCGACGCCCGCGGGTTCCTTCTCCTTCTTGCGGGCGCGGGGCTTCTTCGGCTTCATGAGCTTCAGCTTGAGGGGAAGGTCGTCCTCGTCTCCCGCCTCGTCGCGCTCGACGAGAACGGTCGTGCCCGATGCGAGCTCGCCTGCGCGGAGGACCTCGTCCGCGAGCGGGTCCTCGATGTAGCGCTGGATGGCGCGACGCAGCGGGCGGGCGCCCATCGACGGATCCCAGCCCTTTTCGGCAAGAAGCTCCTTCGCCTCCTCGGTCAGCTCGAGCTGGAGGTCGTGCTCGGCAACCTGCGTGCGGACGCGCGCGATCAAGAGGTCGACGATCTCCTTGATCTCCTCGCGTGCCAGCTTGTGGAAGACGATGACCTCGTCGATCCGGTTGAGGAACTCAGGGCGGAAGACCTTCTTCAGGTCGCCCATGATCTTGCCCTTCATGTCGTCGTAGGACGTGCCCGACTCGTCGTCGTTGGCCGCGAAGCCGAACGAGACGTTCTTGGCGATGTCCTTGGCGCCGATGTTCGAGGTCATGATCACGATCGTGTTGCGGAAGTCGACCGTGCGGCCCTGAGCGTCCGTGAGGCGCCCGTCCTCCAGGATCTGGAGCAGGATGTTGAAGACGTCCGGGTGGGCCTTCTCGATCTCGTCGAGGAGGAGCACCGAGTACGGCTTGCGGCGCACTGCCTCGGTGAGCTGGCCGCCCTCGTCGTAGCCGACGTAGCCGGGAGGCGAGCCGACCAGGCGCGAGACCGCGTGCTTTTCCATGTACTCCGACATGTCGATGCGGATCATCGATTCCTCGTCGCCGAAGAGGAACTCGGCGAGCGTGCGCGCGAGCTCGGTCTTGCCGACGCCGGAGGGGCCGAGGAAGATGAATGAGCCGGCGGGGCGCTTGGGGTCCTTGATGCCGGCGCGCGAGCGGCGGATCGCCTTCGAGACGGCCTCGATGGCGACGTGCTGCCCGATGACGCGCTTGTGGAGCTCGTCCTCCATGCGCAGGAGCTTCTTGGTCTCGGCCTCGGTGAGCTTGAAGACGGGGATGCCGGTCCACATCGAGACGATGTCGGCGATCTCTTCCTCGCCGACCTGCGGGCGCTCGCCCTCGTCGGACTCAGACCACTCGTCCTGCATCTCGCGCTTCTTGTTCGTGAGCTGGCGCTCCTGGTCGCGAAGGCTTGCGGCCTTCTCGAACTCCTGCGCCTCGATTGCGGACTCCTTGGCGCGGCGCGTCTCCTCGATCTCCTCTTCGAGATCGCGATAGACGGGCGGCGAGGACATCGACTTGATGCGTAGACGCGATGCGGCCTCGTCGATCAGGTCAATCGCCTTGTCGGGCAGGAACCGGTCGGAGATGTAGCGGTCGGCGAGCTCGGCGGCGGCGCGCAGCGCTTCGTCCGTGATCTCGACCTTGTGGTGGTCCTCGTAGCGCTCGCGGAGCCCCTGGAGGATCTTGAACGAGTCGGCAACTGAGGGCTGGTCCACCTTGACCTGCTGGAAGCGACGTTCGAGGGCGGAGTCGCGCTCCAGGTACTTGCGGTACTCGTCAAGCGTGGTCGCGCCGATCGTCTGGAGCTCGCCGCGGGCAAGCGCAGGCTTCAGGATCGAAGCCGCGTCGATCGCGCCCTCGGCCGCGCCGGCGCCGACCAGGTTGTGAAGCTCGTCGATGAAGAGGACGATGTCACCGCGCTGGGTGATCTCCTTCATCACCTTCTTGAGGCGCTCTTCGAACTCGCCGCGGTACTTGGAGCCTGCGACGAGGGCCGCGAGGTCGAGCGTGTAGATCTGCTTGTCCTTCAGAAGCTCCGGCACCTCGCCGTTGTGGATGCGCGACGCGAGGCCCTCGACGATGGCGGTCTTGCCGACCCCGGGCTCGCCCAGGAGCACGGGGTTGTTCTTCTGGCGGCGAGCGAGAATCTGCATGATCCGCTCGATCTCCGTCTCGCGGCCGATGACCGGGTCGAGCTTGCCATCGGCGGCGAGCTTGGTCAGGTTGCGGCCGAACTGGTCAAGGAGCTTCGAGGACTTCTTGCCCTCGCCCGAGCCGCCCTGGCCCTGACCCTGGCGACGGCCGCCGGGTCCGGAGAGCATGCGGATGACCTCGTTGCGGATCTTCTCGGAGTCGGCATCGAAGTCGAGGAGGATGCGCGCGGCGACCCCTTCGTTCTCGCGGACGAGGCCGAGCAGGATGTGCTCGGTGCCGATGTAGTTGTGGCCGAGCGAGAGCGCTTCGCGCAGCGCCAGCTCGAGCACCTTCTTGGCGCGCGGGGTGAACGGGATCTGGCCCGACGTGACCTCTTCACCGGAGCCGACGATGCGCACGACCTGTGCGCGCACGCGCTCGACGGTGATGTCGAGGGATTCGAGGACGCGGGCAGCCAGGCCCTCCTCCTCGCGGAGGAGTCCGAGCAGGATGTGCTCGGTCCCGATGTAGTTGTGCTTGAGCGTGCGCGCCTCTTCCTGTGCGAGGACAACCACTTGGCGCGCTCTCTCTGTAAATCTCTCGAACAACTCTGCCTGCCTCTATCTCGCCTTAAGTATCGCTGTGGGGGTGGTCGTAATCAGGTCCGTCTCCGGGTACGGATGGGCGCCGCAGGTTCCCAATCCATTCATCGGCTCTGCGGTGCCTTCGGATTAGGACCTCCGGGGGTTGTGGGACAACGAAGCCCGACGAAGTATATCCGCCGTCAGGCGGCTGAAAGATGCGTCAGCCGTGCGTGGGCGAAGGGCACCGCAAACTGCGGGATCTGAGTCTCAAGCGGGCGCCAGAGACTTCGCCCTGGCAAAGACACGGCTCGGGTGCTCTCTTCTGGACATGACGTCGCGCAGGTCCTGTGCCCACTCCGGGTCTGCCGCTATCGCGGCGAAGAGCGGGCCCGAAGCCTCCTGAGTTGGAAGGGTGCCGAACTGAAACGAGAACTCATAATGGCCCTTGGCACGCTCGTTGCGCCACTCCTCGAAGCCATCGATGGCTCCGTGCTCCAGCAGAGCGTCCGAGATGAAGATCGCATGCTCGATCGCGTCCGAGATCCCCTGAGCCGTGGCCGGGTGCTTGAAGTGACCTGCGTCTCCGGCCAGCGCCCAGCCGGGCCCGGTGGCCTGGCGGAAGAACCCACGGAGCATCGGCTCGGGCGCCGAGCGCACCTCGGTGATTCGCTCTGCCCCTTCGATCACGGCCGGGTCGAGTGTCGTCTCGAATCGATGAAGCGCATCCATATAGGCGCGCTCCCTCGCCTGGGGCCCACCGCGAGTCAGCTCGGGGGGCCCGCTCACCGCGAGAAGCTCCACACCGTCCTCGCCCGGGAACCGGGAGAGGCCGCGCAGCTCATCGACGTCCAGCGTCAGGTTTTCGGTCTGCGGCAAACCGCGCCAGTACGCCAGGAGCATCGACATGTTCGTGGCGATCTCACGGGCCTTCCCGAGTCCGAGCTTCGCGGCGATCGTCGAGGCGCGGCCGTCGGCGCCGATCGTCCAGCGGGCCTCGATCGTCTCACCGTTCTCCAGGCGGACACCGCGGACCGGATCGTCGTTCGTCCCGGCGCCGAGCAGGGCGGTGACTTTCTCGACCGAACTTGCCAAGCGCTCCGGCTTCGAGGGCCGCTTCGGCAAGGACGCGATCAAGCGCGACGCGCCGTGGAGCAATCATCCGGTCGAAGCCGCCGATCGGCGTAAACGTGCCCACCGACTCGTGGCCCACGACCCGGAGCCGGTATCGGAGGAAGGGCACGTCGTGACGTTCGAGCAGGGCGTCGAGCACGCCGAGCTCGTCCAGGCGCGCGATCCCGTTCGGCCAGATCGAGTGCGTGGAGAGAGTGTCCGTTCCCAGCTCGTCGCGGTCGACGATCGCGACGCTGGCCCCGGCCCGCGCCAACCGAAGCGCGAGCACGGAGCCGGCGATGCGACCGCCGACCACTACGACGTCGAACCTCCTGGTCACGCGGCCTTCCGGCCGTGGATCACCAGGTACTCCGAGAGAGCGCGGAACGCGCGCTCGTCGGTGTTCGAGCGCTCGCAGAGCTCGATGAGCTCACGGCGGAGCACTTCCCACCGGCCGTCGGGGCTGAGCTTCTCGCGGGCCTTGAGCATGGGGCCGTAATTGTCGGCCATGAACTCAACGAACGACTCGGGCGAGGTGTGCTCAAACGCCACGGTGTGCTTCTCGAACTCGAGCTCGACGCCCGTGTCTGAGAACAGCCCGGAGACGTGCTCCTCCGAACCCCAGAGCGGCGGCGGCGATGCCCCCTCCGGCGGCTTGGGCATGTGCGGGCCCATCGTCTTGAACACCTGGCCGATGAACCCGGCCGGCGTCCATGCGCAGACGACGATCTCGCCGCCCGGCCGCGTTACGCGAGCCAGCTCGCGTGCGCCGACTTCATGCCGGGGTGCGAACTGCACGCCGATCACGGAGAGAACCGTGTCGTAGGTCTCGTCGTCGTACGGCAGCGCCTCGGCGTCGCCTTCGACCCACTCGACGTCGGCACCAGCCTCAGCGGCCCGATCGCGAGCCACTTCGAGGAGGGACGGCGCCAGGTCCAGCCCGGTCACGTCGGCCCCGGTGAGCGCCGCGGGAATCGCCGCACTGCCCGAGCCGGTCGCCACGTCGAGCACCTTCCTGCCAGGGCCGAGAGTTGCCTTTGCGACGGCGGTCTCACCGACCTCCAGCACGAACGCGTCTGCGACGGCCGCGTAGTTGCCGGAGTCCCAGGTGACCCTGTGGGCCGCCTTGAGCTCCGCCATCTCGTTCGTGATTGTGATTGTCATTGTCTTATCCCTTCTGGTTGGTTGATTGGTCTTTTGTGTTCAGGCTTCCGGGCCCCGTCCGAGCGGAGTCCTGAAGACGTCGAGGAACCCGCTGCCATCCGCCGAGCTCAGGTTCTCGGCCTGTGACTCGTAAGCGACGAACCCTCCGTTGGCGGACAGGGACGGAATGAACGAGTCGCCGTCTGCCGGCTCGCCTTCAGCACTTTCAGAGACGAGGACGGTCTTGTCCTTCCGGAGATCGCGAGCGAAGACATCGTCGTACGGGTCGCCGTCCGCCTTGCTCAGGTTCAAAGCTCGCGTGTTGAACGCCACCATGCGGCCATCCCCAGATATGGACGGGGTCAGCGAGTTCTCGTCAGCAGCGGCGCCGTTCCCGCCCGAGCGCCGTGAGGCCAGAACCGGGCCGCCCGTCCGGAGATCGCGGACGAAGACGTTGTAAAGGTCGTTGTCGGCGGCGGGGCTGAACGTGTCCGCTCCAGAGACGAATGCCACGGACCGGCCGTCCGCCGAGATGTCGGCTTGAAACGAGTCGCCGTCCGAGCCCTTCGACACGAGCAGCGTCTTCGAACTACGGATATCCCGGACGAACACGTTCTCGTACCCGTTGTCATCGGCACGGCTCAGGTTGTCGGCGGTGCTCTCGAACGCAACGCGCTGTCCGTCGCCCGAGATTGAAGGGCTGGCCGAAGTGCCGTTTGCGCCGCCGCCGACGTTTCCCGGCGGCCGCGAGATTAGGAAGGTACGGCTCTTCTCCAGGTCGCGGACGAAGACGTTGCCGACGTCGTTCGCATCTCCGTCGAGGTTGTCCGCGTTCGACTCGAACGCGACGTAGCGGCCGTCGCCCGAGATCGACGGGCTGTGCGAGTTGGCATCTCCACCCACGCCCGAAACACCGGACGCACGGGACACGAATGTCGTGGTTCCGGTCTTGAGGTCGCGAACGAAAACATCCAGGCCGGGCGCGTCCTCGTCAGTGAACTCGTCGTAGAGCGAAGTGAATGCCACGTAACGGCCGCTCGCAGAGATGGAGGGCTGCGTTGAGTCCGCTTGCCCGCCGGCTCCGTCGATTCCGTTGGCCCGCGAGACGAGGATGATCGTCTCCTCGCGCATGTCGCGAACGAAGACGTCGCGGGCGCCATCGCCATCGGCGTTGCTCAGGTTCGTCGCGTACGACGAGAAGGCAATCACCTGGCCGGACTTCGACACCGCCGGCTCGGTGGACGAGTCGTCAGGAAGTCCGCTGAGAGTCTCGTTCACGAGCCTTGTATCGCCGGCTCCGAGAGCTGAAGTGGCGCTTGCGAGGAAAGCGACCGCCGTCACCGCCAGGACGGCGGCGATCGGCGGTGGCTTGAGCTGGCTGGGTGTAAGTCGCGGGTTCATGAGCATCTCCTTCTCGTTGGTTGATGAGGCGACTCTTCCGAGCGACCGTCACAGCGACCGTCACAGCCCGCGTGAAAGGTTCTTCTGGCTTCCGCGGAACACAGATACGTTTCCCGCGTGGTCAGGATCAGCGTCCTCGGCGAACTGGTGGTCGAAAACGACGGAAAGCCCGTCGAGCTCTCCGGTTCCTGGCGAGCCAAGTCCCTCTTCGCGTGGCTCGCGGTTCGCCCCGGGACTCACCCGCGGAGCTCGGTCGCGCCCCTCTTCTGGCCCGACGTCCTGGACTCCAGCGCGCGCGCAAGCCTCCGGAACGCGCTCTGGTCGATCCGCAAGGCGCTGGGCCATGACGCGGAACTCCTGATTGCAACTCGCGATCGGGTCGGCCTCTCGACAGAGCCGAATGTCTGGGTTGATGCCATCGCCTTCGACGAGCACGTCCGCGAGGGCCGCTTGGCAGAAGCCCTGGAGCTGGTCCGCGGCGAGCCCCTCGAAGGCCTGGATGACGAGTGGGTGTATGAATTCCGCGACGAGCACCGCGAGCGTCTCTCGGAGCTGCTCGAAAAGCTGGCCTCCGAGTCCCAGGGCGCGCAGGCCTTGGAGTGGTCGAGGCGCAGGGTCGCCCTCGACCCGCTCGACGAGGACGCTCAACGTGCTCTCATCACGCGATTGATCGCGACAGGCGACCGCCCCGGCGCCCTCGCAGCCTACGGGCGACTGCGCCAGCGCCTCCGCACCGAGCTGGGCATCTCCCCCTCGGCCGACACCCGCAATCTCGTCCTCGAGCTGCAAGCCGACCATGCGGAGGTCGACGGACCGGAGGCTCCGGCACCCGCCCGGCCTGAGGCGGACGTACCATGGTCGCCTGGCACGGACTTCCCGGTCCCTCCCCGGCTTCGCGGCGCGGCGGGCGAGCTCATCGGCCGCAGTCCCGAGCTCGAGAGGCTGCGCGAGCTATGGACGCAGACCAAGGAGGGTCAGACATCAAGGCTCGCCCGGCTCACCGGCGACGCGGGAATCGGCAAGAGCCGGCTCGCGCGGGAACTCGCGGTCGAAGCGAGCGCCGACGGCGCAGTGGTGCTATTCGGCTCGGCTGACGGCGACCGCCTCGTCCCGCATCAGATCTGGGCGGAGGCCCTCGAGCATCTTCGCTCGGAACTGGGCGACGCCGAGCTCCGCCGGCGCCTTGGCCCCAAGTCAGCCGACATCGACCCCGTCCTGCCGCGCCTTGCCGGCGACCCAGAAATGGAGGAGAACGATCCGGGCGCACCCGGCGGGAGTCGGATTTACCGCTTGTTCGAAGCGGTTGGCGTGCTGCTGGAAAGCGTCTCGGAAGACGCACCCGTGCTCCTGGTCGCCGACGACATCCACTGGGCGGACGATTCGACCGTGGCGCTCATGAGGCATGTACTCGAGCGCGGACGCGGAGCGCGACTTCTCATCGTCGCAACTCAGCGAAGCGAGGCGCCCGCACAGGGCGCGCTCGCCGAGGCGCTTTCCAGGCTCGCTCGCGAGGAGCTCGCGGATGAGGTCGCACTGGCGGGTCTGCCCGAGTTGGAGGTTGCCGAGCTTTCGCAACGTCTCTCAGAAGGTGAGCTCTCCGACGAGCTCGTCGGAGCAATCGCCCGTGAGTCGGCTGGAAACCCGTTCTTCGTGGGAGAACTCGTCCGGCACCTGGATGAGTCAGAAGGAGGAACCGGCGTTCTGTCGCTGACGCAAGCGGAGGTGCCGGCTCGCGTACGCGAGGTGGTGAACCTGCGGCTCGCGCGCTTGAGCGATCCCGCGCTTCGGCTCCTTTCGGTGGCGGCCGTAATCGGCAACGAATTCGATCTTTCCCTGCTCGAGGACGTCGCCAGCTCGCAAGGAGACGAGGCTCTTGCGCTGCTGGAGGAAGGTATCGGTGCGCAGCTGATCTCCGAGCTCGATTACGACGATCGCGACTCCTTCGCGTTCTCCCATGTCCTGCTGCGCCGAACCCTCTTGCAGCGCTTTCCTCGCGCTTCGCGCCGGAGGGTGCACGCCCGCGTTGCGGAGGCGCTCGCGGCGGACAGAGGCGAAGAGGCCTTGCTCGAGATCGCGCACCACATGTGCGAGGCGCGAAACGCGGCCGACCGCGAGCGAGCGCTCGACTATGCGATGCGGGCCGCTGAGCGCGCCATCGCCGACCTCGCGTACGCGGAGGCGGTGGACCTCTTTACACGCGCACGGGCTCTGCTTCCCGAAGGCGACCCACGCCGGCGGACGCTCGCGCTCAAACGGGCTGTTGCCTACCAGGCGCTCTTCCACGCGGTCTACGACGCAGCCGCCGGCGACCCGCGCGCGGAAGCCTTCGAGCCCCCGGCCTAGCTCGCTCAGACCTTGATCTCGTCAGGCGTGACGTCGCCGACGATCTCGTACACGCGCACCACTTCGTGCCCGCCCACCGCGCCGGCGTGCTCGTGAAGCCTCTCGGCGCTGGGCGCCGAATACACACAGAAACTCTTGATGACCTCGTCCGCGTCGGCGACAACGTGGCTGTGTTCCCATGTGATGTCCGGAAACTGCTCGATGCCAGTCACTTTGGAGCGCGCGGCGATCTCCTGGATCTCATCATCGCCAACCCTTCCGAAGTCGCGTTCGATCACGAAACGAGGCATCAGACCGTCGTGCCTTCCGGCGATAGCGTGCCAACCACCTCGAGGATCCTCGTGATCTCTCCGCGGCCCGCCTGGTCGGTGTGCTCCTGCAGGCGCTCGGCGCTGGGAGCTTCGTACACGCAGTACGCCTTGGTGGTGCCGTCGCTCCCGCTGCACACCTGGGTGCTCTGCCACGCGATGTCAGGGAAGTGCTCCGCGGTGACCATGTCGTAGCGGGCGGCGGCCTCGTCGAATTCGTATTCTGTGATGTGGCCGAAGTCGCGTTCGACCAGGTATCGCGGCATGGCGCCTAGTTTCGCATAGCCGGAAACAGGACGACCTCGCGCAGGTTCGAAGCTCCTGTCAGGAGCATCACGAGGCGGTCGATCCCGAGGCCGACACCGCCCGTCGGCGGCATTCCGGACTCAAGCGCTTGGATGTAGTTCTCGTCCATCGGCTGCGCCTCGGCGTCGCCGCGCCGGAGCTCCTCGGCTTGAGCCTCGAACCTGCGGCGCTGCTCGTCAGGGTCGTTCAGCTCGGTAAACGCGTTGGCGATCTCGAAGCCGCCGACGTATGCCTCCCAGCGCTCGACCAGGCCCTCCTCGGAGCGATGGGCCTTGGCGAACGGCGACATCTCAATCGGGTAGTCGGTGATGAAGGTCGGCTGGATGAGCTTCGGCTCCACGGCCTTCGAGAGGAGGTCATCGACGAGCTTTCCCCAACCCTGCTCGGGCTTCGCCTCGATGTTCATCGCCTTGGCGAGCGACTCGCGGTCGGGGTGCTCCAGGACGTCGATGCCGGTCTCCTCGCGGATCGCGTCGCGGAGGGTGATCCGCTTCCACGGCGGCGCGAGCTCGATCTGCGCGCCGTCCCGCTCGACGGTGGTGGTGCCGAGAGCCGCGTTGGCGACGTGGGCTACGAGCTGTTCGAGCCGACCGGCGGCGTCGTCGTAGTCGGCGTATGCCTCGTACCACTCGACCATCGTGAACTCGGGGTTGTGCTTGAACGAGACGCCCTCGTTCCGGAAGTCCTTGCCCAGCTCGTACACGCGCTCGATCCCGCCCACGATGAGGCGCTTGAGGTAGAGCTCGGTCGCGATCCGCAGATACAGATCACGGTCGAGGTCGTTGTGGTGAGTCACGAAAGGCCTGGCGAGAGCGCCGCCGTAGATCGGCTGGAGCACCGGGGTCTCAACCTCGACGAAGCCTTCGCCGTCGAGCCAGCGCCGGGTTTCGGCGATGACCTTGGCGCGCGTGATGAATCGCTCGCGAACCTC
Organism: uncultured bacterium; assembly: GCA_963772035.1. GTDB lineage: Bacteria > Actinomycetota > Thermoleophilia > Solirubrobacterales > 70-9 > JALZKA01. The sequence goes on from CAVYVT010000005.1 coordinate 574,064, forward strand.
GGGGTTGGCGATCAGGTCCTGCTCGCGGTGGCGGTAGCGAAGATCCGTGTCCTCGAGGCCCGACCACTTGTCGGGCGGCGGGCGCACGCTCTTGGCAAGAAGCGTCCAACTCTTGACGCGGAGGGTGAGCTCCCCCTTACGGCTCTTGAACGCAGTCCCCTCGATACCCACGATGTCTCCCAGGTCGAGTCCCGTCAGGGCGGCATGCCCGTCGCCGAGGTCGGCTGAGCGCGACTGAAGCTGGATCTTTCCCGAGCGGTCGACCAGATCGAGGAAAGCGACCTTTCCCATGTCCCGGTTGGCGGAGAGGCGGCCGGCGACGCGGTACGACGAATCCGTTTCCTCGCCGTCCTCCAGGCCGTCGTGCGCGTCGCGCACGGTGGCGATCTCGACCCGGTCCGGGAAGTCGTGCGGAAACGGGTCGACGCCGCTCTCACGCAGCCTTGCCAGCTTCGCGCGGCGCTCGGCGATGATCGCCGGCTCGTCGCGCTCCGGCGCGGTTTCGTCAGTGTCGGTCACGCGGCGGCGAGCCTATTGGTCGCCGCGCTAAGCCGTTTCGATCTTGGTGATCTTCAGCTTCTTCTTGGGGCCGCGCGGCACGTCGACGGCGACGATGTCGTTGCGCTTGTGGCCCAGGAGCGCCTTGCCGATCGGCGACTCGTTCGAGAGCTTCTGATCGGTCGGGTTGGCTTCAGCGGGGCCGACGATCTGGAACTTGCGCGAGTCGCCGGTCTTCTGGTCCTTCACGTGGACGACCACGCCGACCGAGACCGCATCGGTGTCGACGGACTTCGAGTCGATCAGGATCGAGCGACGGAGGCGCTCCTCGAGCTGGGCGATCCGCTGCTCGAGCAGGGCCTGCTCGTTCTTCGCGTCGTCGTACTCGGAGTTCTCGGTGATGTCACCGAACTCGCGTGCTTCCTTGATGCGCTCGGCGACCTCGCGCCTGCGCACGGTCGAAAGCTCGGCGATATCGGCTTCGAGCTTTTCGAGGCCTTCCTTGGTGATTGGTATCTCGCGAGCCATGATTAGTCCGAATGTCTCCTTGACGCAAAAGACGCCCGATTCGCGAAGCTCTTGAGCGAGCGCGCGAGGCGGGCAGAGCGGCAATTATAGCGACGGCCGCAGGGCGCTAAACAGGGCTTGAAACCGCAGTTTCGACCTCGTCGAGCAGTTCGCGCACGCGGTCGAGATCGGTCGTCCGCTGAAACTCGTCGGCCGCTTCGCCGTGCACGTCGAGGCGATCCAGGTACCACGGATAGAACTTGCGCAGGTTGCGCGCGGCGCGCTCCGACCCCCAGTGTTCGGCCGCGCGGTCAAGCACCCACCGGAGCTCTTCGATCACCTCACCGGCATGCGGCGTCGCCTCGCGGGCTCCCGTCAGCTCTTCGAAGATCCATGGGTTGCCCATGCCGCCGCGCGCAACCATGACGGCGTCGGCGTTCGACGCCTCGTATGCGAGGCGCGCCTTTGCGGCATCGGCCAAACCGCCTGAGATGACCATCGGGCAGTCGAGTTCGCGGCGGCGAAGCTCCATCGCCAACTCGGCGGCGAGCGCGTAATCCGGTCGGCCCTTGTGGTGGACCGTTGCGGGTCGAGGATGGAAGCCGATTGCGGAGACGCCCGCATCGGAGGCGAGTCTCAGCGCGAGGTCGTACCCCGAGCGATCCCCGGGTCGAAGGCCAGAGCGCAGCTTGACGGTCACGGGCAGGCCCGAGCCTTCGATCGCAGCCCGCGCGACTTCGAGCGCGAGATCGGGATCGTCGAGGAGCGCAGCTCCGGCGCCGGTCTTCAGGACCTTCTTGACCGGGCAGCCCATGTTGATGTCCACCAGATCGGCGCCTGCTTCGGCGACCATCGCGGCGGCCGTGCGCATCGCTTCGGGGTCGGGGCCGAAGAGCTGAACGGACATCGGATGCTCGTCCGGATGGATTCGAAGGAGCTCGCGCATCGTGCGCTCGTTGCGGTAGTGGAGCGCGTAGCTCGAGACCATCTCCGAGACTGCGAGGCCGGCGCCGTGGCGCTTGGCCTGCAGGCGAACGAACCAGTTGCCGATTCCGGCCAGGGGAGCCAACAGCACACGATTCGAGATCTCGACGCCGCCGATGCGGAATGGGTCTGTGAGCGGGGGCTGGACCACGGCTGAGATCGTAGGTACTCTGGATCGGTGCCGTATCGGATGGTCTTTCGGTGTCAGTTCTGCGGCTCGGAGCCAGACCCGCTCACGCAGGTCTCGATCGAGCGCCAGATGCTCAACCACCGGTTCGGCGAGTACGTCGACGCGGGCCCCGGTGCATGGCTCATCTGGCACGGTCGCGGGCCGTACGGGCCGAACGTGTACGCGTGCGGCAGCCACCGCGCCGACCTTCGCGCCTATCTCCTGAAGCACCACGCGGGGCCGCACACGAAATCGACGCGCACCAACCCCAGCCTGCCGCCCGACGACTACGCCATGGCGCGACGACGCGCGCGCTACCAGGGATACGCAAGCCCACTGCGAAACCCGCCGGAGCCACCCGGGCCGATGCCCGAGCGCCGACGGCCCGAAGCCGCCTAGTCCAGGTTCCGCTCCCAGATGATCCGGAGGCCGGTGAGGGTCAAGAGCTCGTCGATCTCCGAGATCGTCTCGCAGTATGGGACGATGGACGAAGCCAGTCCGCCCGTGGCCAGGATCGGGGTCCCCTCCCCCAGCTCCTCGACGATTCGCCTGGCCACACCGTCGATCAGACCGGCGAAGCCGTAGACGACGCCCGACTCGATCGCGGAGCGCGTGGACTTGCCGATGGCCGCGCCGGGCTTCGCCAGGTCGATCTGCGGGATACGGGCACCTCGCTGAGCCAGGGCCGTGAGGGAGATCTCCACGCCCGGCGCAATCGCGCCGCCCAGGTACTCGCCCTCTGCGGACACGGCGTCGAAGTTGATACCCGTGCCGAAGTCGACGACGACGCACGCGCCGTCGAACCGGTCGTACGCAGCGACGGCGTTCACGAGCCGGTCCGCGCCGACCTCGTAGGGATTGTCGATCCGGATCGCCATCCCCGTCCGGATCCCGGGACCGATCAGGAGGCACTCGCCGTCGTCCAGGTAGCGCCGGCAGAGGCGCTCGTACTGGTTCCCGAGCGGCGGGACGACGGAGGAGACGCAGATGGCCTCGATGTCGGCGAACTGCATCCCGCTGAGCTCCATGAAGCCGGAGATGCGCTCGGCGATCTCGTCCGATGTCATCCCGGCGCGGGTCTGAAAGCGCCAGCTCTCGCGCAGGTCCTGACCCTGGAACGCGCCGAGGTGCGTCTGGGTGTTGCCGACATCGATGGCTAGAAGCATGAGCGAAGTATGAGGGGTCAGACCCCTCATCGAACGTTGACATTCCGCGTCTGACAGACTGCCGCCCGCATGGCCCGCACCACTCTCTACGTGATTCCCGGCTCCCATCCCGCGATGGCTGCGCGGCGCATGCTCGAGCAGAAGGGCATCGACTACAAGCGCCGAGACCTCATGCCAGTCGTCAGCCGCGGCGTGCTCAAAGTGATGCGCTTCCCGGGCGTCACGGTCCCTTCGCTTCGGATCGACGGCCGGCGCATCACCGGCTCGCGCGAGATCTCGAAGGCGCTTGACGAGATCAAGCCCGATCCCCCGTTGTTCCCCAAGGACCCTGCCCAGCGGGTCCAGGTCGAAGACGCCGAGCGGTGGGGCGACGAGATTCTTCAGAACGGGATCCGGCGCATCCTGTGGAACGCGATCAAGCGCGACCGCGCGCCGCTCCGCACCTTTCTCGACGGCGCGAAGATCGGGGTCCCGCACGGGATGGCCGTAGCCACGGCCGCGCCCATCATCGCCGCCGAGATCCGGATCAACGACGTGACCGACCAGGCCGTCAAGGCCGACCTCGCTGCCTTCCCCGGGTGGCTCGATCGAATCGACGGCTGGATCGAAGCCGGCGTCCTCGACGGCGAGCCTCCGAACGCAGCCGACTTCCAGATCGCTTCCGCGCTGGGCCTCGCGATGACGCTGGACGACCTGCGCCCGGCGATCGAGTCACGCCCTGCGGGTCAGCTCTCGAAGCGCCTGGTGCCCGGCTTCCCGGGCAAGGTCCCGCCGATTCTGCCGGCGGAGTGGCTCGAGCCGCTCAGCGCCTGACTGGCGGTTCGGCAGCTTTCCGCACTTCCTGCCCTTCGCCGAGCGCCCCGAGGAGCGCGATGAGCATTCGGCCGTCCGGAAGGCGCAGGTCGGCGTCGAGCTCCAGCAGGGGGACCAAAACGAAGCGGCGGGTAGTCACCTCGGCGTGCGGAAGCGTGAGGCGCTCCTGCTCCAGCTCGATGTCGCCCAGAAGCAGGAGGTCCACGTCGATCGGGCGCGGGCCGTGGCGCGGCCCGCCGAAGTCGCGGCCCAGCTCCGCCTCCACGGCCTTGCAGGCATCGAGGAGGTCCAGCGGCTCGAGGTCGGTGGAGATGCGCGCCGCAGCGTTCAGGAAGTCCGGCTGGTCGAGGATCTCGCCGACCGGCTCGGTGTCGTAAAGAGAGGAAACGGCCTCGACAGTGACGCCGCGGCCTTCGAGCAATTCGAGGGCCCTCGCGATGTTCTCCGCCCGCTCGCCGACGTTCGAGCCGAAACCGAGGTAGCCCGTCCTGACCGTCAATCGTCCTCGTCTTCGTGAGGTGGCTCGAGCGGGCGCTCAACGAGCACTTCGACAGAGACCTCCTCGATCGCCAGGGGCAGCGGCGGCTCCGGTTTCGTCGCTCGGACCCTCACGCGCTCGCAGCCGTAGCGCTCCGCGAGGCGCTCGCCGACAACGTGGGCCAGCCGCTCCAGAGTGCGGTAGCTCCGCTCGGTCGCGGCCAGAGCGACTATGTCGGCGACCTGGCCGTAGTCGATCGTGTCCTCGACTCGGTCGGTGAGGACGGCGTCGCAGTCGGGGACGTCGAAGGTGACGTCGAACTCCAGGCGCTGGCCGATCTCCTGCTCGGCATCGGAGACGCCATGGTGCGTGTAGATCGAGAGCCCGCGAAGCTCGACGTCGACGCTCACATCGAAGGGGTTGCCGCCGGCCTCCATGGCGCCAATGTACCGTCAGGAACGTGGGTGACGAGGTACTGACCGCGGCGGAGAGCCTTGCCTCGACCGGCGCCGAGCACGCAAGTCGCTCCGAGGAGGATCGCTCGCTCGCCCCCGAAGTCGCGGACGCGTTAGTGGCCTCGCCGGTTCCCTCGATGCTCGTGCCCGCTGAGCTCGGCGGCGGAGAGCTGAGCCCTGGAGAGATGGTCGCAGCGCTGGAGACGATCGCGCAGGGCGACGGCTCGACGGCGTGGTGCGCGATGGTCGCGGCGACCAGCGGCCTCGTATCGGCATACCTCGACCCCGGTTTCGCTCGCGATGCGTTCGGACCGCCGGCCGTCGGCGGCGGCGTGTACGCGCCGATGGGGCGCGCAACGCGCGACGGCGACGAGTACGTCCTGTCGGGCCGCTGGCCGTTCGGAAGTGGTTGCCGCCACGCGACCACGCTGCTCGGTGGCGCCCTGATCGAAAGCGACGCAGGGCCCACAGTGCGCGCCATGGTCTTCCCGGCCTCGGCGGCTGAGATTCACGACACCTGGGAGACGACGGGCCTTCGCGGCACCGGAAGCCACGACTTCGAGGTGGGCGACCTCCGCGTGCCGGTCGGCCACACCGCGTCGCTCTCCAGCGACCGCCCGCGTCACGATGGCCCGCTCTACGCCTTCCCGCCATTCGGCCTCCTGGCGCTCGGAATTGCGGGGGTTGCCATGGGAATCGCCTCGGGTGCCATCGACGACCTGGTCGAGCTCGCCACACAGAAGAAGCCCGGCGGGTCGAAGCGGACGCTCGCCGAGCGGTCCGGCACGCAGGAGAGCGTGGCCAGGGCCACGGCCCTGGTCGGATCCTCGCGGGCGTGGGTCGCGGAGGCGATCGGCAAGGCCTGGGATGCCGCGGCCGAAAGCGGCGAGATCCCGGTCGTGGCGCGCGCGAAGCTCAGGCTCGCCGCGACGCACGCGACGCGCTCGGCGGCCGAGGCCGTGGACCTCATGTACGAGGCCGGCGGCGGGACGGCGATCTACGCGAGGAGCCCGCTCGAGCGCCGCTTCCGCGACGTCCACACCGCGAAGGCGCACATGATGGTGTCTCCCGCAAGCCTGGAGCTCGCGGGACGCATCCGCCTCGGGCTCGAGACGGACACGGCGCAACTATGAGGCTGAGACTGGGTTTCCGAGGCATGAGCCACATCTCCAAAGGAGCGCCGGCCTTGACGGCATGCTCTTGCATGGCCGCCTTGGCCGTAGCCGCGGCGCCCGCGTCCGCCGGCACCCAGGGTCCCACCGTCAGCCTCGGCAAGTCCGGCGGGCTCGAGTACCTGAAGGCCAAATACGAGCAAGTGGTGACCCAGGCAGGTCCACACGCGGATTGCACCGGTGACGACGTGGCCGCCGGAGGGGGCGGGGCTGTGTCCGGCCGGCCATCTTCCGCGCACCTCAACTCCACCTGGGTGACGAACGCGTCCGGTGACGGCTGGACGACGGAGGCGACATCCCACCTGGATGGGCCCCGCACGGTTTCGTCATACGCGATCTGCGGCAAGGATCCCGTCTTCTGGGAGTCGAACGGCCCCTCACAGGTTCCCGGCGGCACCAAGCTGGGGCTCGGGGCCGACTGTCCCAATGCCGCGCAGGACGTTACGGCCGGCGGCTCGAGCGCGGAGGGCGGCGACATCGAGCTCCTCGCGAACCTGTCGTTCGGCCAGGCCTTCGACTGGGACACGATCCACCGCAACGACGGCCTCACAGACGCCTTGGTCGAACAATGGGTGGGCTGCAGCTCGGACCTGAAGACGAGCGTCGAAGAGGACGCCGTGAAGGTGTCGCCGGGCAAGGCCGGCAAGCTCAAGGTCTTGTGCGAGAGGAAGCGGGTCGTCACGGGAGGCGGCTTCAACTTCGCGAAGCAGTTCGGATTCGAGCCTGACGGCGTCCATCTGAACGCAAGCCAGCCGATCGACGACAAGTCCGACAAGAACAAGGTGCCCGACGATGGCTGGCTGGTGAAGGCCTATAACGGCGCCGAAACCAAGGAAACCCTGCGGGCGCAGGCGATCTGCGCCAAGAGCTAGCCGGCCGAGCTGAACTCGTCCATCGCCGCGGTGCACTCGTCGAGCCGCGCTTCGACAGCGTCGCGCGAGCCTGCGTCCTTGTCCTGGAGGTAGAAGAGGCACCGGGTCGTCCCCGCTTCGCCCCACCGCTCGAAGGCGGCTGGGTCGGCAGGAATGCCCCAAATGGGCGGGACGCCCCAGATCGTCACGGGAATCCGATCGCGACCAGCCTCGGCGGCCTTCCTCTGCAAAGTCTCCATGCGACCGGCGAGCTTCTCCACGTCCCCCAGAAAGTTCGGGATCCAGGCATCGCCGTACGCGATCACCCGGTCGTAGACCGTCTTCCCGTTGCCCGCCCACCAACACGGGTGGGTGCGGCTTCTGCGCCGGCTTGGGCCAGGACCAGATGCGATCGAAGTTGACGTGCTTGCCGTCGTAGCTCGCCTCGTCCTGGGTCCAGATCTCCTTCATCGCCTCGACGCGCTCGCGCATCAGGCCGAAGCGCCGCTCGGGATCGGTGCCGTGGTTTCGCATCTCCTCGAGGTTCCATCCCGCGCCCACGCCGAACAGGAAGCGACCGCCTGAAAGGCGATCGAGCGTCGCGACCTCCTTGGCGCACACGATCGGGTCGCGCTCGACGATCAGGGAGAGGCCGGTGCCGACCTTGAGCTCCTTCGTCGCGCAGGCGGCAACGGTCAACGCGACGAACGGGTCGAGGATCCGCCGGTACTCCTCGGGCAGCTCGCCACCCGCCGGATAGGGCGTCTCACGCGAGGCCGGGATGTGGGTGTGCTCGGTGAAGAAGAGCGACTCGAAACCGCGCTCCTCGCACATCCGGGCGAGCTCGTCGGGTGCGACCGTCTGGTCCGTCGGGAACGTGGCGATGCCGAAGTCCATCTGACCCATCATCCCGCAGGGGACGGGAAGCGCTCGTCCACGCCCCAGTTGCGACGGCCGAGGAGCGCCTCCGCGACATCCAGCGCCTGCTTTACCTCGGCGACGTCGTGCACCCGGAACGCGTCGGCGCCGTTCTGCAAGCGCCAAGACGTTCGACGCGACGGTCCCGCCGATGCGCTCGTCGGCCTCGCGCCCTGTGATCGCACCCAGAAATCGCTTCCGGGACGTGCCGACGATGATCGGCCGGCCGAGGGCACGAAGCTCGCCGAGGCGGCGCAGCAGCTCGAGGTTGTGCTCGAGCGTCTTGCCGAAGCCGATCCCGGGGTCGATCCAGATGCGTTCCTCGGCGACGCCGCAGGCGACGGCCGAGTCGACGCGCTCGGCGAGGAAGGCCTTGACGTCATCGACCACATCGTCGTAGCGCGGATCGTCCTGCATCGTCCGCGGAGTGCCGAGCATGTGCATCAGGACGACGTCGCAATCGCGTTCGGCGCACAACGATGCGATCTCAGGGTCCGCGCGGAACGCCGTGACGTCGTTGACGATCCGCGCTCCGGCGTCGAGCGCCGCCGACGCAACCTCGGCCTTCGAGGTGTCGATCGAGACGGCATGTCCCGCGCCGGCGAGCGCCGAGACGACGGGCTCTGTGCGCCGCAGTTCCTCGCCCGCGCTGACCTCCGCCGCTCCCGGACGCGTGGACTCACCGCCGATGTCCAGATACATCCGCGCCCTCGGCGGCGAGCTGAGACCATGCGCGATCGCGGCCTCGGCATCGAGATATAGGCCGCCGTCCGAGAACGAGTCCGGCGTGACGTTGACGATGCCCATGACGCGCATGGGCGCGGACGCTAGCGCGGCCTCAGTCGTCGGCGCGCATCTCGGCCGAGCCGCCGCCATAGGCGGGACGGGCACGAGGTGCGGGGCGCGGGCCTTCGCGGCTCGCGGACTTCTCTGCTTCGGCCTCGGGCTCATCGGGAGTCGCGGGCGCGCCGGACTCCTCGTCGTCGGAGCCGAAGACCTCCTCTTCGGACTGCCCCTCGAGGAGCGCGACGAACTCCTTCGCGTCGATCGTCTCGCGCTCGAGCAGGATGTTCGAGATGCGGTCGAGGTCCTCGCGGTGCTCGGAGAGGATGTCGCGAGCGGACTGATGCGCCGACTCGACGATGCGGCGGATCTCGTCGTCGATCTCGCGGGCGATCTCGTCCGAGTAATCGGGCTCGGAGCCCATCGAGCGCCCGAGGAAAGGCTGCGTCGTGTCGTGGCCGAAGACGCGCGGGCCGAGCTTCTCCGACATCCCGAAGCGCATGACCATGGACTTGGCGGTCGCCGTGACCTTCTCGATGTCGTTGGAGGCGCCCGTCGTGATCTCGCCGAAGACGATCTCCTCGGCGGCGCGGCCGCCGAGCGTCATCGCCATCGTGTCCGAGAGTTCCGCGCGGGTCGTCAGGAACTTGTCCTCGCCGGGCAGCGAGATCGTGTAGCCGAGCGCCTGGCCGCGGCCGATGATCGAAACCTTGTGGACGGGGTCGCAGTTGGGCAGGACGTGCCCGACAATCGCGTGGCCCATCTCGTGGAACGCGGTGATCAGGCGCTCCTTCTCCGACATGACGCGGGTCTTCTTCTCGGGACCGGCGATCACGCGCATGATGCCTTCCTCGAGCTCGACCATCGTGATCTCGCGCTTGCCCGTCCGAGCAGTGAGGAGGGCCGACTCGTTGATCAGGTTCGCGAGGTCCGCGCCGGTGAAACCGGGCGTCTGGCCTGCGAGCGCATCGAGGTCGATCTCCTTGGCGAGCGGCTTGCCGCGGGTGTGGACCTCGAGGATCTGCTTGCGGCCCTTGCGGTCGGGCCGGTCAACGACCACCTGGCGATCGAAGCGGCCGGGGCGAAGCAGCGCCGGGTCGAGGATGTCCGGGCGGTTCGTGGCGGCGATGAGGATGATGTTGTCCTTCATCTCGAAGCCGTCCATCTCGACGAGGAGCTGGTTCAGCGTCTGCTCGCGCTCGTCGTGCCCGCCGCCCATGCCGGCGCCGCGGTGGCGACCGACGGCGTCGATCTCGTCCATGAAGATGATGCAAGGGGAGTTCTGCTTGGCCTGCTCGAAGAGGTCGCGCACGCGGCTGGCGCCGACGCCGACGAACATCTCGACGAAGTCGGAGCCCGAGATCGAGAAGAAGGGGACGCCCGCCTCGCCGGCGACCGCGCGGGCGAGCAGCGTCTTACCCGTGCCGGGAGGGCCGTAGAGGAGAACGCCCTTCGGGATCCGCGCGCCGAGCGCCTGGAACTTCTTGGGGTTCTCGAGGAACTCCTTGATCTCGTGGAGTTCCTGCACAGCCTCGTCAGCGCCGGCGACATCGCGGAAGTTGATCTTGGGCGCGTCCACGGCCATGCGCTTTGCCTTCGACTTGCCGAAGCTCATGACGCGGGAGCCGCCGCCCTGCATCTGGTTCATCAGGAAGATCCAGAGCCCCAGGAAGAGCAGGAACGGAAGGATGTAGGTCAGAGCTCCGAGCAGGCCGCCGCCGGTGATGGGATCGATCGTCGTCTCGATCTTCTCCGCCTCGAGCGTGTTGATCAGCGTGTCCTCTTGCTCCGCGAGGTAGCCCGTCTCGTACTCGGTCCCGTCGGTGAGCGTGTACTTGAGCTTGTTCTGCTTCTGCTCGAAGACGACCGTCTCGATCGACTCCGGTTCGGAGTCGACCCGCTCGGTGAACTCGTTGAAGGTCGGGACGTCCTCGGGCTCGCCGGGGCTGATGACGCGGCTGGCGAAGAACGCCAGCACGAGGACGACGAGGATCGGGAACGCGGCCGAGCGGAAGAAGCGCCTCATTTAGAGACCCCCAGGCGTCAGACCCGCCAGTGCGGGCTCAGGGCTGTCAGCCGTGCTCGAAATAGGCATGAATAAAAGGATTTCGTAGTCCCGCAACGCTCAGATCAGCGTAGCAACGGATTTCCAGGTACTACGAATCGTCTAACGCGGCCACGTACGGAAGGTTGCGCAGGCGCTGCGCGTGGTCGAGGCCGTACCCGATGGCAAACCGGTTGGGGATCTCGAATCCGACGTACTTGATCGGCAGGTCCACACGCCTGCGCTCGGGCTTCGTCAAGAGGGCGCAGACCTCGAGCGACCGCGGGTTCCGGGCCCGGAGGTTCTTCATCAGGTAATGGAGCGTGAGGCCTGAGTCGATGATGTCCTCGACGATCAGGACTTCGCGATCCTCGATGGACGCGTCCAGGTCCTTCATGATCCGGACCACGCCCGAGGAGTCGGTTTCCGAGCCGTAGCTCGACACCGCCATGAAGTCGATCTCACACGGAACGGTCAGCTCCCGCATCAGGTCCGCGATGAAAAGGACGGCGCCCTTGAGCACGCCGACCATGAAGAGGTCGCGCCCCTGGTAGTCGCGGCTTATCTCCGCGCCCAGAGCAGCGACGCGTGCCTTGAGATCGTCTTCTGAGACGAGGGTCTCGCCGATCGAGGGGTCGTTCACCCGCGAGAGCCTAAGGGGTCAGGCCCCGTGCGTGGGGACAGGCCCCGTGCGTGGTGCCTGTCCCTCAGAGGGGGCGGGCCGTGAGGACGGCGGCCGACTCGGTGTCGGCCCCGAGGCGGAAGTCGTCCGAGACTGCGACGCCCGCGACCCACGCGACGCGGTCGCCGCACGTGACCACGGGGACGCGCGTGCGCTGCGAGCGCGGCACTCCGCGGTCGGCAAAGAGGTCGCCAAGGGTCTTGGAGCCCTTCATGCCGAGCGGGCGGATGCGGTCGCCCTGTTGCCAGGTCCGTACATGCAACGGCTCGCCGAGCGCTCCGGCATCGAGCGTCGCGAGCTCAGGGCCGGCGGGCGCGACGGGCGCCGGATGCAGCTCTGCCCTGACCTCCCAATCGCCCACCTGGCACCGGCCGGGAAGGCTCAAGAATCCCACCGAAGGCTCGGGGGCGGCGTCGAGCGGGTCCATGACGCGAAACGTGACCGAGCCGGACTCGCAAAGGGCGCTGACGCCCCCTCCGAGCTGAATCTCACCGCCCTCGGGCTGAGCGGCAAGGCGCGCGATCTCCGCGGCGCGCGCTCGCCCGAGCGCCACCTTGCGCCCAGCCGCCCGCTCGGCCAGCGAGCGCAAAGCAAGTCGCTGGAGCGCGGGCTCCCAGACCCGCAGGGCCCGGACGTCAAGGCTGATATCGGACGGGCCGGTGCCGGCGTGCTCCAGAGCTTCGAACGCGACACGCTCCAAGAGCGCCGCCTCCTCCCCCAGCTCGGCTCGGGTCTCGGCGATGTTCCGCTCGGACTCGGAACTGAGCTGGGCCAGGGCCGGGAGCACCTCGGCGCGGATGCGGTTGCGCGCGAACTTGGGGTCCTCGTTCGACTCGTCGTCGGCGAATGGCAGGCCCGCCGCTGTGGCGAGCCCGCGGGTCTCCTCCCGTGACAGGGCGAGCAGCGGGCGGATTACGCGGCCGGATCGCGGGCTCATGCCCAGTAGCGCGCGAGAGCCCGGCGACTTGGCGAGGCGATACACGACGGTTTCGGCGACGTCGGAGCGGGTGTGGCCGGTGGCGATCCAGGTCGCGCCGAACCGGTTGCGGAGGCGCTCTGCCGCGAGGTAACGGGCAGCCCTGGCGGCCGCCTGGAGGTTTCCTGGCCCCAGGTCCTCCTTGCCGACGCGCTCTACGTGAAGGTCGATGCGAAGCGCGGCGCAAAGGCGCCGGGCGGTCTGCTCGTCCGACTTCGCGGCATCGCGCAGGCCGTAGTTGACGTGAAGCGCGTGGATGCGGTGGGGGCCGACGATCGAGGCCAGGGCCGCCGCGGCGCATGCCGAGTCGGCGCCGCCCGAGACCATTACCACGCCGTCGGAGGTCGAGTTGACCAAGCCGGATGCCTCGGCAGCCTCCTTCAACGTCTCAAGCGCACTCCCCTTCGTCACGAATGGATCGTACGCCGCCGATCGGCCGAATCCTGCATAGCGAAGCCGTAAACAGCGGCTTAAACGACTCGTACGCGCGCCTGCGGCGCTTGCACCTGCTTCTTCGCGCCAAAGCGCTCATATCAACCATCAAGCGGCCTGGCCCTGACGGTGAACAGGTCGATCGGCTCGGGGAATCCCTTCAGGCCCACCTTGCCGATCGGCTCGAGCTCCAGGTACTCGGAGCTGCCGATGGCGTCGGCCACCGCGCGGGTGATCATCACCTCGCCGCCGAGCGCTCGCGCGACCACGCGGTGGGTGAGGTTGACGTCGGTGCCGAAGTAGTCGCCGTCGCGGTAGACGGCGCGGCCGAGGTGGATCCCGACGCGTGGTTGAGGCCTTTCTTTAAAGAGCGCCAGGAACCCAACAGACCATTCCGTGAGCGTCACCGGGTCTGGCGAGACGATCATCACCTCGTCGCCGATCGTCTTCACCACCAGAGCCTCGGGCGGCAGCGTCGCCTCGACGGTGTCTACGAAGCGCTCGACCAGGTCGAGGGCCTCCTCGTCGCCCTCTTCCTCGGTGAAGCGGGTGAAGCCGGTGAGGTCGACGAAGCAGAACGCGGTCGTGACCCGGCCGAGCTGCCTCGAGCCGTCGAGCTCCGTCTCCATATGGCCGACGACGTCCTGCTCGGTGTAGAAGCGGAGGTATCGGTTGTGGATGTAGGTCATGAGCGGGCCCGCCGACGGGAAGAGATCCCTCGCGAGGCTCTCCATGTCCTCAGCCATCTGCAGCGAATCGACGCCTTCGGCGATCAGCGGCTCGTGCACGAAGAGGTGAAACAGGCGAACCTCGGCCTCGGCGATCTTTCGGATCGATTGCGCGTAGACGCGCACGAGCTGGAGCAGCGCGACGAGTGGAAATCCGGCGTCGAGCACTCCGGCAATCCGCTTCATCGCTTCGACGTCCTGCTCGGTCAGCGTGCCCTCGACGGCGGTCGGGGTTCCCAGAAGGCCCATGATGCGATCGATGAGGTCTTCCTCCAGTCCCGACATCCTCGCGGCCTGCTTCCGCGAGAAGGTGCGCTCCGATCGCGGGATCAGATCTTCGACATAGCCAAAAGCCAACCGCCCGTCCCGTGAGGCCTGGCGCAGGTCGTTGAGCGAGTGCCCGCGATCGCGCATGCGGGCGACCACGCGAGCCTGGGCGGCCATCGCCCGGGTCCAGCGCCCGCGCTTGACCGGCAGGATCTTCGCGCTCACCCAGCGGTTGAGCGTCGCCGTCGAGACACCCGCGATGCGAGCGGCCTGGGCGATCGTGATCTCTTCGTCCGCCACAGGGCGATCCTCGCAGGCTTGAGAACCAGATTGTGTGATGAGCGCAGACACCTATTGCGCGTGCCTTCGGCGCTTTCACCTGCTTCTTTCGCACCCAACGGTGCTCACTCGATAACTACACAGGACGACGGGATCGATAGGACCCCGTCGTCCGCAGGCTCTACGGCCCGCTAGGTCGGCCTACGGCGCCACTATGGACGTCTCGCGAGCGATGTCTCGGAGTCCCAGTCGCCGGGGGCTCGAAGACAACGCCACTGCGGCCTCTTGCCTTCTTGATGGAACCGACCCTACGCCCGTCGAGGGCGAGAGTCAAGAGGAATCTTTGTCTAGACCGCTTTCGTCTAGGCGACGGCGAGATGCGGGTGCAGTTGCGTGACCCAACTGCGATAAGGATCGACCAGTAGGCGGAGCGCCGGGAGGTAGACGAGCGCGGTCTTCAGGTCTCCCGAACAGCGGACTTGGCCGCGCGCAATCGCGACCGGAAGGCTCGCCCGGCCCTGGAGGTAGGCGTTTGCGGTCGCCGAGTCCATCGCCAGCCGGAGCTCGGCTCCGGCACTCTCATCCTCGTCGGAAGCGAAGGCCCACGAGAGGTGATGGCGGTCCTCCTCGGAGGCCCGGACTCGGAGAACCATGTCCAGGTCGGTCACCTCGAGGCGCACCCGGAGCCCGGTAGCTCGAAGCTCGGATCCGCGGCGCTCGTCCTGATCCAGCTCGGCGAGCACGTGATCAATCAACTCGCGTAGTTCGCTCGCCTCGACCTTGCTCGCCACATGAATACATATACCGCTTACGCGCGCCTTCGGCGCTTGCACCTGCCGCTTTCGCACCAAAGGTGCTCATCGACAAATTCAGAGAAACGCTCCCCCGCGAGCCACGAGGTTCTCGTAGATCTTCGCCTGGATCTTCTCGCGCACCTGCTCGGAGATATCGAAGACGAGCCCGCGGTCATCGGCAGCCTCTGGGGGATGCTCCGAGAGGTCGATCGGCTCGCAGAACTCGATTCGCCACTTCGACGGCAGTGGGACGAGTCCGAGCGGCCCGAGCAGCGGGAACGTGGGAGTGATCGGCACGAACGGGGCGCCGATCGCCCGCGCAAGTCCCGGTGCATCGGCGATCTTGGGGTAGATCTCCTCTGAGCCGACGACGGCCACCGGGATGATCGGCGAACCGGTTCTGAGCGCGACCTCGACGAATCCGCCGCGCCCGAACCTCTGGAGCCGGTACCGGTCGGAGAAGGGCTTTCCAGTTCCCTTCACGCCTTCGGGGAAGACCATCACCAGCTCGTCGCGCTCAAGCAGCGAGATCGCGTTGTGCGGCGAAGCGGGGACTCCGCCGACCCGGCGCATGAACGCCGAGAGGAAGGGAAGGACGAACGCCCAGTCGAGGACCATGAAACGCGGCCAGCGGGGCAATGGATGCTCGCGCATCACCGCCATCGTCATCATCGAAGCGTCGAACGGGAACAGCGACCCCGCGTGATTGGCGACCATCAGGCCGCGGCCGTGAGCCGGAACGTTCTTCACGCCGGTCACGTCGACGCGCCACCACACCTCATAGAGGAAGCGGAACAGCGGGAAGACCGCCTCGGCGAAGTCTTCGTCGAACCCCCACTGGTCCTCCGAGTACTCGCCTCGCATGCGGCGCATCACGGTCTCGATGGCTTCGCGGACGACTTTGGGAAGCGAGCTGACGGCGTCGCCGGCCGCTGTGACCGGATCGACCCCGGCCTCCACCCCCGAGCGGACCTCGCGAAGAAAGCGGGCGAGCGCGTCGGAGTCCACCCCGGTGGCGCCGAGCTTCGGACGCCCCTCGCCGGAGCTCATCGGCCGGATCCAGCGAGGCGGGCCAAGGCGACGCCGGGATGAAGCGGAGGGCCGATGCGGCGGCCGTCCAGGCGCGTCATCAACTCGCGAGCCGCCTCGACAGCGTCCAGCTTGGGCTGAAATCCGAGCTCCCGGCGCATCCGCCCGTTGTCGACGCCACGGCCGAACCGCAGCAGGCGAACCGCATCGCCGACCACGGGGCCGGCGCCAAGCCGGGAGCCGAGGCGCTCGATGGCGGTTCCGAAGAGCGGATGCGGAATCGGCAGGGACGGCCTCCCGCCCATGCGGAGGATCCGGCTCAGCGAAAGCGCGCCGGAGGGGGCGATGTTGACGGCGCCGCGAATGTCGCTCCACACCGCCGCTTCCAGCGCGCCGGTCGCGTCTTCTGAGTCCAGGAGTTGGAGCCGCGGGTCGAAGCCCAGCTGGGTCGGGACCACGGGGAGGCCCAGGTACCGGACGAGCGGCGCGTCGAGGTCCGCCCCGATCTCAGGCTGGAAGCGCAGCATGCAGCCCGAGATCTGGGGGTGGCGACGCGCGAAGTTCTCGAAGTAGCCCTCGAGCTCGGAGACGTCTCTTTGAAAGCGGGTCCGCAACGGCATCTCGCCGGCCATGTCCTCAGGGAAGAACAGGGGCGTCGCGCCCTCGCAGCCGTAGATGGCCGCTGATCCGCGCACCACCACTCGCTCCAGCGTCGGCGTGCGCTCGCACGCTGCAAGCAGCTGGAGAGTCCCGATCACGTTGAAGTCATGGAGCGACCGCGCCGGTTTGCCGGGCTCGGGGAACCAGAGGATCCCGCAGTGGACGACGGTGTCCACCTCGGTCGAAGGCAGGAGGCGCGAAATCAACGCGCCCCGCAGGTCAGCTTCGATGAAGTCGATCTCGCCTACGTCGCGTGACGGCGCGCGCGTGTCGATACCGGCTACGTAGGAGACTCTGGGGTCCCTGGCGAGCTTTCGCGCGATCTCGGAGCCCCAATGGCCCGAGACACCCGTAATCGCGATCCGACGTCCCCCTTCCGCAGCCACCTAACCCTCAGCCTTAGGTTCAGCTTCGCTCCCATCAGGTTCCGATTCTGCAGCGGTCGGTGGCTGCACGGCCTTAAGGCGATCCTCGACCGACGCGAGGCGCTTTTCAAGCGCATCGAGCTGGGATCGGAGCTCTCCGGTTGCCTCCAGCCCCCGTTTCGAGAGTGCATCGCGGGCCTCTTGGCCCAGCCTCGCGATCTCCGCTCCGGCCTCCTGGCCGCGGCGTGCGAGCTCGTCCTTTGCGTCCTGTCCGCGCTTGGAGATCTCGCCGACGATCTCCCCCGCCCGCTCGCGCGTCTGGCCCGCTGCCGGCGCCGTCGCCGCAAGGGTCCGATCGATCGCCGCGCGGAGCGCGTCGGCGACCCCACCGTCATCGGTCTGGGGAGGTGTTTGCGCGTCCTCGTCGGCCATGTTGGGAGCTTACGGTTTCGGGGCCGCTTGAATGGTGCGGAGTGCGCACCTATCTGGACCCGACAGCCCCTATCGCGCCTGACGCGATCCTCACCGACGACCCCAAGGTGGCGATGGATCTCGCCGTGGCGATCTGCGAGTTGCCCCGGATGAGCAACCTCGCGCACGGCCTCTGGGGTTACTACGGGACGACCAAGGAAGGATCCGCGGTGACGGTCCAGTCCCTGGGAATCGGCGGGCCGAGCGCCGCCGCCGTGATGGCCGATCTGGCCCGTCTGGGCGTCGCCCGGGCAATTCGCATCGGATCCTGCATCTCGCTCGAAGCCGGTCTGGAGCCCGGCTCGGGCTTCGTGGCATCAGCGTTTGAGCCGAGGGATGGAGCAGGCATCGCACTATCTGAGGGGCGCAATCTCGAGCCGGATCCCGGCCTCACCCGGGCACTCGAGGAAGCAACGGGCGTGCAGTCGAGCGGCGTTGTTCGCTCGACGGACACCGTCTCGCCGGACGCAGAGGCAGGCGGTGCGTCCGTGCTCGACCTGAGCTCAGCCGCGTTCGCGGCGTCGTGTGAAACGGGCGGCATCCCTTACGCCTGCGCCCTCGTGATCGCCAGGGGAGCGGATGGCTCCGCGCTTGAACGGGAGTCGCTCGACGACGCTGTTATCGGCTTGGGAAGGCGCGCAGCGGCCGTGCTGAGCGGCGTTCCTCAGGCGTCTGGATCCTGAGCGGAGCCCGCGGCGTCCTTGGCCTTGAGGGCGGCCAGGTCGTCACGGATCTGATCGATCGAGTCCTCGATTGCCTCGAGGCGGGAGGCGAACGAGCGGAGCCTCAACTCGAGGCGCTCGAAGTCAGAGCTCGACGCGAGGTTGAGGGCTCCGATGGCCTGGCGCTGGGCCACGGCCGCACGCTCTCCGGCGCCCAGCGCCCGCGCCACCGCGCCCCCCACGAGGGGGTTCTCAGCGATTGCCTGAGCCAGCTCGGCGAGGGCTTCCTCGCCGCGTGCTTTGATGCCGCTGTCGTCCTCTTCGGTCAAACCTTGGGAAAACTTACGGCACCCGGCTTCAAGCATGCCTGGCTCGGTGCCGATGGGAACCCGAGTTGGCTTCATCCGAAAACAACACTTTCCCAGTACAACCTGCGGTAGGTTTCGCATGCGTCGGTTGGTCGTTGCACGTACAGGGCCGAACAGGTAGCGTCCTCAAGGCTCGGGTGCAGTCCGTGATGGACCTTCGAACCTGCGCGGCGGGCCCGGGTTGAGAGAGACAGAGATTCTTTAGTGAAGAGGCAGCTTCAACTTGTCGTAGCGATGGCCCTTTTCGGGGTCTGCCTCCTTGCCGGAACCGCCACTGCAGGCGGCATCAACCTCGGCAGCGGCCAGGGCAGCGTGAACATCGACCTGGGCGACGGCTCGAGCCTCCCGTCGATCGAGCTGCCCGTGTGCTCCAACTTGAAGGACGACGACGGCGACGGCAAGCTCGACCTGCTCGACCCCGGCTGCTCAGGCCCTGGCGACGGTGACGAGACCGATCCGGCCGCGCCTCCCACCGACGACCCCACCGATGACCCGACGGTCCCCCCGGTTGACGGCGGCGATGACGACGGCGGCGATGACGGCGACGGCGCCGGCGGCAACGGCGGCGACGACTTCGGCGAGGTCCCCGGACATGCCGGCCAAGGAAACGGCGGCGGCGGCAAGGGCGGAGGTCATGCGGACGACCCTAAGCCTGAGGATGAGGGTCAGAATCCCGACGATCCGATCGAGCCGCCGGATGACCGCAACCCCGACGGGTCTCCGACCAACACGAACCCTTCCGTCACCATGGCGGACTTCGGTGCCGCGCCCATCGGCGTCCCGAACTTCGTCATCGACCAGTTCACGATTCCGCCCTTCCTCCTCCCGATCTACCAGGCCTGCGGAACCCAGTACGGGATCCCGTGGGAGGTCCTCGCCTCGATCAACCGCATCGAGACCGCCTTCGGGACCAACCTGAACGTGTCCTCCGCCGGCGCGCTCGGCTGGATGCAGTTCATCCCGTCGAGCTGGGAGGCGTACGGAGTCGACGCGAACAACGACGGCCGCAAGGACCCCTACAACCCGGTCGACGCAATCTGCGCCGCGGCCAACTACCTCGAGGCCGCCGGTGGCCAGGAGGATCTCTCCCGCGCGATCTTCGCCTACAACCACGCCGACTGGTACGTCGACGAGGTTCTCCTCTATGCCCGCCAGTACGGCAAGATCCCCGACGACCTCGTCGGCTCGCTCACCGGCCTGACAGAGGGCGCCCACTTCCCCGTAGCCGCCAAGTCCCGCTACGCCGACGACATCTCCGAGCGCGAGGCGCTCGAGCGCTCGACGCCCAAGAAGGGCGCCACCGGGAACGCCGCCGACGTCATCTCCAGCTCGCCCACTGAGCGCGGCATCAACATCTACACCCGCGAGGGTGCGCCCGTCGTGGCAGTCAACGATGGCGTCATCAAGCGGATCGGCAAGTCGGATCGCCTCGGCCGCTACATCGTGCTCGAGGACGCCTACGGCAACCGCTTCACCTACGCCGAGCTCGGCGAGGTGGCCGAGGCCTACCCGGTGCCGAAGCGCCGCAAGAACCCGATGCGCGACCTCTTCGTCGAGAGCGAGGAGAAGCCCGACGAGCCCGCCTCGGCAGGCAAGCAGGTCGAGGCCGACAAGAACTCGAAGGCCAAGTCCGGAAAGGAAGACTCCGGGCCCGCGAACACCGAGGACTCGCGCCAACGGCTCTTCGCTCTCCCCGAGCGCGAGGCCAACCAGGACCAGGCAGGCCTGACCGGGCAACTGGACGATCTCCTCAACCGCCGGATGCCGGCTTACGAGGGCGTCAAGTCCTACTTCTCGAGCGTCCTGCGCTACGACGAGCAGAAGATGGACCTCGCGCAGCTCGAGAAGGGCTCCAAGGTCGTCGCCGGCACGATTCTCGGCCGCGTAGGCGAGGCGGACGAGCTCGCTCCCCACCTCCACTTCGAGATCCGACCGACTGGCCGGGGCGCACCCAAGATCGACCCGAAGCCGATCCTCGACGGCTGGAAGCTCCTCGAGGCAACCGCGATCTACCGCGCGGCGGGCAAGAACCCGTTCGCCGGCACGGGCATCACGACCGGCCAGGTCCTCCTGATGTCGAAGGAGCAGCTGGCCAAGCGGGTTCTCGCGAACAACCGCCTCGAGCTCTCCCCCTGCGATCTCAACTACGTCCGCGGCGGCCAGATCGACCGGCGCGTGCTCGCCACGATGGAATACCTGACGGCGCGCGGCTATCGCCTGACGGTCACGTCGATGCTCTGCGGGCGCGAGACCAGCATCACGACCTCGGGCAACGTCTCCAACCACTCGTATGGCGGCGCCATCGACATCGCCCAGATCAACGGCATCCCGGTTCTCGGCAACCAGGGCGCAGGCACCGTCGCCGAAGCGCTCGTGCGTGACACGCTCGAGCTCCAGGGCACCATGGAGCCCGACGAGGTGATCTCGCTGATGAGCTTCGGAGGCCCGTCCTTCGCGATGTCCGATCACCACGATCACGTGCACATCGGCTTCCGGCCCACCTCAGGCCCGTCCTCGTCACTCGACAAGCAGTTCGTCCAGCTCCTCGAGCCCGACCAGTGGGAGCGCCTGATCAGCCAGATCGGCGACATCGACAACCCGACGGTCCCGACGAAGCCGTCGAAGTACTCGCTGCCGGCGAAGAAGCGCGACCGCGCCTCAGCCGCACACGTCGGCGAGTAGTCGGGCGCTGAGCCTCTTCGGATTCGTCCAGTTCGAGCTTCCGGGCTCGCTGGGTATCGCTGACGGCCGGTATCCCGTCCGCGAGGCCGAAACGGGCGCCGAGGAAGCCGGAACGCCGCTGGTTCTCGTCGCCGAGACCTACGGCGCGCCGTATCCGGCGCGCAGGCGCATGCGAAAGGCCAAGCCTCAGGCCGCGGACGCGGGCGGGCAGACCCACGTTCCGGTCACGCGGTTGATGGTGATCGTGGCCTCGGAGATCGAAGGGGACCCGGACGCGTGGCTCGAGCGGGTCCGCAAGGACGATGCCCAGCGCGCCGATCTGGTCGAGCGCGGGCTGGCCTGTATCCGGCGCGCGGTGGCGGCCCGCCGTGTCACCGCGACCGACCCTGCGATCGCGGATCCCACTGCGGAGTCGATGCTGGCGATCCGAATCGGCTTCGGCGAGGGCGACGAGCTTGTCGAGCGCCAGTGGGAGCAGGCGATAGAAGTTCCGCGGGACGCCCAGCGAGCGTCGCGAAGCGAAGCTCTGAGGCCGCAGGAGCGCATGGCGGCGCTCCTTGGGCTGCGGGATACCCCACTGGCGTGCGAGGAACTCGTACTGCGTGCGAGAGCCGACCTGACCGCGGATCGGGCACGCGAGGCCGCGCTACAGCTCCGGGTGGCGCTCGAGGCGCTCCTGGCGGAGCGCGACAGGCTCACGGGGCACGGCCAGGAAGCGGATCTCGGAGCCCTCGACGAGCGGCGTAAAGGCACGGGAGACGCTGCGAACGAAGCGCTTCGCGGGCAGCTCTCAGCCGAGCGTGCGGCTGAGGTCGAAGAGACGCTCACGATCTGCGAGCGCGTTCTGCGGCGCCGCGCGGCGCACGGCTGGGAAGCGACCTAGAGCGCAGCCAGGACGGCGCTGAGGTCGTCCACGACGTCCCCGTCGAGCCTCACGGCCGCGTCGCGGTCATACGGCGTCGGGCCCTTCGTGACGATGGCCAGGCGGGCACCTCGGTTGAGCGCGACGCTGGGAAGCCCGGCGACCGGGTAGACCTCGAGCGACGAGCCGACGCAGAGGATCAGCTCGGCGTCCTCGCAAAGCGAAGTCGCCTCGGCCATGGCCTGCTCGGGCAGGAACTCGCCGAAGAGGACGACGTCGGGCTTCACCTTGCCGCCGCACCCCTGGCAGATGGCTATCTCATCCTCTGAGAAAAGCCCATCCACCTCGTCGATCCCCACGCTCTCCGAGCACGACGTGCAACTGGACGTCTCGATCGACCCGTGGACCTCGATCACACGCTGAGACCCGGCCGCGCGATGAAGGCGGTCGATGTTCTGCGTGATGACGGCGGTGACGAGGCCCTGCTGCTCGAGCCGAGCTAGCGCGAGATGAGCGCCGTTCGGCTCCTTCGAGCCGAGCTCGTGGAACCGGGGCCGGTAGTAGCGCCAGAATCGCGCCGTGTCCTGGTGAAAGGCGTCGATGTGCGCCACCTCCATCGGATCGACGTTCTCCCACATGCCCGTGCCAGGCGTGCGGAAGTCCGGGATGCCCGAAGGCACCGACACGCCCGCGCCGGTCAGGACGACGGTTGAGGACGACTCGCGGAGCATTCGCGCGAGCTTCTGGGCCTCCTCGGTCCGGGTTGCGTTCTCAGCTGAGAGCGAGCTCACTCGCCCTTCCACTGGGCCTTGCGCTTGCCCAGGAACGCCGAGATGCCTTCCTTGCCGTCAGCCGTCTGGAAGACGTCGGCGAAGCCTTGCTTCTCGGCCTCGATGCCCTCGTCCAGATCGCCCTTGTGCGAGACCTTCTTGATCTCCTCGACCGCCAGCGGCGCCTGCCCGGCGAGCTTGCGGCCCCACGCGAGCGCGGTGTCGAACAGCTCGTGGTCCGGCACGACGCGGTTGACGAGCCCGTGTTCGAGCGCGTCGTGAGCGGTGATCGCATCGCCGATCAGGTTCATCTCGAGCGCCTTGTGGGGCCCGACCAGCCGCGGCAGGCGCTGCGTGCCTCCGAACCCGGGGATGATCCCCAGCTTGATCTCGGGCTGGCCGAAGATCGCCGACTCGGCCGCGATGCGGAAGTCGCACGCCATCGACACCTCGCAGCCGCCGCCGAAGGCGAGCGAGTTGACCGCCGCGATCGTCGAGACGCGGTTCTGGCCGAGGTCGCGAAGGAGAGCGTGGCCCGAGTGGATCAGGTCCTCGCCGCCGGCCTCATCCATCTGCGTGAAGGCCTTGATGTCGGCGCCGGCCGAGAACACGAGCGGGTTCGCCGAGGCGATCACCATCGCGCCGATCTCGCCGGACGACTTGACCTTCTCCCAGACGGTGCCGAGGTCCTTTACGACCTGCGGGGAGACGGCGTTCATCATCCCGTTCGCAAGCCATGCGATCGCGACGTCGCCGCGCGTCTCCAGCTTGACGGTCTCCGTCTGATCGCCCTCGTCGGCCTGTGGATAGGCGTAGAAGCCCTGGCCGGCCTTCTGGCCGAGCCTGCCCTGCGCGACGAGGCGCCGGATCGTCACCGGGGGCGCAAAGCGCTCTCCGTGCTTCTCCTCGGCCGCCTCGAGCTTTTCGAGGATCACGTCGAGCCCGCTCAGATCGGCCTTCGTGAACGGCGGGAAGATGCCGCGGCGCGGGTCCATTCCGGCGCCGGCCATCATCCCCAGGTCGATCTCGCGAACGGTCGAGACGCCCTCCTCCAGGACAAGGCACGCCTCGACGATTGCCTTCAGCGACATGAGCTCGGCGAGCTCCTCGCCGTCGGGCTCAGCGTCCCCCTCGATCTGAGGCTCGCCGTTCTCGTAAAAGCCGGAGCCGCCGGACTTGGCGCCCAGCTTGCCTTCGGAGACGAGCTTCTTCATGCCTTGGTGGACGTAGAAGGAGTCGCCGTACGACTCGTTCAGATGCTCGGCGACGTGGAAGACCGTGTCGAGTCCCAGGAGGTCGACAAGGAAGAACGGGCCCATCGGCGCGACGTTCTGAGCACCGACCGCCTCGTCGATCTTCTTGATGGAAAGGCCTTGCTCCTCCTGCGCGCGCCAGATCTCGCCGACCGCGGAGTTGAGGATGCGGTTGACGACGAAGCCCGGGACCTCCTCGCAGACGATCGGCTGCTTGCGGATCGTCTGGGCGAAGTTGACGGCAGCCTCGATGGTCTCCTCGTCGGTCACGCCCGCGACGATCTCGACGAGCGGCATCACCGACGCCGGGTAGAAGAAGTGAAAGCCCACGACCTTGTGGGGCCGGAGCGTCGCGTCGGCCATCTCGGCGATCGAAAGCGACGAGGTGTTGGACGCAAGGATCGCGTGGCCCGGAGTCACCGCGTCCAGCTCGGCGAAGACCGTCTGCTTGATCTCCATCTTCTCGGGCGCGGCCTCGATCACGAAGTCGACGTCGCCGAACTCGGAGTAGTCGGTGGTGCCGGTGATCCGCCCCATGACGACCTCGAGCTGCTCATCGGCCTGCTCTTGGGTGAGCTTCTCCTTTTTTACGAGGCGATCGAGCTGGCTCTTGGTTACTTCCCTGGCCTTGTCGAGCCCGTGGTCTACGAACTCCTGCTTGATGTCCTTGAGGACGACGGGGATGTCAGCGGCCGCGATCGCTTGTGCGATCTCGCCGCCCATTGTTCCGGCGCCGACGACGGCGGCCTTGAAAACGAACATCTAGAGAGTGCTCCGTTCGGTAAGTGGGAAAGGGACGCGAGAGGCTATTAGCCCGGGGCCTGAGAGCGGTTCGCAGCCTCGGCCGCAAACGCGTCCAGCGAGCGGCGGAGCGTGCCGCGGAGCTGCGCCTTCAAGAACAGGAGCGCCCCCAGGCGCGCGAACGCGCTCTTGTCGAGCAGGCGATAGTCCATCGAGGTGACGACCTTCGAGCCCTCTCCCTCGATCGCGAAGGTGACCGTCATCTCTCCTTCCAGCGTGGGATCGGAGAACTCGATCCGATGCTTGCGGCGAGGCTCGTGCTCGACGACCTTCTCCGTCACCCCTCCCCTCCCCGCAGGCACGGACTTCCAGCGCAAGGTGCCGCCGGCGTCGGGATACCCATCGACCTCGGTCACGCTGGCGAATGAGTCGACCCAGTCGGGCCAGGCCCGCGGCTCGAAATAGAAGTCCCACACCTCGGCAAGGGGCGCGGAGACGATCACTTCCTGTTCGACGACTCCCATCGTCCCTACTTGCCGTAGAGCTCGGTCTTGATCAGCGTCATGGAGCGGATCGCCGAGTCGAGGATCGGCTCGAGGCCCTCGCGAAGGCGCTCGAGCTCGTCGATCCCTTCCTCCGTGATCGAGTAGAAGCGCCGCGTGCGCCGGTCGGGATGCTCCCAGGCGCCGTCGATCAGGCCGCGCTCCTCCATCGAGCGCAGGAGGGGATAGATCGTGTTCGGGTTGACCGACACCACACCGTCGGTCATCTCCTCGATCCCCTTCATGATGAGGTTTCCGTAGACGGGCTCGTCGCGCATCAGGTGGAGCACGAGAACCGGCACGAGGTCGCGCCGGCTGACTCCCTGGCCGAGGATGTCGCGGCTCGCGTCCTCACGGCGTTCGCCGCGTCGACCGCGAGCGACCGCCTCGGAGACCGGTCGGGAGAGCTTCTCGGCCACAGATTGACTATAGGCGTGACGCACGTCACAACGCGGGGCTTGACATAGGAGGAAGGTGGCTCCAACACCTACCGAGGGGAGCCATCGTGGCCAGCACCGACATCACACAGCGCACCATGTACGAGCGGGTCGACCTGACGGGACCGCCGACAGCGGGCGCCGAGGTCAAGAAGGCGTGGCGGATCGTCGCCCTGAACGCCGTGCTTGCCGTGATCGCCGCCGTCCTGATCTACGCGCTTGTCGACGGCATCGATGGCTGGGCCCACCTGGTCGTGCTCGGCGGGATCGTCCTGACCGTGGTGGGAACGATGCTCGCGGTCGATCCGAACCGCAAGGGCTAGAACAACGAAGGGCCCCGGTCTCCCGAGGCCCTTCTGCGAGTTTCTGCGCTGAGTGTCGCCTGCGTCGCCTATGTGGCGACGGAAACGACTCTCGGCGTGGAAGCGTGCTCAGACGGCGGCTGCCGCTGTCTCTGACTCCTTGGCCGCCACGTCGTTCTGGCGGGCGACGGCCTCGGGAATCGGCTCGTTCACGTTTCGGCCCATCAGGACCTCCTTCGCGATGACCAGGCGCTGGATCTGCGAGGTGCCTTCGTAAAGCTGCATGATCTTCGCGTCGCGCATGAGCTTCTCGACCGGGTACTCCTTGATGAACCCGTAGCCGCCGTAGACCTGCACGGCGTCGATCGCGATCTCCATCGCCGAGTCGGCGGCGAAGCGCTTCGCGTGCGAGCAGGCCAGCGTGTTCCGGATGCCCTGGTCGAGCAGTGCCGCGGACTGCCACGTGAGCAGGCGACCGGCCTCGACCTTGGTCGCCATGTCGGCGATCATGAATGAGACGGCCTGGTGCATCGCGATCGGCACGCCGAACTGGACGCGCTCCTTCGAGTACTCGCAGGCGAACTCGAACGCCGCGCGGCCGATCCCGACCGCCATCGCGGCGACGCCGGGACGCGTGCGGTCGAGCGTCATCATCGCGAGCTTGAACCCCTTGTTCTCCTCGCCGAGGAGGTTGTCCGCGGGGATCTCGGTCTCGTTGAAAACGACCGTCGCGGTGTTCGACGCGCGCTGGCCCATCTTGTCTTCCTTCTTGTCGATCGTGACGGTGTCGTCACGGGGAACGACGAAGGCGGAGATGCCGCGGTGGCCGGCTTCCTTGTCGGTCTTTGCGTAGACCGTGTACCAGTCCGCGTAGGTGCCGTTGGTGATGAAGCACTTCGAGCCGTTGAGGACCCACTTGTCGCCGACCTTCTTGGCCGTCGTCTTCATGCCCGACACGTCTGAACCGGCATCCGGCTCGGTCAGGCAGAACGAAGCGAGCTTGGGCTCCTCGGTGAGCATCCCGAGGTACTCCTTCTTGACCTCCTCGGAGCCGCCGAGCGCGACCGGAGTCATCGCCAGGCCGTTGGCTGCCAGCGACGTGCCGATTCCGGAGCAGCCCCAGCCAAGCTCCTCTTCGATCAGGCAGCCGGACAGGAAGTCGAGCCCAGGCCCGCCGTATTCCTCGGGGACGTGGGTGTTCATCAAGCCGACCTCCCAGGCCTGCTGGATGATCTCCTGCGGCCAGGTGCCTTCCTTGTCGAACTCCCAGGCGACCTTCCGGATCTCCTTCTCGGCGAAGTTGTGCGCCAGTTCGCGGAGGTCCTTCTGCTCGTCGGTAAGGGTGAAATCCACCGTAAGTTTCCTTCCTTGATTGACTGGTCAGTCAGTTTTGAAGATGAGCCAAGGATAGCCTCTTCGGAGTGCTTCCGCTCGCCCTTTCGAACGGTGACGTGATCCTCTTGGTCGTGCTCATTGCGATCCCGATCGGAGCCCTGAGCTTCATCGGATCGGGCGAGGCATTTCGCCAGATCGGCCGCGGGCCGCTCTCGATCGACCAGGACTTCCCGCAGAGCTCCACGGGCGGGCCGTCGGCTCCCGTCTCCGCCGAAGTGCGGGAGGCGGAGATCCGCCAGTTCCTCGAGGCCAAGTCGTACCGGCTCGCCACCAGGGGTGAGAAGCCGCTCGACATCGAGGCCGAGCTGGAGCGGATCCTCGCCGACGAGCGCTCCAGCGGAGCCTCGCTCGCTCGGGACGCTCAGCTCGTCTCCGAGGTCAGGGAGCTCGTCGAGGCGTCAAACGCCAGGCGCATCCGCATGGGCCGCGAGCCGCTCGACGTCGAGGCGGAGGTCAAGCGCCAGCTGACCGAGCTCGAGTCGCTCGGGCAATAACGCCTGTAGCATGCCCGGCGCATGACTGGCGAGAACCTCGATCTGGACGAGCTGGTCCTCCGCCCCGGGACCTACTTCAACCCGAACACCGAAGTTGTCGTGATCGTCGACGATTCGCACTCGATCGACCAGGAAGTCTTCAACGTCGACGATCTGAACGCCGACTGGGTCCACGTCTCAGACGACGTACCGGTGGACGAGCACGCGCTCGAGCAGTCCATCGAGGCGTTCCAGACCAGCTACCACCCCGTCTCCAGAGACGCGGTCGAGGCCACCAGCGCCGAACACGGCGACGACGAGATTCACCCCTCAGAAGAGGTCGACGACCTCGAGCCGGACCCCGAGTACGACGAGGCCGAAGACATCTAGCGCGGTCCCTCGCGGCGGATCAGCGCGCGGTGTCGATCAGGCGCGCCGCCGCAAGAAACAGAGCTCGCCCTTCTTCCGTCTCGGCAAGGTGCGTCCGGCCACCGCCGCCCTCGGTGTAGACGCGGGCGAACGGCTTGCGCGTGAGGCGCCGGCGCCTTACGTAGGCGGCGGCCTCGTCCGCGTAGCCCGACATCCGGTCCAGGACGAGTCGGTGTGGCTTCTGCATCAGGCGGCCCTCGCGATCGGCGGCGCAGACGCATCATGCGCTCGTCTGAGCGCCGCTCGCATGTCCGCGAAGACCAGCGACGCAAGGGTGTAGCGCGGTGTCACGGCGACCATCGCGAGGTCGCCGGAGCGAACGGCGAAGACCTCGCCCTCCTCGGTCGCGATATGCGCGTGGGTCGCGCGTGTGCCTGCTGCCTGGTCCGCGGCTTCGAGCAGCGCCTGCCCAGCATCGGCCCAGCGATCCGCTCGCCCGGATGCCGCGAGCACGCCCCCGGGGCCGATGATCGCGCCTTCGCGAGCTTCCGCGGAGGAGCCGGCGAATCGTGCCAGCGCCTCGGCTGGAGCCCTGGACTGGGCACCTTCGGTTCGCTCGGCCACGGAAGGATCCGCCATCGCCTGACAAAATAGCCAGCGTGAGCGCATCCAAAATCGCATGGCTCGTCACGGTGGGCATCTGCGCCATCGCGGCCGTCGTCTTGGTCCTCGACGGCTACACGGGCTACTCAATCACCGTCGGCGCGGTTGGCCTCGCGGCCGCGGTCAATCTTCGCTAGGACCTCTTACGCGCGGCTTCGCCGCTTGCACCTGCTGCTTTCGCACCTAAAGGTGCTCACTCATCACTAGCTGTCGAGTGGCGGAGGGGGCTGTCCCTCAGCTCGCGGTGGGAGCTTTCCGGCTCGACGTGAATGAGGACGTCGGAGTGCGGCACCTCCGCCCGGATCGCGTCACGAAGCTCGTGCGCCGCCTCGTGGGCGCGCTCGAGGCTGGTGCCGTCGCGGAACTGGACGTGCAGGTCGATCCAGCGGCGCGCGCCCGCCCGGCGGGCACGAAGCTTGTGGTAGCCGAGCATCTCGGGTGGTCTCGCGGCCGCGATGGTTGCCTCGATCCGGTCGAGCTCTGCCGGCGGCGGCGCCTCGTCCATCAGGACGCTCCCGGAGCGCCGCATGATGTTGACCCCCGAGACGACGATCACCATGGCGACGATGAGCGCTGCGATGGAGTCAAAGGCCGGCTCGTCCGTGACTTCGACGAGCACCAACCCGGCAAGGACGCCGAGCGACGTGTAGGCGTCCGCGCGAAGGTGCGCTGCATCGCCCTCCAGGGCGGGCGACGCGAGGCTCTTCGCACGCCGCCCAAGCAGGCCGGAGACGGCGAGGTTCACGACGGCTGAGAATCCGATCACGACGATGCCGATGCCGAGCGATTCGATCTCTGAGCCGATCACGAGGCGCCGCGTCGCCTCGAAGATGATGATTCCGGCGCCGACGAGGATCAACATCCCCTCGATCGTCGCCGCCAGGTTCTCCGCCTTCTCGTGGCCGTAGGGGTGGTCCTCGTCCGGCGGCACGTCCGCACGCCGCACCGAGATCAGCGCGACGAACGACGCCATGAGATCGATCGACGAGTGGATCGCCTCGGTCAGGATCGCGATGGAGCCGGTGATCGCCGCCGCCGCGAGCTTCAGGGCGATGAGAAGGGCGTTTGAGAACACAGACAAAAGCGCCGCGCTCGACTTCGTCTGGATCATGCCCTGCCTCCCATACCCAGGCGCGCGGCCATCTCGCGGGCGGCACGGCCGCGATGGCTGATCGCGTGCTTCTCGGAGTCCGAGAGCTCGGCCATCGTCCGCCCGTCTTCAGGCCCCGTGTCATCGGGGACGAAAGCGGGGTCGTACCCGAAGCCCCGGGTTCCGCGCGGCTCGAGGATCAGCGTGCCCTCGCAGCGCGCCTCGACGACCGTCTCGGAGCCGTCGGCGGCGATATGGGCGAGCGCGCACACGTAGGCGATGCGCTTGTCGTCGACCTCGCGGAGCTCTGCGATCAGGAGGTCCAGGTTCTCCTGGTCGGTCGCGTTCTCTGACGCGTAGCGGGCGGAGCGCACTCCGGGACGCCCGCCCAGAGCCACGGCGGCGATGCCCGAGTCATCGGCCAGCGCAGCCTCACCGCACGCCTCGTGGGTCGCGCGGGCCTTGATGAGTGCGTTCGCCTCGAACGTGTCGCCGTCTTCGGGGGGAAGCTCGACTTCGGCAGGCAGGGGAACCAGTTCGGCGCCGGTCAGGATCTGCGAGAGCTCGCGCAGCTTGTGGTCGTTGCGGGTAGCGGCGATCAGGCGCACGGCCTGGCCCCTACTTACAGGCGGCCGTCTGGGCTTCGCGAAGCGCCGCCACGGCCGGCTCGGCCAGCGCCAGGAGCTCGTCCAGGCGCGCCTTCGTCACCGGAGTCTGCTCGGCGGTGGCCTGAACCTCCACGAGCCCGTCGGCACCCGCCATCACGATGTTGGCGTCCACCTCGGCCCTGGAATCCTCGGAGTAGTCCAGGTCGCACAGCGCCACGCCGTCGACCAGGCCGCAGGAGATGGCCGCAAGCTGATCGGTGATGGGGTCGCGCTCCAGGTCGCCCGCTTCACGCAGGGAGTCGAGCGCAAGGCGGAGGGCCACCCAGCCGCCGGTAATCGACGCGCACCGCGTGCCGCCATCGGCCTGGAGGACGTCGCAATCCACGTAGACGCTGCGCTCACCGAGCGCATCGAGATCGACGACCGCGCGGAGCGAGCGACCGATCAAGCGCTGAATCTCTACCCCGCGGCCATCCTGCCTGCCCTTGCGGGAGTCCCTCTCCTTCCGCTCGCCCGTGGACGCGGGAAGCATCGAGTACTCGGCTGTGACCCAGCCCCTGCCCCTGCCTTCCATCCATCGCGGAACTTTTTCCGAGACCGACGCCGTGCAGATAACCCGGGTCTCGCCCTGCGAATAAAGAGCAGAGCCGGTGGCCGTCCGCACGAAGCCCGGCTCGATTTCGATCGGCCGAGGTTCGTGCGCGGCACGTCCGTAGCTGCGGGTAGCCATCGCGCCAGTCTTCCAGACCGGCCCGCGGCCCCGCCCTGTCGGCTTAGTCGTCGAACGTGATCGCCTGAACGGCGCTCTTGATCTTCGCGACGATCACCTCGGCGATGTCAAGGCCGGACTCGCCCGAGAAGCCCTTCATGGCAGCGACCATGCCAACCATGAGGAGCGAAACGAGCAGGATCAGCCCTACGTACTCGACCGTGCCTTGGCCCGAGTGAGAGCCCAGGCGGGCGCGTGCGGCCCGTGCGAGGTGGATTGAGGTAGTTGGCAAGAGAGCCCCTTCCTTTCGGAGGTCGTTGGGCCGGCGGCCCTCAAAGAGCCGGCGGATTTGCTGCTCGCATGCTCAAACGAAAGGATTCACCGAACAAGACGCACCCGTGCCAATTCGCCCAATGAAGCGGAGTGAGACGGTCGCGAGCGCCATTTCGTAGAGTCCCGGCCCGTGGAACGCCGATTCAGCTTCCGTCGACGCAAGGACGCCGATACCACCGACGAAGCCCAAGGGTCCGCCGAAGAGGCACCCGAGGGCTCGAACGGGTCCGGCCCTTTCGAACCGATTCCACTGCCCGAAGGCGAGGGGGCCGATGCTGCGCCGGCGAATAAGCCCGAGAGTGATGCGGCAACAGGCCTGTTCGATCAAGCCACCGACTCCGAGCCAAGTGACTTCACCCCCGGCGGCTCGGAGCCCGTCGAGCCGCCGCAAGAGCCCGAAGACGCGCCCGCGACCCAGGAGTGGCAGGTCGACACGGGTCACGCCCCGGAGCCCCAGTCGGCGGTCCCGGCTCCCGCCGAGAGCGTCGACGTACCCGCTTCTGAGACGCCCGAGGCTCCCCCGGTTCCTGAGGAGTCCACTCCGGATGAACCGGAAGCCCCGAGCAGGGTGGAGCCTCCGGTGCAGGACACCGCGGTGCACGCGGTAGCGCCTCCGCCTCCGCCACCCACACCCGCACCGGCGAACGACGACGTAGAGCGCCGCATCGCCGAGGCTTCCGCGGCCGCCGCAAAGAATGCCGAGGACCGCGCCATCGAGGAGATCGTCGCCCTCGAGGAGGACCTGGAAAAGGCAAAGCGCGAGGGCGCCGAACAGGTCGCTGCCCTTCAGGCCAAGCTCGAAGCGGCCGAGGCCAAGGCCCAGGCTGATGTTGCTGCCGCCGAGGAGCGTGCCCGAGCCGAGGCCGACGCCACGGTCGCCCCGGAGGCGGCCCCGTCGGCGGCCCCTGAGACGCCCGCCGACCCCGCCGACGTGGGAGCCGCACAAGCCCTCGAAGAGCAGGCTCGTGCCGGCGCGGCGAACTGGCTTCGCGATCAGGTCCGCCAAATCGAGCGGGGCGCCGAGGAGCGCTTGGCCGAAGAGGTCCAAAAGGCGCGCTCGGAGGGCGAGGCGGCAGCACGTGAAGAGCTGGCGTCGAAGCTCGCCGGCGACGCGGACGAGCGCATGGCCGCGGAGCTCGAACGCGTCCGGCAGGAAAGCGAGGAGCGGGTCAAGGCCGCCGAGCAGCGGGCCGCCGAGGCCGAGGAAAGAGCTGCGAAGGCTGCAGACGACGCTGGGGCCCAGCCCGCTGACGCTGAAGCCCCTGCTGCGGAGCTCCAGGCGGCGATCGACGCACGCGATGCAACTTCCGCCGAGCTCGAGTCCGCGGTTCGGTCAAGGGATTCGGTGTCCGAGGAGCTTCGACTCGCGAACGAGGAGCGAGAAGCAGCCAAGGCTGAGCTCGAAGCCGCTTTGGCGGCAAAGGAAGAGGCCGAGGCTAGGGCGAAGGCCGCCGAGGAGGAGGCCGCGGCGCGTGCGCAGGCGCCCGCGGCGGATCCGACCCGCGTCGATACCGCCGTTCAGGAGGCGCTGACGCAGGCCCAGGAGGCCGAGCACCGCGCCACCGAGTCCCAGCTGGCCCGCACCGAATCCGAGCGGCGAATCCGCGAGGAAGCGGACGAGCGAATCGCCGCCGAGACCGCCGACCTTCGCTCAGAGCTCGAACACGTCAAGTCGACGATAGACGACAAGGTGCGCGAGGAAGCGGATCGAATTCGTGCGGAGGCCGATGCAAAGGCCGACGAGGTCGCTGCCGAGCGCGCGGCAGCCGCGACGGAGGAAGCCCGGATCGAGATCGAGAACCTGGCGCTTCAGTCAGCGGAGACGACCCGGACACAGATTGAGGAGAGAGCCCGCGCCGACGCCGAGGAGCGCGTTGCCGCCGAGGTCGACCGCGCGCGCAAGGAGGCGGAGGATCGCCTTCGCGAGGAGGTTGATGCCGCGCGCGCGTCTCAGAAGGAGCGGTACGAGGCGGAGCTTCAAAAGCGCGACGAAGAACTCGAGGCGGAGCGCGAGGAAAAGACCAGGATCCTCGAAAGCTCAGATCGCCGGCTGAAGGAGATCGAGGAGCGCGCCTTGGCGGCCGCCGAGCGGGTCGCGGCGGCGGAAACTGAGCTTGCGAAGGAAGCGGATCGTCTCAAGGCCGCCGCCGAGCAGCGCATCGCTGATGAGACTGCCCGCGCCGAGCGTGAAGCCACCGAAGCGGCGAACGACCGAGTCAAGGCGCGCGAGGAAGAGCTTCGACAGGCCGTCGAGGAGACCGAGCGCGAGAAGGCCGACGCCGCCGAACGGATCCGCGAGACGGAGAAGAGGACAGCCGAAGAGATCGAGCAGATGCGCGTTGATGCCGACGCGCGAGTGACGAACACGGCCGCCGAGGCTCGCGCCTCCACCGAGGAGCGCGTCCGGGCAGAGGAACAGGAAAAGCAGGCTGCCGAGGTCGAACGGCTCCGCGCGGAACTTGCCGCCGAGAAGGAGAGGGAAGTCGCTGAAGTGCAGGCTGCCGCTCGCACCGAGGTCAACGAGGTCAAGGCTGAGCGCGCCAAGGCCCTGACCGATTCCGAGCGCCAGTTGCAGGCGGCGGACGAGCGTGCCCGGAAGGCGGAGGAAGCTGCAGCGCAGGCAGCGATAGATGCCCGGGCCGAGTCCGCCAAGTCGCTCGAGCAACAGACGGGTCAGATCCGCGAGGAGGGTGAGCGCAACGCGGCCGAGCGGGTGCGGACCGCCATCGCCGAGACCGAGGCGAGGAAACAGTCCGAGCATGAGGCGCGTCTGAACGCCGAGCTGGAACGCGTTCGGTCCGAGGCTGACGAGAACTTGAAGCGCGAAGCCGCGGCAGCCACGGCCGCCGCCGAGGCGGAGGGGACTCGGCGGGTTCGCGAACGCGAGGAAGAGATGTTTCGCGAACGTGCGGCGCTCGAGGAGGAGCTCGCGATCAGCCGGCGCCAGCTTGAAGAGGCGCTCGACCGGGCTGAGGCTGCAGACCAGCGCGCTGCCGAGGTCGACGAGCGGGCGCGCGAAGAGATCGAGCGTGAGCGCGAGAGCCGGTTCCAGGAGATGGAGTCCCGAATCGACCAGGTCATGGGCGAGGCGGCCGCCTCGGCGGAAAGAGCGCGCGCGACCCTCGCCGCGGAAATCGCCCCGCCGGAACCAGAGCCACTGCCCGAGCCCGAGCCGGAGCCGGAGCCGGTCGCGTACGACGATCCGGAGGATCCGTCAGCCTGGTTGACCGACATCGAGGCGGAGCAGCAGCCAGAGCCTGAGTCGGAGAAGCCCAAGCGGCGCCTCTTCGGTCGCCGCAAGCAGGCCGAAGCCGAGCCTGTGGTTGCCCCGGAACCGATCTTCGAGCCGGAGCTGGAGCCAGAGCCCGAACCTGAACCCGAGCCCGAGCCGGAGCCAGAGCCGGAGCCCGAGCCGGAGCCGGAGCCAAGAAGAAGAAGAAGAAGAAGAAGAAGAAGAAGAAGAGCCTGAGCCCGAGCCGGAACCCCGCGCACCCGCACCTGAGGGCATGCTGAGCCTGAGCGAGGCGTCGTTCGAAGAGCTCCGGGATCTAGGCATGTCGGTGACCCAGGCCAAGCGCGTGATCCGCTACCGCGAGGAGAACGACGGTTACCGAGACGTCTCGGAACTCGATCGCATTCCCGGATTCCCCAAGATGTTCCTCGAGCACATGAAGGACACGGTCGTCCCCTAGCGCTCGCCCGTCAGACGGGCCAGCTCGCAGAGAATCGTTCGCGGTAGGGAGCCGCAAGAGCCGCATCCGCGCCAGTCGGCGGCGACCCATCGGCGAGGCCCTCGAGCATCGCGACAACGGAGCGCCCCAGCGCTGAGGGGTCATATCCACCCTCGAGGCAAACAAGCACCGGAACCCTCAGCTCTTCGGCGACGGCCGCTACCTGCGCCGACATGTTCCGGTAGCCCTCTTCCGTGACTTCGCATGACGCGAGCGGATCGTCCTTGTGGGCATCGAAGCCGGCCGAGATCGCGATCAGTCCCGGTTGGAACTCGCGAGCCACGGGTGCGACGACGTGCTCGGTGAGTGCCTCGAAAAGCTCGTCTCCGGAGCCGTTCGGAACCGGCATGTTCACGGTGTAGCCCTCCCCCGGGCCTTCTCCGGTGAAGGCGATGTCACCTGTGCCCGGATAAAGAGGCCAGCCGTGGATGCTGGCGTAGAGGACGTCCCTCGATTCCTTGAAGATCTCCTCGGTGCCGTTGCCGTGATGGACGTCCCAGTCGAAGATCAGGACTCGGTCTGCGCCACGCGTTCGAGCGTGCTCGGCGGCAATCGCAACCTGGTTCACCAGGCAGAAACCCATTGCCTTGTCGGTCTCGGCGTGATGGCCGGGCGGGCGCAGAGCGCAAAACGCGGAGCTGTCCTCTCCCGCGAGCAGGCGATCGACCGCGTCGCAGGCGGCACCCGAAGCCCGAAGCGCCGCCTCCCAGGAGCCGGCTGAAGCAACGGTGTCGAGGTCGATCATGCCCCCACCGCCCTCGCAGAACGCCTCCATCGAAGCCAGATGCGCCGGATCGTGGACGCGAGCCAGTTGCTCGTCGGTAGCCCGCGGCGCTTCAGCCGCGTGGAGGCCCGGAGGGGACGCCTGATCGAGCGCTGCCTCGATCGCCCTGATCCGCCCTGCGTTCTCCGGATGGCTTCCGGTCTCGTGGGCATAAGAGGACGGGTGCGTGTAGAGCAGAGTCACCGCCCGCCATCTTGCCACGCTTGAGCAATACGTTAGGCGCCCTTGGAACGCCAGCAACCCGAACAGAACCCGGTCGTGGTCGTCGGCGGTGGCGCAGCGGGCCTCCACGCCGCCATCAGAGCCGCCGAGACTGGCACGCCCGTCGTCCTGGTCTCGCGAAAGCCTCTGCAGGAGAGCTCGAGCTACTGGGCTCAGGGTGGGCTCGCCGCCGCGCTTTCGGCCGACGACACGCCTGAGCGCCACGCCGCCGACACCTTCGCCGCGGGCCGGGGGCTCTGCAGAGCCGAAGCCGTGAAGATCCTGGTCGAGGCAGCGCCCAGGGCGGTCGAATGGCTCGTCCAGAACGGGGTCCGGTTCGATGAGGACACCGACGGCGCCCTGGCGCTGGGTCTCGAGGGCGGACACACCGCCAGGCGAATCGTCCACGCCGGGGGAAGCCAGACGGGGCGAGAGCTCACGGACCGCCTGGCCCGAATGGCCGCCGCGGACGAGCGCATCGAGGTACAGGAGGGTGCATCCGCCCTGGCGCTCTGGAGCGACGGCCAGACATGCTTCGGCGTGGTCACCGAAGCGGGGCCCATCAGGGCGCGTGCGGTGATCCTGGCCACGGGCGGCGGCGCAGCGCTCTGGGAGCGCACGACGAACCCATGGGGGGCGATTGGAGCTGGACCGGTCCTGGCGCACCAGATCGGCGCCGAGCTCGCGGACATCGAGTTCTGCCAGTTCCATCCGACCGCCCTTTCCGCACCCGGCTCCGAGAGTGACGGCTCCCTGATCACCGAGGCGGTGAGAGGAGAGGGCGCGATCCTTCTCGACAGCTCGGGCCGGCGGTTCACCGACGAGCTTGCGCCCCGCGACCAGGTAGCCGCGGCGATCGGGGACCGGATGCTTGCTGACGGCAGGACTCACGTCCTGATCGACTTGCGAGCGATCGAGCCAAGCCGGTTCCCCAACGTCTTCAGGACTTTGGAGCAGGCCGGCTTCGATCCTCGCCGCGAACCGGTGCCCGTCGCGCCGGCTGCGCACTACCTCATGGGAGGCATCGTCACGGACACCGAAGGCCGCTCGACGGTTCCGGGGCTCTACGCCGTCGGCGAGTGCGCATGCACGGGCCTCCATGGCGCCAATCGGCTCGCGTCCAACTCGCTGAGCGAGTGCTTCGTCTTCGGCGAGAGAGCGGCGCGCTGCGCCGTCGAGGACACGGCGGCCGGAGGCGACGCGCCCGAGCCCGGCAAGTGGCGCTTTACGGCGCCCACCGTCGAGACCCGGGCCGCGGTCTGGAATCTCGCGGGGCCGTCGCGCGACGCCGAGAGGCTCGGCGAGCTGGCGGGCGACTCGTACCCCCTTGCGGCGCTGATCGCGCGCGCCGCCCTGGCACGGGAGGAGTCCCGCGGATCGCACAGGCGAACGGACTTTCCGCTCCCAAATGGCGAACTCGATGGCGTTCACCTGGTCCTCCAAGGGTCCGCGGATCCGCGACGAGAGCGCTGGGTCTGATCGCTGGAGGCTCTGCCTCCTCCGATCGGAGGAGGCATGGCTCCATCGATCGGTTAACACAAGCTTAATGATCGGCCCTTGCAATTCACCGATTCGGTGTAACACTGGTGTGGCAGTTCGCTCAATCGGGCAAAGCCTCAAGGCAAGAAAGCCACCAAAGGAGTACGAAGGACATGTACCGCTTCAGCCGATCGATCTACCGCGACCTCGCACCCCGAGTCATCGACGACGGGCGTGACGAGACTGCGTGCCAGCGCCGCCAGCAGCTTCTGGAAGCGTGTGAAGGCGCGATCCGCCGGATCTCAACCGACCGGCGCTACTTCGCCCGGCCGTCCCGCTCCCTTTTCAACGACGTTCGCATGCACTTCGCGATGAACGACCAGCTCTTGGTCTGGAACGTCATCGACACGAATATCTCGCTCTGCCTCGAACTGCTGGAAACGGCGCCGGAGCTGCTCGAGATCGATGGAGGTCCCCGGGAATGCCGCGCGCACACGCGCAAGGGCACTCCCTGCCAGCGCGAGCCGCTCCCCGGACGTGACTACTGCCCGTCGCACAAGCACCTCGAGGAGAGCTTCGACGACCTGATCATCGAGCGCGAGGTCTTGAACGACGACCTCGCCACGGCTTAGGGGTCCAGCGGCATATAGCTTGGCCCCGTGTTACTCGGGGTCGACGTCGGCGGAACCTTCACTGATGCGGTCCTCTTCGACGGCGAAGAGGTTCACACCGCGAAGGCTCCGACGACTCCAGGCGACGAATCGGAGGGCGTCCTCGCCGCGATCACCTCGGTGATCGAGAAGGCGGGGGCGTCGTCGTCGCAGGTCGAGCGGTTCGTCCACGGGATGACCGTGGGCACGAACGCGCTTCTCGAGGAGCGGGGCGCAAGAACCGCCCTTGTCACGACGAACGGGTTCGAGGACGTCCTCGAGATCGGCCGGCAGGACCGCCCGGAGCTTTACCGGCTCTGCGCGCCCAAGCCGGCGCCCCTGGTTGCCCCGGACGACCGGGTCGGCGCCGGGGGGCGGATGGGGCCTCAAGGCGAGATCGAGCCCCTCGCCGACGACGAGCCGGAGCGCATCGCCGCTGCGATCAAGGAGCTCGACCCGGAGTCGGTCGCCATCTGCCTGCTCTTCTCCTACCTGGACACTTCCCACGAGGAGCGGATCGCGGAGGCGATTCGCAGACTCGTCCCCGGCCTTCACGTCTCGGCCTCCCACGAGGTGCTGCCGCGGTTTCGCGAATACGAGCGAACTTCGACCACGGTCGTCGATGCCTACCTCTCCCCTCTTCTCGGCCGTTACCTGAGCGCGCTGGCCGGCGCATCGAAGTCCGCGGGGATTCCCGAGCCGGAGATCATGCGCTCATCCGGCGGCGTCGCGCCATGGGAGGAGGCAGCGCGACAGGGTGCTTGGAGCGTTCTCTCGGGCCCGGCCGGAGGCGCCGTTGGGGCGGGTCTCTTGGCGCGCGCCTCCGGAACGGGCGACGCCGTCGGCCTCGACATGGGCGGAACTTCGTGCGACGTCTGCGTGATCGAGGACGGCAGGGCGCAGATCACCGAGTCGAGGGAGATCGGAGGCCGCGTGATCCAGCTCCCGATGGTCGACGTGCATACGGTTGGCGCCGGCGGCGGCTCGATCGGCTGGGTGGACCACGGAGGTGCGCTTCGCGTGGGGCCCAGGTCCGCGGGAGCTGACCCCGGGCCTGCCTGTTACGGGAGAGGAGGCATGGATGCGACTGTCACGGACGCCAACCTCGTCCTTGGGCGACTGGCACCTGGATCGAGCCTTGCGGGCGAACTAGAGCTCGACCCCGAGGCAGCCTCGGCGGCCGTCGCGGCGCTCGGAGAGCGACTCGGGCTCGATGAGCTTCGAAACGGCTACCGGCATCGTGCGCCTCGCTAACGCGGAGATGGTCCGCGCGCTGCGCGTGGTGACCGTCAATCGCGGCATCGACCCCCGGGACTTCTCGCTTCTGCCCTTCGGCGGCGCCGGGCCGATGCACGCCGCCGAACTGGCGGCGGAGATGGGGATGACGCGGTTGATCTGCCCGCGAGCAGGCGGCGTCCTCTCGGCATTCGGCCTTCTGGCTTCGGCTCGCAGGCGTGACACGGCGCGCACGGTGATGATGAGCCCGAGCGATCTGACCGCCGAGGCCGTGGCCGCTGCCGTGGCGGAGCTTCGGGCAAGCCTGGCCGACGGGATGGACGCGGACACCGAGACGGTCTCGTATGAGCTCCGCTATGAGGGCCAGTCCTTCGAGCTGCCGGTCGACGCGGGCCCTGAGCCGTCCAGGGATGAGCTCGTGCGAGGGTTCGCGAAGGCCCATGAGCGGCGGTACGGCTTCGACGTGCCCGACGCCCCGGTCGAGCTGGTTGCGATCCGACTGGCCCTGGAGGGCACGGCCCCCGAGCCCGCGCCGCGCGCCGCGGAAGGTGAGCTGGAGGAAAGCTCACGCCGCGTCCACTTCGGCGATGAGTGGCACCAGACGCGGGTCAGCCGCGGCGAGCCGCCGGAAGGATCCACGTTCGAAGGGCCGGCCGTGCTCGAGATGCCGGAGTCGACCCTAGTCCTGCCTCCGGGCTGGACGGCCCAAGTGGACGGGCACGGTTCCGTCATTGCGCAAGCGGGGGAAGCGTGAGCCTGGACCCGATCAGCCTCGGCGTGCAGGTCGGCCGGCTCCGAGCCGTATGCGACGAGATGGGTGCGGTTCTGATCCGGTCTGCCCACTCGCCGAACATCAAGGAGCGCCGAGACTGCTCGACGGCGCTGTTCGAGCCGGGCGGCGAGCTGGTCATGCAGGCCGAGCACATCCCTGTGCACCTCGGCTCGATGCCCGACGCCGTCGCCGCGATCCTCGAGGAGGAGCAGCGGCCCGGGACGGCGTGGATCCTCAACGACCCGTTTCGCGGAGGCACCCACCTGCCGGACATCACGCTGATCACGCCCGTCTTCTCGGGGACCGAGCTGGCGGGCTTCGTCGCCAGCCGCGCCCACCACGCCGATGTCGGGGGGCCGACGCCGGGTTCGATGCCGGCCACGTCGCGGACCCTGGCCGAAGAAGGCGTCGTGATCTCGCCGACCCGGATCTCAGACCCCTCGGAGCTCGAAGAGATCACCGCTCAGATGCGAAACCGCCCGCAGCGGATGGCGGACCTCCGTGCACAGCTGGCAGCCAACGACTTGGGCGCGCGGCGGTTGGGCGATGTAATCGATGCCGACGGCCTCTCGGGGGTCTCGGCGGCGATGCGGGAGATCCTCGAGTACTCGGAACGGCGCACGCGTGCCCGGCTCGAGGAGCTCGAGGATGGCGAGTGGACGGCGAGCGATCTGCTCGAAGGCGGGCCCGACGGCTCGGAGGACGTCGAGTTGCGCGTCAAGGCCACGATCGCGGGTGACGAGCTCCGCCTCGACTTCAGCGGCAGCGCCGAACAGGTCGAGGGAAACCTGAACTGCCCCCTCTCGGTCACGCGTTCGGCGTCCTTCTTCTGCGTGCGTGTGCTTCTCGACCCCGACGCTCCGCCAAGCGCGGGCGCCAACAGGCCTGTCGAGGTCTCGGCCCCCGAGGGGTCCGTGTTGAACGCCCGTCCCGGCGCGGCGGTCGCGGGCGGCAATGTCGAGACCTCCAGCCGGGTTGCCGACCTGGTCTTCGCGGCGCTTGGCGAGGTTGCCGACGGTCCGGCCCAGGGTCAGGGGACGATGAACAACCTGACGCTGGCCGGGACGGGCGACGCCGAGTGGACCTACTACGAGACGCTCGGCGGCGGGCAGGGCGCGTGCCGCGACGCCGACGGGCCAAGCGCGATCCATGTCGCGATGTCCAACACGCTCAACACCCCTGTGGAAGCTCTCGAGAGCGAGCTGCCCATCCGCGTCCGCAAGGTCGCAATCCGACGCGGATCGGGAGGAGGGGGAGCGCGGAACGGGGGCGACGGGATCGTGCGCGAACTGGAGGCCCTGGAGCCGATGAGCTACAGCCTCATCACCGAGCGGCGCCGGCACGCGCCACAAGGACGGGCGGGTGGTTCGGCCGGCCAGCCAGGGTTGAACTCGGTGGACGGCGAAGAATTGCCCTCAAAGGCAAGCGGCGAGCTGCGCGAGGGGCAGATACTTCGCATGGAAACGCCCGGCGGTGGGGGATTCGGCTGCAACGGCGAGGACTCCGGAGCCTGACGGCGAATCTCGCAACTTCTCTCACATACTTGGCAAACGCAGGAAAATTTCGTAACCTGCCTCGCCTTAGCCGGTTCCAGCGCCCCGTAGGCGCCTCTCGGAGCCGGGAACACACAAACCCTTTTCCTACCCCTCAGTAACTTCACTTATATGCCGATTGCCTTCAAAGAATGGGCCGTGACGGTGCGCGCACTGGCCGAATGCGAACAGCTCATCACCATGCGCAAGGGCGGCATTCGCGAGGAGAACAAGCACTTCGAGCTCGAGCACGACCAGTTCTTCCTCTACCCCACCTTCGACCACCAGCGGAACGACCTCGTCCGCGAGTCGCACCACCCCGAGTTGCGCCGTGCCCTCGAGGAGGGCGTGTGGCCCGACGACGAGCCGACGCCTCGCGCGCTGCTCCAGGACGGGGGCATCCCGCAGCCCGACCGCGTCCGCATCCGCGCCTGGGCAGAGGTGACCGACCACTGGACCACCGACGATCCCCGAGTCGTCGACGCTCTTTCTCCCTTCCACGTCTGGACGCCGGACTACGCGCTGAAGCGGCTCGGCTGGAAGCGCCGGCACCCGCTCCACGTGATGCTGCTCCGGGTCTATCGGATTCCCCGCCCCGTCACCGTGCGCGTCCGCGACGAGTACCACGGCTGCCGCTCGTGGGTCGACATCGAGCGCGACCTGCCCTTCGAGGGCACTCCCGTGATGGCCGACGACGAGTTCGAACGCGCGGCCGAGCGCATTCGAGACGTGGCCGGCCAGTCCGAAGCCGCGCTCGTCTAGAACTCTCCCATGGTTCCCTTCGCAAGCCGCGTAGCGGACGCGAGACGTGCGCTCGTCCTCGGCATCGGCGGCGGTGGTGACGCAGTCGGCTCGATTGCAATCGCACACTGGCTGGCAGAGCGGGGAGTCGAAAGCGTTCTGGGAGGAGTGGCGTGGGAGCGCATCGTCGTTGATCCGCACCCGGGGCCTCGCGGCGTCGACGACATCCGCGGCGGTCGAGTGATCGACGGCGCCGTGGTGGTCGGGCCGCCCGACGGCGCGACGACGCCGGAAGGAGTCCACTTCTGCGAGTCCCGCCTGGCGCTCCACCTGGGCAAAGAGACCGTCCTCATCGACGTGACCAACGGGGCCGGCGCCGCTGCTCGCGGAATCGACTCCGCCTGCTCGGAGCTCGGCTGCGACACGGTCTTCCTGGTCGACATCGGCGGTGACGCGATCTCGGACGGATCGGAGCCCGGGCTCGCAAGCCCTCTGTGCGACGCGGTCATGCTCGCGGCAGGCGCGGCATCGAGCTTCAAGTGCCTGATCGGCGTGCTCGGGGCGGGCTGCGACGGAGAGCTCCAGCCCTCCGAGGTGCTCGAGCGCGTTGCAACGCTTGCGCGAGCGGGGGCATGGCTCGACACCGTCGGAACGTCCTCCGCGGCGGCCGAGATCGAGGCGGCAGGCGCAGTGGCGGTCACCGAGGCCAGCCTGCTCGTAGCGCGGGCGGCGCGCGGGGAGATCGGGCCGGTCGAGATCCGCGGTGGCCGGCGCACGGTGGACCTCGGCCCCGTTGCCGCTCTCGCCTTCATCTTCGATCTCGAGGCTGCGATGAGCGAGCTTCCACTGGCTCGGGCGGTTGCGAACGCGCAGTCGATCGAGGCGGCGCGCGACGCCCTGAACGCGATGGACATCTCGACCGAGCTGGACTACGAAGAGCGCAGGGCGGCGGAATAAGGCACCCACCCGTCTGGTGGTTGCCGATTTCCGCGAATAGCGCGGGTTTCCGCAACCACCCCGCGTAGATTCACCTCTCGATGTGGGTAGAAACCGAATCGCTCAGCTTCACGGCGCGCCACGAGGAGTCCGACGAGGACTCCGCGCAGCGGACCCTCGACGCTCTGGAGGACCTTCGCCTGAGGCTCGAAGACCGCTTCGACGACGCGCCCGGCGACGTGACTGTGGTCATCCATCCTTCGCCCGCCTGGCTCAATGCCGCCCACCCGTTCCTTCCGGCGGCGCGCTTGGCTGCCGCGCCGGCGGGCCGCCGGTACCTGGCCGGGTGGGCGATGGCCCGCGAGCTCCATGTCT
This sequence comes from uncultured bacterium, assembly GCA_963772035.1. GTDB lineage: Bacteria > Actinomycetota > Thermoleophilia > Solirubrobacterales > 70-9 > JALZKA01. The sequence continues at coordinate 618,281 of CAVYVT010000005.1, forward strand.
TGAACGACGACTACCTGGACCGGCGCGCTGCCGGCGAGGACTCGCTCGCCGCGCTGCGGGGCACCGCGGAGCGCCTGTACGCGCAGATCGTCATCAGCGCGAACAACTCTGCGTTGCCGCCGCCCTGGGGCCTGCGCCGCTTCTCGCGCTACCTCCGCTGGTCCTGGCTGGTGGAAGGGGGCGCGCAGTACTTCGCCGGCCAGGTCCCTGTGTTCCGCCCTGCGGTTCAGACCCGGCTTCGGATGGGCGAGGCGCCCGCCTTCCCTCCCGCGGGCCGTGACGCGATCATCCTGGGAGGGACGGTGTTCGACCTGCTCGAGCGGCGCCGGGGCCGCGATGCGTGCAGCCTGCTGATCTCGCGCACGCGCCGCGACGGGCCGGAGCGGGCTATCCAGATCGCCTTCGGCGAGTCAGCCCACGACGTGGGTCTCGAGTGGCGCCGTTACCTGCGCGAGGACGTCCCCCGCGCCGGCTCGCCGGACGCGATGGAAGAGCTGCACTGGTAGGCGGCGTCAGCCGATCTCGAGGGTTACCTCGGCAACCTTGCCGTCGCGCATGTCCCAGCCGCGGAGGTCCGGGTTGTCCGGGTCGGCGAGCGAGACGATGAGCCAGACCGGATCCGGCCACGAGCGCGCGTTGTTGCGGTCCGACTGAGAGGGCTCAGCCGGGCTCTTCGTGTGCGAGTGGTAGATGGCCAGGATCTCCTCGCCGCGGTCCTCGATCGTCGTGTAGATCCCGAACTGGTCGGACGGCTCCATGTCGAACGAGTAAGGGCTGGCCAGGGCGTTTCGTGCGCGAAACACCTCTGTCGCCGTGCCGTCCGCGCCCGACACCATGCCGCAGCATTCGTTCGGGCGGTCCTCGAGGGCGTGGGCGATGATCTCGTCGGCGAGGTCCTGCGCGATCTTCATCCCCCGAGGCTAGCCATCGATCGTGGGTGGACTAGTCAACTAGTTCTCTGATACTCTGCGGCCCATGGACAGTGCGACTGCCGACGTGCTTCGCGTTGACCGGGACTCGGAGCTTCCGGTGGGAATCCAGGTCGCCTGGCGCCTGCGGGCCTTGATCTCGTCCGGAAGACTCGGGCCCGGCGATCGCCTGCCCCCGGTTCGCCGCCTCGCGCAAGACGCGGGCGTGAATCCGAACACCGCTCGTGCGATCTATGGCCGGCTCGAGGCCGAGGGCCTCGTCGAATTGCGCCACGGTCTCGGCACCTTCGTCGCGGCCGGAGCTGCCTCGTCATCAGAGGTCGAGAGGATCGCTGCCGATGCGGTCGCGGAGGCGAGAAGAGCCGGAGTCGCGCCCGCGGACGTCGCCCGGGCGATCTATGGCGCGCGCTGGGCAGCCGAGGACGAGGCCGCGCCGGATGTTGAGCCCGACGTCGGCGCGGAGGCGGACGAAGCCGCCGCGCGACGAGAGCTCCGGCGCCAGATCGCTCGGCTCGAAGCCGACCTGGCGGCGTACCCGGAGTCTCGCCCGGACTCGGAAACTCACCCGCTGCTCCGCCCGAAGGGCCACTTGCCGGACTTCGCCGAGCTTTCAACGGCACGCGACGAGCTGATCGCGCGACTGCGCAAGGTACGGGCCGCGGCCGAACGCAAGGGCGAGCGCGAATCCAGGGCACGCCGGCGCTCGGCTCGAGAGTGATCAGGTCCGCCGCAGATCAAGCGTTCCTTCCCGCCAAGTCGCTCTTCGAGCGCGTGGGCAGCATGGTGGTGCTCACGGGCAAGACGGTTGCCGCAGCAATTCGGCCGCCGTATCCCTATGGCGGCGAGTTCCTCTCCCAGTTCATCTTCGCTCTCCAGCTCTGCTGGTTCCCGATGGCGGTGTCGATGGTGGCCGTCTCGTTCGGGGCTCCCGGCCTCCAGGCAGCGAACTTCCTGTCCCTGTTCGGGGCCTTGGATCGGCTTGGCGGCTTTTTCATCCTCGCTTCGGTTCGGGAGTTCGCTCCGTTCGTAAGCGCGATCATCGTGGCGGGAGTCGCCGGGACCGCGATCACTGCAGACCTCGGCGCTCGCAAGATCCGCGAGGAGCTCGACGCTCTTCAGGTATTGGGGGTGGATCCGATCAAGAACGTCGTCGTTCCCAGGTTCCTGGCGCTGATGCTCATGACCGGGCTCCTCGACATCTACGCGATCCTGTTCGGGATCTCGGGAGGCCTGATCGCGGAGATCATGTACGGGCAGCCGCTCGGCGGATTCTTCGCGACCCTTTTCACGAACGCATCGGTTGTCGACCTCTGGGCATCCCTGCTCAAGTGCACGCTCTTCGGTGCGATCGTCGCCATCGTCTGCTGCTACTACGGGATGAACGCCTCCGGAGGAGCCGAGGGCGTGGGCCGCGCGGTGAACCAGGCAGTCGTGATTTCCCTTCTCGGCGTCTTCTTCTTCAACTACGTCTTCACCCAGACATTGCTCGCCACCCACCCGGAGATTTCGGTGATCAAGTAGGCCATGATGTTCTTCGTCGAGGCGATCGATACAAGCCGGGACCTCAGCACCGCTGACCGGATGGCGGCGGCCTTCCTCTGGATCCTGATGGCGGTCGGAAGTCTCGCGATGTGGGTGGGCGTACCCGCCGGCTGGCTCTGGGTGGCGGGCCAGATCACCTCTGATCAGGCCCAGCACATCACGCTGTCGGTAATTGGGGTGCCCCTCGCGATCATCATCTGGGCGCGCGGACTCTTCTGGCTCAACCGCCTCCATATGCGGGTCACCATGCCTCGCCTCATGAGAGAGATCGAAGAGGCGCCGGAAGACGAGGAGCCCCGCGTGATCCGGGGCCCGCTCGAGCCGCTGATGGTCGGCTCCCTGGTGGTCGCGATCGTCGCGATGGCCATCTGGTTCTTCTTCTTCGCCGAGCGGCCTCCGGCCACCCTTTCGACCTCCTGAGCCCGCTTTAGTACCAGGCGCTCGCGGGATCGCGGGGTGGCTCGGTCAGGTTGCCTGCGTCAGCACCCAGGAGGTCCGGATTCTCGCGCCCAAGCTCCCAGAGCATGTCGTCGAGGACCGGCGGGCTCATGCCGGACCGGGAAGCGAGCTTCTTGAAGGCAGCTCGTGTCGCGGTGCGCACCCGGTCGAGTGGGCCCTCGGCCACAAGCCCGGAGCGCAGCGCCAGCCGCATCAGGACGTTGTCGGCAGAGACCTGCCACGTCTCGGGGTCGGATACCTCGAGCCATCCGCGCCGCTCGGCGATCTTCGCGAACAGGAAAGCCTTCTTCGCCAGGGGATCGGAGTAGGCGCTGTAGGCGGCAAGCCGATCGAGCAGGCCTCCTTCGGCACCCAGCCGTCCGGCGGCCGCATCGAGCAGATCCCGGGCGGAGCCGCGGTAGTCGCGCTCGAGGCCCGCGGCGAGGTCGCGCCACAGGAAGGCGCGCCGCTCGGGGTCGGCAATCGGCTCGGAGCCTGCGCGAAACCACTCCGCGACGTCGCCGGCGCTCGTGTAGCGAAGGTGCTTGGACGTGAGTAGGCCCGGACGCTCGGCGGCAGCCTTGAGTCCCAGCGTCCACATCAGCTCCGAGCCGCTGAAAGGCCCGTCGCCGTCGACCTCGTGCGCGTCCGAGTAACCCGTCTTGTGGTCGACCGCGCACAGGAAGATCGCCGCGTCGGCGTCAGGGACGTGCCCGAAGGTCGGCGGCTCGTAATCCGAGGCGAGCTCACGGACCCTGGCCTCCGCGCGGTCGAGCGCGCCCGCTTCGTTCATCCCGCCTGCATCCAACGTGTCCGCTCTTCCTTCGGCATGCGCTCGATTGAATACCGCAACGCCGTTCGCGGCATGACCGCCGCATGCTCGGCAAGGAATCCCCGCAAGGCGGCGAGGTCACGCTTGCCCACCTCGCGGAGCATCCACCCGACCGCCTTGTGCATCAGGTCGTGGTCGTCGCGCAAGAGCCGGGCGGCCGTCCGGAGCGCCTCACCGCAACTCACCCGCCTTGATCAGCGAGAACGTCGAGAGCATCGCGATCCGCCGGTCCCAGACGATCGGAGACTCGACAAGCGGATCGATCAGATCTCGAGGAGCGCTTCGGACCCGGTCGGCCAAGAGATACGGAGCCGATGCGTCGACGAGATCCCAGTTGTTGACGCCCGCCCGCCGGCGGAGGTAGAGGTCTGCGATCGCATCGCGCTCAACGCGGTCTCCGCGCTCGAAGCGCCGGCGCAGGATCGCCAAGGCCACGAAGCGATGCTCGTGGATGTCGCTTCGGAGGAGCTCACCGCAGACTTGGAGCGAGGCGCCACGATGGGCGCGGGCCACCTTGCGCTGATCGGGAACGGGCATTCCGAGGAGCACGTCGCCCTCGCCATATCCGCCGGGCACCACGCCGAGGTAAGGCGCGATGAAGGCCGCACGCTCGGGATCCCGGAGCGCTTCGAGGTCGGCAGCTATCGCGGCAGCGGGAGGGGTCAAACCCCTCATCGAACGCTAAGGATGTGAGCGAGGCGTAAGGAGCCTGACCCCATCACCACCAGACGGTTGAGTCCAGGCCCTCCAGCTCATCCACCGGCTTGGTGTAGACGCCCGACGACAGGTACTTCCAGCCGTCGTCGGGAACGAGGAAGACGACGTTGCCCTCCTCCATCTCGTTGGCGATGCGGACGCAGACCGACGCGACCGCACCCGCGGACACTCCGGCGAAGAGGCCTTCCTCGCGAAGGAGGCGCTGGGTCCAGACAATGGCGTCGCGATTTGAAACCATGATCTTCCGGTCAAGCACGGAGAGGTCGATGATCGGCGGGATGAATCCGTCGTCGAGCGAGCGAAGGCCCTGGACCAGCTCCCCCTGCATCGGCTCGGCGGCAACGATCTTCGTCTCGGGGTCGTTCTCCTTGAGGCGCCTTCCGACTCCCATCAGGGTGCCGCCCGTCCCGAGCCCGGCGACGAAAGCGCTGACCTCGTCCAGCTCGTCGAGGATTTCGACCGCGGTCCCGTGGTAGTGAGCACCGGGGTTCGCCGGGTTTCCGTACTGGTAGGGCATATATACGGACGAGTCGCCGTCGGCCAGCTCGAGGGCCATCTCGACGGCCCCGTTCGAGCCCTTGGCGCCTTCCGAGTAGATGATCTCGGCGCCGAACATCGTCAGAAGCTGCGAGCGCTCCTCGGTCACGTTGTCCGGCATGACCACCCGGAGCGGGTAGCCCTTGCGACGACAGATCATCGCGAGCGAGATGCCGGTGTTGCCCGAGGTCGGCTCGAGGATCGTCTGACCCGCTTCGATCGCGCCCTCGGCCTCCGCCGCTTCGATCATCGCCTTCGCGACCCGATCCTTAACCGAGCCCGTCGGATTCCTGCCTTCGAGCTTGGCGAAGATGCGAACGCACGGCGACTTCGGCGAAAGCGTCGGAAGCTCGACAAGCGGCGTATTTCCGACCTCGGCGACGATGTCGGCATAGCGCCCGCCACAGGGCCGGTTGAGCGTCGGCTCCATCACTTCAATAAGTGTAGTAAGACCAACCGGCACTCACGTCCTGCCCTGAAGTACATAATGCGCGCAGTGAGGGGAGAGACAGCAATCCGCGACGGAGGAGATGAGACTCCTCAACGGCGCGAGGCGATCCTGGTGGCCGCAGCTCACGTGATCGCCAAGCGCGGCGTCCGAGGGCTCCGCGTCGAGGAGGTCGCCTCCGAGGCCGGCGTGTCTCCGCCGCTCCTCTACTACCACTTCGCCAGCCGCTCCGGATTGATCCGCGCTGCGCTCGAGCACGCTTCCGAACAGGCGCCGTCCAGTGCGCTTCGGCGCGAGCCCACAGGCAAGGACGGCTTCGAAGCGGTCCAGACAGCCCTGCTCGCCGAGCTCGACGATGACCGTGCGGTTCGCGAGAACGCCGTCGTCTGGGGGGAGGTCAGCGCGTCGGCGGTCTTCGAGCCCGCGCTTCGCGAAGACGTGAAGAAGGTCTCCGAAGAGTGGTGCGCGGCGGTCGCCTCCGGCATCAGGCGCGGTTGTGATGACGGATCGATCCGCATCGAGTCCGACCCCGACGAAGTCGCTCAGATCCTGATCACGCTCGTGGACGGCCTCTGCACCCGCTGGCTCGCCGGCGCCATCGATCGCGAACGCGCGCGACAGCTCCTGAGCGGAGCCATCGACCGGATGCTTCGCTGACCTCTCGGCGCACATTTCCGCTATGCGCGGCCTCCGGTTGTACGAACTGTCGACGCAAATAGCGGGTATTTGATCCGCCGGGCCACTTGACTCTCCAGCCAGTTCTGTGCAAGGGTGGCCTGAACTAGTTTCAGAGGTGTTCGCATGAGGCGCACATCACCGATCGGAGGGCATGGGTGAATCGTAAGAGCGTTTGGGCAGCAGGCGTCGCACTGTTTGCGAGCTTGGCAATGGTCGCGCCGGCACAGGCCGCGACGCTTTCCGTGGACGACGACGGAGAGGAGTGCCCGACCGCTGCATATGACTCAGTCCAGGATGCCGTCGATGACGCCAACTCCGGCGACACCGTCTCGATCTGTCCCGGTACCTACACGGAGGGAACCGGCGCCACTTCGACCAACGCGCTCACGATCACGAAGAGCTTGACCATTCGCGGCGCAGGCGCGGACCTGGTCCGGATCCAGGCCCGGCGCTCCACCCCGACCGGCGGCCAGATCGCGGCCAACTCGCCCAACATCCGCGACGGTGTCGGCAACGTCGTCGCGATCACCGGCGGTACCGCCGTGCCGATCACCGTCGACATCTCCGGTGTGACCGTGGACGGCAACGGCGTCTACTCCGAGGTCGGCGTCCTGTACCTCGACGCGCAGGGCTCCATCGTCCGCAGCCGCGTCACGGACGTTGTCACCTCCGAGGACAACGCAGCCTTCAACTTCGCAGGCGGATACCGATCGAACAACATCGGCTACGGCATCGCCCAGGTGACCGCCGCAACCTCCCCGCCCGTCTCACCCGGACGCGCACTGCTGATCGACAACACCCGCGTCGACAAGTACAACAAGCTCGGCGTCCTGATCGACGGCGCGACCAACGACGACCCGCCGCTGACGGCATCAGGCGTTGTGAACGCGGCGACCATCCGCGGCTCTTCGATCATCGGCCGGACGCAGTGCATCAACTTCAGCGTGAACGGCAACTGCGCCACCGTCGGACTGCTCACCACGGGGCCGACGTTCGGCCAGGAGGGGCTGCGCGTCACCGCAGGCTCGACCGCCGCGGTGACCGACTCGATCATGTCGCAGAACCTGGTCAACGGCACCGGCGCGCCAACGCGTAACTCGGTCGTAAACAACGCGAACCTGCCGCTCGGCTCGGGCGCCAGGTTCATCGGCGCAGGCACGTCGTCGATCTCAAGCAGCAACATCGTCGACAACGCCTATGGCGTGCAGAGCCAGACCCTCGACGGGTCGACACCCAGCACCGGTCCGCTCTCCGCTGAGAACAACTGGTGGGGCCTGCGATTCACCGCCGTGACCAACAACGTCGGCCCGGCGATCTCGCCGACGACGAACCCCCCGGTTCCCGAAAACCCTGTGAATGGCACGCCAACCGCGGACGCGACGTGCGTCTCGTCGAACGGAAGCGCAGTTGACAACTCGACGGCCGTTGACTTCTGCCCATACCGAAACGGCCAGCAAGGCGATCCGAACCTGGGCCAGTGGCCCATCGTGAACGCTCCGCTTCCGGTCTCGGACGCAGGCCCTTCGGTCGATGTCCAGGCCGATGCAGCGACCTATGAGCCCGGCGACACAGTCACGCTGTCGGCAACGGCATCGGACGACTTCGGAATCTCGAACGTCACGTTCTTCGACGGCGCCAACGCGCTCTCGATCGACGAGCAGCCGGCATACGGCACGACGTTCGTGATCCCCGAGAACGGGCCCTGCGGCGACCGCACCTTTACGGCGATCTCCCGGGATTCCTCGGGCCAGACTGCTTCAGACAGCGTCACGGTCACCATCGATGACGAGTTCGACTGCGAAGGCCCGCCGGATCCGCCGACGATCTCCTTCGATCCGCCCACCCCGACCACCATCCCCAGCGCCGGCCTGACTGTCAGCGTCACCGCTGAGAGCGAGTCGGGCGTGGACCAGGTCGAGTTCTTCCTGGGCACCCGCTCGGTCTGCGTGGACGACACAGAGCCGTACACGTGCAACGTCCTGCCGAACGGCGATGAAGTCGGCAATCAGATCCTGAGCGCCGTCGTTACCTCGACCGATGAACAGACCGCGAACGTCGCGACACCGGTCACGGTTCAGAAGTTCGACCCGAACATGACGCTCGAGATGTACAAAGAGCGCATCTCGAAGAAGAACGTGAGGCGGACGGTCTCTGGCGAGATCACACTGCCGGCGCGTGTCGACGAAGAGGCCTGCACAGGGACCGTCACGCTCAACATCCAACGCGATGGCGTCACCCTGTTCCCGAGCTCCCAGGTTGACGTGCAGCCTGACTGCACCTACTCCCTGGAGTTCACGATCAAGGAGAAAAAGGGCAAGCCAAAGCCGACGTACGACGTGGGGGCGTCGTTCTCAGGCAACGGAACCCTAAATCCGGTGTCCAAGTCCCTGGTGTTCGGTCCATGACCCCCCGTTACGCCAAATCCAGATTCCAAGGTAGGCAAATGAACCTCAGAGGCAGAATCTCCGTACTGGCCGCTCTGGCCGCAACTGCGATCGTCGCAGCGGCGCCCGGAACGGCGGCAGCCGCGCCCGACCCGGCCGGCTGCACGCAGAACATCCAGTACGACCCGTCGATCCCGACGTTCAAGCAGTACGCGGACGCCAACGGGATCGCGAACAACACGCTCGGTGGCTTTACGACCGGTACCACGAGCAGGCACCCCACCCTGGAGCTCTACGGCTATTTCGACGCCGTCGTGGCCGCGACCGCGGGCAACCCGCGGGTCTCCGTAGTCAAGCGCGATCTGGGCACCTCCTACCTCGGGAAGCCGATGCGCTACTACGTCGTCGGTACGCCTGAGAACATCGCGAATCTGGACGCGGGACGCAACGACGGCGCCTTCTGGCGCGGCGTGCGCGAGGGGACCATCTCCGCCGCTGAAGGTGCAGCGGAAGCGCAGGACCGCCCTGCATTCTTCTGGAACACGGCGACCCCGCACGGCTCCGAGCCGGCAGCCGGTGAGGCGATCAGCCGCGTCCTTTACGAACTGACGGCGCGCACGGACTGCGCGAACCTTCAGCGCCTGGACCGTCTGGACAACTTCCTGATGCCGGTGACGAACCCCGATGGTCGTGATGCAACAGCCGGAGGCACGCGCACCACCGCCTATGGGTTCGACCCGAACCGCGACTTCGCGTCGCGGAACCAGGACGTCAACGCCACGCGTGTAACCGACGGGATCATCCCGTACCCGGGGCCCGTGTACATCGACGCCCACCAGCAGTCCAGCGGGTACTTCTTCCCGCCGAACGAGGATCCGGTCCTGCACGAGATGTCGGACTTCACGATCCAGACGATCCAGGACCGGATCGGGCCTGCCCTGCAGGAGCGGTTCAACGATCAGTCGGCGCAGTACCGCAACTACAACGCCTACGACCTGTTCGCGATCGAGTACGGCGACTCCGTTCCGTCGCTCCAGCTCGGCGCGGCCGGCATGACGTACGAGAAGGGCACGTCAGAGAATTACGGCAAGCAGGTCTATGACCACTACCTCGCCATGGACGAGACCATGAACGTCATCTCCGACGACAAGGACGAGATCATGGCCGAGTGGTCGGAGCAGTGGGAAGAGGCACGCCTCGAGGGCGAGAACGGTGAGCTCGAGCCGAACGAGCTCGTTTCTCCCCTCACCCCCACGATCATCCAGGAGCCGAACACCGAGGTCTTCGGCTACTACTACCTGCCGAACAACCACTCGGGTGACACGGCGAAGCTGATCCGTGAGATGCGCGAGACGGAGGTTCACGTCTACCGCCTCGACGAGGCCGTGAGCGTGCCGAACGCGCACAACTTCGCGGACGGCTACGTCTCGCAGTCCGGCTCAGTGGCCGGAGAGCCTGTTGTCTCATCGGTGAACCTCCCGGCCGGGACGCTGTTCATCCCGATGGATCAGACGCAGAAGCACTGGATCCAGGGAATTCTGGGTGAAGACCCGTTCATCCCGGTCCCGTACTTCTACGACGTCGTGGACTGGTCTTTCTCGCAGATGCGAGGGATGTCCGGTAACGGCTACACCTTGCAGGCCCTGCCCGAGGGCACGGACATGACCGAGGTCACCGAGGCCGACTACGGCGGGGTGACGGACGGCGCAAAGCCGGTCCTCGCCTTCCCGACCGACTCGGCCCAGGGCATGGCAATGTTGGTCGAGGTTCTGAGCCAAGGCGCGACGGCCGCACGCTCCGAGACCGCGTTCACCGCGGGCGGCAAGAGCTTCCCGACGGGCACGGCGCTCGTCGACGGCTCGACCGCCACGGGGATCGACATGGCCGCTCTTTCCGAGCAGCGCCAGGTCCCGGTCACCGGGCTCGACGCCTATCCGGTCAACCGCAAGGCGCTCGTGAAGCCGAAGATCGGCTTGTACACCGGCGCGGCAACCGTTCCGACCAACCCGCTGGGCTTCGGCGGAGCCGCAGTCGGCCACTGCGGCACGACCGCACAGACTGCGTTCTGTGCGGCGCTGCATGCGCTCGCGGTGAACCTCGGGCTGCCGTACCAGGGCGCAAACCAGGTGCTCTACCCCGTGACGCAGACCCAGCTCCTGGCTGGCGACCTTGTCACGGGTAACTACACCGCGCTCATCAACCCGGGCCAGAACATCTCGGTTGCCCAGGGGGCGACTCAGATCCAGACGTTCGTGAACGGAGGCGGTCGCTACGTCGGCGACAGCGCCAACGGCACGACGACCGCGCGTACCGCTGGATTCACCACGTTGAACACCCAGACGACCGCGGCCACGCCGCCGTTCAACGACCCGTGCCCGGCGCCGCAGGGTGCGTCCCTGCAGACTCCAGGCACCATGTTCCTGGCTGAGTTCGACACCACGAACCCTGTCTCCTGGGGCTTCGACAACGGCGGTTTCGTCTACCGCAACTCGTCGGCCAGCCCGGTCTACAACCCGGCGACGCTCGGGGCAACCGACAAGGTGGCGATCTCGTACGGAGATTCCGCATTCGGATACTCGTGCAACGCGATCGCCCCGGGTGAACTGCCCGGTCGTCCATACGGAGTCGACAACGCGTTCGGCGCTGGTCACTGGACGGTGCTCGGCTCCGACCCGTGGTACCGCTCCTGGGTTGACGTCGAGTGGAGGATGGCCCTCAACGGCGCCCTCTACCCCACCGGCAGCTCGATCCCGCCGATTCCCGCCCGCCGGGCACAGGCGGCTCCAGCCGACGACCCGATCGCCAAGAAGGCGCTACCCACGGTCGCCAACCGGCCCGTGATCAAGGGTGAGCCGAGGAAGATGGATGCTCGGATCCTCGCCAACGCAGGCGAGGAGCGCAAGGTTGAGCGCCTCGTCCGGAAGGCCGGAGTGCCGGCTTCTGAGAGCGGCAAGGCGAAGTGGGTCACCGAGGGTGACGACCGGGTCCTGGTCTTCCGCAAGGCGTGGGAGCCCGGAGCCGAAGTCACGCCATGGCTCTTCCAGCTCGGATCCGACGTTCGAGGCAAGGGCTTCGACACGAACATCCCGGCCAGAAGCCACTAGCTAGCGAAGTTGCGTAGTGCAGAGCCCGAGCATCCTGGTCGCAGGGCTCTGCACGCGTCAGCTTCGAAACGGCGGCTGGCGCTCATAGCCGTCGTAGCGACAACGCTCTCGATGACCCTGCCGGGATGTCAGGAGGAACAAGGCGATCCGGACGGAGATCGCGCCGGTAGCAGAGATCTCGACACGATTCAGAAAGACACCCTGATCGTCGGATCCGAGATTCCCTTCCCTCCGTTCGAAGAGGGCGAACCGCCGGATTACGAGGGCTTCGACATCGACGTGATCAACGCGGTCGCGGACAAGCTCGACCTCGAGGTACAGATCGAGGACGTCCCTTTGAACTCGCTCCTCGCGGGAGCGGCCGGCGACCTCGATCTATCGATCTCCGCGGTGGCGATCACGCCCGCGCGCGAGAAGCGCGTCGACTTCTCGATCCCCTATTTCGTCGGCTTTCTGAGCTTGCTGGTCCGCGACGACTCCGAGATCCAGTCATTGGACGAGATCCCCGCCGACGCCGCGATCGGCGTCGAGAACGGGACGAACGCCGAAACCTACGTGCGCGAAACGGTGAAGGCGTTCGACGTCCGCGCATATGCCACTGCAGTCGAGGCGTCCGGCGCGCTGCTCAACTCCGATGTCGACGCCGTGATCTTGTCGGGCCCGGCAGCCGACGATGCGATCGGGACGAAAGAGGGCCTCAGCGTCGTCGACACTATCCCGACCCGCGAGGAGTACGGAATCGTCCTGCCGAAGAGCAGCGATTCCCTTCGCAGCGCGGTGAACTCCGCGCTGCGTGAACTCAAGGAAGACGGGACAATCACGGACCTCTACGAGGACTATTTCGAAGTCGAGGCGCCTGCACGCGTCGCGGCGCCGACAAGCGGGCCGCGATGAGGCCTGAGAACGGTATATGTTGCGGCAAGAACACGATCCAGGGGTGCAGCCCCGGTCTTCAACCCAAGGGAGAGATACGCGTATGAAAAACACCCGTCTTTGGCTAGTGATCGCGATGATCGCCGGCCTCTTCGCAACGGCGCTGGTCGCCGGCTGCGGTGACGATGACGACGACGATGGGGGCTCCGAGAGCTCTGAGTCCGCCAGCAGCGGCGACTTCGAGCTGATCGAAGACGGAACCCTGATCGTGGGATCCGATATTCCGTACCCCCCGTTCGAGCAGGGCGATCCGCCGGACTATGAGGGCTTCGATATCGACCTCATCAACGCCGTCGCGGAGAAGATGGGGCTCGAGACGCAGATCGAGGACGCTCCTTTCGACCTGATCCTTACGGGCGGCGGCGGGCAGTTTGACCTCTCGATCTCGGCGACGACGATCACGCCGGCGCGCGAGAACCGGGTCGACTTCTCTGATCCGTACTTCATCTCCTCGCAGGGGCTGTTGGTTGCGGAAGACTCGGACATCGCCTCGATCGAGGACATCACGTCTGACACGATCGTCGGCGCCGAGGACGGCACCACCGGCGAGACCTACGCGAACGAGAACTCGGAAGCCGGCGAGGTTCGCGGCTTCCCGGCGGTTGACGACGCGTTCAACGCGCTCTCCGTCGGCCAGGTCGACGCGGTCGTCGCGGACGGGCCGGTCGTCGAGAAGGCCGCCGAGGACAAGGAAGGGCTCGAAGTCGTCGAGATCTTCCCGACCGACGAGCAGTACGGAATCGTCTTCCCGGAGGGAAGCGAGGATCTGGTCGAGGCAGTCAACGAGGCGCTCCAGGAAGTGAAGGACGACGGCACGCTTGATGAGCTCTACGAAGAGTGGATCAAGGTCCAGGCTCCCGAGGAGCTCGACTCAGCGACTCACGAATCAACCTGATCCCGATTCGGAAGCAGAACACGCTATGAACGCACGGAGGGCGCCGCTTCAGGGGCGCCCTCCTGCGTTTGCCGTTGCAACGAGTGAGGAGATGACATGGATCGAATAATCAGCGAGTACTTCGACTTCGATGTCATGTTCGACCCGGACAACTTCGACAAGATCATGGAGGGGTTCTGGTTCACCATCCGGCTTTCGATCGTCGCGGGAATCACCTCGCTGATCTTCGGGCTCTTCCTCGCACTCTTGCGCCAGACACCCGGCAAGTGGGGGGCGATCGTCCGCTGGCCCACGATCGCTTACATCGACATCTTCCGCGGGGTGCCGGCGCTTCTCACGATCTTGATCGTCTCGCTCAGCCTTGGAGCGCTGTCAGAACGGGCGGATGGCCCGGTGCCCGAATTCATCGCGAACCCCGAATGGTTCAACCTTCCTTCGCCCTTCTGGTACGGCGTAATCGCCCTGACACTTACCTATGGCGCCTACCTCGCCGAGGTCTATCGGGCGGGCATCGAGGCGGTGCCACCGGGGCAGACCGAGGCAGCGAGGTCGCTCGGCATGAGCCACGGACAGACGATGCGCCACGTCGTCGTGCCCCAGGCCGTCAACAAGGTCATCCCGCCCCTCCTCAACGACTTCATCGCGCTGATGAAGGACACGACGCTGGTCAGCGTGATCGGGCTCGCAGAAGTGGTGCAGGTCGCTCGTGACATCCAGAACGTCGAATTCAACTCCTCGGCGCTCATGCTCGGGGCCATCTTGTTCGTGTTTGTCACGATCCCGCTCGCGCGCCTTGTCGACCACCTGATCCTTCGCCAGCAGCAAAAGACCTCGCGGTCCGGCGGGGGCGGAGACGGCGATGATGATGGGCTGAGCACGGACCCAGCAGTGCTGCAGCCAATGCCGTCCACCGGTGGGGTTGGAGCCGGTCACTGATGGAGGCACAAGACAGAAAGGCCCAGGTTGACGCCGGTGGCCCCGTTCTACAACTCGAGGACGTTCACAAGCGCTTCGGCAGGCTCGAGGTGCTGCGGGGCGTCAACCTCGAGGTTGAGCGCGGTCAGGTCGTCTGCGTGCTGGGCCCCTCCGGCTCGGGGAAGTCGACCCTGCTTCGCTGCATCAACCTCCTCGAACCCCCGGAGTCGGGCCGAATCCTCCTCGAGGGGATCGACATCACCGGAGAGCAGGCCGAGGAGGGCGTCGACTTCGTGCGCCGAAGGGTCGGGATGGTCTTCCAGCAGTTCAACCTGTTCCCCCATATGAACGCCGTCGAGAACGTCTCCATCGCGCAGAAGAAGGTGCTTCAGCGCCCTGACGATGTTGCGCAGGAGAAGGCGGAATCGCTCCTGCGGCGAGTAGGCCTCGGAGACAAGCTCCATGAGTACCCGAACCGGCTCTCGGGGGGCCAGCAGCAACGCGTTGCGATCTCGCGAGCACTGGCCATGGATCCCGAGGTCATTCTCTTCGACGAGGTCACGTCCGCCCTCGACCCCGAGCTGGTCAAGGAGGTCCTCGACGTCTTGAAGGAACTCGCCGCGGAAGGGATGACGATGGTCGTCGTCACTCACGAAATGGGCTTTGCGCGCGACGTGGGAACGAAGGTGGTCTTCATGGACCAGGGCGTCGTCGTCGAGGAGGGCCCTCCCGCCGAGGTGCTCGACAATCCCCAGCAGGAACGCACTAAGCAGTTCCTCGGAAAAGTGCTCGACCACTAGGGGTCGAGAGTTACGAAGAGGCTTAGCGGCCGCCGGCCATCGCCGGCAGGATGACGACTGTGTCGCCGTCATCGATCGCCGTCTCAAGCCCGTCGAGGACGCGGACGTCCTCGTCGTTCAGGTAGACGTTCACGTAGCGGTTGAGCTCACCGTCTTCGGAGAAGAGCTGGCCCTTCGTGTCCGGGTGCGCTTCGACGAGGGTTGAGAGGACCTGGCCGACGGTCGAGCCTTCTGCCGGAACCTGGGATTCGCCTCCGGTCTGACTGCGCAGAACGGGCGGGATCTTGACTGTCGCGGACGGCATCGGGCGCGACTCTATACGGCCGCAGGCGACGGCTCGCGGGCGGGGGCGGCGCAGAAGAGCTCGTAGTCGGGGAACTTGCCCATCTCCTCGACCGGGATCTCCGGAGCGTGCTCGCCGCAAATCGGGCATTCAGGATCGCGGCGGACCTTGAGCTCGGTGAAGGTCGTGCCGAGCGAGTCATAGAGGAGCAGGCGGCCGGAGAGGGTGTCGCCGATGCCGACTGCGAGCTTCACGACCTCGTTCGCCTGGAGCAGGCCCATGAGTCCGGCCATGACGCCGAGCACGCCGTTCGCGCCGCAACTCGGGGCGAGCTCGGGCGGGGGTGGCGTCGGGTAGAGGCAGCGGTAGCAGGGCCCCTCGTAGGGAATGAAGGTTGAGATCTGTCCCTCGAATCCGAGGATCGAGGCGGAGACGACCGGCTTGCGAAGCCGCACGGTCGCGTCGTTCAGGAGGTAGCGCGTCGGGAAGTTGTCGGCGCCGTCGACGATGATGTCGTACGGCTCGATGAGCTCGATGATGTTCGACGAGTCGAGCCGCAGGTTGTGCTCGATGACGTTGACATCGGGATTGAGCGCCTCTATGGCGGTCTTCGCCGAGGCGGTCTTCGCGACTCCGACCCGGTCGGTCGTATGGATCACCTGGCGCTGGAGATTCGAGGCGTCGACAACGTCGTCGTCCACGATCCCAATCGTGCCGACGCCCGCGGCGGCGAGATAGAGAGCGGTCGGCGATCCGAGCCCGCCGGCGCCGAGCAGGAGCACCTTCGAGTTCAGGAGCTTCACCTGGCCCTCGACCCCGACCTCGGGAAGCAGGGTATGGCGCGAGTAGCGGTTGCGCTGCTCAGGCGTAAGGCCCTTCGCGTAGACGAGCGGGTAGCCGGCCTCCTCCCACGCGACGATTCCGCCCGTGATCACGGGGGTGTCCTCATAGCCGAGCTGGCCGAGCAGATCGGCGATCCGAGCGGAGCGGTTGTCGGTGCGGCAGTGAAGAATGAGCCGCTCGGAGCGGTCAGGCGCGACCTCGTCGATCCGCTCGGCGACCTCGGCCTGGGGGATGTGAATGGCGCCTTCGAGATGCGCTTCCTCCCACTCGTTCGGCTCACGGACGTCAATCACGCGGGTGCCCGCGCCGATCTCGCGCTGGGCGTCCGCAGCCGTGATCATTTCGATGCGAGCCTTTAGGTCATCCAGGGTGTCTGTTGCGCCAGCCATTAAAGGTCCTAATCTCGGTCGGGATTCAGGGGTTACTTCAGAAAGTGTAGCGAGGCGCGCACCGCATGCCGGCGTCGGGAGGCGGCGGCGGCGGTAGGGCTTCGTAGAGCTACGAACGCACTGCGTCGGCTATGAGGAAGTAACCCACTCCAACCGCGAAAACCCCCATCAGGACCGCCGCCTCAGGAATGCCGGCGACCGCGAACGCAACCGCGACCACAGCCGGAAACACTGACATGGACAGGCCGAAAAGGATCTGAGAAGCCATGTCCTCTCATTGTTTCAGAAAGTGCTACAGCCCCGGCTTCAGCACCATGTCGAGCACGATCAGGACGAGCAGGGTGAGCTCGATTCGAGAGACGATCACCAAGCGCCCGATGCGTCGCCCGATCTCCGGATCATCGGCGGGACGCTCGTCCATGAGCTTCCCGAGGCGCCCCGTCTCGGGCCCCAAGAAACCGACTCCCGTCACGAACGACACCGCGAACATCGAGAGCGCGGCGACGATCCAGAACATCCCGAAGTCATAGAAGTCCGAATCGATCACCAGGAGGATGCCGAAGATCAAGACCAGCAACGACGATGTTGTGCTGACCCGGGACCCGAACCACTCGACGGTCTTCGCGAAATGCGTGAGGTTCTCGCCGCCGGCCAAGCGGGCGCGCAGGTAGAACATCTGGACGGCGACACCACCGCCGACCCACACAATGGCGGCGAGCAGGTGGCCGAAGAGGAGAAATTCGAAGTAGCTCACGGCGGGCACTTTAAGCATCGAGACGGCGGAGCCGTCTTGTGGATCACGTGCCCGTCAACCAAATCGGGCCGGCTCGAAAGCCGGCCCGATTCGGGATGATTGCCAGTGCCCGGTCACCCGGGCGCTGGACGTTTTCCAGGTTGCTAGCCGAGAGTCGGGCGCATCTGGCGGAGGCGCTTGACCCGCTCCTCGATCGGAGGATGGGTCGAGAACAGCGCCGCCATGCCGCCGCCCTTGAACGGCTTGACGATGTAAAGCGGCTCCGCAGCGGAGTTCACCTGCATCGGGATCTCCGCTGCCGACTCCTCGAGGCGCAGCAGTGCGCTGGCGAGCGACTCCGGGTTACCGCAGATCTCGGCACCCGTCGCGTCCGCGGAGTACTCGCGCTGACGCGAGACGCCGAGCTGGATCAGCGACGCCGCGATCGGGGCGAGGATCACCAGCGCGAGCGCCGCGATCAGACCGAGAGGGCCTGAGTCCTCGTCGCCTCCGAACCACAACAGCATGTAGCCGAGGTACGTGATCGAAGCGCCGATGGCCGCCGCGACCGACTGGAGCAGGACGTCGCGGTTGCGGATATGCGCAAGCTCATGGGCGATCACTCCGCGAAGCTCGTCCTCGGAAAGGCGCTTCATGATCCCGGCGGTCACCGCGACCGCCGCGTTCTTGGGGTTGCGGCCGGTCGCGAACGCATTCGGCTGCTCCTGCGGAATGACGTAGAGCGAGGGCATCGGCAGGTCCGCGCGCGTGCACAGCTCGCGGACCATCTGGTAGAGGCCGGGGGCCTGCTCCTCGGTGACCGGCTTGGCGCCGCTCATCTTGATCGCGATCCTGTCCGAGAAGAACCAAGAGCCGAGATTGATGACCAGGGCGATGCCGAGGAACAAGACGGCCATGTCCGGCCCACCGACGAGGGCTCCGATACCGACGAGAAGGCCGCCCAGGGTGGCCATGAGTAGTGTCGTCCTGAGCGCAGCGGCGACGTTGGATTTACGGGTGGTAGTCATTTGAGGCTTGAGTCTCCTTTGGGTTCTCCGATGCCCGGGCGTCCTGCCCGATGTCAAGATCATCCGTGACCTTGAAAAATGCCTACATCAATGATCGCACGTGGACATTTGTTGGACATGGGGGCCAGTCTTCATTCATCCTGAGGTCCAGTCCCCGGTCCGAAAACCCGATAACCAGAGACGGAGCAGCATCGGCCGCCTTTTCGAACAAGTCACTTAACGGAGATCTGATGAGACGCTCGCGCACACTGATGTCGCAGGTCCTGGCGGTGAATCTGCTGCTGATCGTCGCTGCCGTCGTGGCCGCAACCGTCGCGACCAGCCCCAAGTTCGAACTTTCTTCGACACCGGAGGCGGGCCTCGTCCTCGGGTTCGCGGTGGCGTTGACCGTTCTCGTCAACGTCTTCCTGCTTCAACGGCGGATGCGACCGCTCGAGCAGCTGGTGGACGAGATGGAACGCGCCGACCTGTCACGGCCGGGGTCGAATCTGAAGGAGCCTGCCGGGCTCGGCGAGCCCGAAGAGGTCGAGCGCCTCCACAAGACCTTTCGGCGCATGCTCGAGCGGCTCGAGACCGAGCGCCGGCGCGCATCGAGCGCCGCGCTTTCCGCTCAGGAAGAGGAGCGCACGCGCATCGCCCGCGACCTCCATGACGAGGTCAACCAGTCGCTCACCGGCCTCTTGCTGCGCCTGGAGGCAGTGCGGGAGCACGCGCCGTACGAGCTCGCCAAGGAGATCGACGATACGAAGGCGCTCGCCAACCAGGCGATGCAGGAGCTCCTAACCCTCGCGCGCCAGCTTCGCCCGACCGCGCTCGACGACCTCGGGTTGAAGGCGGCACTGGCGGGAAACGTCTCCGAGGTCAATAACCGAGGCGCCTTGGAGGTCTCGTTCGAGTCGGACGCCTCGACCTACTCGGACCTGTCGGCGGACGCTCAGCTCGTCGTCTACCGGGTCGCTCAGGAAGCCCTTTCGAACGCGGCGCAGCACGCGGCTGCGGAAACGGTGGAGGTGAGCCTGGCCCGGATGGAGGGCACCGTCGAGCTGACCGTTACAGACGACGGACAGGGCTTCACGTTCGACCAGGCCAGCCGAGGGCTCGGCATGGGAGGGATGCGCGAACGCGCGCTTTTGGTGGGCGGAGACCTGCGAATCGAGTCCCGGCCAGGCGTGGGCACAAGGGTTCGGCTCCGCGTGCCGATAAAGAACGTGGATGGAAGCGCGCCAACTCGACAGCCACGGTGCCGGCCCCCCGGCCGCCCTCGGACAGGCAACCCACAAGTGAGCCCTTGCGCGTTGTAATCGCAGATGACCACGGAATCGTCCGCTCGGGCGTGCGAATGCTGCTCGAGCGCCAGGCGGACATCGAGGTTGTGGGCGAAGCTGAGGACGGCGCCGAGGCGCGCGACCTCGCCATCCGCCAGCGGCCGGACCTCGCGATCCTGGACGTCAAGATGCCGAAGCTCACGGGCCTTCAGGCGACGCGCGAGATCCGCGAGCAGGCTCCCGACGTTGCGGTGCTCATCCTTTCGATGTACGACGACGAGCGCTACCTCTTCGAGGCGCTGAAGGCGGGCGCCTCGGGCTATGTCTTGAAGGCCCAGGCCGACTCCGACCTGATGGCCGCGGTCCGCGCGGTCGAAAAGGGCGAGCCTTTCCTCACCCCGGCCGCTCAGCGCGCCCTCATCAAAGACGTCCTGGGCGAGGGCGAGGTCCGCTCGGACGAGCTGACCCCGCGCGAGCAGGAAGTCGTGAAGCTCGTCGCCGAAGCGCACACCAACAAGGAGATCGCGGACATCCTCCACCTGTCGGAGAAGACGGTGGAGAACCACCGCTCGAACGCGATGAAGAAGCTTGGAATGCGCGACCGCGTCGAGCTGGTGCGCTACGCGATCCGCCGCGGCCTCATCGAGCCCTGAGCGGCGCGCGGGGCTAGTCGTGGACGACGTAGTCCAGCTTCCCCGACTTGCACTCGCCGAGCGAGCCGCCAGCGTCCGTCTTGATCGAGACGGTTCCGGCGATCTTGCCTCCGCCGCGAACCTTGCCGCTGATCTTGCCGAAATCCCACGGACCCGAGAACTCGCCGCCCTTGATCTCAATGCCCGGCTCGCCCGGCTCGCCCGCAGACGCGTCTCCACTGGTCGTGGACTCCCCGCCATCGCAGTCGACGGGAATCTTCTTGAACCCGACCCGCGTGACGTAGCGATCCCCCTCGATGTCCTTGACCGTCAGCTTGAGTGACGCTTCCGGCTCACCCTTGATTTCGCCGTTGTACGTGGCGGCTTGGGCCGTTGACGCGCCAGTAAGTGCAACCGCCAGTACCACGACCAATCCTGTTGCGAACCTGATCACTACGTGCCTCCCTGCATTGAATCCTCCGATCGACCCGACGCTATCAAAGGTCGCGGGGTGGCGGAGCAATACCCAGTCGCTCGCTAGGATTTCTGACGATGCTGTTTTCGACGAAGGCGGAGTACGGAGTCAGGCTCATGGTCGAGCTCGGGCGCCGGACTGATGGCGATAGCCCTGGAGAGGCGACGCCCGTTTCGCTGACCGCTGTGGCTGAGGCGGAGAACCTCCCCCTCTCCTATCTCGAGCACCTGGTCGCAAAACTGCGCCAGGCGGGCCTGGTCACCTCGGTGCGCGGCGCGCACGGCGGCTATCGCCTCGCCCGCGACGCTTCCGAGATCGCGATGCTCGACGTCGTCCAGGCCCTCGAAGGCCCGATCGCGCCGATGGAGTGCTTCCACACCGAGCGTGAAGGCCGCGTGCTGTGCTCGCACGAGGTCGACCCTGACCCGTGCGCGACCAAGCTACTTTGGACTCGCGTCCACGGCGGCGTCACGAAGGCGCTCGCGGGCACCACGCTCGCGGAGCTCGTCAAGTTCTCCGAGGGTCAGCAAGCCACGCTGACCGTCGCCTGACCACCCCCCACCACTCACGACTGGAGCTTTCATGGCAGACCTAGAGATCCGCGACCTTCACGTATCCGCCGAGGACAAGCACATCCTCAAGGGCGTCGACCTGGAGGTCTCCAAGGGCGAGATCAACGCGTTGATGGGCCCGAATGGCTCGGGCAAGTCCACTCTTGCGAACGTCGATCATGGGCCACCCCTCCCTCGAGGTCACGCAAGGCTCGATCCACTTCCTCGGCGAAGACATCACCGACGCCGACCCGGAGGACCGCTCGCGGATGGGCCTCTTCATGGCCTTCCAGTATCCGGTCGCCATTCCCGGCGTCACCGTCGCCAAGTATCTCCGCATGGCCGTCAACGCTCATCGCGACGCCCGCGGCGAGCCCGAGATCAAGCTCAAGGACTTTCGTAAGACCACGGAGGAGGCGATGGAGCTCGTCAACATTCCTCGCGAGTTCTCGAGCCGATATCTGAACGAGGGCTTCTCGGGCGGCGAGAAGAAGCGCATGGAGATCCTCCAGCTGGCAATGCTCCGGCCGCAGATGGCCGTTCTCGATGAGACCGACTCAGGGCTCGACATCGACGCTCTTCAGGTCGTCTCCCAGGGCGTGAACAAGTTCGCGGGCCCCGACATGGGCGCGCTGATCATCACGCACTACCAGCGCATCCTCCACCTGATCGAGCCGAGCCGGGTCCACGTGATGTATCAAGGCCGGATCGTCAAGGAGGGCGGGCCCGAGCTCGTCGCGGAGCTCGAGAACAAGGGCTACGCGCCGATTATCGCCGAGGTCGAGGGAGCCGCGGCGGCGGCCTGACGCCGCCGGGCGCCACTCTTTCAGATGGCAACGCCCGCCACAGCCAACCCGCTCGCCGGCGTTCGGGAATCATTCCCGGCGCTCTCCCGCGAGGTCCACGGCAAGCCGGTCGCATACCTCGACTCCGGAGCCTCGTCGCAGCGCGTTCTGGCTTCGATTCAGGCCGTCGACCGGTACGAGCGCCGCCACCACTCGAACGTCCATCGCGGCTCACACACGCTCTCCGCCGAAGCGACCGCCGCCTTCGAAGGTGCGCGAGCGACCGTCGCCGACCACCTTGGAGCCGCGGACCGCCGCGAGGTGATCTTCGTCCGCAACGCCACCGAGGCGATCAACCTCGTCGCGCGCGCCTGGGGCGACGCGAACGTCGGCGCAGGCGACCGGATCGTGCTCACCGAGATGGAGCACCACTCGAACATCGTGCCCTGGCAGCAGCTCGCCGCCCGCGTCGGTGCGGAAATCGACTGGGTCGGGGTGAACGATGACGGGCTGCTTGACATGGATGGCCTCGCCGATGCGCTGGCGAAGGGACCGAAGCTCGTTGCCGTCGCGCATGTCTCGAACGTGCTCGGAACGCTCAACCCGCTGGCCGAGATCTCTCGGATGGCGCACGAGGCCGGCGCGCTGGTGATCGCTGACGGCGCGCAGGCTGCGCCCAAGCTGGCGGTCGACGTCTCCGAGCTCGGTGTCGACTTCTACGCGCTCACCGGCCACAAGGCATACGCACCGACCGGCATCGGCGTCCTCTGGGGCAGGCTCGACCTCCTGCGCGAGATGGGGCCGTTCCTGGGCGGCGGCTCGATGATCCGCAAGGTGACCAGGGAGGGCACGACGTGGGCCGACGTGCCGGCGCGCTTCGAGGCCGGAACGCCTGCGATCGCGCAGGCGATCGGGCTCGCGGCCGCGATCCGCTGGCTTGACGGCATCGGGATGGATCACGTGACCGAGCACGAGCGCGAGATCACCGCGTATGCGATGGATCGACTCGGAACCGTTCCCGGGCTGAAGATCTTCGGACCGCCCGCGAGCCCGGACCGGGTCGGCCCCGTGTCGTTCGAGCTCGAAGGGGTTCACGCCCACGACGTCTCGGAGATCCTCGATCGTCACGGAGTGGCGGTGCGCGCCGGCCACCATTGCGCGCAGCCGCTGATGGAACGCCTGGGCGTCTCGGCCACGGCGCGAGCGAGCTTCGGCATCTACACGACCACGGATGAGATCGACCGACTGGTCGACGGCCTCGAGGACGCCCGAAGAATTTTCTCCAACTGAGCGCCGTTTGGGTTTAAGCTGCCCGCGGATTGTCTGGGGGTTACGGGAAGCTCATACGCGATGGATACGAAGCCTGGAACGCTGGCGATCGTTCCTACGTGCTTCAGCACTTTTCGCCCGACGTCGTCTGGGTGACGCCTCCTGACGACCCGGACCAGGGCGTCTATCGCGGCCACGACGCGATCATCGGCTTCTGGGATCAGTGGCGAGCGGCGGTTGGCCAGCTCCGGTTCGACGTGATCGAGATGGTCGAGTCCGGCAACCGCGTCATGGGCGTCGTCAAGCGCTCGGGGATCGGCTCCCACTCGGGCTTAGCGTCTCGGACACGGTCTGCCAGGTCTTCTTCTTCGACGAGGACGGGCTCTGCAGCCTCATCCGCGAGTTCTACGACCGCAAGCGCGCCGAGTCGACCGTGGACCCTGAAGCCGCGCGCGCGTCGTCTTGAACCAGGCGCTGAAGGACTCTCCCCTCACCGCGGAGGAGCTCCGTCTCAGGCGCTTCGTCCTGATCCTCGCGCCGGTCTTTCTGCTCATGGCACTCGGCTACGTCCTCCAGGGGCTCTTCGCCGACGCCGAGTTCCCGTTCGTGGCCAACTCGGTCGCCAAGGACGGCACCTTTGCGGCCCTTTGCGTCGTGGCCGCGGCGGACATCCGCCGGCACATGTGGGCCGTCGGCGTCGTGATCGGCGCGCACCTCCTGATCATCGGGTCGCTCGTGATCTCTTGGGCGACGAACAACGCCGGCGACGTCTCAGGCTCGTTCGACGCTCCCCCTGGATTCGGCCTGCCGGACGCCCAGACCATCCTGTTCATCTGGCTCGGCTTGGCGATAGCCGTCACTGCGGCGCTCATCTACTGCCGCCGCCAGGCGATCCGCGCCCGGTTCGACCTCAAGTACCTCGCGCCGCACCAGCACCGCACGCTGATGGCGCTTGCCGAGGTGCTCGTGCTCGGCCGCGACGAGGCGCTGTCGCCGAGTGCGGTGGCCGCCAACGTCGATGACTACCTCTACTCGTTCCCGGCTGAGGCGAAAAGCAAGGCGAAGCTGGCGCTGACCGCCCTCTGGGCTTACCCCATGCTCCGGCTGCGCCCGCCGTATCCGTTCATGTCACCGCAAGGGCGCATCGAGTTCATCGAGAGGTGCTTCGTCTCCGATGTCGCCGAGCGGAGGCTGCCGGGGCCGATTCGGCGCATCGTCCAGTCGACCCTCGTCGCGGCTCAGAACCTGACGTTCATCGGCTACTACTCGGACGAGCGGAGCGCCGCGAAGACCGGATACGTGAAGTTCTCCGATCGGGAAGAGGGCGGCCCCCTGACCGAGCTGGCCAAGCGCCCGTTCCCTCCCCTCTCCGTCCGCACGCCACGCGAGGTCGACTCGGACCAGATCACCGCCGATGTCGCGATCGTCGGCTCGGGCGCGGCCGGCGCCGTGCTCGCCAAGCGGATGGCGGAGAAGGGTCGCGAGGTGACCGTGCTCGAGGCCGGCCGCCACGTCGACCCGTCCGAGTTCACCGAGGACGAGCGCAATCAGTTCGCGTCGCTCTACGCGGACGGCGGCATGCAGATGTCCACGGACGCGCGGTTCCAGGTGCTCCAGGGCAAGTGCGTCGGTGGCACCACCGTCGTCAACAACGCCGTCTGCTTCGACCTGCCCGACGAGGTGCTCGAGCGCTGGAACGACGGCAACGGCCTGGACGCCGGCCTCGACGCAGGCGAGCTTGCCGCCGCCTTCGATCGGGTCCGGGAGTTCATGCCCGTCAAGCGCATGACCTCGCGCACTCATCTGGCCGGCGGAGCCGTCAAGTTCCGCGAAGGCATCGAGGCACTCGGGCTCGACCGCTCCGGGGACTTCGACGTCGTCGAGGCGAACATGTCGGACTGCCTCGGCTCCGGCTACTGCAACATCGGGTGCCCGCTCGGGCGCAAGCTCTCCGCGCTCGACTACACGCTGCCGATGGCGCAGTCGGAGCACCCGGACGCGGTGAAGATCCTCTCGGAGTGCGCCGTGGAGCGGGTCACGCCGCGAAACGGCTCAGCGGCAGAGGTCGAGTGCAAGCTGACAGACGGGCGAAAGCTCCGCGTGAGCGCGAACACGGTCGTCATCTCGGCGGGCGCCCTGGCGTCGAGCCTGATACTTCAACGCTCGAGCCTTGGCGGGCCCAACGCCGGGCGCGGCCTCTCGTTCAACCTCGGCGCTCCGATGACGGCGGACTTCCCGGAGAAGCTCGACTCGTATCGGGGCCTTCAGATCTCGCACTACCTGCGAACGCCGGGCGACGACGGCATGATCCTCGAGACGTGGTTCAACCCCGTTGGCGCGCAGTCGCTGTTCATGCCCGGCTGGTTCCGCGACCACTACCGCAACATGAGCCGCTACAACCACATGGCCTGCACCGGCTCCGTGGTCGGAACGCGATCTGACGGCCGGGTGAGCCTGGACTGGCGCGGCAAGATGAAGCTCACGTACGAGCCGCATCCCGATGACCTGAAGCGCCTGGTCGCCGGGTTGAAGCTCGCCGGCAGGATCTACCTGGCCGCGGGAGCCACGCGCGTGATGCCGACCACGTTCCGCTTCCTGCCGTACACGACCCCTGAGTCACTGGACGACCTCGACGCGCAGGTGCGCGACAACACGGACATCCAGCTCCATTCCTCGCATCCGCAGGGCGGCAACCCGATCAGCAGCAACCGCACGCGGGGGGTGGTCGACCCGGACTTCAGCGTGCCGAACGCCCCGGGCGTCTACGTGTGCGACGCCAGCGTCTTCCCGGCGGCCATCACCGTCAACCCGCAGCTGACCGTGATGGCGCTGGCCGAGTACGCAGCCGAGCGGATCCAGTAGGCCCCACGGCGCCGAACCGCGCGCCCTACCCTCTCTGAAGAGATGGACGAGCTCTACCGCGAGAACATCCTGGACCACTACAAGCGCCCTCGCCACTTCGGGCGCCTGGACGAGTTCGACCTCGACTTCGAGGACACGAACCCGTTCTGCGGCGACGAGCAGCACGTCTACATCAAGCTCGACGCCGACGACCGCGTGACGGGCGTCTCGTTCGAGGGCAAGGGCTGTGCGATCTCGACCGCTGCCACTTCGATGCTCGTCGACGAGCTCGAGGGCATGAGCCGCGAGGAGCTCCTCCGCATGCCGAAGGAGACCGTGCTCGACCTGCTCGGCATCGACATCTCGGCGACGCGCATGAAGTGCGCGCTCCTCGGCCTCAAGGTCGTGAAGTCCGCCTCGCTCGGCCAGCTGGCCGACTGGGAGGACGAGGGCGAGCAGGGCGACCCCACGCTCGCCGAGCAGATCTAGACGTCAGCCCTTGACGGTCAGAGCCCGGGCGCGGATCTCGCAGCCGGAGATGTCGACGGTCAGGTCGGCCTGCGGGGTGACCTTCCTGGCGTTGCTGTGGAAGATGGAGACCTGGTAGCTCCTGAGGGCTCCGGATCCGTCGAAGTCGCCGGTCTCACCCGGTTGCACGGCGAACGAGTAGGAGAGCGGATCCACGCTCGAGTGGTTGGCGGCTACCCCCGCCACTCTGAGCCGGCTCTTCGCGATGCTCTCGTAAGCGACGGTTCCGTCGTTCGGACCGTCGCACTCCGCAGTGAGCGTTACGAGCTTGGGGAGCTTCATGAGCTTCTTGCTCTCACCTGCCTCCAGCGTGAAGCCGGCCTGCCGCGCCACGACGGGATGCGGATCGCTGGGATCATCCTTCCCTCCGCCCGCGATGGCGATCCCACCGCCGACGGCGACAGCCAGCGCCAAGGTCGCGGTGACGTTGGCGTAGGTGAGGCGGTCCCTCAGCGCTGCCATCCATGCAAGGTACCGCGAGATTCAGACTGAGACGGACACCGAGGACGCCCGGCCAGACGGCTAAAATCCGACCTCGTGAGTCTGATTTTTCTTTCATGCCTGAACTAACCATTTGCAACATCGATGAGCTGCCCGAGGGCGAGATGCGTCTCGTCGAGGACGATGCCGGCCGGAAGATCGGCGTCTTTCATTGCGTGGGCGGCGAGCTCTTCGCGATCGAGGATCGTTGCTCCCACGACGACGGCCCTCTCGCCGAGGGGGAGTTCGACCAGGCGTCCTGTACCGTGGAATGCCCCCGTCACGGGTCGCTTTTCGACCTGCGCTCGGGCAAGCCGAAGTCGCTTCCGGCGTACGCGCCGGTCGACACGTTCGAAGTCAGTGTCCATGACGGCGAAGTGAAGCTGGAGATCTAGACATGAAGCCACCTGAAACCGCCGCACCCGCATCGACAAAGGTCCTGACCGACGCCGAAGCCGGCCTCAAGGACATCGGCTCCGATTACAAGGAGCGCTTCGGCTTCTCCGATCCCGAGACCGGCTACTCGTACAAGGCGCCCAAGGGACTCTCGCGCGAGCTCATCGAGTCGATCTCCGAGTACAAGTCCGAGCCCGACTGGATGCGCGAGTTCCGCCTCAAGGCTTACGAGCACTACGAGAGCCGGCCGACACCGAAGTGGGGCGGCGACCTCGACCAGATCGACTTCGAGGACATCCACTACTTCGTCCGCGCCTCCGAGAAGGTCGGACACACCTGGGACGACGTGCCCGAGGACATCAAGAACACCTTCGACAAGCTGGGCATCCCCGAGGCCGAGCGCAAGTTCCTCGCCGGAGTCGGTGCCCAGTACGAGTCAGAGTCCGTCTACCACCAAGTGAACGAGCAGCTCGAAGCGCAGGGCGTGATCTTCACCGACATGGACACAGCGCTCCGCGAGCACGAGGATCTCGTACGCGAGTACTGGGCGACCGTCATCCCCGCCAACGACAACAAGCTCGCTGCGCTGAACTCGGCCGTCTGGTCGGGTGGCTCGTTCGTCTACGTCCCCAAGGGCGTCAAGGTCTCGATGCCGCTCCAGGCCTACTTCCGCATCAACACGGAGAACATGGGCCAGTTCGAGCGCACGCTGATCATCGCCGAGGAGGGCTCCGACGTCCATTACATCGAGGGCTGCACCGCCCCCGTGTACTCGACCGACTCGCTCCACTCGGCGGTCGTCGAGATCGTCGCGAAGCCTTCGTCCCGCGTTCGCTATACGACCGTCCAGAACTGGTCGCAGAACGTCTACAACCTCGTCACCAAGCGCGCGATCGCGCAGGAGAACGCGACGATGGAATGGGTCGACTGCAACCTCGGCTCGAAGCTGACGATGAAGTACCCCTCGATCTACCTGCTCGGCGAAGGCGCGCACGGAGAGATCCTCTCGATCGCGTTCGCGGGCGCCGGCCAGCACCAGGACGCGGGCGGCAAGATCATCCACGCGGCGCCGAAGACAACCTCTTCGATCTTCTCCAAGTCCATCTCGAAGGACGGCGGCAGGGCAACCTATCGCGGCCTTCTCGAGGTGGCGAAGGGCGCAAGCGAGGCCAAGTCGAAGGTCGTCTGCGACGCGCTCCTGCTCGATCCCGACTCGCGATCCGACACCTATCCCACGATTCGCATCGACGAGGCGGACGCCAACGTCGGCCACGAGGCCTCGGTCTCGAAGATCGGCGAGGAACAGCTCTTCTACCTCCAGTCGCGCGGCTTGGACGAGGAAGAGGCCTCGAAGATGATCGTCAACGGCTTCATCGAGCCGATCGCGAAGGAGCTCCCGATGGAGTACTCGGTCGAGATGAACCGCCTCATCGAGCTCCAGATGGAAGGCTCGATTGGCTGAGGTAGCCACCGCACCTGCCTGGCTCGACGAGAGGCGCCGAAAGGGCGCCTCTCTTGCGGAGAGCCTCGACCTCCCCCATCCCAAGGCCAAGGGCTGGGAGTTCACCGACCTGTCGGAACTCGACCTCGACTCCTACGAAGAGGCCGATGGCGGCGACGGCGCCTCGGCCGAGAGCGCCGAGCCCATTCTTCCCGCTCCCGACGGATCGGTCTTCCTGCGCCAGGTCGACTCGCTCACCCTCGGATCCGAACTCTCCGAGCCCACGGGGAACGGCAAGCCTTCGGAGCCCACTGTCATGCCGCTCGCCGACGCCGCCGTCCGGTATCCGGATCTCGTTGCGGAACACCTCGGCTCGGTGGTGCCCTCCGACGACATCTTCGTCGCCCGCAACGAAGCCACCTGGTCCGGGGGCGCTTTCGTGTATGTCCCCGCCGGCCAGCGCTTCGAGATGCCGATCGGCCTGTCAGCCATCCTGGGCGCAGCCGGGTCGGCGATGGCATGGCGCTCGCTGATCGTGCTCGAAGAGGGCGCCGAGGCCGAGGTGTGGGAGCAGTACCTGGCCGGCGATCCCGAGGCGGAAGCGCTCTTCAACGGCGTCACCGAGATCCGTGTCGGCCAGGGCGCGACGCTCCGCTTCGTCTGCGGCCAGGACCTCTCGGACTCTTCATGGGTCTTCGCCACACAGCGGGCCGAGGTCGAGCGCGACGCGTCGCTCGACTGGCTTGCGCTGGGCTTCGGTTCGGCGCGCGGCAAGGTGCGGATGGAGACGAAGCTCGCCGGCCAGGGCTCGTCCGCCAAGGTCACTGGCGCCTACGCGGGCCTCGGCACCCAGCATCTCGACTACGACACGACCCAGGAGCATGCCGCGCCCAACACGGTCTCTGACCTCGCCTTCCGCGGAGTCCTCTCGGATTCCGCCACCTCCGTTTGGCGCGGGATGATCCGCGTCGATCGCGACGCGCAGCACACCGACGCCTTCCAGGAGAGCCGCAACCTCCTCCTCTCCGACAAGTCTCACGCCGACTCCATCCCGGGCCTCGAGATCGAGGCCGACGACGTGCGCTGCACCCACGCCGCTGCGATCGCGCAGGTGGATGCCGAGCAGCTCTTCTACCTCCAGTCGCGCGGCCTGAACGAGGCCGACTCGAAGCGCCTCGTGATCGACGGCTTCCTCCAGGAGCTCGTCAACCGTACGATCGAGGGCCCGATCCGCGACGCCCTGGCCGAAGCGCTCGAGCGCCGCCTCGGCGAGCTCCTCGCAACGACCTAGCCCGGCGCCGTCTTGGGCGGCCGCTTCTTGTTCTTCGAGGCGGCGATCTCACGCCAGTGCGCGGCGAGGAACCTCTCCCGCGTCAGCTGATTGGCCTCGGCCAGGTCGATAACGCGAAGAGCCGTGTCGCAATCGGGGCAGGCATTCTTTGTCAGGTGCCCGACCGTGAGAACGGTGGTGCCTTCGATAACGAGGCCGCAGTTGGTGCATCCCAAGAGAGCCACCTAAGCCTGGAGTATTCCGCGATGCGCCCTTGCGTGCGCTCCCCTCGCCGACTCAGGGCGAGATCCGGCCTCCCTCACGCTCGAGCGCGAGCCGAACTCGCGGCTCCCACCAATCCAGTTCGGCTCCGCCCCACACCCTCTCGGCGGGGTCCGCATGGATGCGAGCACTGTGCGCAATCCGCCACCCGTACTGGACGAGCCCGGACACCATGCCCAGCTCGTGCTCGGCTTGGGAGAACTGGTCTCCTTGCGCACCGACGTGATCCGACTCGATCTCGTCGTGACCCGCGTCGATCCGGCGGGCTGAGTGCGCCAAATACCAGGCGAACTCGGCTCCAGGAGTGCCCGCCGCGGCGAGATCCCAGTCGATGAGCACGAGGCGCTCCCCGTCGAATCCGAGGTTGTCGCCGCGCAGGTCGCCGTGGATCAAGGTAGTGCTGCCGTAGGCGCCGACGAGCGCGTCCGCCAGTTGGCGCACGTCGCTCGCAAGCGCGAGCACCACGTCTGCGACGTCATCGGAGACGAGCTCGCCGAACGCGTCCCAGCCCTGTTCGAACTGCTTCGGCAGAAGATCGGGCTGGTTCCGCTCCGCCTCGCCGATGGCGGGCGAGGACATCCCGATTCGCGCAGCCAGCGTCGCCGCCCCCGGCGGCGCCTCTCCGCGAAACTCGCGGTGGAGATCCGCGGCCGCCGCGAGGATGCGCCGGCTCTCCTTGCGCGAAAGCCGGGCAGTGCCGGGCAAGAGCAGCGAGCCGACATCGCGCATGGCGACCCAGGCCGCATCCCCTTCGCGCTCGACCGCGACGATGCCGTGGCCGATGGATACCGGCATGCGGTCGAACGCACCCGCCTCGTAGAGCTGGGCCGTCCGCCCCTCATCGCCCGTAGCGCGCGCCAGCCAATCCGAGCCGCCACCTCCGACCCGCTTCAGGATGAAGTCCGCCCCGTCGCCTCTCGGCCCGCAGGAGCGCGGCGCCCGAGTTGCCGCCGTGGCTGAGCGGAGTGACCCGGGTGGCGCCCAGCTCCTTCAGGAGTGCCTCGGGCGCGTTCGGCACCGAGCCGTCGCCCGTTTCGTCCGGGCGGGCGGCGGTGCTCCAGAGCTCGGTCGACCTGCCCGTCGTCGGCGGCGCGGACGTACCAGCGGCGTCGATCCGCACCGCTCTCGCCGTGCCACTCGAACGTCACGGCGACGCCCGAGTCCCACTCTTGCGCGTCCCAGACCCGCACTTCGCCCGGCCCGGGCGCCGAGAGGTGCTTGACGATCGCATCAGCGCCTTCGACCCGGCGCCGCCCAGCCTCGCTGCTGGAGTCCAGAATCGCCGAATCGGCTAGCCGCTCGCGAAGCGCGGACCACTCGCCCGTCTCGACGGCGTCGCGCAACATCGCCGAGAGTGAGATAGCCATCAGTCCCAGAAGCCCTCGACCGGCTGGCCGTCGACCCCCTCGGCCTTTCGGCCCCCGATGCAGATCACATCGAGGCCGTCTGGGCCGGCTTCGAATGAGCGGACGACGGACGGCGCGACGCGGATCACATCCCAGCGCGAGATCTCGATGATCTCGCCGTCGAGTTTGGCGCGCCCGGACCCACCGACGACGACATAGGCCTCCTCCTGCATGCGGTGCTTGTGGCCCCATGGCATCCGGGCTCCAGGCTCGTAGGTGAAGCGGCTGACTCCGAGCTCAGGCGAGCCCATGGCCTTGCGGGCGAACCGCCAGTCGATGTCGACGCCCTCGGGGCTGGCGTCAGGGAGATCCCCGAAGTTCGTCTTCGTCCAGTCGGACACCAGCGGTGCGCTAGCCGTCCGTGCCTTCGCGCGCCTCGCGGCGCTCCTGGCGGATCGTCTTCACCACTGAGGCGATCACGACGACCACAGGCACCGCGTAGATGATGTACATCGACCAGTGTCCGACGTGGGCGATGGGGAGCGACGCGGTCACTCCTCAAAGGCTACCGCCGCTTGCGGAGCGTGCCTGCCTCGAAGGCGCCCTTGATCGGCCTGCCGACGCTGTCCTTTGGAGCCTTGAGGCCGAGGAGGCGCATGACCGTCGAGGCGACGTCGTTGTTGCGGATGAGAGCGCGCTTCGAGTTGCCGTCGACGGTGCCTGTCTTGATCTTCGGCCAGCCCCCGATCACCGACATGAAGTTGTCCTCGGTCTGTGGCGCGCCGTGGTTGCCCACGAGGGGGTTGCCGGCCAGGCTCGGCTCTGCGAAGGCGACGCCGGCGTCGCTGGTGGCGACGATGTCGCCTGTGCGCTTGCCTGCACTCCAGTCAGGCTGAGCCTTGCGGATGGTGTGCTTCCTGCCACCGTCGGCACGGTTTCGCTCTCGGTACAGGGCCTCCGTGACACCTGAGGTGCCGAGGATCGCGTCGCGCATCTCCGCGAGCAGATCGTTGCGCTCAGCCCGAGGCGCCTTGCGGTCCGCCAGGTAGACGAAGTCGACGCTTCCGTTCTGAACCACCGAGAAGGTGTTGCCGGGAACGCCGGTGTCCTTGATCTCGGAGGTCAGCGACACCTTCGTCGGCGTCGTGTCCATCGAGTGGTCGCTGACGACGAGAATCGCCGAGCGCTCCCACTCGCCGCTCGCCTTCAGAGCATTGGCGAGTCGCTCGATCTCCGCGTCGGCGAGCGTGACGGCGACGTCGTAGACGAGGCCGCGCCCCGTTGCATGGCCGGCGGAGTCGACCTGCGGGAGATTCACGAAGGTGAACCTCGCGCGGCGCTCCTCGCCCTTGACCGTGATCCCGTTCTCGACCTGGTCGATCACCTCGTCCATCACGACCGTGTCGGAGAGCGCGTAACCGGTCGCCGGGTTGGTCGGCACGCTCTCGCAGTACGAGTCGTCCGCAGGCGTGTCGTCGCACGGCGCCCAGATCGCGTCCGCGGCGCGCTCGCCCTTGTAGGAGACGTCGAAGATCCTGCCGAGCTTCGGCTTGCCCATCACGACCGAGGTCAGCGGGTGGCGCTTGCCGGCCTGCCGGCGCACGGACTCGAAGACCGTCTCAGCCTTGGGACAAGTGGGGCTCTCGCCCGACGTCACGCTGGGAAGCATCGAGTAGTCGAACGGCCCCGTTGTCCTGCACGTGTCTTGGTTCGCAAGCGGCGCATAGATCGCGAAGGCGTTGGCGGCCATGCCGGACTCGCCAGGCAGAGCTCCGGTCATCATCGCGGTGTGGTTCGGGTTCGTCTCCGCCGGGATCACCGAGCGCGAGGCCGGGAAGTAGGAGCCGTTGCCGCCGGTTCCTTCGAAGAGGCCGGTCATGAAGGGCGCGTTGCCGGCCTCGACTGCATCGCCGTCGAGGCCGTCGATCACCACGACGTACACGATCGGCTTCTGGGCCAACGCTTCGCTGGCGGGAACGAGCATCGCGAGGCACGCGAATGCGCCCACCAGCCACCGGCGTTCCCGACTCCTGCTCACGCGAGGCAGCGTAGACCCGCGAAGCGTTCGCCGCGTCACTCCGGTGTTAAGGCCGCTACTGGTTCGCAGCCGAAAGCAGGGCCAGGCCGAGCACGGTGAAGCTCACCATGAGCGCCAGCATCCAGTACTGGGACTGAGTCGCGCGGCGCAGGTTCTGGTAGACGCCGAGCGCCTTGTCGTGGCCCATGGCGAGCGCCGCCACGTGCCCGACCACCAACGAGGCAACCTGGACATACCAGACGAACTCCGAGCTGATCACGCGCAGGTCGACCGTCCCGCTCGCGGTGCCGAAGTAGTCGGCCCCCTCACCCAGTGGATCCGAAAGGAGATAGGTGAACTGGGCCTGCTCCTGAAAGACAACGAGCGAGAAGTAGTGCGCGAGGACGTATGCGAAGCCGATCGGGATGAAGCAGAACGCGAATGTGCGCCCAAGCTCGCGTGTCGTCATCCCGCTGCCCTCCGTGCCCATCCCCTTGATGCCGCCCCAGTAGATGCCCGAAACCACTCCGAACGTGAGGACCATGAAGACCGTTGCCGTCAGGCGCCTGGCCAGGATGTCGCCCTCGGCCCCGGCGCCGCCGTTGATCAGGTCGTACATCCAGTCGATCGGCTGCGCGAGAACGCCTTCCGCGGCACCGTCGTAGGTGGTCCCGGCGATCAGCAGCAAGATGAGGGCTACCGAGCCCGGCACCAGCCCCCACCCCACCGCGCCGGAAAACCACGGCCGACGCCCCAGTGTCCCGTCGCGCACCTCGAGCGGCGCGATCCGGGAGAACATGTTGAAGAGGACCCCGAACGTCTCGCCGCGCTCGCACCACCTCTCGACGCCGAAAAGGGCCATCCCCACGAAGGTGATCGCGCTGTAGATGAGGGTTGCGATCGCAACGGTGCGTGGGTCGATGATGACGACGGGCTCGAACGGCACGCCGAACGCAAGCTCGAGCCACAAGAACGCCGCGAGGCCGGCGAAGGCCGGCCAGCGCCCCAGCTTGTCCGGGTACTCGAGCGGGGCCGGAGCCGAGCGGCCCACGATCAACGCGAACCCGCCGCCGAAGACGCGCCCGATTGCGCGCCATGGATTGAGCGCGCGGAACACGTCGCCGAAGAAGACGCTCACGATCGGGACGCAGACCCAGAACGTGACGAAGACGAAGGTGACGTTGAAGTTCGCGGCGGAGTTCTCGGTGCCGTAGAGCCCCGACCAGACGACCACGCCGAGGAGGAATACGCTGAGGACCCCGGCCAGGACCTCGGTTACCGGATTGACGATCAGCTTCGAGAAGCCTCCGAACGCCTTCCATCGGTCCTCGTCCCAGCGCGGCTTGACCCATGCGATCGACAGGCCGATGAACGACAGGATCAGGACGATCGCCGCGCCCCACGCGAACCACGTCTCGGGGATCGGCAGGTCGTCCTTGGGAGCCAGCGCCCCGTGCCCGAGCGGCACAGCGAACATCTAGCCGGGTACTACCGAGATCTCGGCCAGGAGCGCACCGGTCGAATGCGACTCCAGTTCGATGACGCCCTCGATGTCCGCGTTCTCCACGACGAGTTCGTTCGTCTCACCGGGGACGATGTCGAGATAGACGTCGTAAGAGTGCAGATGGAGCTCGTCAGCGGCGTCGGTGGTGATGTCGATCCGGAGCTCGTCACCCGCTGTGACCTCGAGTTCGAGCACGCCGCCGACCGGCTCGCCGTTCTGGATCTCGAGCTGAGGCACCTCTGGCTCGGCCGGCTTCTCCGGCTTCTCCTTCGCGGGCTGCTCATCCTCGCCCGTGTCCTCGGAGTTAGTCGAGGTGGTCTCCGCCTGGGGCGTCGTTTCGCTCTCCTGATCGGCCGTGTCGTCGTTGGCGATGAACAGGAACACGATCACCGCGATCACGATGCCCGCCAGGGCGATCAGGGCTGGAATTTTCCGATTCTCCATTGCGGCGAGTCTAGGTAACCAGGCCTAAACGGCTGCTCAACGATCCTGCTGGGACTGCTCCTGGCCGCCGGTGCCTTCGATCTGCGACGAGTCGATCGTGTCCTCGGAGAACACGAAGACGAAGACGGCGACGATAGCCAGCCCGACCAGGATGCCGAGGACGATCCCGAGGGCGCGGTCGCCGCGCGACATCTCGCTCTGGAGGCTTGGGCTAAACGCCGTCGAGGAGGCGCCAGTTGGCCTCGTAGGCGCTCTCGGCTGCCGCGACCAGGCGGTCTGCGTCCTCGTCGGTGGCGAGCTCTTCGATGAGCTCGCGAACCTCGGCGGCATGCTCGACGTCGCGGCCCTCGTGGACCTTGAAGTACGCCGTGCCCGAGCCGTCCTCGAAGCCGTAGCGCTCGAGGAGCCCCTCGCGCTTCGTGCGGGAGATTGCGGGCTGCGAAGCCTCGACCGCGTAGAGACGCGAAAGCTGTTCGATCGCGTCGCCCTCGCCGGTCCAGTCGGAGACGAGATCCGCGGTCTCAGAGGTTGGCTCGGCGGCGGCGTCGCCGCCTACGGCCTCGACGAAGCCGTCCCAAAGGCGCACATGGCCGAGCTCTTCGGCAGCATGGCGGCGAAGCTCCTTGCGCTCGGGCAGCGCGTCGGCAGCTGAGGCGCTCAGCGTGGCGATCGCCTCGACCGCGTGGCGGTACTGACCGGAGTAGCGCGACAGCTCCTCGCGGGTCAACTCGCCCTCGGACCAGCGCTGGTAGAAGGGGTGCTCGAGCACGTTCCAGCGGCGGCGGCTCTCTTCGATGCGGTCAAAGACGTTGGCGTTCAAAATCTCTCCTCTTCCGGTCGTGCGGGGCCCTCAGCATACTCCTGGCGTGAGACCCGAACGGGACAACATTGCCGCGCCCGAATTGCCGGGTCGGATCAAGTGGCTGAACCGGGACGAGCCGCCGAAGATGGCTGAGCTCACCGCCGCCGGCCCCGTCCTCGTCCACTTCTTCGACCCCACGCAGCTCAACAGCGTTCGAGCGCTCCCCTACGTCTCCGAATGGGCTCGCCGCTACTCGCACCTCGGCCTGACAACGATTGGGGTCCACTCACCGAGGTTCGCCCTCACCGCCGATGCGCAGGTCGCGACCGCCGCCGTCGAGAGGCTCGGGGTCGAGCATCCGGTGGCGCTCGACGTCGATTACGCAATCTGGCACGACTACGGCTGCAAGGGCTGGCCGTCGCTCTTCTTCTGGAGCCATGGTGGCGCGCTCCGGTGGGCCCACAACGGCGAGGGCGAGTACCGGGCGACCGAGGAGGCGATCCAGGAGGAGTTGCGACTCGCCAACGTCGCCGTCGACCTGCCGCCGCTGATGGAACCATTGCGCGCAACCGACGCCCCGGGCGTCCTGCTCCCGGTGCCCACCGCCGAGGTTCTCCCGGGTGGCTCGCTGAAGGAGCCCTGGATCCCCGAGCCTGGCGGCTCGCAGATGATCATCGACTACTCCGCCGGTGAAGCGTGGGTGGTCGCCGACGGCGTTGGCGCGATCGGCGTCGCCGTCGATGGCGAGCCCGCCGACGACATCAGCGTGTCGTCTGCCGGCCTGGTGCAGATAGCCGGCTCGGGCCCGCACGAGTCCCATCGCGTCGAGCTCGAGGTGCCAGAGGGAGTGCGCATCTGGGCCATCAGCTTCGCGCCGGGCCTGCCTTGAGATACGCCGTCGGGATCGCTCGCGCCGAGGTGCCCGCGCGGGCAGGCCTGGTCGGCAACCCCTCGGACGCATTCGGCGGAGCCATCGTCGGCATCACGATCGAGGAGCTGACCGCAACGGTCGTCGCCGAGCCTTCACTGTCTGTCGAGCTCGAGGCGGATGGCGAGACCCTCGAGTTCGAGAGCTTTGCCCGGCTTGCCGAGGCGGAGGAGCACCCGCGCACCGGGCCGCTGGCCCTCATGTGGGCGGCCGCGAAGCGGTACGTGACCGAGCGGCCTGAGCACGGTGAGACAAACGCCCACCTGAAGCTCGAGAGCTCAACGATCCCGCCCGGCGTCGGCCTGGCCGGATCCAGCGCGATCGTGATCGCAACGCTGCGGGCCCTGGGCGACCTGTTCGGCGATGAGATCAGCGACCAGGACCTCCCGTCGGTCGCGCTGGCCGCCGAGCGCGATGAGCTCGGGATCACGGCTGGGCTCGGCGACCGAGTAGTGCAGGTCTACGGAGGACTCGTCTATCTCGACCTGGCGCGGGACGGTGGGCCGAGGGTCGAGCCCCTCGACGCCTCGCGGCTGCCTGACCTGTTCGTCGCCTGGCGCCCGGGCGCGGCTACCGACTCGGGCCACGTCCACCACGAGATGCGGGAGCGCTTCAAGGCCCGCGACCAGGAGGTCGTGGCGACGATGCGCGAGATCGCCGGTCTGGCGAGGGCCGCGTTGAAGCCGCTCCTCACCGGAGACGGCAGCGGCCTCGCGATCCTGATGGAGCGAAACCTCGAGCTCCGCCGCACCCTCTACGACCTGGACGAACGCCACATCGCGATGGCCGACGCGGCGCACGAGCTGGGCTCGGCGGTCAACTACACGGGCTCGGGAGGCGCGATCGTCGGCCTCTTGCGCGACGGCGAACAATTGGCCGAGCTGCGCGAGTCGCTCGGCAAACTCGGCTGCGAGCTGGTCGTGCGCCGGGCAGCCTAGCCGCGGGCGGCGAGCTCGGAGCGGATCTTCTTCGGGAGCATGAAGCGGACGGACTCGTCCACCGTCTTCAGCTCCGCGATGTCGTCCGTGCCGCGGTCGCGGAAGAAGTCCACGAGCTCGGAGACGAGCTCTTCGGGTGCCGAGGCGCCTGAGGTGATGCCGACCGTCTCGACTCCCTCGAGCCACTCCTCGCGCACCTGCGAGGCGTTGTCGATCAGGTGCGAGTCGGCGCCGTGGTCGCGCGCGACCTCGACGAGGCGGTTCGAGTTCGAAGAGTTGGTCGAGCCGATGACCAGGACCAGGTCGCACTGCGTGGCGAGCTCCTTCACCGCGATCTGGCGGTTCGTGGTCGCGTAACAGATGTCCTCGGACTTGGACGAGACGATCTTCGGGAAGCGCTCGCGAAGGCGCTCGATGATCTCGCCCGTTTCGTCGACGGAAAGCGTTGTCTGCGTAATGAAGGCAACGTGCTCGGGATCGGCGACCTCGACCGTGTCGGCGTCCTCGATCGTCTCGACGAGGGTGATCGCGTCGGGCGCCTCCCCCATCGTTCCCTCAGTCTCCTCGTGCCCGGCGTGGCCGATCATGATGATCGTGTAGCCCTGATCGGCGAACTTGCGGGCCGATACGTGGACCTTGGTGACGAGCGGGCAGGTCGCGTCGATGGTGCGAAGGTTGCGCGCCTCGGCGTTCTTGTGGACGGCCGGGGCAACGCCGTGGGCCGAGAAGACGACGAGCTCGCCCTCGGGCACTTCCGTCTCCTCCTCGACGAAGATCGCGCCGCGCTCGGCGAGCTGCTCGACCACGTGCTTGTTGTGGACGATCTCCTTGCGCACGTAGACCGGCGGTCCGTGCATGTCGAGCGCGCGCTCGACAGTCTCAACCGCGCGATCGACGCCCGCGCAATACCCGCGCGGAGCGGCCAGTCGCACGCGCCTGGGCGTGTGTAGAGCCGTTTCAGGCATGCACTGAGGGTACCTTTCAGGGGCTAGCCGGATGGATCGAGGACGCGCACGGCTGGTTCGCCCACGGCCTCCAGGCTCTCAGGGCAAACCTTGTCAAGCGTGTCCTCGGTCGTGTGCCAATAGGCCCCGGGCGACGAGGCGCCGCCGTAGGTGAAGTCGATCAGGTCAACGGCCGGCACCCCGGCCGCGATGAACGGAATGTGGTCGTCGCCGATCGCAGGCGTCTCGCCTACGAAGGGCGCGGCGGAGTCGGTGCCGCCAGCCTCGCGGGCGGCTTCGGCGAACCTGCCGTAGAGGTCATCTTCGGAGTTCGTCTCGCGCGGGATCTGAAGGTCGCAGTCGCCGACCATGTCGAACAGGATCATCGACGTCACCTCGTCGAGCGGCGGCGATCCCTGCTCTCCGTCCTCGGCGTAGGCCACGTACTGCTGGGAGCCCCGGGTCCCGTCCTCCTCGAAGGGCCTGTCACCGCGCGCCTCCTCGGCGTCGAACAGGACGATCGAGATCGAAGGGCCGTCGACCGGGGCGTCGGCGGCAAGCACACGGGCCAGCTCGAGCACCACCGCGACGCCCGACGCGCCGTCGTTGGCGCCGACGAAGCCGGGGATGTCCTTCGTGTCGTGGTGGGCGGCGAGAACGACCGTGCCCTCCCCTTCGCCGGGAATGGTCGCGACGACGTTGCGGTAGGGGCGCTGGACAGCGACTTCCTCGGCCCCCGCCTCCTCCAGCTGATCGGCGAGGAACTCGACCAGTTGTTCGTTCGCGGGCGAGCCCGAAGGACGCGGGCCGATCTCGACCTGAGCCTCCAGATCCGAGAAGGCGCGTTCGGCATCGAACCGCTCGGGCGCGGGCTCGCTTGGCTCATCGGAACCGCATCCCGCGGCCCACAGCGCACAGAAGATGAAGAAAAGGACGAAACGCACCTGAAGAGGGTAGGTTCCACCTATGGCACAGGGTCATATGGACAGGCTGTCCGCCCTCGACGTCTCATTCCTCACCAACGAGTCGTCCGTGGCTCACATGCACGTCGGCGGCGTGATGATCTTCGAAGGGCCGCCTCCGGCTTACGAGGACATGCTGGAGCACATCCGCTCGCGCCTTCACCTGGTGCCGCGCTTTCGCCAGAAGCTCGCGAACCCGCCGATCGAGACCGGCCGGCCGCTCTGGGTCGACGACCCGACCTTCAACCTCGAGTACCACGTGCGCCACTCGGCGCTGCCCTCTCCCGGTTCCGAGGAGCAGCTTCGAAACCTGGCCGCGCGCGTCTTCAGCCAGCAGCTCGACCGCACGAAGCCGCTCTGGGAGCTCTGGCTCGTCCAGGGCCTGACGCGGAAGCGCTTCGCGATCGTCTCGAAGACCCATCACGCTCTCGTCGACGGCGTCTCGGGCGTGGACATCGCCACCGTTCTCTTCGACGTGAAGCCGGTGCCGGAACCGGTCAAGGCCGACCACGACTGGATCCCCTCGCCCCAGCCGTCGTCGGCGCAGCTCGCTGCCAAGGGCGTCGGGGGCCTCGCCAAGATCCCGCTTGCGCTTGCGCGGCGCGCTCAG
This sequence comes from uncultured bacterium, assembly GCA_963772035.1. Taxonomy (GTDB): domain Bacteria; phylum Actinomycetota; class Thermoleophilia; order Solirubrobacterales; family 70-9; genus JALZKA01. Next base: position 659,419 of record CAVYVT010000005.1, read on the forward strand.
CGAGCGGCGTCGCACCCTCGCGATTCGCTTGCGCGCGCGAGCGAGATGGCGACGGCCGTGGGCGAGGTCGGATGGAACTTCGCGAACCCCGCCCCCACGCTGCCCCTGAACGTCCCGATTGGCTCGCACCGGCGCTTCGTCTGGGTCCGCTCGGACCTCGCCCACTTCAAGCGGATCAAGGACGTCCTCGGCGGGACCGTCAACGACGTGGTGCTCACCGTGGTGGCCGGCGGCGTCCGCGACTGGCTCCACTCGCGCGGGATCAAGACCGAGGGCATGGAGGTCCGCGCACAGGTCCCCGTCTCCATCCGCGGGACCGATGGAAAGGGACAGCTCGGCAACCAGATCACTGCGATGCGCGCCGCGCTTCCGGTGTACATCGAAGATCCGGTCCAGCGCCTCGACCGGGTCAAGGACCAGATGAAGGACCTCAAGGAGTCGAGGCAGGCGCTCGGCGCAGAAGTGATCTCGCGCTTCAACGACTTCGCGCCTCCCACGATCCTCGCCCAGGCAGCGCGAATCAACTTCTCGACACGGCTCTTCAACATGGTCGTGACGAACGTGCCTGGCCCCCAGATGCCGATCTACCTCCTGGGGCGCGAACTCGAGGACATGTTCCCGGTCGGGTTCCTTCCCCCGGATCAGACGCTCTTCGTCGCGATCATGTCGTACAACGGCGCGGTCAACTTCGGGCTTTTGGCCGACTACGACTCGATGGACGACGTCCAGCTGATCGCCGACGGCATCGAGGGCTCCCTCGCCGACCTTGGAGCGGCCGCGGAAGAGGTTCGCCGCGAGGCAGAGCGGGCCGCCGACGAAGCGTCACACGCGGAGGCCTGACATGGAAGGGGGGCCCTTCCGCTACCACCTCGAGCTGACGCCCGAGCAGCTCAAGATCCTTCACACGGCCCTCAAGAGCCTCCTCGACGACTTCGGCCACGACGAGCCGGAGATCCTGCGGATCATCCACGCCCTCCTCGAGAAGCTTCCCGACGAGCACGCCATTCGCGCGATCCGCATCGGCGAGGACGGCGCACCCGCTCCGGTCGTCGACATCACGCCGCCGGGCGGCGCCGCTCCGCAGCCGCCCGAAGGCTCGGACCCCGCCGACGGCGCCGCCTGAAGACCGCGAACGTCCCACGTCACCCCGTATAGGGCTCAGCGTCGGACGCTCGGCGCTCGCGTAGCCTCGTGCGCCCTTGTCCGTCTCCGTCCAGATCGGCCTGCTGCTCTCGCTCGCGACGGCGTTCGCGTCCGTGCTCGGCTTCCTCTACAAGCACCGCGGCGCGATCGCGATGCCCCACGTGGACATGCGAAAGCCGCTTCGCACCTCGTTCGCGCTCTTCAAGAACCCCTGGTACACGCTCGGGATCGTCACCGCGACCGTTGGCTGGGGATTCCACGTCGGCGCGCTCGCGCTGGCGCCGATCTCGCTCGTCCAGGCGACGATCGCCGGCGGCCTCGTTCTCCTCACCGTCACGGCCGACCGCCTCTTCGCCCATGAGGTAACGCGCCGCGAATGGATCGGCGTGGCGCTCGCCGCGCTCGGCCTGGCGTTCCTCGCCGCGACGATCGGCGATACCGCGTCCGAGGCCCACTCCGACTTCGAGGACTCCAGGCTCATCCCGTTCCTCGTCGTCGTCACCGGCGCGGCGATCGTGGTGGCGTGGCGCGCCTCGGGCAACGTTCGCGAGGGGCTTCTCTTCGGCGTCTCAGCCGGGCTCTTCTGGGCGGCGTCGGACACCGCGATCAAGGCCCTCTCGGACGGGATCGGTGAGGAGAGCTGGGCCGCGATCATCTTCACCCCGCTCGCCGTTCTGATCGCGCTCGCGTCGATTGCCGGGCTCGTCGTCTCGGCCAGGAGCCTTCAGGTGGGCAAGGCGGTGCCGGTCATCGCACTGACCAGCGTCGCCGCCAACACGCTCACGATCGCGGCGGGCCCGATCGTCTTCGAAGAGCCGCTCCCCGACGAGCCGCTGGGAGTCGCTCTGCGCATGATGGCCTTCGTCCTGGTGATCAGCGCAGCGGCACTGACGCCGGCGCCGATCAACGCAGCCGACAAGCTCGAGGCCGCCGACGCGGCCGACGCCGTCTAGCTCAAATCGTGGTGCTCGAGCGCGAACAGGCCGCCTGACGAAGACCCCATTGCGTAAGTTCGTCCGGATCGGTTGACACGCGGCGCCCGCACTGGAACACTTCGAGGTGGCCGGGGGGCCTAACCAGGGAGGTCTTGTGAAGAAGTATTGGATGGCGGTCGCAGGGACCGTCGGGCTGCTCGTTTGCGCATCGCCGGCACAGGGAGCGCCCCCGGACCTCGATGTCTACTCAGGCACGATCTCGAGCGAAGACCTCGGGCAGATCGCCGACCTGGGTGTCGACCGCCGCGAGCTTTCCCTGGTCCCGGCCGAAGGCGGGAAGGGCCTCGTCACCATCGAGACCGTCCTCAGCGCCGAGCAGGCAGCTGCGCTGAATGCCAACGGCGTCGAGCTCCGCAAGCAGGGCGGCGGCGGAGGAGGCGGCAAGCCGAAAGTGTTCCGCAAGTACAGCGGCGAAGGCGGCATCAAGGCGGACTTCGAGCGCACGGCCTCAAAGAACCCCGACATCACCAAGCTCGTCACGATCGGGCAAACCGTTCAGGGGCAGGACATCGTCGCGCTGAAGCTTTCCGAGGACGCTTCGACCGAGACGGACGGCGCCAAGCCCGCCGTGCTCTACATCGGCGCCCAGCATGCCCGCGAATGGATCACCCCCGAGATGATCCGCCGCTTGAAAGACGAGATCATCAAGCGCTACAAGAAGGGCAACGCGGGCACCGAGCGGCTCCTCGAGGAGAACGAGCTGTGGTTCGTCCCCGTCGCAAATCCCGACGGCTACGACTTCACGTTCAAGAAGGGCCAGCGCCTGTGGCGAAAGAACCTTCACGACAACGACAACGACGGCGAGATCACCGGGAACGACGGAGTGGATCTCAACCGCAACTTCGACTACCGGTGGGGCTACGACAACGAAGGCTCCTCGCCGCAGCCGACCAGCGATACCTACCGCGGGACCTCGGGCAACTCTGAGCCCGAAACGCAGGCGCTCGACGCGCTCGCCGCCGATGTCGGCTTCGAGTTCTTCGTGAACTATCACTCCGCCGCGGAGCTTCTGCTCTACGGCATCGGCTGGCAGGTCGCCACCCCCTCGCCCGACGACGTGCTCTACGAGGCGATGGCGGGCAACGACAAGAACCCCGCCATCGAGGGCTTCGACCCCGACATCTCCGCCGAGCTCTACACGACGAACGGCGACACCGACACCTACATGCAGGAGACGTACGGCACGCTCGGCTTCACGCCTGAGATGTCGACCTGCGAGACGGTTTCTGACTCGAACAAGAACGACAAGTGGAAGGCCAAGGACTGCGGCAGCGGGTTCGAGTTCCCCGACGACGAAAAGCTGATCAAGAAAGAGTTCAAGCGGAACCTTCCATTTGCTCTTTCGGTCGCAAAGTCCGCCAAGGATCCGGATGACCCGAAGTCGGTCGTCGACCGCGAGGCTCAAGGCTTCCGCGTGGACGCCTTCGACGTTTCCTACGGATCGCCGCAGACGGTTGCGGCCGTAGCCAAACGGGCGCTCGAGAACGTCCAGCTGAACTACTCGATCAACGGCGGCCCGGTTCAGCAGATCGCGGCCACCGAATGGGCCGGTGGCGAGCGCTACGGAAACGAGGCAAACGACTATTACGCCGAGGTCCGCGCCGCCATCTCAGCCGCCGAGGGCGATGAGGTGGAGGCCTGGTTCACCGGCGAAGACGACGGCATCGAACGCGGATCGACCGCGGTCGAGTCAAAACACTTCACCTACACCGTCGAGAGCTCGACCGGCAACGAGGTGCTCGTGATCGCAAATGAGGATTACGAGGGCGTGAACCCGAACTATCCCGACTCGGTGACGGCGCCCAAGTACGCCGACGCGCACGTCCAGGCCCTAACCGATGCCGGCTACTCGTCCGATGTCTGGGACGTGGACGCCCAAGGCGTCCCGCACGACCTCGGCGTGCTCAGCCACTACGACGCGGTCGTCTGGTACCTCGGCGACAACCGTCTCACCCAGGACGCCGAGGACCGGCTCATCAAGACGCCGGACGGGAACCTGCCGGACATCGCGGTTGCCGAGCGCCAGCAGTACCTGACCATGAGCGTTCGCGACTACCTGAACGAGGGCGGCAAGCTCGTGCATGCCGGCGAGACGGCTCAGTACAGCGGCCTCCCTGGCATCTCCGACATCGTCGGCGGCCTCTACTACGGGCTGAACGGCAATCCGGAGGCCGAATGCGTGATCAGCTCACCCGCGGGTTACTTCGAGGACTGTCTGCTTCTCGCCGACGACTTCCGCCAGTACTACCTGGGGGCGTACGCACGAACCTCGTTCGAGGGCCCCGAGTCGGTCGAGGGCGTCGACGATCCGATCACCGGCTATCAGGGTGACTTCGGCGGACCCGTCACGACAGGCGACAACCCGCTCGACGAGGCCGGCGTGTTCCAGACGACCAGCGATGTGCTGCCGGTCGAGGACTTCCCGCAGTTCGAATCGAACGGAGCGGCCAAGTACCCGCAGGAGGGCGGGCCGTACGGGCCGGTCGAAGGATCGCGCTACGCGGGCGTCGCCCATCAGGACAGCTCCTACACGAGGCTGACGAAGACGATCGACCTTGGCAGCGTTGCTGCCGCGGACGACCCGGAGCTTCAGTTCCAGCTCTCACACAACATCGAGACCGGCTACGACTTCGTCATCGTCGAAGCGCGGACGGCGTCCGGCGACGACTGGACGACTCTGCCGGACCTCGAGGGCGGCACATCGAACGCGGTGCCTGCGGAATGCGAAGTCGGGTTCCTGCTCGACGAGCATCCGTTCCTCAAGCGGTATCTCAAGCCTGGCAACCCCTGCAAGAACACCGGCTCGAGCGGCGAATGGAACGCGTTCACCGGCGACAGCGGAGGCTGGGGCCAGACCAGGTTCGACCTTTCCGACTACGCGGGCGAGCAGGTCGAGGTCTCGATCACCTACGTGAGCGACGAGTCGTTCGGCGGCATCGGCGCCTTCGTGGACGACACGAAGGTGGTCGCTGACGGATCGACGCTCGACGCCGACGGCTTCGAGGACGAGCCCAGCTCGTGGACCGTGACCGGTCCGCCCCCAGGCAGCCCGCCCGCCGCGGCGGTATGGGAGTTCGGCGAGGAGATCGTCAAGTTCTTCGCGGGAACCGCGACGGACGACACGCTGCTTCTCGGCTTCGGCCTGGAACAGCTGGCGACCGACCAGGAACGGACCGAGCTGCTGGATCAGGCGCTCGCCGCGCTTATCGACTGAGCCTCGCGGCGTTCGGCGTCGATCGCGAGCAATGCACCCAGCGCCGCTGCCCAAAGGGCGGCGGCGCCGGCGAGGTGCCAGGTCCAGTCGACCAGATTCGCGAGCGGGAAGGCAAGAACGGCCGGCGCCAGGAGCCAGGCGCGCCGGTCCGAGCGCAGGCGCCACACGAGCGCCGCGGTCGAGGCGAAGAGGACGATCACGAGCGCCAGCCCTACGGGGCCGAGCTCGGCCCAGATCTCGAGTGGGAGGTTGTGAGCGAACAGCGTCTTGCCGCCGCCGACCTCGGATGCCGCAAGCGCGTAGGAGTCGGCGCCGGCGCCCACCAGCGGTCGCTCGGCCATTGCGTCAAAGGCGACGCTCCACTCCCCCGCCCGTCCGTGATCGATCCCGCTGACCGGCTCTGAGGCCTCGCCGCCGCCGCGGAGGGCAACCACGGCGACCGAGAGGAGAAGTGCCGTTGCTGCGAGCCCGACGAGAACGCGTATGGGCGGGCCAGCGAACGCGGTCGCGCGCTCGCTTTCCACGGTGCTTCGAGAGTGCCACGAGGCCACCGCAGCCGCGAGAAATAGCAGCAGGCACAGTCCGAGCCCCAGCCGGCTCTCGGCCGTCGCCAGTACCGCGACGGCGAGGATCCCCCCTACCGCGCCGGCTAGCCGCAGAGCGGTCCCGCCCTTGAGAATCATCCACGCGAAGATCGGCAGCGCCGAGACCTGCAGCACCGCCAGGGCGGGTGGGTACTCGAAAGTCCCTCCGGGGCGCCACGCCCCTCCGATCATCTGCGCCCAAGGCTCGTGCTGGAGCGCGAGAGCGGTAAGCCCGATCGCGGCCTCAACTGCCGCCACCGCGGCGATCAGCCCGGCGACCCATGCGATTCCGTGCGCGCGCACAACCCAGCCGGCGACCAGCGCGACGCCCGCGAGCGACGCAATCACGAAGCCCGCGCGCTCGGCGCCGCCCGCCTCTCCCAGCGCCCAGAAACCGCTCGCGATCGAGAGCGCCGCGAGCCCGAAGAGCGCGAGCACGGGCACCGACGACGTGATTCCCTCCAGCGGTCGTTCGTCAAGCGCGTAGACGAGGGCGAACGCGCACAGAGCCAACCCGATGAAAAGCGAGCGGGAGGTTGGGCTGAATCCGCCCTCGATCGCGACCGGAGCGATCACCGCGATCGCAAGAGCAAGCGGCGCGACCGGCACCCGAGGCGCCAGCGGCCGCCGGTCTGAACCGGCGGCCGCACGGCGCATCAGGTTGCGAGAACTGGCCTCAGCGGTTGTTGCGCTTCCCGCTGACACGGAATGCCTTCTTTGCCGGCGAGCGGTCCTGGTTTCCGGCCTTGTCCTCGACGCGGACTTCCAGCACGTGCTTGCCTCGATCAAGCTTGCGGAGCTCGAGCTTCGCGTCGCTCTTTTTGAAGGTGCCGCGGCGGTCGAGGCGGTAGCTGAACTTCGCGCCATTCTCATCTGACTGGAGATGGAACACCGGCGTTCGGTCGCGGGTGGCCTTGGGCCCCTTGATGGCGGTGCACTCGGGAGCTTCCGTGTCGACCACAAAATGGGAGCTCGCTGGCGAACGGTCGCGCAGGCCGTCCTTGTCGATCGCGTAGACCTCGAACGAATGCTTTCCGTCCTCGAGATCCCTGGTCGTATGCGGGTCCTCGCAACCGCGGAACGGCTTGTCGTCCACGCGGCAGCGGAATGACACGCCCTTCTCGTCCGAGCTGAAGCCGAACGTCGGAGTCGGGTCATCGGTCCGGCTTCCCGGCCCCTCCGTGATCTTTGTCGTCGGTTCGTTGTAGACGCAATCGCGTGCGACCTTGCAATAGATCTGGTCGCGGACACTGCTCGCGAGATCGCCGAGACCACCGAAGGCGGCACTCGCGCTGAGCGCAAGGCCGAACGTCGCCAGAACGCTCGCCTTGGCGATGCGCCCCCGGCGGGAACCGCGGGCGCGGCTTGGGACGTTGACACCTTCCATGGTTTCGATCTCCTTGTTTTCGGTGGGAAACTTCGAGTCCCCATCGGCACAGGAGTGCGCCACATGGACGAATGCCGCCGCTGTCCGGACGGATGTCGGTTGCCTGCGAGAACAATCGCTTTTCACAGTCCCCCCTTAGGCCTGCGACAATGAGGGGGCAGCAACTGCTCCCTGGGTACTCAACGCCTCCCTCAGTTCACCGAGCAGCCTTCTGATGAGGGAGTGCGGATCGGCAGTTCGATGGAGACCGCCAAGGGGAGCCCCGGAATCTCGCAAATCATCTCCGCAGGGATGGTCAGGATCTACAGGGAGCAGCTTGGCCGGGGTCCGGCCCAGGCCCGCACCTGGGTGAACGACGACGTCGTCGTGACAGTCCTGAAAGACAGCCTCACCAAGGCCGAGTCGATGCTGGCTCAGACCGACGACAAAGACAAGGTCCGGGCCATAAGGCGCAGCTTTCAGACCGCAATGGAGGCCGACATGAAGGCGCTGGTCGCGGAGGCGACGCAGCGCGAGGTGATCTGCCTCTTCTCAGACCATTCGCCTGAGCCTGACCTGGCCGTCGAGGTCATCCTTCTCGCACCAAAGCCTTAGTCCCGCTCGGACGGGGCGAGCGGCGCTGCTGGCGCTAACTAGAAGCCGAGCGCGAACTTCGCGTCCTCGGACATCATCTCCGGGGACCACGGGGGGTCGAAGGTCATCTCGGGGCGGACCGTGTCCACGCCTTCGAGGTCGCCCACGAACTCGATCATCTGCTCGGAAACCTGCGGGCCGATCGGGCACGCGGGCGTCGTCAGGGTGAACTTCACCTGAACGTCGGACTCCTCGATGTTCACGTCGTACACAAGGCCGAGCGACACGAAATCGAGTCCCAGCTCGGGGTCGATTACCTCTTCGAGGGCCTCGTAGACGTCTTCTTCTGTGACCATGGTCCAAGCGTAGCTGCGCCCACCCCTACGGGCAGTAGGAATCTCCGGCGAACCGGCGCATCCAGCGATCTTCTTACCTACGATCGCTCCTGACTAGGGAACCCCCAGGGACTGAACAGGAGCATCTTTTGAACCTCGCCCTCAGCCGCTCCGGCGGCCTGCTTTCCGTTGGCGCCTTCGCTGCCGCACTTATCTTCGCGGCGCCTGCGACGGCTTCGACTCTCTCGGCCGACGAACCGGTCGACGCCGCTTGTTCGACCGGCGACCGCTCAGGCGAGGCCGGTGTGGCTACCGAGAATGTCTCCGTCCCTGGCGTCTCGACCGTCAAGGCGACGCTCACGGGCGCCGAGGGCAACTGGGATCTTGCGGTGCTCGAAGCGGATACGGGGCGCGTGGTCGCCGCTTCGTCCTACGCCTCGGGTGACGAGATCGCCGAGGGGTTCTCGGCAGGCGCGGGAGACCTGATCGTCCAGGCCTGCAGGCGCACGGGAGACGATTCGTCGGCTGAGGTCAGCGTCGACACGCGCGAGCTCACCGAGGAGCAGCCGCGGGCGCAGATCGTCCGCGTCTCGACCCCTGACGAGGCGATGAAGGGCGAGCTCGCTTCGCTCGGCTTGGACCTCATCGAAAGCGGCGGACCCGGATACATCGACGTCCTCTTGGCCAACCCGGCGCAGGCCGCGCTTGTGAGCGACGAAGGCTTCGGGTTCGAGGTGCTTGAAGACGACCTTGCGGCGGCCAGCGTCCAGCAGCGCGCCGAGGAGGCCTCCATGGCCCGTCAGGCCCAGGGCGGCTCCGGCCTGCCGAGCGGCAGCGCCGGGCCGAACGACGGCACGTACCGCCGCCTCTTCGACTACTCGGAGGAGCTTCAGCAGCTCGAGGACGACAATCCCAAGCTCGTCAAGTACAAGACGCTCAAGAAGAAGACCTACTCGGACCGGCCCGTGGAGTCGATCACGATCGGGAGGAACCCCACAAAGAAGGACGGGCGCCCCGCTTTCCTCATCACCGGTGCTCATCACGGACGCGAGTGGCCGTCTGCCGAGCACGCGATGGAGTTCGGTTACGAGCTCATCAACGGCTACAACGACGGCAACAAGAAGATCAAGAAGCTTCTGAAGAAGACCAGGGTCATCGTGGTCCCGGTCGTGAACCCGGACGGTTTCAACACATCGCGTGAGGCAGGCGAAGTTGGTGGCGCCGCGGGCGGGCGCGCCGCTCCCGGCGGGCGACGAGACCGCGAACCTGGTCATCCCGTACGAGTACCAGCGAAAGAACTGCCGGGTCGTCCCGCCGTCGGAGCCGCCCACGGCGAACTGCCTGGGCGTCCCGAACCTCGGATCTGACCCAGTTCGGCGTCGACCCCAACCGCAACTACGGCGGCTTCTGGGGCGGGCCGGGCGCATCGGCCGAGGACACCCTGCCCTTCGGCTCGACCGCTCAGGATTACCGCGGCCCAGGCCCGTTCTCCGAGCCGGAGACGCAAAACATCCGCAAGCTGGTGTCCAAGGACCAGGTGACGACGTTTCATCACCAACCACACCTTCTCGAACCTCCTGCTGCGCCCGCCGGGCCTCCAGGCCCAGGGCCCGCCGCCGGACGAGAAGCAGTACAAGGCGTTCGGCGCATCGATGGCCAAGGAGAACGGCTACTCGAACCAGAAGAGCTACGAGCTCTACGACACGACCGGCGGCGCCGAGGACTGGACCTATTACGCGACCGGCGGATACGGCTTCACGTTCGAGATCGGCCTGCTCGCTTTCCACGACGTCTTCGCGGACGGCGTGGTCGCCGAGTACAACGGCACATCGGACGCTTCGGGCAACGGCGGCGGAAACCGCGCCGCCTACATGAAGGCGCTCAAGAGCACGGCGAACACCGACCGGCACTCCCGCATCACCGGCTCTGCGCCGGCGGGAGCGCGCCTGATCCTCAAGAAGTCGTTCATGACCCCGACCTCACCCGTCATCGACGGCACCGGCGAGGAAGGCGACGTGATCCTCTTCAAGGACAAGCTGAAGACGAAGCTCGACGTCGGCAAGTCCGGCAGGTACGACTGGCACGTCAACCCGTCGACACGCCCGCTGGTGGACCCGCGACTTCCCGACGTGGAGAAGAAGCCGGGCAAGCCGTCCGATCCGGTCGAGTTCAACGGAGCCGCCGGGCCCGGACGCGCTTCCCTGCGCCGATGCAGAGACCGAGCGATCCCGGTTGCTACAACGACCATCCGTTCAAGGTCAAGAGCGGCAAGGGCATCGACAACGGCAAGGCCACGGTGAGGATCTCCTGGCCAAGCCCGGCCAGCGACTGGGACCTCAAGGTGTTCGCGGACTCCGACGGCGACGGAAGCTCGGATGGCGAGACGAAGGTGCTGGGATCGTCCGCGGACGGCCCTTCGAACGTCGAGTCCACCACCCTCGCCGGGCCGGAGTTCAAGCCCGGCAAGTACGTCGCCCGCGTCTCGAACTTCGCCGCGGTCGAGCCATATGACGGCAGCGTCACCTTCAACAAGACGCAAGGCTCGGAGATCGCGACCGGCCTGGAGAAGTGGACGCTGGTCTGCCGCGAGAAGAAGGGCGGCCCGGTCAAGGACACCCAGAAGGTCCTGGTCAAGCGAGGCGACGTGGCCCACGTCGATCTCGCCAGGACCTGCGACTAGCTCGCCGCAAAAAGGGGTCAGACCCCATCGTAGGATCAGGAGCGGCATGTTGCCGCTCCTTTTCCTTCTGTTCATCCTGCTTCCGATCGCGGAGCTGTGGCTGATCATCGAGATCGGCGGCGCGATCGGCGTCCTCCCCACGCTCGCGCTCCTGATCGTGGACAGCCTGGTGGGCGCCGCCCTGGCGCGATCCCAGAGCCGCGTGGCCTGGGAGCGCTTCAACCTCGCGCTCGCCGAGGGCCGAATTCCGGCCAAGGAGATCTTCAACGGGGCGATGATCATCCTGGGCGGTGCGCTCCTCCTCACGCCCGGCTTCATCACCGACATCTTCGGACTCCTCTTCCTCATCCCGCCGACCCGCGCCGTGATCCGCGGCTTCCTGACCCGGCTCCTGGGGAAGCGAGGATCCGTTGCGTTCCGCGTCGCCGAGTTCGGGTACGCCAACCGCCCGGGCCAAGGCCCCCGTCCGAAGCAGAGCTACGACTACGAAGGCTCCGCCAGCGAAGTGACCGAACCATCGAACGAGATCGACCCCGGCCCGCCGGGAGGCGATCGTCGTGCCTGACAGCGCCGTTCTCGAGCTCGCCCCTGGAATCCGCGTCGCTTGGGACGACCTGGACCAGACTCGCGCTGACCTGTCGGCCGGCGAGCCGTCCGCAAGATGGCGCCTGGAGGGCGAGCTCGGAGCCGGCCATACGGCGCTCCGCGTACTGACAGGCTCGGCCGGCAAGGGAACGCTTCTGCTGCTCGCCGCGGCCCGCCCCGACGAGGCGAACGGCCATGATGCGGAGAATCCCAGAGCGGTTCTGATCAGCCGCTCCGGAGAGGCGAAGGCGATCGAGGAAGCGCTCGTCTCGACGCAGTACTCGGCGAATGGCCAGATCGAGCGCCTGGGGCTGGAGCTCTACGCGGAGGGGGACGACTACCCCGTTCGCGGCGCCGGCGATGCCCGGCGCGCATCGGCGTCCGATGAAGGCGCCCTGCGACACGAGCAGGCCTGGCTCGACTTCCGCCTCGACGGCGAGGTTGGCGACGCCATTCTGGACGTCCTGCACGTCTGAGCCATGGCGATCCGCTGCGTCATCTGCGATTTCGGGGGCGTCCTGACCACTCCCCTGGTCGGCTCGTTCATGGCCTTTCAGGACCAGACGGGGATTCCCACCGAGGCACTGGGCAGCGCGATGGCCCGCATCTACGAGCGCGACGGCGCGCACCCCCTGTACGAGCTCGAGAAGGGGCACGTCACCGAGCACGACTTCCTCGCCCAGCTGCGGGTCGAGCTGGCGGTGGAGCTGGGGCACGAGCCCGAGCTCCACGACTTCAAGGAGATCTACTTTCAGGCGCTCAACCCGAACGACGAGATGATCGCCGAGATGCGAGCCGCCAAGGACGCGGGGTTTCGCATGGCGCTCCTCACCAACAACGTCCGCGAGTGGGAGCCGCTGTGGCGGGCGATGCTGCCCGTCGACGAGATCTTCGAGCTGGTGGTCGACTCCGCCTTCGTCGGCATGAGAAAGCCCGAGCCGGAGATCTACCACCTGACGCTCGAGCGCATCCGCCAGCACGATCCCGACGGGCTCGGCGATCTCGAGTTCTCCGAGTGCCTCTTCATCGACGACTTCGAGGTCAACTGCGCCGCTGCCAGCGAGCTGGGCATCAACGCCGTCCGGTTCGAGACGAACGATCAGGCGCTTGGAGAGATCCGCGCCGCGCTCGGGGCGGCCGCGGCGTGACGCGCGAAGAGGCGCAAGAGCTGTGCGCGAAGTACGCCGCGGAGCACGAGGACCGAAAGGTCGCGCAGTGGCGGCCGAAGGAGGAGGCGGACGGCGATTGGTCCGTCGTCAGGATCGACCTGCCGCCGAGCCTGGAGACGACTCCCGAAACCGAGCTGACGAGCGCCCGCCGGAGCCCCCCGACCCGCGCCCAGACGTGCCGCCGACCGTCGGACCGCTTTCTAAACGGTGTCAGACACCATTTAGAGCTTGAGCGGAATCGGCTCGGGCCCGTCGCCCTCGGGGCCGCGGAACTCGTCGCGGAAGTCCTGAACGGCATCGAGCGTCGCGTCACCGTCGTACGAGTCGCACCCAAGCAGATTGGTCCACCCCGTCACAGCTACGTCGTAGGGCATGTCGGGGTTGGGGAAGAAGATCACTCCGGCCGGGTCGGCGTCGAAAACGCCCTTCAGCGCCAGCTGATCTTCCTCGGGAAGATCGGGCGAGTACTGGATCTCGACCCGCTGATGCTCCAAGGAGTGGACGGATCGCCCGACAGGCGGATACTCGAGGTAGGCGCCGTCGGCGAGCGCACCGGAGAGGGTCTCGCTGGGGTTTCCGTAGTGATCGCCTGACGTCGGCGGGTCCGTTCCGTACTCGACGTCTGGAACGTCCTCGTCGTCGAGATGCGTGTTCCCTTCGTCCGGGAGCCCGGTCTCGAGGTCGCAGCCCGCAGCGTCGGCGGCCGCTTCCAGGTCAGGCTCTGACACGGCCGGCGGCTCGGTGCCCTCGCGACCATCCAGCTCGATCCCTTCCGGCACGACGCCGAGCTGAGGCTCGACATGCGCGTTCACGGGGAATCCGTTGTCGTCGAGCTCCTCGTCCGCGGTCGTCTCGGTGGTCGACGAAGTCGAGCTCGTCGTCGGCTCCTCCTCATCGTCGCCTCCGCATCCGGCGAACACGACGAGCGCGAGCACCGCGCTCGCGCAAAGAAGGATGCGAAACCTGTCCTGAACCCTGCTCACAGCGCGGAAAGTAGCCCGAGCGGATAAAGCCGAGCGGCTCAGTTGTCGGAACCGGCGCGGTCCCAGACGTAGAGCTCGACCGCTTCCAGCGCGAGCTCCATCAGGCGGGGCCCGAGAGCCAGTCGAGCACCGTGTCGAGCGCGCGCTCTTCGGTGACGCCGCGGTCGACGGCTTCCTCGCCACGGAACCCGGCTGCAAGCTTCAGCGCTTCGCGGCGGTGCTCGCCGAGGCCGGAGAAGGAGCGCATCAGGAAGTCGCGATTCGGAAGCGGGTGCCCGATCTCCATCGACGCGTGCCAAGCCGCGAGCATCGAGATGTCGTGGTCGTCGAGCTCCGAGATGGCCCGCGCGTAGTGCGATTCGAGCTCGTCCTCGGGGATCTCGTCGACCCACGCGCGCACGGCTTCTCCGAGGAGCTGGCGGCGCGCCTCGCGCCCGACTGAGTCGGCGATGGCGCGGATTGCGTCGGCTGGATCGATGAAGCAGAGTGACATTTGGGGCAAACCTCTCAATGGGTTGGCGCGACGGGGACAAGGTACGGGCGCCTGCGGACGGCATCGCGGCACGCCGAAATGCGCTGTTTCCGGCTTGATGACGCGGCTTCCGGCGCGTCGTCAGGTCGTCGCCTCCGAAACCCGACCTAGGATCGAAGAGGTGGCGGCAGAGGAGAGGAACAGACAGTGGCGCTCGAGCTGATCGTCGGGCCGCCGAATTCGAACCGCGCGGGCGCGGTTCTCGCTCGCCTGCGCGGGGCGCTCGACCGCGAACCCGTCCTCGTCGTTCCCACCGGGGACGACATCGCCCGCTTCGAGCGCGACCTCTGCGCGGACGGTTTGGCTCAGGTAGGCGCCACGATCCGAACCTTCGCGTCGCTTTTCGACGAGATCGCAGCCCTGCCGGCAACTCCGGTGCCGCCACGGCTCTCGCCGCCCACAGCGCCTGGCTCTGGTTCGCGCCGCCAATCGCGTCGACGGGCCTTCGCCTGCTCCGCCGGTCGTCCGGCTCGCCAGGCTTCGCGCCTGCCTTGGACACGCTGATCGCCGAGCTCCAAGCTGCCCTGGTAACTCCCGCGGACCTCCAGTCCGCGGCCGACGCCGCGGAAGGGGACGCCGCTCAGGAAGGGGAGCTTGCCACCTCTACGCCGAGTACGAGCGGCTGCGCGACGGAGCCGGCCGATCGGACGGCGGGTCAGTCGCGGCAGCCGCGGTTGCGGCGCTTCGCGCTCAACCGGACGCGTGGGGCGAAGCGCCCGGTCCTCATCTACGGCTTCGACGACCTCACGGAGGTCCAGCTCGGCCTGATCGCGGGTGCTTTCCGGAGTCTGCGACGTCACCTTTGCCGTGAACTACTCCGACAGGAACGCGCTGGCCGCGCGGGCAGGCCTGCTCACCCGGCTTCACCGACGAGGGCGGCGCGGTGGTCGAAGAGCTCGACTTCGACCCGGGCTACACGGCCCGAGCCTCGCTGGCCCACATCGCGCAGAACGTCTTCGAGACCGACTCGAGCACGGTCGAACCCGCTCGACGGAGGACTCGCATTCCTCGGCCAGCGCCGGCGAGCGCGGCGAGGCCGAGGCGGCCGGAGTCGAGATCGCGCGCCTCTTGGCCGCGGGGACGAGCGCGGACGACATCGTTGTCACGCTTCGGCGCCCTTCCATGGAGGGCCCCTGTTCTCATCCGTCATGCGAGAGATGGGCATCCCCGCGACGCTCGAGGCACACCTGCCCCTTGCCTCGACAGCGGTCGGCCGGTCGCTCCTTGCGCTCTGCCGCGCCGCGGCGGATGATGGCGAGCCCGACGACGTGATCGCGCATCTCCGTGCCGATGCGGCGTTTCGGCCTTCCCGGGCCGACTGGGCCGAGCGAGCCGTCGCCCGCGGCGAGGCCGACAACCGTCGAGAAGCTCCTCGAGCGCTGGGGAGACGCTCCGCCCGCCCATCTGAAGCGGGTGTTCGAAGCACGCGGCCCGGTCGAGCGCGTCCGAGCGGTCGCGGTCAGCGCAAGGCGCATCGCCGAGGCCGTTCACCGCGAGCGGGCGCCGCTTGCGGGTGAGCGCACGGCCGGCGTTCCGCTCGACCCCATCGAGCTTCGCGCCGGCGTTGCGGCCGCAGAGCTCCTGGAGGAGCTCGCCGAGGTCGCGGCGCTTCCGGGCATCGGTCCTCCCGACCTTGCAGACGCCGCCGACGCGATCGAGTCTGCGACCGTGCGCTCGTGGCAGGGCTCGGCGGAGGGACGGGTCCGGATCCTGAGCCCGTACCGGGTCCGTGCGGGGCGTGTGAAGCACCTCTTCTGCTGCGGGCTTCAGGAGGGCGCGTTTCCCGGCCGCGGAGCGGCCGACCCGCTCCTGGGCGACGAGAGCCGGAGCCGCCTGGGCATCCCTGCCCTCCGGCGCACCGAGCAGGATCAGGAGGAGCGCTATCTCTTCAGCGTCTGCGTCTCACGGCCGACCGAGTCGCTGACGCTCAGCTGGCGCTCATCCGACGACGAGGGCCATCCCGCCGCGCGCTCTCCCTTCGTCGACGAGGTGATCGACCTGCTCGAGGGCGACGCGGAGGCGGTCGAGAAGTGGCTCACCACCGAGCGCGGCCTCGCCAATCCCGTTCCCAGGCCGTCCGATGCAACCACGCCCCGCTCGCTGGCTCGCGCGTTGGCCGCTTCGCTCAACCTCGACGTAGAAGCGCATCGCGCCCGCCTGGATGCGATGGGTGCGGACTTCAGTGTCGCGGGACCGGTGCTCGAACTGATCGGGGGCGTTGCCGACCCCGAGTACAAGCCGAAGGGGCTCCACCACCCCGCGGTGCTCGAGGCAATCCAATCGCGCGAGTCTCTGAGCGCAGGGTCGCTGGAAGGCTGGATCGAATGCTCGTACAGGTGGTTCGTGAACCACGAGCTCTCACCACGGCGGCTGGAGCCGACCGCGGACCCGCTCTGGCTCGGCGGCCTCGTCCACGCTGCCCTCGACGCGCTCTACTCGGAACCGCCCGGGTCAGACGCCATTCCGCGGAAAGCCGATGTGAGCCTGTGGCAGGCGCGCTTTCGCGAGCTCCTGGACGCGCTCGTCGCCGAAGGATCAGACGGGGCCGAGTTGAACGCCGAGCGGAGCATCTCGATCGCACGGGTGAAGATCCAGGTCGAGAAGTTCCTCGAGGACGAGTCGGAGCGGGAGATGCCGTTCCGGCCCAAGCCCGAGCTGCTCGAGCGAAGCTTCGGTTTCCCGGAGGAGCACGAGGACGATCCCGGCGCGCTCGACTTCGGCGACTTCAAGCTGCGCGGGTTCATCGACCGCATCGATGTCGGTACCGACGCCAAGAGCGCGATCGTCCGCGACTACAAGACGTCCAAGGCCGTCCCCGGCCGCAAGCAGATCGTCGACGAAGGCAAGCTGCAGCTGCCGCTCTACATGCTCGTGGCCCGCGACCTCTTGAACCTCGATCCGATCGCCGGCCTGTACCACCCCCTGGCTGCCTACGACAAGCGCGAAGGGCGCGGCTACGGGCTGAAGGAGGAGGTCGGCGAAGGCGGGTTGCTGGAACACGTCGGGGTGAAGATCCGCACCGACCATGTGACGCGCGAGGACCTGGACGAAGCTCTGGATGCGGCTCGCGAGCGTGCCAAGGCAAACGGGCTCCGCATGCTGGCCGGCGAGATCGACCGCGATCCGCTGCGGGGCAAGTGCAACAAGTACTGCGAGTTCCAGCCCATCTGCCGGCTGGAACGCGCCGTCGGCCTCGAGGACGACGGCGAGAACGGCGGGCCCGAATGAGCGAGGCCACGGTCGGTCGCGGGCCGACTCCCGAACAGCGCGACGCCATTGAGACGCGCGACCGCGATGTCTTCTGCGAGGCCGGAGCAGGCACCGGCAAGACCCGCGTGCTCGTCGGCCGTTACTGCGGCGCGCTCCTTGAAGACGGCGCGGGCATCGACGAGATCCTTGCGTTCACCTTCACCGAACGCGCGGCGGCGGAGCTTCGCCAGCGCATCCGCCGGTGAGCTCGCGAGCCGGGGCGAGCGGCGCCTGGCGCGAGACACCGAAGGCGCGTGGGTAACGACCATTCACGGCTTCTGCAGGCGTCTCCTGGCAGCCCACCCCGTGGCAGCCGGCCTCGACCCTCGGTTCCGTGTGCTCGACGCTCCCGAGTCCCAGCGCCTGCTCTCCCAGGCGGCGCGCGAGGCGTGGAGAGCCTCGTCACCGGTGGCAACGAGACCGTGCAGCGAGTCACTGCCGCCTATCGGCCCTGGCGGATCAGAGACATCACGCTCATGGCGCACGAGCGCCTCCGCAGCCAGGGAATGGCGGCGCCCTGCCTGCCCGAGGTAGGCGAGCCCAAGCGCTCGCATAAGGACGACGATCGCGAGTTGGATGTCGACGAGCGGCGATTCGCGCTCGAGGCGCGCGCCGCGTTCGATGCCGTGCTCGACGAGACGAACCGGCGCTACTCAGAGCTCAAGCGGATCCGCTCGGGCCTCGACTTCTCAGATCTCGAGATCCACGCCGTCGAGCTCCTACGAACGTCACCGGCGGTCCGCGAGCGATGGCATGGGCGCTTCAAGCACCTGATGGTTGACGAGTTCCAGGACACGAACCGGGTTCAACTCGACCTCGTCGAGCAGCTCCGCAGCCCAGAGACGCGCCTTTTTACGGTCGGCGACGAGCACCAGTCCATCTACCGCTTCCGAAACGCGGACCTCGAGGTCTTCCGCGCTCAGAGGCGAAAGGCCGAGGAGGCGGCGGGCACTGCCGTTCTTCCGCTCAGAGGCAACTTTCGCTCGCGCCCACCCATCCTCGAGGCCGCGAACGCATTCGGGGACACGCTGCTCGAGAACTTCACCCAACTGAGCGTCGGCGAGGGCTCAGACCAGGACATTCCAGGGTCCCCGGAGGTCGAGCTTCTTCTCACCTACCAGGAAGGCACCGGCGCGAAGCACTTGAAGTGGAAGGACCACGAGGCGCTCATGAAGCTGCCCCAGTCGGAGACCAACCCGGCGATCGTCGCGCAGGCTCGGGCTCTCGCCCAGAGGCTTCGGGAACTGGTCGACGATGACGGCGTCAAGCGCGGCGACATCGTCGTCCTCCTCCGCGCGTTCACCCACGTGGACGCCTACGAGGAGGCGCTTCGGCGCTTCGGGCTCGAGCCGTATGTGGTCGGCGGCCGCGGGTACTGGTCCCAGCAGCAAGTCGAGGACATCCTGCGGCTCCTGGGAGTCGTCGCTAACCCGCTCGACGACGAGATGCTCTTCGGCGCGCTCGCTTGCCCCGCCGTCGGGGTGACGCCGGACACGCTCTGGCTTCTCCGCGCCGCGGCAGGCAAGCGGCACGTGTGGCCGGCGCTGGAGATCGGATTCAGTGTGACGACGGACGAGGGCTCGGATTTCGAACTGGCCGAGCCTGAGCGACTCGGGCAGATTGAAGAAGCGGACGCGGCAAAGCTCCGAGCTTTTTGTGAGAAGCTCGGCGCCCTGCGGGCCGAGGCGCCACTCCTGCCGCTCGACGTCCTGGTCGAGCGGACGATGAACGCCTTCTCCTACGACCTCGCGCTACTCGCGAAGAGTCAGCCCGCGGGCCGTATGGCGAACGTGCGGAAGCTGATGCGGATCGCCGCCGAGTTCGAGCGGAACGAGGGCCGGAACCTCCGTACTTTTCTTGTCCAGGCCGCCGAGTCGACCCAGCGCGACGAGCGAGAAGGCCTGGCGCCGGTACAGGCAGAGGACCACGACGGCGTGCGGATCATGACCGTCCACGGTGCGAAGGGTCTCGAGTTTCCGGTGGTTGCCGTGCCCGAGCTCGACCGCGCGCTCAACTCAGGGCACAGGAACGCGGACATCTGGATCGGGCGCGTAAGCGATGAGGGCGAGCCCTGCCGGTTCGGCCTTCGGCTCGCGTTCCCGACCGACAAGTCCTTCGGCGTCTGGGAGCTGGAAGAGCTCAACCGCGAGGAGAAGGAAGCGGAGGCCGAGGAGTCGTGCCGCCTCGTCTACGTGGCCATGACTCGCGCTCAGGATCGCCTGCTTCTCTCCGGCCAGTACAAGGAGAAGGACCTCGTCGAGTCCGAGCCGGAACCCAAGGACAACGTGTTGAAGCGCGTCCTGCCACAGCTCGTCGAGTCGGGTTGGGAAGAGACGAGTGGACTCGTCAATTGGCCGGTGCCCCTTCAGGTCCGCGTCCAGCGCCCCAGCGAAGAACGGGCAATCGCGCTCACTCCCGCGCCCCCCTCGACGGCGCTTCCGCCCGAGGACGTTCTGGGCGCGACGCCGCCGATCCTGGAGCAAGGGCGCTCCGTCGTTCCGCTCGGGCATCTCTCCTACTCCGCGCTCGACGCGTTCAAGCGCTGCGGATACCGCTTCTACGTTGAGCGGGTCCTGGGCGTGCGTGCCGGGCTGGTGACGGCGGCGGCTCCGCGCGAGGACGAAGGCGACGAGCCGGATGACGAGGCACGCGCGGCCGATGAGCTTCACGACCCTGAGGACCCCGACGCCATCGTCGGTGGCGCCGGCCCCTCCCCCGCCCTGGCGCTCGGCAATGCGGTCCACGCCGCGCTCGAGTGGAGCGCACGAGCCGGTTGGGAGCATCCGGGGCCGGAGCGGCTGGTCGCGCTCCTTGCGCGCGAAGGCGTCGAAGACGACGACGTCCTCGCTCGCGCGACCCGGCTCGTCGACGGCTGGCTCGGATCCGAGCTCTGCGCGGAACTGCGGGACGCGCGCGTGCGGCCGGAGGCGCCCTTCGTGCTGCCGCTGGGAGGGACCGTGCTCCGCGGCAACATGGACCTCTTGGCAACCTCGGTCAACGACGGCGACAACGAGCCCGGTCCGATCGTGATCGATTTCAAGACCGACAGGGTCGGGTCAGGCGGAGTGGAGCCATTGGGGGTGCGCTATGCGTCGCAGCGCGCGGTTTACGCGCTCGCGGCGTCGGGGTCAGGGAAGGCCGTGCGCACCGCTCACGTGTTCCTCGAGCGCCCCGACGAGCCCGTGGTCGAGGTCTTCGACGCCGATGCGCTCGCGAGAGCGCGCGCCAGCCTGGAGGGACTGATAGCCCAGATCCGCGCCGGCTCATTCGAGGTGACCAACGAGCCATACGCAGCGCTCTGCTTCGGATGCCCCGCCGCCCCGCGCCTGTGCCCGCGACCGGCATGGCGCCCATCGCGCGACGCCCCGGCCGCTGTCCGATGAGCCCCGACGAGGGCAACGGAGAGAGGCTCGCGGTGTTCGGGTACGGCTCGCTCGTGAGCCGCGCGTCGATCGCCGAGACGCTCGGACATGAGGCGCCGACTCCGATCCCGTCGCGACTCGCGGGGTGGCGCAGGCGATGGTCCATCTACA
The DNA here is from genome assembly GCA_963772035.1 of uncultured bacterium. GTDB lineage: Bacteria > Actinomycetota > Thermoleophilia > Solirubrobacterales > 70-9 > JALZKA01. The sequence continues at coordinate 680,381 of CAVYVT010000005.1, forward strand.
GGGTGAACGCTGCGCACGAGAAGTCGTTCGAGCGCGTCGACGGCGAGCCGTTCGAGCACGTCGTCGGCCTCAACATCGAACGAGCCTCGGGCGCGCCCGAGGCGGATTGGCCGAACGGCGTTCTGATCGAGCTGACGAAGGAGGAGCTGCGACGCCTCGACAGTCGGGAGGTGCGCTACGACCGGGTGGAGGTTGATCCCGGTGACGCGCACACGGCCACGCCCCACGGCTTCGAGCGAGTCTTCGCCTTCACCGCGAAAGAGGGGCACTTCGCCGAGGAGACTCCGCCGGGCTCGATCATCATCGCGTCTTACGTGCAGGCGTGCGAAGCAGCCTTCAACGAGCTGGGGCCGGAAGCTTGGGAAGAGTTCATGGCCACCACGGGAGAGTTCCCGGCGCCGGTGGTGGACGCACGGCTCGTGGTCGACGAGATCCCGGAGGGCAACCCGCGCGCCTGGTGAGAGTCAGGGCGCGTAGCGGCGGTGGAGGATCAGGCGGTTGCCGTCCGGGTCCGTGAAGTAGCTCTGGTGGCACACGCCCGAGTCGATGATCTCGCCCGAAAACTCGATTCCCTCCGCCTCGAGCTCGGCACGGCGCTTGGCTACGTCGTCGACTCGAAATGCGATCGGGCTCGTTCCGACCTCGAACTCCATGCCGACCCGGTCGGCTTGCAGCATCGAGATCGTGAAGCCGGGTGCCAGGAACTCGCCGCCGTGCGTCGCGTACCGCGGGCCGGCCTCGAGGCCAAGCAGGCCTACGTAGAAGCGCTCGGCCCGCTCGAAGTCCCGAGTCCAGAGGAAGACGAAGTCGACACCCTCGATCATCGATGCACCGCTACGCCGCTTCGTAGCGCAGGTGTGTGACGCCCGGGCTTTCGATCGAGCGGGTGATCCGGAGGTCGCGCGGGCCGTCGAGCTCGCCGTCGAAAAGACGCGTGCCGCCGCCCAGGAGGACCGGCGCGATGTGGATCTGCATCTCGTCGAGGAGGCCCGCCGCCAGGTACTGCTGGGCGACATCGGCGCCGCCCGAGATCTGGACGTCATCGCCGCCAGCCGCATCGCGCGCTCGCTCGAGCGCCGATTCGATGCCGTCGGTCACGAACTCGAAGCGGGTCTCGCCGAGCTCGAGCGGCTCGCGCTCATGGTGCGTAAGGACGAAGACCGGCTTCTTGAAGGGGGGATCGTCGCCCCACCAGCCCTGGAACGGGTCATCACCCCACGGGCCGTCCTCACCGCAGAACATCCGCTTGCCCATGATCACGGCGCCGTGGCTTGACGCCGCCTCGGCCACCACGTCGTCGTCGGTGCCGGTGTCGCCTTCCGCCGGGTCGTAACCGTGCTCCTTCTTCCAGGAGGCGAGGCGGACAACCCACTCGTGGACCTTCTCGCCGCCGACGCCGAGCGGCTCCTCGCGCGTGGGATTGGGGCCGGCGACGTAGCCGTCCACGGACATTGAGATCTCGAGCTTCAGCTTGCTCATTCGGGCCTCCTTCGTCGAAGTGGTTGCGGAAATCCGCGAATACCGCGGGAATCAGCAACCACTAGCTTGCCGATAGGGCGGGCTCGCCAGCTTCGGACTCGGCGTGGGCGCCGTGGGCGCCCTCGTCGCCTTCCGGCGCCCCGGCGTGGCCGGGCACCTCGTCGGGTGCCTCGACCACGATCGCCGCTACCGCGATGGCAACCGCGACGAGAGCCGCGCCGATCCAGAAGGCGAGGTGGTAGCCGCCGACGAGCGCCTCGGGCTCGCTCGATCCGCCGGCGATGAGGTTCTCGGTCCGGGTCGCGGACAGGGTCGCAAGGACCGCGAGACCGAGCGCCGCGCCCACCTGAGCGGTCGTGTTGACGAGGCCCGATGCGAGGCCCGCGTCCTCTTGGGTCGCGCCCGACATCGCGAGCGTCATCAGCGCCGTGAACGACACGCCCGCACCGATCCCGAGGATGAGCATGGGCGGCAGGACGTTCGTCACGTAGACCCCGTCAACGGGCGTGTTCGTGAAGAGCGCGAGCCCGATCCCGATGAGCGTCAGTCCCGGGATGAGCACGTTCTTCGGCCCGAAGCGGTTGATCAGACGGTCCGAGAACCGGATCGACATGATCCCCATTGCGAGCGTCGTCGGCAGGAACGCAAAGCCGATCTCGAGCGCGTTGTAGCCGAGGACCTGCTGCATGTAGAGCGAGCCCATGAAGAACATCGCGAACATGCCGGCGATCGTGAGCGCCTGGATGATGTTCGCGCCCGACACGTTCCGCGAGCGGAACATGCGGAGCGGCATGAGCGGATTGGCCGCGTGCGCCTGGCGATAGATGAAGAGAGCCAGGAGCGCCGACGAGATCGCGCCCAGGATGAGCGTCGTCGAGCTGCCCCATCCATCCTCGGCCGCGGGGCCGACGATGGTGTAGACGCCGAGCATCAGGGCGGAGGTGATGAGGACCGCGCCCGGGATGTCCGTGCCCTTGTCGAAGCCCAGGCCCTTGTCGCGGGTGACGAGCCTGTTGGCGGCGATTGCGGTGCCGATGCCGATCGGGATGTTGATGAAGAAGATCCAGTGCCAGTTGATGGCCTCGGTCAGGACGCCGCCGGCCAGGAGGCCGATCGATCCGCCGGCCGAGGCGACGAAGGCGTAGACGCCGAGCGCCTTGGCCTGCTCCTTCGGCTCCTGGAACATCGTCACGATCATTCCCAGGATCACCGCCGAGGTGAGGGCACCGCCAACGCCTTGGATGAACCGCGCCCCCACCAGGACCTCCTGGCTCTGCGCGAAGCCGCATACGAGCGACGCGGTGAGAAAGATCCCCATACCCACCATGAAGACGTCCTTACGCCCCAGGAGGTCTCCCAGGCGCCCTGACAGCAGGAGGAGGCCGCCGAAGGCGATCAGATAGCCGTTGACGACCCAGGCGAGGCCGGACTGGCTGAAGCCGAGGTCCTCCTGGATCGCGGGCAGCGCGACGTTCACCACCGTCATATCGAGGACGATCATCAAGAAGCCCGCGCACAGGACGTAAAGGGCGAGCCATCTATCTCGAGCTGAATCTGCGGTGGTCATGCGTCTCCTTCGTTGGGGTCAGGAGACACCGTAGCAGATAGTCCTAAATTAGGACTTACAGATACCAGTTAAGGACTAAGTGGGCGTTCTCTCGTCTCCGCTACCAAACTTACGGACCGCCGCCCAATTGATCGCGAACAGCACCGCACCGATGGCCAGGAGGATGCCCGCTCTGCCCCAGTCCTCGCCCCTGACCTGTGTCATGAGCGCGAGCGATACGCCGACGCCGAGGATCGGGATCACGAACGGGACCTGGAAATGATCGTGGTCGACGGGGTCCCGCCGCAGATACAGGACGGTCACGTTCACGACCGTGAAGACGATCAGCAGCAGGGCGACGGTGGTCCGGGCGAGCGACTCGAGGTTTGCCTCGATGATGAGGCCGGCGGCCACCAGCGAGGTGAAGATGATCGCGACCCAGGGGGTCCTGCGGGTCGAGTGGACCGCGGCGAACGGCTTGGGCAGCACGCCCTCCCGCGACATCCCGTACATGAGCCGCGAGGCCATGATCATGTTGATCAGTGCTCCGTTCGACAGCGCCAAGAGGCCGATGGCCGAGAAGATCTTCGTGTCGATTCCCAAGGGGCCCTGCTCGACCACCTCGAGGAGCGGCCCCGAGGAATTCGTCAGATCGGATGTGGGCACCACGGCCGAAGCGCCGATCGTGACAAGCAGGTAGATCACGCCCGCGATCGCCAGCCCGCCGAAGATGACCTTCGGGTAGACGCGGGTTGGGTCTTTGACTTCCTCCGAGATGTTCACGGAGTCCTCGAACCCGATCAACGCGTAGAACGCGAGAGCCGCGCCCGCCAGGGCTACCCCGATCAGGCTCGAGCCCTCCTTGAGCTCGAATGGGCGACTGGTGTCCGCGTCTCCCTGGATCACCGCGATCACCGCGATCAGGACTATGAGGAGGAGGCCGCCGACCTCGACGATCGTGAAGCCGACGTTGAGCTTCACGGACTCGGCGATGCCGCGAAAGTTGACGAGCGCGATCAGCGTGATCAGGGCCAAGGCCGCGAGCACCACGTCGACGTCGACGAACACGCTCAGGTAGTCGCCGCCGAAGCCGCGGGAAAGCGTGGCTGCCGAGGTGATGCCCGACATCGCCACCGCGAACGCGACCATGAACGAGAAGAAGGGATTGCCGTACGCCTTGTGGACATAGAGGCCCGCGCCCCCTGCACGCGGATACTTCGAGACGAGCTCGGCATAAGAGCCGGCTGTGAACGCGGCCATCACCAAGGCGACGGTGAACGCGATCCAGATCGCACCTCCGGTCTCTCCCCCGACCTCGCCGACGAGCGCGTAGATCCCGCCGCCCAGGATGTCGCCGACGATGAAGAAGAGAAGAAGCTTCGGCCCGATCGCGCGGCGAAGCCCGCCTTCCTCCTCTTCGGCGGGATCAACCGGCTTCATGCCTTCGGACGACTCCATGAATCGAGGGTTACCCCCAGATGTGGATCCTCACACGTCCGCGTGCGCCGGTGGATGCCTCTACGCCGCGCAGGGACCGGTCGGCGACCCGTCCAGGGGGCCTGCCAGCGCCTCCCGGACGATGTCGTTGGGAACGCCGAGTCCGCTCGGCTCGTCGCTTGACACCGCGGAGGCGAAGACCGTGGCCAGGACCTCGCCGTTGCCGTCAACCACCGGGCCGCCGGAGTTCCCGTTTCGCACGACGCCCCGAAACGGCGTCATTTGGCGCTCGACGGGACCGCGGCCGTAAGAGTCCTCGCTGGAGACGGTCCCCGTCCGGCCCAGGCGAGCGGGCGTGAGCGTCAGCGGCCCACCCTCGGGATAGCCGGCGGCGGCGGATGCCGTCCCCTTCATCGGCTGCTCGGCGAGACCGAGCGCGGCCCCCTCGAGCCCAGGCACGCCGAGGATCGCCAGATCGTTCTTGGGCTCGTAGTGAAGCGCGGCGGCGTCCAGCGTCACACCGCTCGGCGTTGTGACCTGAGTGTCCTCCTGGCCGGCCACGACGTGCGCATTCGTGACGACGACTCCCGGGCTTGCGATCCAGCCCGAGCCCTCGATGCCCAGGCCGCAGGCACTGCCGGTGATACGCACCACGGACCTGCTCGCCGCCTGCACCTCCGGATCCCTGACGATTGCCGGGTCGGGTGCCTTGACGTCCGCCTCGGGGCCCTTGACCGAGCGCGATGGGTCGATTCGCCGCAGAGCGTTCAGAAAGCCACCCGAGGGCGGAGCGACGTCATTCAGGGCGACCAGGATCGTCGAGCGCTGCACAGCCTCCCGGACGTCGCGAGCGTTGTGGCCGGGCAGGTTGAGCGCAACGGCTCCAAACACCCAGGCAGCTGCCAGCGCAAGCCCAAGGAAGAGAATCGAGCCACCGGCCGAGTCCGCAATGCGGGTTCCGTCGCGCTGGGCGAGGCGATCGCTCAGGCGCCGCCCCACCCCCTCCAGGGCTATTGCCAGGAACAGGCCGAGCAGAATCCCGCCGCCGGCGGCGACGGCAGGGGCATAGGGCGACTCGGCGCCGCCCTCCAGGAGCGAAGGAGCAAGCCGCGCACCCGCGAAAACGCCTCCGATGAACCCTGCCAGCGGCAGGGCCGACCGCACGAGGCCGCGCTCCCAGCCGATCGCGGCCATGGCCAGCGCGAATACGGCAATCCCAATGTCAATAAGGCTCAAAGCCGCTTCCGGTCACTATTTTCTATCGCGATGAGCGAGCGCCCGCCTACGCCGCCGACGAAGGCCGGGGAACGCTATCGGACCGGTGCTCAGCCGCCTCGCACCTCCCCCAAGCAACCCGTGTCCGGCGCCCGTCGCCGAAAAATCGTGAGCCGGGCCGTGCCCCTGATCGCGTTGTCGATCGGCGCGTTCGCGGTCGGAATCGCGGTGGGGGCATCGAGTGCCGAATCGGAGGCAGCTCAGGCCTTCGCCGATGCGTGGGAGCTCCAAGACTTCGAGGCGATGCACGCGGAACTCTCTCCTGGGTCCCAAAGGGACTACCCGCTCGAGGAGATGACGAGCGCATATGTGGATTCGCAGGCGACCGCAACCGCGATCGAGGTGAGCACGGGCGAGATCACGGTGGAAGACGACGCGGCGTCGTTTCCGGCCACGGTGAAAACCCATGCCTTCGGCGACGTTGAAGGCACGGTAACCCTGCCGCTCGACGATGAGGGCGCGCTGGACTGGGAACCCCACATGGCCTTCCCGGGCTTGGAGGAGGGCGAGGAGCTGGGCCGCGAGACCCGGCTGGGCGAGCGCGCCGACCTGCTGGCGGCGGACGGCTCGCCGTTGGCCGAGGGGCCTGCTTCGGCACGCACATCTCCGCTCGGAGCATCGGCTCTCGCCATCGCCGGCGCCTTGGGGTCGCCTTCGCGAAAGCAGGACACCGCCCAGTACGCGCTCGGGTTTCCAAAGGGCACGCTGGCCGGGACTTCGGGTCTCGAGCTCGCGTTCAACGAGCGGCTCGCCGGCCAGCCGTCGGGGGAGCTGTTCGCTTCCGGCGAGCAGGGACAAAAGAGGACCCTTGCCACCGGTGAGCCCACGAACGGCGAGGACGTGAAGACCACCATCGACCCCGACATCCAGTCCGCAGCGGTCACGGCACTCGGCGACCAATACGGCGGCGTCGCGGTTCTGGATGCCAAGACGGGTGACGTGCGCGGGGTCGCCGGTCTCGCGTTCTCGGCTCCGCAGCCACCTGGCTCGACCTTCAAGATCATCACCGCGACCGCAGCTCTCGATGCGGGCGTAGTCGCCTTGGATGATGAGTTTCCGGTGGAGGTGTCGAACTCGGAGATCGGCCGTGAGATAACCAACGCAGGCGACTCGCCCTGCGGCGGCACGTTCGTCGAGGCCTTTGCGAATTCCTGCAACACCGTCTTTGCCCCGCTTGGCGTGGAGGTGGGAATCGACAAGATGGTCGACACCGCGCAGGCATTCGGCTTTGACTCTCCGCCGTCTCTGGCGGCAGGCGATGAACTGGCCGCTCTTGCGCCTCCCACGCCTAGCCTCGGAGAAATCGAGAGTGACGTAGCCCTCGGCGAAAGCTCGATCGGCCAGGGCCAGGTCCTGGCTACACCGCTTCAGATGGCTTCGGTCGCCCAGACGATCTCGAACGATGGGGTGCGGCTTCCGACCTCGATCGTGAAGAACTCGGAACTGAGGCCCGACATGGAGCCGGTCGAGGTGACGTCCCCGGAGACGGCCCAGAAGGTCGAGGGCATGATGCTCGAGGTCGTTCGCTCCGGAACCAGCACCGCCGCCCAGATCCCTGGGGTTCAGGTCGCCGGAAAGTCCGGCACCGCGGAGCTCGGCCCAGCCGCACTCGAGCCAGGACAGGTGCTCGCCCCGGGCGAGGACCCGCCTCAAGAAGAGGACGCATGGTTTGCCACGTACGCGCCCGCCGACAAGCCGGAGCTCGCAATCGCGGTGATGCTGATCAACCAGTCGGGCGGTGGCGGCACGGTTGCGGCGCCGATCGCGCGCGAGATCTACCTGAACACGCTCGAAGACTGAGCGCCGGAAATTCGACCGGTGCCAGGCACCGGCTAGTTGTATTCGAGCTCGTCGGCCGGGAAGCCGATGACCGATCCGATCACGACGAGGACCCCGCCGGCGACGGCGATGAGGCCGCCGACCGTCTCGCTTGCCTCCGCCACGCCGGCGCCCACCGCCGACAGCGCCGCACCGGCAGCGAGGATGTTCCACCATCCTCCGCCTGGGCGGCTTCGCTCTCCGGCCGTGACCAGGGTCGCCAGGACGATCACCCCAACGCACGCGTAGCGGACGACGTCCGGGAAGAGCCCGGCCAGAACCACGACCGCCGCAAGAGCGGCAAGTACGAGCGCGGTGCGCAGCGCGGACTGCGAGAGGCCTTCGTCCACGCCTACGACTCTAGATGTCGAGCTCGATGAGGCCCGTGCCGCCGTCCGCGGACTCGATCTCGAGCTCCAGCGGCCGCTCCTCGGAGACGTCGTCGTCCACGAGGAAGAGAATCAGCGCGCCCTGAGTCGGGCCTGCAGCCGCGACGGTGTCGGGCTCGGGGATCAGGTGATCGGGAGGGACGGTGGCGCCGACATCGAGGGTGAACTCCGTTTCGAGCTCAACCGGCTCGTAGACGCGATGGCTCGCGTCGAGGACCGAGTAGTTGGCAGCGCTTGGAATCTCCTCTTCACCCTCGTTCTTGATCTGAAGGAAGACGCCGAGGTAGCTCATGCCCAGCGGCTCCTCTTCGGCACCCGCGAGGTAGGCCTCGTCCTCAACGATGTTCGGGTTGAGAAAGCGCGTGATCGAGACGTTGTAGATGAGCCCCCCGAGTTCGAGAGGCTCGCCCTCGACGGCTGCCGGAATCTCCTCGTCCTCCTCCTCGCCGCAGCCGGCAATGGGCACGGCAAGGGCCAGGACGGCCAGAAGGCCGATGATGGTGGCGACTCGGGTCCGCATGCGAGGCGAGAGTTTATGTAACTGATCGGAGCCAGGCATCAGCCTGGCGCCGAATTCAGATCCGATCGCCGCCCGCGACTGCGATGCGCTCCGGAGGCGCGCCGCTTTCGGCGACCTCGCGCAGGCGCTCGAGCGCCTTTTTCAAGCCTTTGCCGAGTTGCCGTTCCCGGGTCTTGGCGTCGCGGATCTTGTCGACCATCTGCTCCGGCTCCGTCCAGAACGTGAGTTGGACCTCGCAACCGTCCGGGCCCGTCTCCGCGAGCAGCCACTCGGTCACGTTCGGGATGCGGTTGAGATAGCCGCCGTGCCCGCGCTCGACCAACCGGTGTGGGGCATCGGTCTCGTCGATGATGGAATCGACCCAGCCGGCGCCCGGAAGCTTGAACCTGGCGCCTGCCCCGATCCCGACGGGCTCGATCCGCAGGAGGTTGTAGCCCTCCATGAAATGGTCCGTGAACGAGGGCCGTGCCGACAGGTCCATGAGGAGGTCGAAAACCTCCTCGCGCGGGACGTCGATCGTGACCTTTGCGGAAACTGGGCCCATTTCGCGGGCGATTCTATGCGGCGCCTTGATTCCAGGTGCTCAGGAGGAGTAGTTTCTTTGTGCAGTTTGTAGCTCTCTTTCCCGGAAAGGACTCCAAACATGACAATCGCTGTACGCGGCTTGGGGGGACTCGAATGTGAGGGCTGTGGCTACGCGATCTCCATCACCGTCGACGATCCGGTGCCGGCGTGCCCGGCGTGCGGTGGGAGCTCGTTCAAGCGCGCCCGCGCCTTCGAGCGATCCACCACCGACATCGAAAGCGTCGACGTTGCCACCTCCGATCCGAAATGGCTCGACTCGGCTCGGCGAAGGCTCGAAGAAGCGGGGCCCCACCTCGCCTGGGAAGATGCGGGCGAGATTCGCACGACGCCGATCGCCGAGGGCTGGGCGAAAATCGGGCGCTCCAGCTGCGCCGAGATTCAGCTCGACGACCCCACGGTCTCACGGCGCCATGCGCTCGTGGTACGAACGGAAGACGGGCGGCTGAAGGCGCTCGACGACCGCAGCCTCAACGGCCTCTTCGTCAACGGAAAGCACGTTGAGTGCGCCACTCTCGAAGATGGCGACGAGCTCGAGATCGGGCGCTTCAAGCTCTACGTCCTGGCCTGACCGCCGGAGGGGTCAGACCCCTCAAGCAACGCTCACACCGCCACGCGCGCAAAATTGGCCGCGCCCATATGCTGCGCACCCGTGGCGATCACGATCTCGATTCTCTCCCAGAAGGGAGGCACCGGCAAGACGACGATGACCCGCACGCTCGCGGATGTCTTCGGCCGTCTGGAGCTGGACGTTCTCGCGATCGACGCCGATCCTCAGGGGAACCTCTCCGACTACTTCGACACGGCGCCCGACGCCGAGCCGACCCTGGCGGAGGTCATCATGGGCCAGGTCAAGGCTGCCGACGCCGTCCACGACCAGGTGGTCCCCGCAAACCTCCGCCTTGCCGAGGCCGAGCTGGCGCTCGCCGGCAAGATCGGCAGGGAGGTCACGCTGAAGAATGCCCTTCGCGACCTCAAGCGTGAGCGCGACGTGATCCTGATCGACTGCCCCCCGACCCTGGGCCTTCTGACCGTCAACGCGCTGGTGGCATCCGACTTCGCGCTGCTCTCCACGCAGGCGCAGTACTTCTCCCTCCAGGGCGTCCAGCAGGCCATGGAGGTCGTAACTCTCGCGAAGGACAGCCTCAACCCAGACCTCGAGCTCCTCGGAATCGTCCTCAACATCGCGAACATGCGCACCAAGCACGCACGCCAGACGCTCGAGTCGCTGCGTGAAGGGTTCGGCGACAAGGTGTTCCGCACCGTGATCCGCCAGTCGGTTGCCTACGCCGAGTCCGCGGAGCGCGCAGTCCCGATCCTCGACTACCGCCCGGGCCGCGGCCAGGATTACCTGTCGCTCGCCGGCGAGATCCTGCGGCGCATCGGCAAGCCGGACCTGCTCGAGCGCCTGGACGAGTTGAGCGCCGAGATCGTCCCGGCGGGCGCTCGCGCCTAGAGCTCGGGAACGTCTGCCCCGATCGGGCTGAACGGGACGCGCAGAACCTCCGCCCACTCGCCTGCCCATTTCTCGAGCTCGGCGACGACCATGCCGGTGTCCTGCCAGAAGCTCCAGACGAGCACGGTCGGCCCCGCGCCCGAGATCGTTGCTCCGAGCGCTCCCATCTCCGGCGCCGCGCGCACGAGCTCCATCGAGCGGGAGTACAAGGATTCGCGATGAGGCTGATGAAGCTGGTCGGCAAGTCCCCTGCGGATCAGGCCGAGGTCGGAGCGCTCCAGGCCCAGGGCAAGCTGCGAGGCGGCCGCAACGTTCTCCACCGCGTCTGCGAACGGGACAGTGGCCGGGAGCGCTGCACGCGCCTCTGAAGTCGCCACTTCGTCACCAGGGATCACCACGATCGCCTCGACTCCCTCGGGGGGCTCGATCCGCACCGGTGCGGGCGGCACGCCTTCCTCGGGCCTCGGGCAGATCGCGAAGCCGCCGTAGACGGCGGCCGCCACGTTGTCCGGGTGACCCTCGATGGCAACGGCCTTCGCGTAGATCTCCTCCTTGCTGAGCGCCAGCTCGTACATGTGATCCGCTGCCATCAGCCCCGCGACGATCGCGGCCGCGCTGGACCCGAGCCCGCGCGCAAGCGGGATCTGCGACGTCATCTCGAAGTGGACGCCGTCGGCCGAGTGGAGCTCTTCGAATCCGCGCACGCACAGGTTCGAGCGGTCGCGCGGAAGGGTGTCCTCCCCCGTATCGATCCCGAACTCCTGCGTCTCTGCGACCTCCAGCTCCAGGTGGAGGGCGAGGGCGGCCGCGAAGACGTCAAAGCCCGGCCCCAGATTGGCCGAAGTCGCGGGAACCGAGACCAGCCGTCTCCTTCCCGTCACGCATCCTCCGTCGTGAGCGAGCCGGAGCGCCCGGCGATCGCGCCGACGAGGTAGCAACCGGCGGGCACTTCGGCATCGGGCAAGAGAACCGACGACTTGATCCGGGCGCCGTCGCCGATCCTCGCGCCGTCACCGATAACACATGGGCCGTCGAGCCGGACGCCGGCGCCGACCTCGACACCGCGCCCGACCAGGACGCGCCCGTCGACCTCGGTGTCCGCGGGCAGCCCGGACTGCTCAGAGCCAAGGGCGTGCTCGCCGGGCTCCCCGGGATCGGCGCTCGCTTCCACCAGTTCGCCCGCCCACTCGACGTCGACGTGCCCAGCGGCCACGTCCAGGTTCCCCTGGAGGTACTCGGGTGGCGAGCCGACATCGTTCCAGTAGCCGTCCGTCTCGTGGACGTAGAAGGGGATGTCGGCGTCCAGGAGGGCCGGGAAGACGTCGAGCGCGAAGTCGGGCGCCTTCTTGTCGGGAAAGTGGTCGAAGATCTCGGGGCTGAGGGCGTAGATCATGCAGTTCGCCAGATCGGAGAGCGCCTCGGCGGGGTCGGGCTTCTCCTGGAAGCCCTGCACCCGTCCGTCCGAGCCGGTGACGATCACGCCGTACTCCTGGGTGTCGGCGACCTTCTTGACGGCGAGGGTGGCCAGGCCGTCGTTCTGCTCGTGTGCGGCCGCGAGAGCGGCGAAGTCGATGTCGGTCAGGGCGTCGCCCGCCATTACGAGAAAGGGCTCGTCGCCGAAGAAGTCGCGCACGTTCTTGACCCCGCCGGCCGTCCCCAGGAGCTCGTCCTCGTGGGAATAGGTCAGCTTCACGCCAAGGTCCGCGCCGTCGCCGAGACGGCCCTCGATCGTCTCGGGAAACCAGTGCAGATTGCAGACGACGTCGGTCACGCCGCCTTTCGCCAGCGAGCGCAGGATCAGCTCGATCACGGGCCGGTTCGCCACCGGCACCATCGGCTTTGGCACCTCGTAGGTGAGGGGCCGCAGGCGAGTGCCCAGACCCGCTGCCATCACCATCGCTTTCATCGCGACGGGAGGCTACCCCAGGCCCGCTCGGCGCCGGTACCCTCATCTCATGACTACGAGCGCTACCGCCACTCCCACGACCACAGACGACTTCAAGGTTGCCGATCTCAGCTTGGCCGAGTACGGCCGCAAGGAGATCAGCCTCGCCGAGCACGAGATGCCTGGCCTCATGCGAACCCGCGAGGAGTTCGCGGACGTGCAGCCCCTGAAGGGCGCCCGCGTGACCGGCTCGCTCCACATGACGGTTCAGACCGCTGTGCTGATCGAAACGCTCGTGGCGCTCGGCGCAGAGGTCCGCTGGGCCTCGTGCAACATCTTCTCGACGCAGGACCACGCAGCGGCCGCAATCGCAGCCGCCGGCATTCCGGTCTTCGCCTGGAAGGGCGAGACGCTCGAGGAGTACTGGTGGTGCACCGAGCAGGCGCTCAACTGGCCCGACGCTGACGGCCCGAACATGATCCTCGACGACGGTGGCGACGCCACGCTGCTCGTCCACAAGGGAGTCGAGTACGAAGCGGCCGGCGCGGTGCCGGATCCGGCAGGAGCTGAGTCCGAGGAGCTGAAGATCATTCTCGAGACCCTCGAGCGCTCCCTCGCCGAGAGCCCCGACCGCTTCACCCGCATGGCCTCGGGGATCCTGGGCGTGACGGAGGAGACAACGACAGGCGTCCATCGCCTGTACGAGTTCGCCCGCGACGGCAAGCTCCTCTTCCCCGCGATCAACGTGAACGACTCGGTCACGAAGTCGAAGTTCGACAACCTCTACGGATGCCGCCACTCCCTGATCGACGGCATCAACCGGGGCACCGACGTGATGATCGGCGGCAAGGTCGCCGTCATCTGCGGCTTCGGCGACGTCGGCAAGGGCTGCGCCGAGTCGCTCCGCGGCCAGGGCGCTCGCGTCATCATCACCGAGATCGACCCGATCTGCGCACTGCAGGCGTCGATGGAGGGCTACGAGGTGCGGACGCTCTCAGAAGTCGTCGAGACCGCCGACATCTTCATCACCGCCACCGGGAACAAGGACGTCATTACGGTCGCCGATATGGCGCGGATGAAGCACCAGGCGATCGTCGGCAACATCGGCCACTTCGACAACGAGATCGACATGGCCGGCCTCGAGAACTCGGGCGCCGAGCGGATCGTCGTGAAGCCTCAGGTCGACGAGTGGACATTCTCGGGCGGCAACTCGATCATCGTCCTCTCCGAAGGCCGCCTGCTGAACCTGGGCAACGCGACGGGGCACCCCTCGTTCGTCATGTCCAACTCGTTCACGAACCAGACGATCGCCCAGATCGAGCTGTACGGCAAGAACGACGAGTACGAAAAGCAGGTCTACGTCCTGCCCAAGCATCTCGACGAGAAGGTCGCGCGCCTTCACCTCGACGCGCTCGGAGTCAGCCTGACCGAGCTCTCCGCCGAGCAGGCCGCCTACATCGGCGTCCCGGTCGAAGGCCCGTACAAGTCGGACCACTACCGCTACTAGACCAAGCAATGCCGTGAGCGAGCGCGGCGCCCGAATCGGCCCTGACCTGACGATCCCGCTCGCGGAAATCGAGCTGCGCGCAAGCCGCTCATCCGGCCCGGGCGGCCAGCACGCGAACGTGACCGCTTCGCGGATCGAGGCCGTGTTCGAGATCGAGCCGTCGGCTGCTCTGAGCGCCGAGCAGAAGGCACGGCTCGCGCACCGCTACGGCAAGCGGGTCACGGCGATAGCGCAGGACGCGCGCTCGCAGGCCCGGAACCGAGACCTTGCGCTCGAGCGGCTGGCCGAGCGCATCCGCAAAGGCTTGGAGCGGCGGCGCCCGCGCCAAGCCACACGACCCGGCCGCTCAGCACGCGAGCGACGCCTGAACGAAAAACGCCAGCGCGGCCAGAAGAAGCAGCAGCGCCGGCGCCCCTCGATGGACGACTGAGCATGGGCGAGATCACACTCCACCTGGGCGATATCACTTCGGATCAAGCGGACGCGATCGTCAACGCTGCCAACTCGAGCCTGCTCGGGGGCGGAGGCGTCGACGGCGCCATTCACCGCGCCGCAGGCCCCGATCTGCTGGCCGAATGCCGGCTTCTCGGCGGGTGCAGCACGGGCGAGGCGAAGATCACCGGCGCGGGCAACTTGAACGCCAGGCACGTAATCCATGCGGTCGGACCGGTCTGGCGCGGCGGTGGCGAGGGGGAGTCCGAGCTCTTGTCCTCGTGCTACGAGCAATCACTGGCCCTGGCGGCCGAGCATGGTTGCCGAACGGTCGCGTTCCCGGCGATCTCCACCGGCGTCTACGCGTACCCGCTCGAGGAGGCTGCCGAGATCAGCATGGAGGCGGCCCGAGCGGGGCTGGAGGCGCACCCGAGCATCGAGGAAGCGCGCTTCTGGCTCTTCGGCGAGGACGCTTACGCAGCGTTCACCAGAGCGCTCTAGGCGTCGCGGATCTTCCGAACGCCTCGCCTGAACTCTTCCGTCGGGTTCTTCGGCCAGTCGCCGTGGTCGTTCCGCCAGCCCTCCAGGTCGCGGAAGTAACGGCTGTCGTTCGCCATCGCGTGGCCGATCACGTCGGTGACGTTCACGTCGTGGCGCTGACAGAGCCATGCGACCAGACGCTGCGCCGCCAAGCGCTGCGAACGCCGGCGCAGGATCGCCTGCTCGGCGGAGCCGCTTGCCTCCTGAACCAGTTCGATGCCGATGCTGCGGTGGTTAAGCCCGATCGTGTGGCGGCACCGAACGTCCTGATCGACCAGCGAGAAGATGGTCCCGTCCTTGTCGACAACGAACTGTGCACAGACACCGGGAGACTCGCCGTTGTTGGGCGCGTTGGAGGCAAACGTGTTCCACACGGGCCCGTACGTGGAAGTCGCCGTGTAGTGGAGGACGATCTGGTCGATGCGCTCCAGGCGCCACGTCCGGTCGCCGTAATGGCGATCGGAGTAAGCGGCCATCTGGCGCTTTCTGCCGTCGCCGTAGGGAATCGGATCGTTCTTGATCGTCGGGCGGTGGACATGTCTACCGCCCTTGCCCATCGCCTTGGCGATAGCTCTGTCTCCACCCGGGCGGGCGATGTTCGTCACGGCTCTCGCGTGCCTGTCGGCCGCGCCTGACGACAGCTCGCCGGCTGCCAGCTCGACCACGAACGCGCGGCGGCCCTGCTTTCGGTTGAACCACCTCGTAGCGGTGCCGGGCAGGTCGCCGCCGCGGCAGGCGAATTCCATGCTCACGAGCCGGGCGTAGCGGCGCTGGAGCGTGTCCGGGCCGTTGCATGAGCCCAGCACTTGATTCCAGGGCTGGTGGTAGAAGATCGAAATATCCGGCTCGATCCGCTTGGCCAGGCGCTTGACGGCCTTCGACTCTGGCTCGGAGAAGGGCTTCGGGCCCGGGTAGTAGCCACTCGAGGTGTCCGAGTTCGCCTTCCAGCCCACGGAGAAGTTGCGGTTGAGGTCGACGCCGTGGGCGTTCTTTCGCTGGTTCTGGGCGATGCCGTCCGGGTTGACGGTCTCGACGAGCCAGATCGCGAACTCATTCGGGCTCTCGTCGCGCAGGCGGGCGACGATCTCGTGGCCTTCGTCTTCATCGCCATGGAACGAGCCCACGACGAGGACGACACGGTCTGCGTCCTTCGGCCCCACCCGATAGGCGCGGAGATCCCGCCCCTGCACCGAATCGCCGAACTCAAGCCGGCGGTCGGGGTCAGCCGCGCCGGCAGGCGAGATGGCGATGCCGGCCAGCGTAAGGAGGAGCGCAAGCACGAAGACAATTCGCGTGCCGCCCCCTTTTAGGTCCCATCCTTGGGCTTTCACGACCTCATTCATACGAGATCGCCTGGATCACGTCCAGGCGCGCGGCACGGCGCGCGGGCAGGATGGCGGCGATGAGCCCCAGCACGATGCCCGCCACGGCCACGGCGACCATGGCCGCGATGGGCGGCCGGTACGACACTCCTGGAACGCCCGCTGCAAGCCCTTGAAGCAGCGCCCAGCCCAAGCCCGTGCCCACCGCGACGCCAAGGAGGGCGCCGACCAGCCCGATCACGACGCTCTCGGAGGCCACCTGGCGGCGGATCTGCCACCGCGAGGCACCCAGGGCGCGGAGCACGCCGATCTCGCGGGTGCGCTCAAGCACGGACATCGTGAGGGTGTTGATGATCCCGAAGAGGCTGGCGAAGATCGCGACGCCGACGATGGCGTAGAAGGTGGCGAACTGCTGGTTGACCTGATCCTCGACGTTCGCCTTCAGCTCGGTGTTGGAGAGCACGGCGAGGTTCGGATAGTCCTCGCGCACGATGCGCCTGACCTTGTCCTCGAGCACGGCGCGTTCATCCACCGAGGTGGCCTTGAGGGCGAGCTCTGAGTCAGCCGTCACCCCGTAGACCCGCCGAAGCGTGTCGAGCGACATCCCAACCGTCTGCCCGCCGAAGAGAACGGTCTCGACGATCCCGGCAATCCGGGCCTTCTGGTCGCCGGAAGACCCTTCGAGCCGCAAGGTGTCCCCCACCTCCAGATCCTCCTCATCGGCGTAGCCCTTGCCAACTGTCACCTCGCCGTCGCCCATCCGCTCGAAGACCTCCTCGCGCGGCGCGCCCTGGATGTCCGTCGTGTCGACCTCCTCGTACTCAGTGGGCTCGAAGCCGATGATCAGGCCGTCCGACTTGGTCTTGCCCTTCGGGCCGGGCAGGTCTGTGGTGAAGAGGAAGCGCTCGCGTGCGACGACAGCCGCCTCTGGAATCTTCTCCAGGCGCTGCGAGAGCCGGTCTCCGATGGTCTGCTGGGTGCCCTGACCCGGGGAGAGACCGGAGGGCTGGACGGTGAGGTCGCGGGCGAAGGCCCTGTCGAACTCGTCGGAGATCGTGCCCAGGAAGCTGGACCCGAGGCTGTTCACGGCTACGACGAGTGAGAGCCCGATCAGAAGGGCTGTCGCCGTTGCGGCGGTCCGCCCAGGGTCTGAGCGCGCTGCGTCGGAGGCAAGGCGACCCTCGACAGGAAGGATGCGGCGGACCGGCCACGAGAGGATGCTGACGAGCGGTTTCACCACGAACGGGGCGACCATCGCGATGCCGAAGAAGATCGCCACGGTTCCGGTCATGCCGGCGGCTGCGACGACCGGCGTGGTCTCCTCTGCCGCCCCCAGCCAAAACGCTCCGCCCAAGCCAACGACGATCAGGGCGGCACCGACGCCCGCCCGGCGCGGGCGCGGCTGCGGACGCAACTCATCCGAGCCCAGAACGGCGCGGATCGGCGACGTCTTGCCGGCGCGGCGCGCCGGTGTGTACGCGCCCAATACCGCGGTCACGAGCCCGGTCGCAACCGCGGCAACCGGCGCCCACCACTCAAAGGTCAGCCTCCCGACGGGAAAGTCGAGGGCGCGTACGAACTCCGCAAGCGCATAGGCCAGTGCGAACCCCAGTCCCAGCCCGAGCACCGCGCCGAGCACGCCCAGGAGCGCCGCCTCCCTCAGCACCGAGCTCGTGATCTTCCGGCGCGGCGTCCCGAGCGTGCGCAGCATCCCGATCTCTCGCGTGCGCTGGAGAACGGTCATGTTGAAGGCGTTGAAGATCAGGAAGCCGCCGACGAACAGCGCCATCGCGGCGAAGAAATAGAGAATCGCGTTGAAGGCCTGAAGCTGGGACTCGACGTCTTCCGACTTCGTCTCCGGCGTCTCGACGTCCACGCCCTTGCCGAACTTTCGATCGATCCGCCGCTCGAGCGAGGTGATCGTCTCGGCGCCGCCCGTGGCGATCACGTCGATCTCGTCGAACGACCGCTTCTTGTCCATCACCTTCCGGGCTGCGTCGAGCGGCATGACGGCGAATCCCTCGCCGCCGAACTCGAACCCGCTCTGGAACCTGAACAGGCCGACAACGCTGAAGCGCCGCTCTCCGTCAGGCGTCGCAAGCGAGATGCGGTCGGAGACCTCGATGTCGTTGGCGTCCGCCCAGGTGTCCTGGACCGAGATCTCGCGGCCGCGCTCGGGATCGCGCCCGGCCACCGTCTCCGAGTCGGTGACGTTCGCGGCATCGGGATCCTGGCCCGCGACGTTCAGCTGCTTCGTGGCGTCGGGCGGCGCTTCGCCCTTGTCGTCGACGAGCGTGAAGACGCTCTGGATGCGCCCGACGGCCTCGTCGACACCCGGCGTGGCCTCAACCTCGCCGAACGCCCGCTTGGGCAAGGACTCCTCCTGGCCGCCTCCCGAGACGATGAGATCTGCCCTTCCGTAGACCGAGTCGTAGAGGTCCGTGAAAGTCCTGTTGATCGTCGCCGAGAGGAGAAGGACGCCCAGGATCATCCCGACGCCCAGGACGATGCCGGCGGCGGTCAGGAGCGACCGCGCGCGGCGCGAGCGGACCTGCTTGAGAGCGAGGGATCCGAAGTTGCGCATCGGCGGGCCTAGGACTGGAGCGCGGTGAAGGCTGCCGAGATCAGCTCGCGCGAGCCTCCGGCCTCTTCGCCCGCGACCTGCCCGTCGCGCAGGAACACGACCCGGTCGGCAATGGCGGCGGCTCCGGGATCGTGAGTGACCATGACCAGCGTCTGATCCTGGGTGTCCGAGAGGTCGCGCATGAGTGCCAGGATCTCAGCGCTCGAGCGGCTGTCCAGGTTTCCGGTCGGCTCGTCGGCGAGAATCAGCTCGGGCTCGCGGAGAAGCGCCCGGGCAATCGAGACGCGCTGCTGCTCGCCGCCGGAGAGCTCGGACGGTAGGTGCTCGACCCTGGGACCCAAGCCGACCATCTCGAGCAACTCGCGGGATCGGATGCGTACCCGGTCGCCGGAGTCCCCGGCGATCAGCGCCGGCAAAAGCACGTTTTCCTCCGCCGTCAGCGAAGGCAGGAGGTTGAAGAACTGAAAGACGAAGCCGATCCGGTCGCGGCGGATGCGCGTGAGACCGGCATCGTCCAGACCGTCGTAGCGCTCGCCGCCCAGGCTGATCTGACCCGCGGACGGCGTCTCGAGAGCACCAAGCAGGTGGAGCATCGTGCTCTTGCCCGACCCGGAGGGGCCCATGATCGCGACGATCTCGCCCTTGCGGACCTCGAGCGAAGCGCCGTCCAGGGCGCGGACAGCAGTCGTGCCCTCGCCATAGACCTTGGCCAGATCCTTGGCCGCGAGAACCACCGGAGCCGGAGGCTTCGCTGGTTCAGCCGGAACTTCGAGCTCGGGCAGGTCGCCGTTGCGCCCAAGGGCAATCAGCGCCTCGCCGGCGCGGCCGATCCCACCGCGTACGGCGCCTGTGATGTCGTCGAGGAGGGGCACGAGTCCCCACCAGAGGGTACTACTGACCGGTCGGTCAGTTAGAGCTTGCCGAGCTCGGCCTTCAGGTTCTCGATCACCGGCACGGGCGAGGGGTCGATGCCCCGCTTCGCGGCCAGGGCAAGCGACACCAGGTCGCCGAGCATCACGGTCCAGAGCATGCGCGCCGTCCGGGTCTCACCTTCGGCCTCGACCTGGATCAGGCCTGTGGCGGAGGACTCGATGAGGTTCGCGGTCAGCTCAATGCGCTGACGCGCACGCGGGTGCTGATCGAGATCGTCGAGGAAGACCGCCGAGAACTGCTCGGAGCCGCCGCTTGCGTCCCAGCCAACGATCTCGTTGTGGTCCATCTCGGGAAGAGAGTGGGCGAAGGCGGGGATCTTGGCGTTCTCGTTGATCTGCGTCTTCCAGCGATACGCGACGGACGAGGTGAGATCGGACCCATAGATGACCGGGAACGAGCCGTGAAGGACGTCTGCGATGACGCTCGCCCGTTCGACGAGCGCATCGCGGCTCGCGCGAAGGTGCGCGACGGCGCCGTCGATCTCGGTGCGGATCGCGGGGGCGGCGCCGGCTAGCGTCGCGACCTCGGCCGCGGCGACAAACATGTAACCGACCGCTGCCCTGGGCTGAAGGGCCGCCGGGATGGGAATGATCGGCACCTCCGCCTCGCGCGCTGCATCGCCGAGGGCGCCGCCGGTCGTCGCGACGACGCGCGTGGCGCCGACCGCGGCAGCGGCCTCGAACGCGGCAAGCGTCTCCTCTGTATTGCCCGAGTAGCTCGCGCACAGGACCACTCGTCCGGGGGATGTCCAGGGCTCGAGGCTGTAGTCGCGGACCGTGGTGAAGGGAAGTGTGGTGCGGCTGCCAAAGGCGCTGCGGGCAAGGTCTCCACCGATCGCGGAGCCACCCATGCCGCAGACGACCAGGCCGTTCGCCTTGGTGGTCGGAATCCGCGCCGACTCGACCCGGAAGAGTGCGTCGGAGAGATGATCCGGCAGCGCCAGGACGTCGTCCAGCTGGTTCTGCGTGTCCACCGCGCGGATGTCTTCCAGGATCGTGCTCACGCCGCAACCATGCCAGGTTCTACCCGCGCATCGTGTTCCAACCGCGCGCCGGCCTCGATCCGGGCGCCTTCGCCCACGATCGCGCCATCTTCGACGACGGCGTTATCGCCCACTTTCACGCCTGCTGCGAGGATCGCCCCCTCCACTCGGGCGCCGGCCCCGACTTCGCAGTCCGCGTGAAGGACCGAACCGATTACGACGGCGCCCTCCCCGACATGGGAGTGATGTCCGATCACGGCGTTGGGCCCGAGATGGGCGCCCGCGGCGACCGTTGCGCCCGAATCGACCAGGACGGGCCCTTCGACGTGGGCTGAGGCGTCGATGTCCGCGTGCTCGTCGACGCCGACGCCGCCCGTCATCCGCGCCTCAACCTCGGTCTCGACCCGGCCCGTGAGGATGTCCCAGCTGGCCTGCAGGTAGCGCTCGGGCGTGCCGATGTCCATCCAGTAGCCGTCAAGCCGGAGGCCGAACAGGCCCTGGCCGACGAGCCGCGGGAAGATCTCGCGTTCGATCGAGACCGAGCGGCCGGCTGGGATGAGATCCGCGACCGAGCGCTCGAGCACGTACGCGCCGGCGTTCACTTCGTCCGTATCGATCTCGGAGGGCTCCGGTTTCTCGAGGAACTCTGTGACCGCACCCGTTTCCGGGTCCTTGCGGACCAGGCCGTAGGAGGTCGGATCATCGACTGGGTAGAGCGCAAGCGATGCGATGGCGTCGCGCTCGGCGTGGACGCGCACGTGCTCCGTGAGGTCCAGATCGGTGAGGACGTCGCCGTTCAGGACCAGAAAGCGGTCGGACAGGAGGCCCTGGTCGGCCGCGAGGCGGATCGGGCCCGCCGTCCCGAGCGGCTCCGACTCCTCGACGTAGCGGACGCGCGGCCCGCCTGGGATCTGATCTCCCAGGGCGGAGCGAAGGTCCTCGGCGCGAAAGCCGCAAGCCATGACGACGTCCGAGACGCCGTGGCGCCCGAGCCAGTCCGCCATGAAGCGGATGAACGGACGATCGACCAGAGGCACGGCCGGCTTCGGCTGAGTCAGGGTGAGTGGCTGCAGGCGGGTTCCCTGCCCGCCGACGAGGACCAGCGCTTGCATCTACTCGGCGCCGCTCTGTCCGTCAGGGCGCCCGATGCCTTCGTAGGCAAAGCCCGCGGAGCGGAGCTTCTCGGCGTCGAGGTAGTTGCGGCCGTCGATCAGGATCGGAGAAGCCATCGAGCCGCGAGCAGCTACCCAATCGAGCTCCGAGAACTCGGGCCACTCGGTCACGAGCACCGCGGCATCAGCGCCATTGAGCGCCGCGTCGGCCGAGTCGGCCATTTCCACGTCCGGCAGCATCGAGGACGCGCTGTCCTCGGCGACCGGGTCGTACGCGACAACCGTCGCCCCCTCGCCCTGAAGCCGCGCCGAGAGCACCAGGCTGGACGCTTCGCGCATGTCGTCGGTGTCCGGCTTGAAGGCGAGACCCAGAAGCGCGATCCGCTTGTCGACCAGCGAGCCGAGGTGCTTCTCGAGCTTGGCGATCACGCGACGCTTCTGGAGCTCATTCACCTCGATGACGGCGTTGAGGAGCTGAAAGTGGTAGCCCGAGTTGCCGGCCAGCTGCTTGAGGGCAGAGACGTCCTTGGGAAAGCATGAGCCCCCGTAGCCGATGCCAGCCTTCAGGAAGCTCGCGCCGATGCGGTCGTCGAGGCCCATTCCGCGCGCGACCTCGGTGACGTCGGCGCCCGTCTGCTCGCAGACGTTCGCGATCTCGTTGATGAAGGAGATCTTCGTCGCCAGGAACGCGTTCGAGGCGAGCTTGATCATCTCGGCCGAGGCGACGTCGGTCCGGACGATCTCGCCGCCCAGCGGCTCATACAGGCGTTCGACCGCGTCGGCCGCCTCCTCTGAGCCGGCATCGGCGCCTACTACGACCCGGTCCGGGTGCATGAAGTCCTGGATTGCCGAACCCTCTTTCAGGAACTCGGGACACGAGACGTAGCGGAGATCCGGCTTGTCCCGGCGGATCGATGCGCCCGTCCCCGATGGGACGGTGCTCTTCATGACGAGCGCGTGATCGGAGTCCTCGGGAAGCTGATCGACGACGGAGCGCACGCGCGACAGGTCGGCATCGCCCGAGTAGGTGGGCGGGGTGTCGACGCAGCAAAAGAGAAGGCGCGCCGATTCGAGCACCTCGTCCATGGAGGTGGTGAAGGTGATGCGCTCGGCATTCTTGACCAGGAGGTCGGCCAGCCCGGGCTCGTGAATCGTCACTTCGCCGCGGCGGAGCGACTCGACCTTCGCCTCGTTTACGTCCAGGGCGACGATCTGATGCCCCAGCTCGGCGAAACAGGTGGCCGTCACCAGGCCCACCCAGCCGACGCCGACGACGCCTACGGTTTCGCGCTCAGTTGCCATGGGGGCGGAAACTACCCGCCGAGCTCCCGCGTAGACGCCGCTAGCTCCAACATCTGCGCTTCTGTGAGGGTGTGGGTGAGGGTGTTGTTGACCCAGTACGACCCCTTGGACGTACGCCAGCCGACGAGGCGGAGCTTGTCCTGCTCGTAAAAGAGAAGGAACTCGCGTCCGTTGATCGTGCGCGTACCGCTTGGGTTCTTGAGAATCGGCGGGTCGTCCCAGTTCGTGCCGCTGAACCCGTAGTACTCGCCGTAGAGCGGCTGGAACGGGATCACGTACTTGTACATCTCGTAGATGTCGTTGTCGTTCGGGCCGACAAGCGAGGCTGCGCGCGACTCGTCCGAGATCGAGGTGTTGGTCGTCTGCACCAGGCGCGTGGGATAGAAGATCGGCAAGTCCGCCTTGCGGTGCTGCATGAACTTCGCGAAGACCGCCGCCTTCTCCTGAGCGGGGCCAGCGAAGTCGACCAGCGGGGCCGCTCCGTCCGATTCTGGCTTGGGTTTGTCCGGCTTGTCACCGTCGTTGTTGCCGCCTCCGCCGCCTCCACCGCCGCCGGACTCCGCGGGAGCGTCGTCGAGGTCGTCGCCGAGGAACTGCTCGACTGCGCCGTCGACCTCCTCAGGACTCGCGACGACACCGCCATCGTCCGAAAGCTCTCCGAGCGAGACCTGTCGGACCGGCGCGTTCCTGACCGCGGCGAACGTCTTCAGCATGCCTACGATCGCTGACGCGCTGTCGATGTCGGAAGACGTGTTCTCGGTGAAGATGTCGATGTACTCCTCGCCGTTGCCGAAGAACGGCAGCAGCTCGCCCGGAGGGATGCGCTGGCGGGCTTCGCGGATGAAGTCCTGTTGGCGCGCGCCGCGAACAAGGTCGTTATCGGTGTGGCGATAACGCACGTACTGCAGGGCCTTGTAGCCGCAGAGCTTCTGGTAGCCGGCCTCGACGTCGATCTCGGCGTACTCACCACCGGTCGGGTTGTAGTAGTGGCGGTCGACGTCTATGTAGACGCAGTCGATCGCGTTCACAGCCTCGTAGAAGCCGCCGAAGTCGACGTTCACCACGTGGTTAATCGGGACGTCCAGGTAGTTGGTGATCGTTTCGATCGCGAGCGTCTCGCCGCCCCCCGTCGGATCCTCTTGCTGCCCGTATGAGTACGCGGCATTGATCTTGTCTTCTCCGTAGCCGGGAATCGGAACCACCAGATCCCGCGGCAGCGACATCAGCGAAAGAAATTCCTTGTCGGGATCGACGCGCAGGAGGATCGCGGTGTCCGAGCGCCCCGGGTCTCCCTCTGTCGTCTCGCGCTTGTCAGAGCCCAAGATCAGGATCGTCTGTGGCGATCCGCCTTCGACTGTCTCGAGCTGCTGTCGCGCGGCCGACAGTTCTGAGTCGTTGAGGCCCTTTGCGATGTCGTTGAGGAAGAGAAGGAACGAGACCGCGGTCGCAGCCGCCATCGAGCACACGATCACGAACGCGGCTGCGGTGAACCGCCAGCCGATGCGGCGCTTGGGCGGCTTGCCGACTCCTTCGTCGTCCTCGTCGCCCGAGCCGGCAGCCGCCTCTGCTGCCGGCGGCTTCGCTGCCGGCGGCTGGACCTTGTGCGAGCCGGTGGTCACATCATGGGAGAACGAAGACTTCTTCGCTCGCGCCGACAGGCCCGCGTGTGCGGCTTCGCGTTGTGCCTCGATGTCCGCGAGGGTGAGGGTGTCCGCCTCGACGGTCGCAGAGCTGATCTCGGAGGCGGAAACGACGATCGTGTCGTCGACGGCGGGCTCTTCGCCGCTTTCGGCGTCCGGTTCTTCGGCTTCGTCGGCGTCTTCGTCCTCCTCATCGAAGGCGAACTCGTCCGGCGGCTCTTCCTGCTCGTCGGCGGGATCGGGCTCCGCTACGGCTTCCTCGCCGTCGCCCTCCTCCTCTGCCTTGCGCGCCTTCCCGGCGAAGGTCGAGGGCGGTGGCAGGTCGGGAGCCTCGTCGTCCTCGGGTGCGTCCTGATCCTCGGGGAGCTCGTCGTCGGTCATGCCGGCGGCCCTCCGTCCATCCGGGTGGGCAACGAGGCGACGAAGTCGGAAATCGTGCGGCGATAGCTCGCGAGCGACGGGATCGAGACCCACTCGTCGGGGCCATGGTGGCCCGCGCCGGAGGGCCCGAACTCGACCGTCGGGATGCCTGCCTTGAGGAACGAGACCGCGTCGGAGGCGCCGTGGCGGCCGATCGTCGTGACCTCTTCGGGGTGATGCGGCGAGGCGGCGTCACGCAGCGCCGAGACGAACGGCGACTGCGGATCGACCAAGGCGGGCGGGCGATGAAAGGTGGAGATCACTTCAGCGCCCTCGATCGAGGAGACCTGCTGAAGGATGGTCTCGGGCTCCTGCTCCGGCAGGTAGCGAACGTCGACATCGATCACGCAAGCGTCTGGCACCTTGTTGAGCGCATCGCCCCCGAGGATGCGTCCTAGGTTTATCGAGGGGCGGTCGTAGAGCTCCGAGCTCTCCTGGGCAAAGGGTAGAGATTCGATCTCGCGGAAGACCTCGATGGCGCGAAGGATCGCGTTGCGCCCAAGCCAGGGCGTGGCGCCGTGTGCTGCGAGACCGCCCACGTTTATGCGCATGGCGTAGACGCCCTTGGCTGCGACTCCTACGAGCATGTCCGTTGGTTCGCCGGTGATGGCGAAATCCCCGCTGAATCCCTCATCGACGAGCAGGTCGGCCCCGCGGTCCTGCTCTTCTTCAGACTCTTCGTCGGGAACGATGCCGAGCCGGCACCTGACGCCCTCCACGCCTTGGAGGTCGGCGATCGAAAGCATGAGGGCCGCGAGGCCGCCCTTCATGTCATAAGCGCCACGCCCGTACAGGCGATCGCCTTCGACGCGCGGCTCGAACTGCTCGCCGTGGCCGGGCACCACGTCCATGTGACCGTGGAGCAACACCGTGATCGGCGCCTCGGGCGCGCCGGCATCCGCGACGAGTACCGGCAGGTCGCGCACGGTGAGCTCATGAACGGTCACATCCCGAGCCTCGAGCCAGCCACGCACAAATCCCGCACAGAGCCTTACGCCCTGCGCGTTCGAAGAGTCGAAGCCGATCAGCTTCTCGGTGAGAAGACGCTCGTCCAAACAGATGAATCTAGTGGTCGAAGGGGGCGCGGACGCTGGGCGGAGGGTTGTACGTCGCATGCACGTTCAACCCTCCGGTGAATCACCCGATCGAGTGATCTGGCGCTTGGCGTCTCGTCAGAACGGGGTCGTTGCGCGCTGGCAGCTCCTACCGCTCGGCGTCACGCGCGACCAGATCGCGACGCGGCTCCGGCAAGGGAGGCTCGTGGAGCTTCATCGCGGCGTGTACCTGGTTGGTGCGGTGCCATCGGAACATGCCCTGGCACAGGCGGCCCTTCTTGCATTGAAGGGAAAGGCCACGCTCAGCTGCTTCACCGCCGCTCATCTCTGGAAAGTGCGGAGCTACTCCTCGACTGCGTTCCCGTGGGTGTGTGTGCCAGCCGATCGAAGAGTCGAGCGTCCGCGGATTCACGTGGTGCGGGCAGACCTGACAGGTGCCGACGTGCGCGTTCGCCACCGAATGCGCGTGACGAGCCCGCCACGGACTGTTCTCGACTGCGCTGCGCTCATCGACGACGATTACGCGTACGAGGCACTCGTGGGCGAGATGAAGTTCCGCGGTCTCGCAAATGAGGGAGAACTGGAAGCGCAGGTCTCGAGGAACCCGGGGAAGCGAGGAGTGCCGCGCCTACGCCGCGTGCTGGCGCTGCCAGGCGGGCCGCGGCGTACCCGCTCGGAGGGAGAGCGAGCCTTTCTACGGCTATTGCGCGAGAACGGGATCAACGGCTACGAAACGAATTCAAAGGCTTTCGGGCCGGAGCTCGACTTCGTGTGGGAGAACCTTCGGTTTGCCGTGGAGGTCGATGGGTGGGATGGGCACTCAGGCAGGGTGGCATTCGAGCGAGACAGGCTGAAAATCGCCGAATTGCAGGCGAAAGGGGTCGAAGTGATGCCCGTTACGGGCCGGCAGATAGGCGACGACGGGCTAGGAGTGCTCCGACGACTCAAGGCGGCGCTCGCTCACCGAGCAACTTAAGCGGAGACTTCGACGTCCATAGGACGTACAACCCTCCGCGGAATCGAAGACTTAAGAACCTTCGGCGATTTTGATGAAGGCCTCGGCGCGGGCCTTCTCGCGCTCGGCCTGCTCTTCGGCGGCTGAGCCTTCCTCGGCCTCTTCGAGGCGCTTTTCGGCGTCCTCGAGCTTGGCCTTCAGGTCCGATGTGTCGAGCTTGTCGGGCTCGACGGCCTCAGCGATGAGGACGCGCGCGCGGTTCGCGAACACCTCGAGCCAGCCCTCGCCCTGCGCGAATCGCGCATCGGGCTCGGCGCCCTCGGACTCGTACAGGCGCAACTCGTTCGGGACCAGGCGGGCGACCAGCGGTGCGTGACGCGCGCGGATGCCGACCTCGCCGACAGAGGTGCGCGTTGAGAGCTGCCAGAGCTCACCGCGGAAGACCTCCCCTTCAGGGGTAAGGACCTCCGCTTCGAATCGATGCTCCTCGGCCAAGGCCTAGCTCTCGTCTCCCGAGTCCGAGTCTTCGGAGTCGTCGCCTTCGTCGGCCTTGCGCTCGGCTTCCTCGGCTTCCTTCTCCTTGCGCTCGTCGGACTCGGCCTTCTCGCGCTCGACGCTCTCGTCCTTCTCGGCCTTCTCATCGTCGCCGGTGACCTGATCGATCGAGCCCTTCATGTAGAAGGCGCCCTCGGGCAGGTCGTCGTGCTCGCCGTCGAGGATGGCGCGGAACCCGGCGACCGTGTCGGACACCGAGACGAACTCGCCGGAGCGGCCGGTGAAGGCCTCGGCGACGAAGAACGGCTGCGAGAGGAAGCGCTCGATCCTGCGCGCCCGGTTCACCGCCTGCTTGTCGTCGTCTGAGAGCTCGTCGATTCCGAGAATCGCGATGATGTCCTGGAGCTCGCGATAACGCTGGAGCGTCTCCTGAACGTCGGTTGCCGTCTTGTAGTGGTCCTCGCCGAGGATGTCCGGCTTGAGGATCGTCGACGTCGAGTCGAGCGGATCCACCGCCGGGTAGATCCCCTTCTCCGAGATCGATCGTGACAGCGTCGTCGTGGCATTCAGGTGCGCGAACACCGAAGCCGGTGCCGGGTCGGTGAGGTCGTCCGCCGGGACGTAAACGGCCTGGATCGACGTAACCGAGCCCTTCGTCGTCGACGAGATCCGCTCCTGGAGCTCACCCATCTCGGTCTCGAGCGTGGGCTGGTAGCCGACGGCCGACGGCATGCGGCCGAGGAGAGCCGACACCTCGGAGCCCGCCTGGACGAAGCGGAAGATGTTGTCGATGAAGAGCAGCACGTCCTGGCCGCCCTGCTCGCGGAAGTACTCGGCCATCGTGAGGCCTGACAGCGCGACTCGCAGTCGCGCGCCGGGCGGCTCGTTCATCTGGCCGAAGACGAGCATCGTCTTGTCGATGACCCCCGACTCCTTCATCTCGAGCCAGAGGTCGTTGCCCTCGCGCGAGCGCTCGCCGACGCCGCAGAAAGCCGAAAGGCCTTCGTGCTCCTCGGCGATGGAGCGGATCAGCTCCTGGATGAGAACGGTCTTGCCTACTCCGGCGCCGCCGAAGAGGCCGACCTTGCCGCCCTTTGCGTATGGAGCCAGGAGGTCGATGACCTTGATCCCCGTTTCGAGGATCTCCTGCGCGGGAGCCAGGTCTTCGACGCTCGGTGCAGCGCGGTGAATCGGCCAGCGTTCCTCCGTTTCGACATCGCCCATGTCGTCGATCGGCTCGCCGAGGAGGTTGAAGATGCGGCCAAGCGTGTTCTCGCCCACGGGGACCGAGATCGGGCCGCCCGTGTCGATCACATCGTCCCCGCGCTGGAGGCCGTCGGTCGCGTCCATGGCGACCGTGCGGACACGGTCGTCCCCAAGGTGCTGCTGCACCTCCAGGGTCAGATCCATTCCGGCGCGCTCGTCGGACTCCTCGATCTCGATCTTGAGAGCGGAGTAGATCTCCGGGAGCTCGCCCGGAAACGAGATGTCGACAACGACGCCAAGCACCTGATCGACGCGACCGACGTTGGTTTCGCCGTTCGAGGACGCTCCGTTCGAGCTGGAGCCCTCGGTTTCCGTCGCGGTACCGCCGCCGTTCTCTTCTGTGGTCTCGCCGTTGGTCTCGTGTTCAGACATTTCTGTTTCTCCTTAACCGAGCGCCTCGGCGCCCGCGACTACTTCAAGAATTTCCTGGGTGATCTCCGACTGGCGAACCCGGTTCATCTCGCGGGTCAGGTCGTCGATCATCTCCTCCGCGTTCTCAGACGCGGAACGCATCGCTGTCATCCGCGCGCCCAGCTCCGACGCGGACGACTCGAGGAGCGCGCGATAGACCGAGAGGTCCACGTACTCCTCGATCAGCATTGGCAAGAGTGTCTCCGCGTCGGGCTCGTGGATCATGTCCGAGCGCTGGTGCGACTCGGCCAGCTCCTCGTCCGAGTAGCCCTCCTCCTCCGGGATGCCTTCGCCGAATACCTCGGCCTCGGACATCGGCAGGAGCGTCTGGCGGCGCACGTACTGCGTGAGCGGCGAGACGTAGCGGTTGTAGACGAGGTCGACCTTGTCGACGTCGCCGTCACGGAAGGCCGCCGTCAGGTCGCGCGAGATGTTGCGGGCGTCGGTGAACGCCGGGCGCTCGGTGAATCCCACATACGACTCGACGACGTTCTCGCCGCGGAAGGTCATGGTCGACGAGCCGCGGCGGCCGACGACGCGGTACTCGATCTCAGCTGAGTCCTCGCGCTGGTACTCGCGCTTCAAGCGAACACCCTCCCGGATGATCTGCGTGTTGAAGGCTCCCGCCAGCCCACGGTCGCCGGTCACGAGCACGACGCCGACCGTCGAGACGTCGCGCGTCTCCATGAGCGGGATGCGCTTCGCCATCTCCTTGTCGCCCTCGGCGACCTCGCGCGTCAGCTTGCGGATCGCCTGCGCGTAGGGGCGCATGTGCTCGATCCGCTGCTCCGCGCGCCTCAGGCGCGCAGCCGCGACCATCTCCATCGCCCGCGTGATCTTGCGGATGTTCTTGACGGAGTTGATCCGCGCTGTGACTTCTTTGCGCGTCGCCATGGGTTACGAGCTCTCGCTCTTCTCCTCGTCGTCGTTCGAGTCGCCGTCGTCCGAATCGTCGGAGTCGTCGTCAGCAGAGTCGTCGTCATCCGAGTCGTCGTCGGAGTCATCGCTCTCGACGTGGCTGCCCTTCTCGCGCTCCTCCTCGGACTTGATCCGGTCGGACTCGCCCTCTTCGAGCGGCTGCCCGTCCTCGTCGAGGTCGGGCCCGAAGTCGTCGACGGCCTCGGAGAGAGCGTCGTCGAGCTCCTTCTCAACGTCGTCGCCCCAGTCGCCGTCGTTCAGGCGCTTGAGAAGGTCCTCATTCTCCGACTTCAGGCGGCTGATCGCCGAATCGATGAAGTCATGGACCCGCTCGGTCTTCAACCGGTCGAGGTGGCCGCCGGTGCCGGCGTAGATCGAAACGACCTGCTCGCCGACCGAGAGCGGCTTGCGCTCGTTCTGCTTGAGCATCTCGACCAGGCGCTCGCCTCGGGCAAGGGATGCCTGAGTCTCGGGATCGAGCTCTGATCCGAACTGCGCGAAAGCCTCCAGGTCGCGGAACTGGGAGAGCTCCAGTCGCAGCTTTCCGGCGACCTTCTTCATCGCCTTCGTCTGCGCGTTTCCTCCGACTCGGGAGACCGAGATACCGACGTTGATCGCCGGCCGGACGCCCGAGTAGAAGAGATCCGACTCCAGGAAGATCTGGCCGTCGGTGATCGAGATGACGTTCGTCGGGATGTAGGCGGACACGTCGTTCGCCTGCGTCTCGATGATCGGAAGCGCGGTGTGAGAGCCGCCACCCAGGTCGTCGTTCAGCTTCACCGAGCGCTCCAGAAGGCGCGAGTGGAGGTAGAAGACGTCTCCCGGGTATGCCTCACGGCCCGGCGGGCGCCGCAGGAGCAGCGACATCTGGCGATAGGCGAACGCGTGCTTGGTCAGGTCGTCGTAGATGCAGAGCGCGTGCTTGCCGTTGTAGAGGAAGTGCTCGCCCATCGCGCAACCCGCGTACGGAGCGATGAACTTGATCGGGGCCGCCTCATCGGCCGGGGCGGCGACGATGATCGTGTTGTCCATCGCGCCCGCGTCCTCGAGCATCTTCTGAACCTGGACGACGGTCGACATGCGCTGGCCGATCGCGACGTAGATGCAGACGACGTCCGAGTCCTTGTTGTTGATGATCGTGTCGATCGCAACCGCGGTCTTGCCGGTCTGGCGGTCGCCGATGATCAGCTCGCGCTGACCGCGGCCGATCGGGATCATCCCGTCGATCGCCTTGAGCCCCGTCTGGAGGGGCTCCACGACCGGCTGGCGCGAAACGACGCCCGGGGCCTTGAACTCGGCGGGGCGGGTCTCGGTCGCGTTGATCTCTCCCTTATCGTCCAGCGGGCGCCCGAGCGGGTCGACCATGCGGCCGAGGAGCTCCTCGCCTACGGGGATCTCGAGCAGCTTGCCGGTGCGCTTGACCTCGTCGCCTTCGACGACCTGGTCCCACTCTCCGAAGAGCACGGCGCCGACGTTGTCCTGCTCGAGGTTCAGGGCAAGGCCCGTCACGTCATGCGGCAGCTCGAGCATCTCGAGTGCCATGCAGTTCTCGAGGCCATGGACGCGAGCGATGCCGTCTGCGACCTGAAGGACGGTGCCGACCTCCGAGAGCTGCTGCTCGTCGGTGTCGAAATCCTGAATCCGGTCTCGCAGGATGTTGCCGATCTCGTCTGGGCGAATCTCCACTGCTTTCAGCTCCTTTTCATGAGTCGCGCCAGGCGGTCAGACCGCCTGCGCGACTTCCTTTCTCAGTCTGTTCAGCTTCTCGCGCAGGCTGGCGTCGAGCACCATGTTCCCTACGCGAAGGACAAGGCCGCCGAGGATCTCCTCGTCGACGTTGGCCTCCAAGTCGATCTTGCGTTCCGTCTGGTTTTCGATCTCGTCACCCACGCGCTTGACGACTTCATCCGAAAGCGGCACAGCGCTGGTGATGCGGACCTCGAGGCGCTTGTTCTCCTCCGCCCAGAGCTCGTCGTAGTAGGTGCGGATGCGGAAGATGGCAGGCATGCGGTGCTTCTCGGCGAGGAGCGCCAAGAAGTTCGAGAACTCGTCCGAGGCGCCACCGACCGCCTTCTCGATGCCGTCCCGCTTCTCTTGAGATGAGAAGAAGGGGCTGAAGAAGAACACCTGCAGATCGCGATCGTCTGAGATCGCATCGGCGAACTCGCCGAGCTCCGTGCGGATCTCGTCGATCTTGTCCTCTTCTTTGGCGACGTCGAACAAGGCGTCGCCGTATACACGTGCGATCTCTTCCATAGGGCTGCCTTCCGCTACTCCGAGCGCTCCGCGCCGGCCAGAGCTGAGAAGTCCAGCTCCGAAAGCGCCTCTTCGATGAGCTTCTGGTGGTCCTCATCGGTGAGCGACTTCTTCGTGACCTTCTCGGTTGCCAGCACGGTCAGGTCCGCCACCTCGCGGCGGATCGAGTCGAGCGAGCGGCGCGTCTCCGCCTCGATGTCCTTGCGCGCGGCAGCGACGAGCTCCTCGCGCTTGGCCTTGCCTTCTGCGGTCGCCTCTGACACGGCGTTGTCCGCCGACTTGCGGGCTCGAGCCGAGATGTCGTCGGCCTGCTCGCGGGCCTCCTTCAGGCGGGCGCGGTACTCCTTGAGGATGTCGTCGGCCTCGGCGCGCTGGCGCTCCGATGCCTCGATGTTCTCGCGGACGGCATTAGCTCGCTTCTCGAGCGCTTCAGCGATCTTCGGAAAGACGTTGCGCTTCAAGAACCACAACGTGAACAGAAAGAGGACCAGCGTCCAGATCATCAGGCCGAGGCCCGGTGAGACCAGGAAGCTGCCGCCCTCTTCCTCCGCGGCAATGGGCAGGAGCCCGTTTATGTCGGTCAGGTACTCCACGCGGGCGGCCTAGAGGAAGAAGGCGATCAGGCCGAAGATGAACGTGTAGAAGGCGACAGCCTCGGTCAGGGCGAAGCCGAGCCAGCGGATCTGCTGGAGCTCGTCCTTCATCTCGGGCTGGCGGGCGACTGACTCAATCTCCGCGCCGAAGATGATGCCGATGCCGATGCCGGCGCCGATCGAGCCCAGTCCCGCACCGACGCCGAGAGCGATCGACTTGAGACCGTCGTCGGTCACCTCCGCTAGGGGGATCAGGAAATCCATCGTGTTGCTCC
Organism: uncultured bacterium; assembly: GCA_963772035.1. GTDB lineage: Bacteria > Actinomycetota > Thermoleophilia > Solirubrobacterales > 70-9 > JALZKA01. The sequence continues at coordinate 713,766 of CAVYVT010000005.1, forward strand.
TTTTCTATTGGACATACAGTCTGTATGTATCTTAGCTTGTAACAAGATGTTACTTGTGTGAGGAATGTCCGTTTGGCCCATCGCTAATGGGTCTCCGAGGTCGCGCCGCCGAGATAGATGGCGGTAAGGGTTGCGAAGATGAATGCCTGAAGCGTTGCGATCAGGCCCACCTCCAGGAGGAAGAAGAAGAACGCCAGGGGCAGCGTGAAGAGGCCAAGGGCTGCGACGCCGAGCAGGACCGCGAGGCCACCTCCCATGAACAAGAGGAGCAGGTGTCCCGCGAGGATGTTCGCGAAGAGCCGCACCGAGAGGGAGATGAGGCGGGCGACGTGCGAGATCGCCTCGATGCCGAAGAAGAAGGCCTTTGCGAACACGTTCATGTTCTCGATCCCCGGGGGCAGCCAGCTGGCGAGGTAAGGGAAGAAGCCCTTTGCCCGGATTCCCTCGACGTGGTACGAGCCAAAGACCACCAGGGTCAGAACGAGTGGGATGGAGAGGTTGGCGGTCGCGGCGTAGAGCGCAAAAGCAGGGATCTCGAGGCCGAAGACGTCGATCGGATGCTCGGTGTTGGTCGGCAGCGGCAGGTAGCCGATCATGTTCGAGAACCAGATGAAGAAGAAGAGCGTCGCCAGGAACGGAAACCACCGGAGCGTCATCTTCTCGTCGAGGTTGTCCCCGGCGATGTTGTTCCGCGTCAGGTCGTAGGCGAGCTCGACCGCAATCTGGGTCTTGTTCGGCTCGCGCTGCATCCGGTTCGCGATGAAGGACATCGCGCCGATCGTCGCGCCGGTCGCGAGGAGGAGGTAGAGGACGGCCTTGTTGATTGAGAAGTCGATGCCCGCGATGTCGATCGTGATCCACGGGTCCAGGAAGAACTCGTTCTGTGGCTGGAACTCGTCGTTCTTTCCATCGCTCCCCACGACGAAAACGAGCACGCCGAGGATCACGAGGTAGAGGGCGATGCCGATGAAGATCTTGGCCTTCCGGCTCATGCGGATGCCTCGCTTCCGCCAGTGAGCGCCTGCGAGAAGAGCTGGATCGTGAACAGCGCGGTTAGAAGAAGCGCAGCCGCCAGGCCGTCTTCACGGTCGGCGAAGAGCCCGACGAGAAGTGCCGCGACCGAGACGAGCCAGACGCGGCCCATCGACGAGATCGCCTTGGTGCGGAAGGCGTCGCGCCGGTTGCCGGCCGCAAGGCTGCGAGCGATGCGCGTGTTCGTGTACGCGAGAGCGAGGCGCTGCGCGATCCAGGCAATCGCGGCAACCGCGTAGCCGAGCATCGGCCAGTCCGCGGCGATGAAAACCGGCAGCGCGGCGGCGAGCAGGACGAGATCGAGGTTGCGGACGATCGCCGAAGCTCCCGCGCCGGCCCGCTCAGATCCGCTTAAAGCGAGCGTGGACAAGGACCATGCCCCCGACGATTCCGACGAACAGGCCAAGCAGCCCCAGTGGCGCGGCCAGGCCAACCAGCGAGCCGAGCCCTAATCCGACCGCTCCGCATCCCACCATCGTTCCGAGAAGAGACATGCCGGCGGTGGCGGCATCCATCCTCGTGGGGGGTTCTTGACTCATCCGAGTCGGAAGGGGTTGGAGAAGACACTTAAAGGTGAGATTTGTGGCTCAAAAGACGGAGATAGCCGCTCCGGGGGGCGCTAAGCGCCGAGCCGGTGCGGCCCAGACGAATATATCCAATAACGCTTGTAACCACCGGCGCTTGTAACAGGTTTGTGACACCCGTCAGGGCGGCGGCAGCGCCTCGAACTCGCCGGTCTCCGGATTGAGCTCGCGGAACTCGCCGGTATCAGGGTCGATCGTGGCGAAGCTCCCGGTCTCCAGCTCGCGCGCAACCCCTTCGTCGACCTCGGATTTGGGCACCGCGCCCGGCCTGGCCGCCGCGAGCTGCCGGGAGCGGATCCCGCGGAGCTTCAAGATCTCCAGGACGTAGATCAAGTAGACGCTCGCCGCCAGCGCGATCAGCATGAAGGCGATCATCAGCGCTGTCCAGGCGGGGTCGAAGTTGCCGGCGTCATCCGAGTAGGGGACGAAGCGCAGCGCCAGTGCGAGCGCCGCCATGACCAGCGCCCAGCCGTAGAGGTAGGCGAGCGTCCGGCGCTGCGAGAACCCCAGGTTCGCCATGCGATGGTGAAAGTGGGAACGGTCAGCCTCGTAGATGGGCCGTCGGTACTTGATCCGCTTGGCGACGACGAAGCCGGTGTCGAGGATCGGGACCATCAACACGATCAGCGGCAGGAAGAGGGCGACGACGGCATTGGTCTTCAGCGCTCCCTGGATGGCGATGACCCCGAGCAGGAAGCCGAGGAGGTTGGAGCCCGTGTCGCCCATGAAGCTCGAGGCGGGTGGAAATCCGTGCCGGAGGAAGCCGAGCGCGGCACCGGCTGTCAGAGCGGCGAGCACGCCCGCCGAGTTGCGGTCGAGCGAGAGGGCGATGATCGCCAGCGAGGCCGCCGAGATGACGCAGACGCCCGCAGCCAGGCCGTCGACCCCATCCGTCAGGTTGATGATGTTCACGATCGCAACGATCCCGAAGACGGTGAGGGCCTCCCCCAGGTCGATCGACCCGACCAGGTCGACTCCCGACGGATCGACGCCGCCGAGGAACGGGAGCGTGAACGCCGTGACCGTCACGCCGGCGGAGACCGGGATGATCGTCGCGCCGATCTGGCCCAGGAGCTTGATGGCGGCGTGGAGATCGAAGATGTCGTCAATGACACCGACCGCGGCGATGGCGATGGCGCCCGCCAGGATCGCGCGCGTTTCCTCGCCGAGCGGTCCATCCCCCATCGGCAAGAAGAGGATCCCGGCGACGAGGACGCCGATCAGGATCGCGAGCCCGCCGAGCTTCGGCGTCGGCTCGACGTGGAGGCTCCGCGCGTTCGGAATGTCGATCGCGCCAATCCGCCGCGCGATCCATTCGGAGGCCGGAACGAGGACCAGCGCGAGGATGGCGGCGACGAAGAACGCGTAGACCGCGTCGATCGTCTCGGGCACGACGTCGATCAGCATCGCGCTCTATTCCCCCAGCGCACCGAGGATCCCGTCGACGAGAAGGTCGGCATCTCGGGGATTCTGAACCCCCGCGGGCGTCGCGCGCTTCGAGAGCTCGAGTCCGGCGGGGTCGTCGAGCGGCAGCAGCAGCTCCTCCTCCATCAGCTTTGCGTCGACGGCGCCGAGCTCGCCCGTGAAGATCGTCCGCACGGGGGTCCCAAGAGCGACCGCTTCGCGGTTCATCGTCCCGCCCGCCGAAACGACGAGGTCCGAGTAGGCGATGAGGCTCTGCGCGTCGATCGCCTCGCGGGGCACGACCAGGCGCGGGTTCGTGCGCGCCTCCGCCTGCGCGCGCTGCTCCTCGGTGCGCGGGATGAGCACGGCGACCGCGGCGTCCTCTGAGGCGAGCCTGTCGAGGACGCCCTCATAAAGGTCGTTCTGGGCGTGGTACTCGGAGGTCTCGGGCGGCGGGCGAACCACGACGAGGACGCGGTCGTCCATCCTGTTTGACGAGACGCCGAGCTCCGGCAGCCCGAGGTCGGACAGGACGCGCGGCGAAGGCTCGAAGTCAGCGAGGTAGTAGTCCTCCTTGAGCCCCGGGTAGCGGACGAGCTTCTCCTCGGCCGCGCCCGCCTCAACCATCGCCTCGACAGGAATCGCATCGGGCACGAGAACGCGGCGGGCCGCCTTCCACGCCAGCTTGCGCTGGAGGCCCGCGTGCTCGTAGTCCTGCATCTGAGCCGAGGGAATGCGGAGCGTCTTGGACACGACCGCCAGGTCCACAGAGCCGTGGGCGACGGCGAGGTCGAAGTGCTTGGGGCGAGCCCAGAGGGCGAGCTGTGCGCTGCGGCCGGCAAGGGCCGAGCCCTTGCGGACGAGCGAACCGCCGCCGTGGCGCCCGACGACGGTGTGATCGAGGCCGAGGCGCTCCAGGATGCCGACGGTCTGACCGTATTCGCGCGTGGTGATCTCGACCTCATGCCCGCGCGAGCGCAGACGCTCGATGATCGGCCGCAGCACCAGCGGGTGCGCGGCGGCTGTGCAGTCGACCCAAACCCGCATGGGGCGTGAGCCTAGTTTCGACGCCGGTCTATGCGCTCTACGCCGTTGCGAGCGGCGAAAGTTGCGGATACAGCGGGTAGCGGTCCATCAGGATCTTGGTGCGCTCGGACAGCGCGTCCTTCTCGTCCTCGAACCGGTCCGAAAGCGCGACCGAGATCACGTCAGCGATCTCGCGCATGTCGTCTTCGCCGAGTCCGCGCGTCGTCAGCGCAGGCGTTCCGATACGTAGGCCCGACGGATTCATCGGCGGCCGCTCGTCGAACGGGATCGCGTTGCGGTTCACGGTGATTCCGACCTGGTCGAGCCGGTCCTCGCCCTCCTGGCCGTCGAGCCCGGTCGGGTTCAGATCCACGAGCACGAGGTGGGTGTCCGTCCCGCCCGTGAGAACCTCGACGCCACCCTGGATCAGACCGTCCGCAAACGCGCGGGCGTTGGCCACGGTCTGGCGCTGACGCTCGCGGAAGGGCTCGGTCGCCGCGATGCGGAGCGCCACGGCCTTCGCAGCGATGATGTGCATCAGCGGACCGCCCTGCTGGCCGGGGAAGATCGAGCGGTCGATGTCCTTCTGGAGCTCCTCGCGGCAGAGGATCAGGCCCGAGCGGGGGCCGCAGAGCGTCTTGTGGACGGTGGTGGTGACCACGTCGCAGTGCTCCACCGGGTTCGGGTGCTCGCCGGCGGCGACGAGCCCAGCGAAGTGCGCCATGTCGCACATGAGCTTTGCGCCGACGGAATCGGCGATCTCGCGGAACCGCGCGAAGTCGAGCTGGCGCGAGTAGGCCGACCACCCGGTGACGATCAGCTTCGGGCGCTCCGCTTCGGCGACGCGCTGAACCTCGTCCATGTCGATCCGGTAGTCGTCTTGTGAGACGCCGTACGCGGCGATCTCATACAGCTTCCCCGAGACGTTCAGCTTCATCCCGTGGGTGAGGTGGCCGCCGTGGTCGAGCTTTAAGCCCATGATCTTGTCGCCGGGGTCGAGCATCGCCATGTAGACGGCGTTGTTGGCCTGGGCACCCGCGTGCGGCTGGACGTTCGCGTGTTCGGCGCCGAAGAGCGACTTCGCCCGGTCGATCGCCAACTGCTCGCCGACGTCCACTTCCTCGCAGCCCCCGTAGTAGCGGCGTCCCGGGTAGCCCTCGGCGTACTTGTTGGTCAGCACGGAGCCGGCTGCGTCGAGCACGGCCTGGGGGACGAAGTTCTCGGAGGCGATCATCTCGAGCGTGCCCTGCTGGCGCGCGAGCTCGCGGTCGAGCACCTGCGCGATCTCGGGATCGACCTCGGCGAGAGGGGCAGTCTGAAAGTCGTCGGGAAGTTCGGTCATGGGCGGGCTCCTGGTGGCTCGTTATCGCAGGCGTTGGATCAGGTTGACACGTTACGGATGAGCCGCGACGGAGCGGGTCGGTCAATGAACAATTGCCTTGAGCGCCACCATCACCAAGCCCAGCGCCGCGCAACCCGCGGCCGTAATCGCGACTCGATGCGGAGGCAAGCCCTCGCGACGGGCAACCCCCGCCCCGAGCAGGCCGAGTTGGCCCACGCAGACGGCCATGGCGATGTTGACCGCGTTCTCGTCACTCGACCCAAGCGCGCCCGCGATCGCCAGCGCCGCCAACGGCGGGCCCGCGGCTTCGACGATCGGGAACTGGTCCTTTAGGCATTCGATGGCACCGTGCTCCGGATGGCCTGCCGCTCGGAAGCCGAGCACGTGCCCCCATGCGTGAGCGAGCCAGAAGACAACGACGGTTGAAAGGACGTAGAGCCCTGCCTCGAGGGGCGTGAGCGAATCGACGCCGCCCGAGATCGCGAAAACGCTCGCGCTGACGATGGTGCCGTGAACCGTCCCGACAAGCCTCTGCGCGCGGTCGTCGGCCGCAATCGGATCCACTCGCTCAGGCACCGCGCTCACGCGCGCAGCCTAGATCAAGCGCCCGCGAACGCCGAGAGTCGTCTGAAGATGCCATCGGTACCTCGAGACGACACCCGCCGACCGGAGAGCCTTGACTATTTATTGATCGTATGGTAAATAAATGCCCTCAATCTCCCTCACCCCACCGGAAAGGCAATTCGTGAGCGATACAGCGAGCACTCAGTCCAACGGCGCGACGACGGAATCGGAGGACGAGGCCCTTCAGGTCCTCCTCGACGGCGATATCGACAAGGTGATGTCGGGGCTCGACCGCATCATCGAGGCCGCTCCGTCATACGAAAAGCTCTTCACGCGCTGGCAGCGCCAACACTGGTCGACGGAGGACTTCGACTTCACCGAGGACGCCCGCCAATGGGCAGACCCGGACATGTTCACCGACGAGGTGCGCAAGTTCCTCGCGTTCGGGTTCTCCGAGTTCTTCATCGCGGAGGACCGCGTGACGGTGGAGCTCCTTCCCTTCGCGATCGCCGCTCCGCAGAAGGAGGCGCAGCTGTTCCTCACGACGCAGATCTCGGACGAGGCCAAGCACGTGGTCTTCTGGGACCGCTTCTACCGCGAGGTCTTCAACTCCGACGCGGAGGGGATCGCCGAGCAGCTGAACCAGCATCGCTACGTCGTCAACAAGGACTGGGAGACGATGTTCGACGGAATCCTCCACGAGTGCGCGGAGGACCTCCGCAAGGATCCCTCCAACTTCGACGCGCTCGTCCGCGGCGTGACCGTCTACATGATCGTGATCGAGGGAATGCTCGCGCTGACCGCCGCTCGCTTCATGATCAAGTCCCTCAAGGACAACGGCTGGTTCCCCGGGTTCGTCCAGGGCTTCACCGCGGTCAACCGCGACGAGTCGCGCCACGTCGGTTTCGGCGTCAAGTTCCTCGCCGACGCGATCAAGGCCGACCAGAAGAACGCGGACACGGTCGTCGCGACCCTCAAGGAGTGCCTGCCGGTCGCGCCCCTCGTGTTCGTGCCGCCGTGGGTCGACGACCCCTACGACTTCGACACACCCTTCTACCACTCGTCCGAGATCTTCGCCTACGCCACGAAGGCGCTCTCGAAGAAGCTCGCGGCGATGGGCCTCGACCCGGCCATGCTGGGCGAGCCGGCCGCTGTCTGAGGACGGATTGGAGGCGGCCGCGATACCGAGGGCCGGGCCCGGCCGGCCATCTACGGGCGCTCGTGAGCGCATCCTCGAAGGCTGCCTGGAGGTGCTGAAGGAGTCGGGCTTCGCCGGGCTCACGATCGGCAAGGTCGCCGCCGCGTCCGGAGAGTCGAAGCCCCTCGTCTCGTATCACTTCGGCTCGAAGGACGGGCTCGTGGCGGCCGCCGGCCGGGAACTCGGCCAGGAGATCACGCGCGAGGTGCTCGACGGGCTCGAGGGCGCCTCGACGGTCGAGGAGATCGTCGAGGGCGCGGCGGGCGCCCTGTGGTCGTTGATCGAGCGCGACGAGCGTCTCCCCCGCGTCTACTTCGACCTAAACGCCGTCTCGGTCGTCGATTCCGGCATCCGGGACATCCTGCGCGAGATCAAGGCGGCGTGGCGGGAGGTCATCTCGGGCCTGCTGCTCGAAGCGAACCCGCCCGTTGCCAAGGCGAACGTGGGCGCCGTGACCACCCTTCTCATCGCGGGCCTCGAGGGCCTCACGCTCGAGCGCATCGAGCGCGGCGGGACCCGCGAGCTCGAGGATGCGCGCAAGCTGTTCGTGGGCTCGGTCTGCGCGGTCGCCGGCGTCTGACTACCACTCGAAGACCAGACGGAGCTCGACCCCGCGGTCGGCGCCGTCGGCGGCGGCATCGAGCCAGACCTCGACGAGGGTGCCCGAGATCCTTGGATGTTCCGCCCAGATCGCCGTCGCGTCTGTGATCACGAGCGCGTAGCCGTCATTAACGGCATCCAGGTCGCGGAGGCACTCCTCCAGCGCGTCCCAGTTGCGGCCGAACCAATCTGGGAAGCCGAACCCCTCGGCGATCGTGTCGAGAAGCTCCTCCTTCGACTCGATCGAGTCGCCCTCGATCGTCAGGACCTCGAAGCCATCCAGATCCGGTGCGCTGTCGGTGAAGGTGACGGTTCTCACTGGCCGTAGTCCGCGGGGTCGATCTGGGTGAACGAGGCGTAGTGGTCGTCCGTGTAATAGATCTCGCCGCCGTCGCCGATCACGAGGCGGCGAGCGCCGCGATCAGCCGAGCCCGGAGTCTCGACCGTGTACTCGCTGTAATAGCCGATCGGCTGCGATGGAAGCAGTCCCTCCCGGTTTTGAAACGTCTGGCCGTCCTCTTCGTAGGGAAGCGGCTCGCCGGAAGCGATCGTGGCCAGGACACCCGCAATCGCCTCGTCCTCCGTCTGGGAGTCCTCTTCGAGCGCCGGGACGCCGATCCCGACCAGCGCCGCAACCGCGACGACCACGCCCACCAGGGACTTCGCCCGGGTGGAGGAGAGCACGGCCTAGGGCTTCTCGCCGCGCTCGACGGCGGCTATCTGATCGACGCGGCGTTCGTGGCGCCCGCCTTCGAAGTCGGTCTTGAGAAAGGTCTCGACGATCGGGCGAGCCTCGTCGGGCGTCAGGCGCCTGCCGGCGAGCGCGAGGACGTTCGCGTTGTTGTGGCGGCGGCTCATCTCGGCCTCCTCGGCGTCGTGCGCGTTCACGGCGCGCACCCCGTCGACCTTGTTGGCGACGATCGAGACTCCCACTCCAGAGCCGCAGACGAGCACCGCGAGCTCAGCGTCGCCTTCGGCGACCATGCGAGCCGCGTCGGCGGCGTGACGCGGATAGTCCGTGGACTCTTCGGAGTCCGTACCGACGTCCACGACCTCGTGACCGCCCTCTTCGAGCAGCGGCCTGACGAGCTCCTTGAGCTCGAATCCGGCGTGGTCCGATCCGACGGCGATCTTCACGCTGGCGACGATAGCGCCGAGACCGGCGCGGGGGCTACCCTCGCGCCATGGCCAGCTCTGACATCGACCTCTTGAAGGCCGGCTTCGAGCGCCTCGGCTCCGAAGGCTACGAAGCGCTGGTGCCGCTCGTCCATCCCGACTTCGAGATGCAGACTCCCGCAGCGCTGGCCGCGGAACCCCAGCGCTACGACGGCGTGGATGGCTTTCGGCGCTGGTGGACGTCGTTCCTCGAGGTCATGGACACCGTCACTCTGGAAGCGAAGGCCTTCCACGAGGTCGGCCCGGACAAGTACGCGATCGAGACGGTGATGCGAGCCGTGGGCGGGGCAAGCGGAATCGAGACGACGCAGGGAGTGTTCATCGTCGCGACGCTCCGCGACGGAAAGATGGTCCACATCGCCTTTGCCACCAGCCTCGAGGACGCCAAAGAGGGCCGGCTCGCCTAGCTCAGTCTGCGCCGGACCTCTTCTGTCGGCATCCCGCCCTCACGCAGGATCGCCCACCCCTCGCCCCGCTCCAAACCGGTCGCGTCGACGACCGTGGACGGAAGCCCGGTCAACTCGCCGCCGTCGATCGCGAGATCGGCGCCCACGGCGATCTCCTCGGGCACATCCTCGAACCGAGACGGCGGAGGCTGGCCCGCAAGGTTCGCCGACGTCTGAAAGAGCGGCGTTGCGACGCCCGCCAGCGGGCTCTCGATCAGCCTGATTCCCAGCCGCTCCGGATCCTCGCGGCACGCGAGCGGATAGCGCCGCTCAGGGTTGTGCGCGACGACCGTTACGGGGCCCGGGAGAAGGGCGCCCAGCGCGTGGCGAGTCGGCTCCCCAAGGCTCGAGATCAGCTCGCGCAGGATCAACGGGGAGAAGAACAGCACGGCAGAGGGCTTGCCGTCGTCGCGGCCCTTGAGAGCGTGGATGCGAGCGATCGCATCCGCGCGAAGTGGGTCGCACGCCAGCCCATAGAGGCCGTCCGCGGGAAACACAGCCACTCCCCCTGAGGCGATCGTCTTGGTCAGAGCACCGCGGGCGTGTTCCGGATCCTCCAGCGTCGCGGCCTGGCTCACACCCACACCTCCGCGTGGCCGACGACCACGCGCTCGATGCCGGCCAGGTCCTTCCGCACCTCGATCCCGGTGAAGCCTGCCCGGCGCACCAGGTCGGCGACCGTTTGCGCCTGCCCCTCCCCCACCTCCAACGCGATCGCCTTCGCGCTTGTCGCGGGAGTGACGCTGAGCTCGCCGAGAAGGGCGTCGATTGCCTCGAGGCCCGTTGGCCCCGGTGTCAGCGCTCCGCGCGGCTCCCAGTCGCGAAGCTCGGGCTCGAGCGCCTGCCACTCGCGTTCCGTCACGTAGGGCAGATTTGCGACGAGCAGGTCGAACGCACCGGTTGCGAGCGAGCCCTGCGCGATCCGCACGCGGCTCGCGAGGCTGAGGCGCACCGCGTTCTCGCGTGCGGCTTCAAGAGCGTCTGGGTAGATGTCCGTGGCAACGACCGCCGCTTCCGGCAACTCGTCGGCGATGGCGAACGCAATCGCCCCCGATCCGGTTCCGACATCCAGCACGCTTCGTGGATTCAGCTCGAGAGCCAGCTCCACTAAAAGCTCCGTCTCTGGCCGCGGGATCAGGACCCGCCGGTCCACGCCGACCTCGATGCGGCGGAAGCCCTTGCGTCCGGTGATGTACGCGACGGGCTCGCGGCGAAGCCGGCGCCTCACGTATTCCGCGTAGGCGCGGGTGGCCACCGGGTCGATCGGCGCCTCCGGGGAGGCGACGAGGTCCGCGCGGGACGCTCCGGTCGCCTCCGCCAGGAGGAGCTCGGCGTCCAGACGCGGTGAGTCCACCCCCGCGGCGCTGAGCGCGTCTGTCGCGGCCTCGAGGGCCTCGCGCGTGGTGCTCACTCGGAGCTGGTCGTCGAGTCGCCGCCGGCGGCCTGCGCAGCGAGGCGCGCACGCTTTTCCTCGGCGGCGAGCGCATCCGTGAACTCGCGAAGGTCGCCGTTCAGGATCTCCTCCAGATTGTGCGCGGTCAGCTTGACCCGGTGATCCGTGACCCGCCCCTGCGGATAGTTGTAGGTGCGGATCTTCTCGGAGCGCTCTCCCGATCCGACCTGCGACTTGCGATCGGCGGCGATCTCGGCCTGCTGCTCGGCGATCATGCGCTCGTAGATACGGGCCCGGAGAACGCGCATCGCCTTCTCCCGGTTTTGGAGCTGCGACTTCTCGTCCTGCATCGAGACGACGATCCCCGACGGCTTGTGGGTGATCCTGACGGCCGAGTCCGTTGTGTTGACCGATTGGCCGCCCGGCCCCGAAGACCGGTAGACGTCGATCTGCAGATCGTTCGGGTCGACCTGGACCTCGACCTCCTCAGCCTCGGGCAGGACCGCCACGGTCGCCGTCGAGGTGTGGATGCGACCCTGCGACTCGGTCTTCGGCACGCGCTGGACCCTGTGCGTTCCGCCTTCGAACTTGAAGACCGAGAAGGCGCCGTCGCCCTTGATTGCGAACGTCGCCTCCTTGAAGCCGCCCATGTCGGCAGCCTGGATTGAGAGATCTTCCGTCGTAAAGCCCCGCTCCTGGGCGTAACGGGTGAGCATCTTGTAGAGGTCTCCCGCGAAGATCGACGCCTCGTCGCCGCCGGCGCCGCCCCGGATCTCCACGAGGACGTTCTTCTCGTCGTTCGGGTCGGCATCGACCATGGCGAGCCGGATCCCCTCCTCGACTTCCTCGATGCGCTTGGGCGCCTCATTCATCATCGCGCGAAGCTCAGGGTCCTCGCCTTCCTCGAGCAGCTCGCGCGCACCTTCGAGGTCGTCGCGGAGCTTCCGCCACTCCGCCGCAAGCTCGTGAGCGCCGCCCAGCCGGCGGTACTCGCGACCGACCTCCGCGTAGCGAGCCTGGTCCGCGATCACGGCAGGGTCGGACATCTGGCGCTCCAGGTCGGCGAATCGCCCTTCGATCTGTTCAACGAGGCTCTCGATCACGGTCAGCTGAGTGTGGCGGACGCGCGTGATGATTCGCCCGTTCGGCCGTAGTCCGGGCATGGAGAAGCAAGCGAAGACACGCGCCCTGTCCATCCTCGCCGTCGGAGGGATCGCGAGCGCGGCGCTGGCAACCGGCCTGGTCGGCGGGGGCGGCGTCGGCGGCCCGGATGAGGCGTCGGCGGAGGCGCTGGAGCCCTTCTCCTCCTGCGACCAGCTCCTCGAGTACGCCGACGACCATCGCTGGGCGAACAACACGTATCCGATCGCGATGGAAAGCGACGTGATGTTCAGCGCCGCGGAGGCAGGCGATGGCGCCCTTCGCGACTCCGCCGCGCTCGCGGCGCCCACCCTGACGGAAGAGGGCGCCGTGGGCCCGAGCGAAACCGGGACCAATGTGCAGGAGGAGGGCATCGACGAGCCCGACATCGCGAAGCTGGCGGGCACCACGCTCTACGTGGTCCGCGGCGACAGGCTCCTTTCCTACGACGTAGCCGGCGACGACGCCGTTCTCCTCGACGAGCTCGACGTGCCGTTCACGTCCAAGACCGCCCCGGATGATCCATACGAGGGCGGCACGCAGGGAACCCAGCTCCTGATCATGGGTGAGCGTGCCCTGGTCATCGGGTCCGGTTGGGGCCGCGACGGCGCCCACACAGAGGTGGTGGAAATCGACGTGTCGGATGCCGGTGCCCTGTCTGCGATCCGGACGCTCGAAGTCGAGGGCTCCCAGGTGAACGCCCGGCTCCAAGGTGCGACGGCCAGGCTCGTGATCGAATCGCGGCCGGACTTTCCCCGTCCGGGCGAGGAGCCTCAGCCCGAGGAAGTGCCCGAAGGCAACAGCCCGCCGACGGGCGCAACCGGCGAGGCCGGCCCCGAACCGGCGGAGAACGAGGAGCCCGAGTGGCTGCCGCAGGCTTCGCTCTACGACCTGGAAACGGGCGAGCGCGCAAAAGCCCCACTGACCGGCTGCGAGGGCGTGTCCTTCCCGGACGAGTTCTCGGGGCTCGGCCTCCTGTCGGTGCTGACGATCGATCTCGAGAGCGGCCTCGCGCCCGCAGACGTCGACGCGGTCATGACGGACGGCTCGACGGTCTACGCATCGGCCGACAGCGTCTACGTCGCCGCCCAGACGCTCAACCCGCCGAACGAAGGGGTCGTCGACTCCATCGGCGAGATCATCGCGCCGGACTCCACGACCGTGCCCGTCGAGCCCGCAGGCGACACACGGATCCACCGCTTCGCGACCTCGGATGCCGGCGAGACCGAGTACACATCAAGCGGCGCCGTCCCGGGCCGCTTGATCGGCCAATTCGCGATGTCGGAGGAGGAGGGTGTCCTGCGCGTCGCCTCGACCACCGGCGACACATGGACTGAGGGGCCCGGCGAATCCGAGAGCATGATCACGACGCTCGGCGAGAGCGACGGGAAGCTCGAGGAGATAGGGCAGGTCGCCGGCCTCGGTCGCGGCGAGGAGATCTACGCGGTCCGCTTCATCGGCGACAAGGGCTACGTCGTCACCTTCGAGCAGACCGATCCGCTCTACACGGTGGATCTCTCCGACCCCGAGAGCCCGGAGACGACGGGCGAGCTCAAGATCCCTGGCTACTCGGCCTACCTCCACCCCGTCGCCGACGGCCGCCTGCTGGGCATTGGCCAGTCGGGAACCGACAGCGGGACGATCACGGGAGCGCAAGCCTCGCTGTTCAACGTCGCAGACCCTGAACAGCCGGAGCGCCTGGACGCGCTCGACCTCACCGACGGGCGCTACGGCTCGACCTCGACCGAGTGGGACCACCACGCCTTCCTTTACTCCCCCGAGCACTCCGTGGCCGTCGTGCCCGTCCAGAGCTACGGGCGCGACGGCCTCACGGGGGCGATCGCGATGTCAGTCGATCCCGACGCCGGCCTTACCGAGATCGCGCGCCTGGAGGACGGAAGCCAGATCGAGCGCACGCTCATCGCCGGCGACAACCTCGTGACGGTCTCGGCAAAGGGCGTCGAGGTGCGAGCGCTGAGTGAGCTGACGCCCACAGGGTAAGCGAGGCCCATGAAGATCGGCGACCGGGAGGTCAAACGCGTCGGTCTGGGCACGAACCGGCTCGACAACACCCCGGCGAACCGCGCCTTCCTTAAAGAAGCCGTCGACGCCGGCCTCGACCACATCGACACGGCGCACCTCTATACGAGCGGCGAGAGCGAGCGCACCATCGGCGAGGCGCTGGCGCCGTTCCCCGATCGTCTGACCGTCGCGACCAAGGGCGGCTACCACAACCAGAGCCGCCTGCGCGACGAGCTCGAGCAGAGCCTTCGGTCGCTCCGGGCCGACGCGATCGACCTCTTCTACCTCCACCGGGTGGGCGACACGCCCATCGAGGAGTCGGTCGGCCAGCTTGACGAGCTGCGGCGCGAGGGGAAGATCCGCAACATCGGGATCTCGGATGTCTCCATCGGCGAGATCGACCGGGCCAAGGCCGTTGCTCCCATCGCGGCCGTTCAGAACGAGTACAGCCTCGACGAGCGAAAGCACGACGAGGTCATCGACTTCTGTGCGGTCGAGGGCATTGCCTTTGTGCCGTTCTTCCCGTTGAGAGGCGGCGGCGCGAAGGTGGATGAGATCGCGCAATCCCGCGGCATCAGCCCCAACCAGGTCAAGCTCGCGTGGCTTCTCAAGCGCTCACCGGTCATAGCTCCTATTCCCGGAACGCTCGACGCGGCGCACCTGCGCGAAAACCTGGAAGCGACCGACATCGAGCTCAGCAACGACGAGTTCGAAGCGCTGAGCGGCTAAGCCGCGATCTCGATCCGGTCGCGCGCGGCAAGCTCGGCGGGATTCTCGACGGCGAGCACCGCCTGGAGAGAGGCAATCGCGACTTCGAGATGCTCGCGGTCCGGCTCGCGGGTGGTGAGGCTCTGGAGCTTCAGACCGGGCCACATGATCACCCGCACCCAGGCTCGCCGGCGATGCCTGCCGGCCCATTTGATGAGCTCGTACGCCAGGCCGGCGACCAGCGGGATGCCGAGCACCCGGGAAGCCACGAGCCAGTACCACTCGGGCAGGCCCAGCGGGGCGAAGACGAATACGGCGAGGACGACCAGTAAAAGCAGGAAGCTGGTGCCGCAGCGCGGGTGGTGGCGGGAGTAGAGCGCCGCCCGTTCTGGGGTCAGCTCGTCGCCCGCCTCGTAACACGAGATCGTCTTGTGTTCCGCGCCGTGGAACTTGAACAGGCGATCCACCTGCCCGATCCGGCTGATCGCGTAGATGTAGCCGACGAGGATCGCGACCCGCAGGAAGCCTTCGACGACCCAGAAGAGAACGGCCGAGTCGAGCTGTTCTTTGAAGAGGCTCGTTGCCGCGACCGGGATCACGAAGAAGAGGCCGACGGCGAGCAGGAGCGCACCGATCACGGTGAGCGTCCAAGCGAGACCCCCGATCTCCTCGATCTCGTCCTCCTCGGTGATCTGGGAGTTGGCGGCGATCCGCATCGCGCGGAAGCCCAGCTTCAGCGACTCGACGAGCGCAACCACGCCGCGCACGACCGGAAGCCGAAGCACGCGATGGCTTTTTGCCCAGCTGACCACCGGCTCGGAGGTGACCTCGACCGACCCGTCCGGCTTTTTGACGGCCAGCGCCCAGGTCGAGACGCCGCGCATCATCACTCCCTCGAGCACCGCCTGGCCGCCAACCGGGATGTCGCAGGAGGCGACCGGCAGCCCATCGGGCATGCGGGCATCGGCGATCTTGAGAGCGCAGTCGCTCATCGCCTCACCATCGGCGCGGCGCTGTGGCTGCTTGATGCGCGGCGCTTACTTGGCGCTGCGGGCGGCGCGGCGACGGAAGCGCTCAACGCGGCCACCGGTGTCGACGAGCTTCTGCTTGCCCGTGTAGAACGGATGGCACTCCGAGCAGATCTCGACATGGAGGTCGGGCTTCGTCGAACGCGTGTAGAAGTCATTGCCGCACGAGCAATGGACGTGCGCGAGGACGTAGTCGGGGTGAATTCCAGCCTTCATGGTGAAACTCATTCTAGCCGGGGGTCTCGAGTCCCTCGGCGGGTGTCACGAGCTCGAACTCCCCTGAGTCGACCTCTTTCAGGACGCCTGTGTCGTGCTCGCCGATTCCCGGGTCGGGCAAGGGGACCTCGACCACAAGCGACGACCCGTCGCGCTTCACGGATTCGCGCGGCCCGAGCGAGTCGATGAGCGCCAGCATGGGCGCGTTGTCGTAGAGCACGCTCGCCTCGAAGCTCTTGACGCCTACCTCGCACGCGGCCTGCGCGAGCATCCGCATCATCGCCTTCCCAAGGCCCGACCCCTGCCAAGAGTCGACCACGATGATCGCCGCCTCGGCGACTTCGGGCCGGTCGAGCCTGATGAACCGGGCGACCCCGACCGCCTCGCCGGATTCCTCGTCGATCGCCAGGAGGGCCTCGTGATCGCGATGGTCCACCTCGAGGAGGTAGCGCAGCTGCGACTCGGTGAGGCGCGCCACGGGCGCCATGAACCGCTTGTAGAGCGACTCCTCGCTCATGTTCGAGACGCCGCCCAGGTACCGGCTCCGGTCGTCGGGGTGAAGCGGCGCGATCAGGGCCACACGGCCGTCGCGCAGGGTGACCTGCTCGGTTTTCGGGGCGCCTTTGGGCACGCGACCACGCTAGCGGCCCAAGTGGCCGAGCCTAGACTGCCCGCCGACGTGTCAGGACCTCCTTGCCATCGATTCGGCGCGGCGTGAGCGGCCGGAGAATCTCGAACTCCCACTCGGCGCGGACCCTCGCGAGCTCGTCGAGCGCCGCGTCCGAGGTGAGATCGAACTCGCTGTCGTGATCGAGGACTCCGCCGAGCTCGGCGCCATCGCCCAAGAGCACCGCAAGCAGAAGCTGTTGACGGCGGATCCGACCGAGGTCGCCCGCCTCGCTCGGCTCCGTCGAGTACCTGCCCGACACCCAGTCGTGAATGAGATCGCCGCGGAGACGGGTGGCGGGCGCGTCGAAGTGAACTTCCCTGCGCGCCTGCCTGATGTCGCCGCCCGGCACTTCGGGAACCGTGAGCGTGAACGACCGTGCGACGGGCATCATCACGTCGATCCCAGCGATCACACGCTCGGTGGCTGCCCGGCTGAGGACGAGGCCGTGGTCGGCATGGAGGCCATGCTCGGCGAGGGCGTCCCTGAGGCCGGCGTGTCCGCCCAGCTCGTACCCGCGGTTGACCCTGTCGCCGAGGCCTTCACACCACAGGTCGCGAGGCACCCAGAGGAGCCCCTCCCGCTTGGGGTCCGCGACCACGGTCACGTCGGTTCGGCCCCGCAGCGACCGTTCGTCCATGACGCCGACGACCGTCGCCACCGCTATCTCTCTCCTGAGAGGCTCATGCTCTGATGATCGCGTGTCTCCTGCCCGCGCGTAACGCCGAGGCTGAGATCGCCGGCTGGCTTGAGTCGGCCACGGGCTTTGCCGACGTGATCGTCGCCCTCGACGACGGCAGCACCGACCGCACGACCGAGCTTCTTCGCGCCGAACCCGCCGTTGCCCAGGTCCTCTCCAACGAGCGGCGCCTGAGGTACGACGACTGGGACGATGGCGCCAACAGGCAGCGCCTCCTCGCCGCGGCCGGCGAACTGGAACCCGACTGGATCGTCTTTCTCGATGCCGACGAGCGAGTCGACCGGGAGGATGCAGAGGCGCTGAGGGACTTCCTGGAGGGCGACGCGATCCCGCCGTGTGCCTACGGGTTCAGCATGTTCGACGAGGTCGCCCCGGGAATGGTCGAGCTTCCGCCGAGGATGGTCTACCGAGCGTTCGCCTGGCGGCAGGGACTCGAGCTGCCCGGACAGCGATTTCACTTCAACCCGGTTCCAGTTTCGATCCCCGATGAGGCTTACGTGCCGACGACGATCCGGGCCCGCCACCTCGCCTCGCCAGAACGGAAATCGTTGCGTTCGGAGAAGTATCGAGAGGCTGATCCGACGGGAGACTGGGGCCGCGACCGTCCCGGCTCCGCGCCGGCCTCCGAAGTAGTTGCGTGGCATTCGCGGAAGCCGGGGCTGCCAGTCCTTTTCCCTCACGGGGTGCGTCCGGATTCGCTCGCCTGGGGCGGCTCGCCGCAGACCCTTCCCAAGCTCGCTTGCCTCCTGCCCGTCCGCAACGGGGAGGCCGAGCTCGAGGGGTATCTCAACTCAATCCGCCCGTTCGCCGATGCGGTCCTGGCGCTGGACGACGGCAGCACCGATCGCACGGCGGAGATTCTGGAAGGAGCGGATGGCGTGGAAGTAGTCCACACGGAGCCTCCGCGCGACTCGTACGCGGGGTGGGACGACCGGCGCAACAGGCAGATCCTCTTGGACGCGGCTCGCGAGCGCGGCTTCGATTGGGTGCTCTACCTCGACGCGGACGAGCGGATCTCACCCGATGATGCGGTCGCGGTGCGCTCCCTGATCGATGTGACTGCCGATTCCGAGCATGCCTATGGCTTCCGGGTCTTCGGAATGACCGGGCCCGGAACCTTCGATCGCGCCGGCCTCTGGGTGTACCGCCTCTTCGCCACCTCCGCTTCCGGCAACCTCCCGGACGCACGTCTCCATCTGGTGCCCGTCCCACGCTCGATCGAGCCCGAGGATCTGATCCGCACGACGATCAGAATCCAGCATTTCGGGGGCAGCACTCAAGCACGCCGTCTTGCGAGAGCCCGCAAGTACGACGAGGCGGACCCCAACCGAGAGTGGCAGGCGAGCTACGCCAACCTGACGCGCGAGGCTGGGCCGGACCGTCAATGGAGAAGCCGTCCCGACGGGCTGCCATTGCTCGCGGACGCCCGCGAGGGGCGCGGAGCCTCGCTCGACCTCGCCACCATCGGCTGGGACGCGCCGGCGCTCTCGGCGATCGTGATCGCCCGGAACAACGCCGCAACGATCGAGCAGACGGTTCGTTCGGTGACTGAACAGGTTTGCGATGCGCCGTTCGAGGTCATCGTGGCGGCCAGCGGCGACGATGGGACCCTTGATGTGGTGCGGCGCCTCTTTCCCGACGTGATCGCGGTCGAGGTCCCTGAGCCGGGCCTTCCCGGCATGGCGAGAAACGCCGGCCTGGCGGTCGCCCGGGGGGAATTCGTGTCCTTTCCGGGATCCCACGTCGAACTGCCCCCGGGGAGCCTGCAGGCGCGAATCGAAGCGCACGAGCGGGGCTACGCGATGGTCACCGGCTCGCTCTTGAACGGAACGACGACCCGTTCGGGATGGGCCTCCTACTTCATGGATGCGTCAGGGTCCTTGCCCGGGCGGCCGTCGAGCGAATTGGCAGGCCCGCCGGCCCGCTGCTCATATGTCCGCGACGGCCTGGACGAGGTCGGCGGCTTTCCCGAGGACGTCCGCGCGGGCGAGGACACGATGGTCAACAACGCCCTGTGGGACCGAGGGTTCAGCGCATACCGCTCGCAGACGGTGCGCCTCGTGCATCGATCCCGCTGCGAGTCGCCAGCCCGGCTGTGCGCGCACCATTTCACGCGAGGGCGCGCGCTTGCGCGGATCATCCAAGAGGACCGCGAAGCCCCGGTGCGCTCGCGTTCATCACGCACCGCCTTTGTCGCCAGATACCTCTGGCGCCGGCTTCGGGACATCGAAGAGCGAGTGCGCCTATGGGGCGGCCCACTCCGAGACGAGTACCGCAGGGCCCGCCCTCTCGTCGTGCTAGGAGTTCTCGCGGCGACCGCGGGACTGGCGCTCGACCTGCTCGCGCCGCAGTTGCGGCGCGACAATCCGAAGGACTAGCCCTCGAGCTCCTTCGACTTGCTCGCGACCACCGGGTTGTAGATCCCCTCGTCGGAGATCGCCTGAACCTTCACCGTGGACTTCTGCTTGCGCTTGAGCTCACCGAAGTCAGCAAACTTGATCCGGACTTCCTTCTTTCCGCCTCCTGCGCCGAACTGAACCCGCTTGACCCCGTTCGCGTACCAGGTGCCCTGCTCGACCCGCATCTCGAGAGTCAGCTCGCAAGGGTCTGCGCTCTTGACCCGAACTTCGACGCTCTGGTCCCTGGCGATCTCCGCGGTCGTCTCGGACAGGATGCGCAGCCTGACGCGCGGGTACTCCTGCGGGCCCGAGCCTTTTGCGGCTGCCTTGGGCGAGAGGTGGTGGGCATATGCGGTGGCAGCTCCGAGCGAGACGCCCGCCGCGACGAGCCTTCGGATCAGCGTCCTGCGGGTGATCGAACCCTCGATATACGCGCCAACCAACTCGTCCTGGGACATCCGCACTACCTCCTGCCGTTAAGTCTCTTGATAAAGGGGCCCGTCCCCGCCCTCGGGCAAGGTCAGGCGTCCACCCTTCGCCGTGATTGCGCCGCACTGTACACAGTTGGAAGCGGTCACGTTTACGTCCACAGTCGGCTCGTTCGACTCGAGCTGGGCCTCGGGGATCTCGTACACCTGCGCCGGGCACATCGAGACCCACGTCTGGGCTACTTCGCGCGGAACGTGGCGCTGGATGCGCACGTGATTAGGCGCGTCGTCGCGGGTCGCGTTGCCCGAGAGGAAGACGGACGAGAGCTTGTCGAAGATGTACTCGCCGTCGGGCTCGGGATAGGAGTCCGCGGCGTCTCCAAGGAACGTTTCGACCTCCGAGTCGGCCTCGGACTTCGAGTGGCCGCCCGGCACCAACCCGTTCGAGAGCAGCCAAGCGTTGGCGATTGCGCCGAACGCGATAAAGCCCTTGTCGCCGTGCTGGCGCACGTTGCGCGACTTGAAGAGATCCTTCTCGATGTCGGACTTGCGGACACGGTCCTCGTAACCCTGGAAGTTCACCGACTCGGGGTCGCGCTTCAGCTCTTCGACGATGGCCTCGGCGGCATAGATCCCGGCGTGCATCGCGTAGTGGATCCCCTTCAGATAGGGGATGTTGCACATCGAGACGTTGTCGCCGCACATGACCATGCCCGGGACCGCGAGCTTTCGCGGCATCGACCAGTAGCCGCCGGACGGGATCGTCTTCGCGCCCCAGCCGACCCGCTTGCCGCCCTTGAGCAGGTCGCGGATGAACGGGTGCGTCTTCAGCTGCTGCAGGAGGTCGTGGCAAGAGAAGGTGGCGTCGGTCGTGTCGAGGCCCGCGACCATCCCGATGCAGAGCTTGTCCTCGCCCATCGGATAGATGAACGAGCCGCCGAACTCGTTGTACTTGGGGCCGGGCCGGAGGGGCCAGTTCATCGTGTGGATCACGCGATCGAGCGGCTTCTCGATCTCCCAGACCTCCTTGACTCCGATCTCCCAGCGCTTCGGATCGCCCGCGAGGTTGTAGTAGTCGACCGCGGCGTCGGTCAGGTGCCCGATGGTGCCCTCCGCGAGCACCGTCGCCTTGGCGATCAGATCTGAGCCCGGCTCGAAGTTGCCGCGCTCGTTGCCTTCGCGGTCGCGGCCCTTGTCGCCGGAGCGGACGCCCTTGACGATGCGGTCTTCCACCAGGAGCTTGTCGGCGGCGGTCTCGGTGAGGATGTAGGCGCCGGCTTCTTCAGCCTGGTCGGCAAGAAAGCGCGAGAGCTTCGCGACCGAGGTCACATAGTTGCCGTGGTTGCGAAAGTTCGGCGGCGGGGGCTTCAGCGGGATTGCCCGCTTCTTGGTGAGGAGATAGACCGCGTCCTTTTCGACCTTCTGGTAGACGGGCCAGTCCTTCGGATCGAGCTCGGGGAAGAGCTCCTCCATCGCCGACGGGCGCATGTTCGCCCCCGACACGTTGTGGGCGCCGCACGCCTTGCCCTTTTCGAGCACCGCCACCGGGATCTCGCCAAGCCGCTCCGTCAGCTCCGGCTCGTCTGAGAGCAGCTGCATCACCTTGTTCGCGCATGCGAGCCCGGCGGGCCCACCCCCGACGATCACGATCCCGGCCTCGAGGCGCTCTTCCTCGGGGTCGGTCGGAGCGCCGACGAAGTCGGCGGGATCGAATGGGGGTGGGAACTCGCCCGGCGCTACTGCCATGGCTTTGGCTCAGCCGCCCTTCTTGGCCTTGATGGCCGCGGTCAGCTTGGGCATGATCTTGTTGAGGTCGCCCACGATGCCGAGGTCGGCAAACTCGAAGATCGGCGCGTTCTGATCCTTGTTGATCGCGACGATGTTCTCGGCGTTCTGCATTCCGACCTTGTGCTGGATCGCGCCGGAGATGCCGGCAGCGAGGTACAGCTTCGGCGCCACGGTCTTACCCGTCTGGCCGATCTGCGTCGCGTACGGCGTCCAGCCCGCGTCGACGATCGCGCGAGTCGAAGCGACGGCGCCGCCCAGTGACTCGGCGAGCTCGTTGGCGATCGAGAGGTTGTCCGCGTCCCCGAAGCCACGACCGGCTCCGACCAGGAAGTCGGCGTCCTCGATGTTGACCGCACCCTCGTCGCCGACGTCGCCGCGCGTCTTCATGCGCGCCTTCGTCGACCACTCGGAGAGCTCAACCTCGATGTCTGTGACCTCGGCGTCGCCGGAGCCGTTCTCATTCGTGTCGAACGCGTTCAGGCGGCCGATGATGATCCCCGGCTCGGAGACGTAGCCGACGTCGACGATGGCCGAGTCCTGGAGGATCGGGCGCTCGACGACAAGCTTGCCGTCGGCGGCCTTGACCGCGGTGACCTCCATGGTCACGCCGGCGTTCAGGCGGGCCGTCAGGCCGGCGCCGATCTCGAAGCCGAGCAGCCCGCCGCCGAACAGGGCGTACGAGTACCCGTCGTCCGTGATGACCTTCGCCATCGCGTCCACGATCGGCTGTGCGAGCCCCTCGGGAACCGACTTGGCGCGATAGACCTTGGACGCGCCGTACTTGCCGAGCGCGGCGCACGCCGCATCGTCGACCTCGCCGACCACGAGGGCCGCGGCGTCGCCGCCGATGTCCCCAGCCAGCTTGGCCGCCTCGGAGATCGCTCCGAGCGAGTTGTTGTTGAAGTTGCCCTCGTCGTCATGGAGGGCGTAAACCAGAATTCCGCTCATGAGAGGAGCTTCCTTTCATCCAGCCACGCGACGATCTTCTCGACCGTCTCGTCAGTGTCCTCGTCTTCGATGATTTCGCCGCCGGCCTTCTCGGCAGGCGGGTTGATCTCGAGCACCTGCGTCTTGGAGCCGCCTTCGCCGACCTGGTCGGCCTCGATGCCGACGTCGCCGTTGGCCTTGGTGTCGAGCTGCTTCTTCTTTGCGCCCATGATCGCCTTGAGCGACGGATAGCGCGGCTCGTTGATCGCATCGCCGACAGAAATGACTGCGGGCAGGTCGACCTCGACCGTGTCGTAGCCGTACTCGGCCTGGCGCTGGCACGTGAGAGTCCCCTCGGCCACGTCGACCTTGATGACCTGCGTAAGCGAAGGCATCTTGAGATGATCAGCCACGACGGCGCCGATCGTGTAGCACTCGCCGTCATCCGACTGCTGGCCCAGGAGGACCAGGTCGGGCGACTCGGACTCGAGCACCTTCGCGAGGGCGTAGCCGGTCGCGCAGACGTCAGAGCCTTCGAGGGCGGAGTCGGTGAGATGGACAGAGCGGTCGGCGCCTAGCGCGACTGCCTTGTGGAGAGCGCGAACGGCGCTCTCGGGGCCCATCGTCACAGCGACGATCTCATCGACATCAACCACGCCGCCTTCGCGGATCTGCATCGCAGCTTCGATGCCGTGAGTGTCGAACGGGTTCAGGTTCTTCTCGCCGGACCGGTCCAGACGCTTGGTGGATGAGTCGATCCGCTTTTGGACCGCCGCGTCTGGGACCTCCTTGACAAGACAACAGATCTTCAAGTCGGTGCCTCCTGTTTGTCGGTAAGGGGCTCTAAGTGGGTCGCGCTACCCGCGTATCTGGCGGGGTGCGCCGGGCATATTACCCAGGTGCGGTACCCATTGACTGACCAGTCAATCTACCCGTCCGTAGGAACGGGTGTTCGGGTCTGGCGTCGCCTCAGGCGTTGACGGTTGGAGACTTGTCTGCGCCACATTCCGTGTCGAGCGGGGTGACCTCGAAGTCGATGAGGGCATAGAGCTTGTTGCCAGCCTGCATCGGCACCTTGACGCGCCACTTGCCGCTCTCGGTAGCGAACGTCTTCTCGAGCTTCTGGTCATTGCCCTGCTCCTTGCGGAACACGACCACCTTGCGGCCGACGACGCAATCGCTGGCCTCCGATGAGACCCGGCCCTTGAACTTGGCTTCGTTTGCCTGCGACTGCTTCATCGTGACCTTGCTGGGCACCACCATGCCGGCCTGCGCGGGCGCCGCCATCGCTACGGTCGCAAAGCACGCGACAACGAGTGTCTTCCTGTTCAGCACGGGTTACCTCCCAAGTCGTTTCCGGACGGAAGTCTATGCCGCTGAGCGCTCGCCGACGGCACCGCGGATGAAGTCCACGATCGCGTCCGTCGGAGCGCCGGGGGTGAAGACCTCGGCGACGCCGAGCTTCTTGAGCTCCGGCACGTCGTCGGCGGGGATCGTCCCTCCCACCGTGACTACGACGTCGTTGACGCCCTGGTCGGCGAGCATCGAAACGACCTTCGGCACGAGCGTCATGTGCGCGCCCGAGAGGATCGAAAGGCCCACCGCGTCCGCGTCCTCCTGGATCACGGTGGCGACGATCTGCTCGGGCGTCTGATGAAGGCCCGTGTAGATCACTTCCATACCTGCGTCGCGGAGCGCACGCGCAATGATCTTGGCGCCGCGGTCGTGCCCGTCGAGACCGGGCTTGGCGACTACTACACGAATGGTTCGGGCTGCCTCGCTCATAGCGAGGAGCTTATTCTGAAAAGGACGGCCGGCTCGGGCTAGGCGCCGAAGTTGGTGACCGCGGCGATGATGGCCACAGCGGCAGCGATCGCGATGATCACCAGAAGGAGCGTCCCACCGCCGAGGAAAGCCGGTTTCATGCCCTGCCGGGCGTCCTCGATCTCGTGGACGTGCTCCGTGTCCACTTCAACCGGGGTGTCGCCGGCGTCGTTCACGCGCTCCTCGCTCGAGCGGATTTCGGCGGCCGAGATGGCCTCTTCCTTGGTGGGATGATTGGACAACGCCCGATCCTCGTCCTCGCGAACGACATCCCAGCCGTCGACCTCGTTCTTCATCACTTTCAGTGCCACGGTCCGCGGCAGTTACCCGAAGCGAGGTGCCTGGAAACGAGGAGACCTACCAGCACATGCTGGTTTCGCGCTAAAGCGCTCAAGGACACCTACCAGCACATGCTGGTTTCGCGCTAAAGCGCTCAAGGACCTATCTAGAACTGCGGGTGCTCGGTGTACGTGCCGAAGACGCTCTGGAGCGCCTCGACCATCTCGCCCTCGGATACGCGCGCTCGCGCGCAGTCGATGATGAGCGGCATCAGGTTCTGATCCCCGCGGGCGGCATGCGTGAGCGCTGCGAGGGCAGCTTCGGCCCCGGCGCCGTCACGCGCGGCACGGGTTCCCTCCAGTCGCGCCTTCTGGCGGACCTCCGCCTCGGGATCGGCACGGTGCAGGGCGGGGTCGGCCTCTCCTTCGAGCACGTAGTCGTTGACGCCAACGATCGTGCGCTGGCCAGATTCGACCTCCTGCTGGAACGTGAAGGCGGCGTCGGCGATCTCCCGCTGCGGGAACCCGGTCTCGATCGCCCCGACCATTCCTCCCAGCTCGTCGATCTGATGGAAGTACTCGTATGCGGCTGCCTCCATCTCGTCGGTGAGCTTTTCGATGAAGTAAGCGCCGCCGAGCGGGTCCGCGGTACTGGTGACACCAGTCTCGTGCGCGATCACCTGCTGCGTGCGAAGCGCAACGCGCACCGCCTCCTCGGTCGGGAGCGCAAGCGCCTCGTCAAATGAGTTCGTGTGGAGCGACTGCGTCCCGCCCAGGACGCCCGCGAGCGCCTCGATTGCGGTCCGCACGATGTTGACGAGCGGCTGCTGCGCGGTCAGCGACACGCCGGCGGTCTGAGTGTGGAACCGCATGAGCATCGAGCGCTCGTCCTTGGCGCCATAGGTGTCCCGGAGCTCGCGTGCCCAGATGCGGCGAGCGGCGCGGTACTTGGCGATCTCCTCGAAGAAGTCGATGTGGGCGTTGAAGAAGAACGAGAGGCGCGGAGCGAATGCGTCGACGTCCATGCCTCGCTCGATCGCGCGCTCGACGTACGTAAAGCCGTCCTTGAGCGTGAACGCGAGCTCCTGCTGAGCCGTCGATCCGGCCTCGCGGATGTGGTAGCCGGAGATCGAGATGGGGTGCCAGCGAGGCATCTCCTGCGAGCACCACTCGACCATGTCGGTGACCAGGCGCATCGCGGGCTCGATGGGGAAGCACCACTCCTTCTGGGCGATGTACTCCTTGAGGATGTCCGTCTGGATCGTGCCGCCGAGCTTGTCCGGGGAGATGCCGTTCTCCTCCGCGGCGACGACGTAGAACGCGAGCATGATCGCGGCCGGGGCGTTGATGGTCATCGAGACGGTGACCTCGTCGAGCGGGATTCCGTCGAAGAGGGTTTCCATGTCGTCCACGGTGTCTACGGCGACTCCCTCCACTCCCACCTCGCCAAGCGAGCGGGCGTGGTCCGAATCGAGGCCCATCAGGCTCGGCATGTCGAATGCGGTCGAGAGGCCCGTCTGGCCGTGGTCCAGCAGATAGCGGAAGCGGGCGTTGGTCTCCTCGACCGTGCCGAACCCGGCGAACTGGCGCATCGTCCACAGGCGCCCGCGGTACATCGACCCATACACGCCGCGCGTGTATGGGAACTCGCCGGGCTTGCCGAGGTCGCGCTCCGGATCCCAACCCTGCAGGTCGTCCTGGGTATAGAGAGGCTTGATCGGGTGCCCCGACATCGTGTCGTGGAGAGACTTCGCCCGCTTGGCCTCCCGCTTCGCCCGCTCTGACTCAGCGTCGATCGCCATGGCCGGAAGTCTAGGCCGCGCCATCTGACCTCTTGCTGGGAGCGGGTCGCGATCGAGATCGAGGTCGAGCGCTGAGCCGAAATCGCCGGCTGAACCGGTGCGTCAGCGAACGGTGCGCCGGCGAGCGAACGTCGCAGCGCCGCCACCGATGAGCGCCGCGGTAACGGTTGCCGCCGCGATAGTCAGCCGGCGCCCGAGCTTGTCGAAGCGCATGACCTGCCATCCCTCGGCCCGCGCGACCTCGGCGAGCTCCGTGTCGGGATTGACGACCACGGCGTTACCGACCGCTCGCAGCATCGGCAGGTCGGAGGCCGAGTCCGAGTAGGCCCAGGACTCGGTCAGGTCGATGTCGTGCGACTCGGCGAAGTTCCTCATGCCCTCGAGCTTTCCCTTGCCGTACATGAACGGCCCATCGAGCTCGCCCGTGAAGTTTCCGCCTGCGTCGACCTCGTACCTGGTCCCGACACCCCCCTCCATGCCCAGAACCTTTGCCACGAGCTCGACCAGATCGTTGCCGGCCGCGCTGACGATGAAGGTCGAGCGTCCCTCGTCGCGATGTGAATAGACCTCGTCGAGCATCTGCGGATAGATGCGCGGCAGCACCTCAGCCAGAACCTGCGGCCCGAGGCGCTCCAACTCGCGCGCGGACGAGCCCGTGAGCACCTCCTTGATCCTGTCCATCGCCTCCTTCGTCGTCTGGTCGGTCGAGCCGCGCAGGCGGAAGACCAGGCCGTCCTTCGCCCAGCGAAGCATCTGCGAGCGCGAGATGAGACCCGCGTCATACGACGCCTTGACCCAGGCCATGCCGGAGGACCCCGCCATGAGCGTGCGGTCCAGGTCGAAGAATGCAGCTGAACGGGCCATCTGGCCCCCGAGGCTAGAGAGCGTCTAGCCCGCTACTTCGAGAACGATCGCGTCGCCCTGTCCTCCGCCGGAGCAGATCGCGGCTACGCCGAGGCCTCCGCCACGGCGGCGAAGCTCGTGGACGAGCGCGCCGACGATGCGGGCGCCGGAGGCGCCGATGGGGTGGCCGAGCGCTATCGCGCCGCCGTTCACGTTGACGTTGTCCTCTGAGACACCGAGCATGTGGAGCGAGTTGAGGGCGACGGAGGCGAATGCCTCGTTGATCTCCCAGAGGTCGACGTCCTCCGCCGACTTGCCGATCTTCTCCAGGGCAAGCTGGGCCGCCTTCGCGGGCGTCTTCGCCAGATAGGGGAAGTCGTCGGCGATCTGGCCGTACGAGAGGACGGTCGCGAGCGCCTCCTTGCCGTTCGCCTGGGCCCACTCTTCGGACGCAACGACCACAGCGGCAGCGCCATCGTTCACGCCCGGCGCGTTACCGGCGGTGTGGGTTGCGTCGGGCCCGCCGATTCCCTTGAGGCCCGCGAGGGACTCCTGGGTCGTGTCCGGGCGGATCGCCTCATCGGCGGCAACCTCGGTCTCGGCCTTGCGCGTCTTGACCGTGACCGCGGCGATCTCGTCGGCCAGGCGTCCCTCGTCGGTTGCCTTGGCGGCGAGCTGATGCGAGCGGGCGGCGAAGCGATCCATGTCTGGCCGCGTGATCTCGAGCTCGTTGGAGACCTCCGAGGCCTCGTTGATCATCTGCTTCTCGGTGAAGGGGTTGGTGAGGCCGTCATGGGTCATCGCGTCGACGGCGGTCACATCGCCCATCCGGAAGCCGAAGCGGGCCCCGGGCAGCAGGTACGGAGCGTTCGACATCGACTCCATCCCGCCCGCGACGCCGACTTCCAGCTCACCGGCGCGAATGGACAGGTCGGCGATGCCGATCGAGCGCATACCGGACGCGCAGACCTTGTTGATCGTCTCGGAGGGCACCTCCTTGGGGATGCCTGCCTCGATCTGGGCCTGGCGCGAGGGGATCTGCCCCTGTCCCGCCTGCAGGACCTGCCCGTAGACAACCTGCTGAACCTGCTCGGGATCGACGCCCGAGCGATCGAGAGCGGCGGCGATCGCGTGGCCGCCGAGCTCAGGAGCCTTCTTGGTCTGGAGCGCGCCGCCCATCTTCCCGAAGGGGGTACGGGCGGTTCCGAGGATCACGGTCTTTGCCATTTGAGAGTGCCTTTCGAGAGCGGGGAAGGTAGACGGCAATCGTATTGCGGCGGATTCGAGATGAGTTCATTCGTGCCCTTAGACTCGGCCGCCATGGAGGTTGAGGCACACCGAACGCCCCTCGCGGAGCTTCACGCAGATCTTCACGCGACAGCGTTCTTCGAGGGCGTCGGCCTCGCTCCGGAGTTCGCGTCCTCACCCGGCGCGGGTGATGCCAAGCCAGCATTCAAGAAGCTCAGCGTCGCTTTCCCCGAGGATGACGCGCGCCTCGCGATCGTCGGGCTCGGCAAGGCCGAAGACCTGACTCCGGAGCGCCTGCGGGTAGCCGGTGCGCTGGTTGCGGGAGAGGCAGGCCGTCGGCGGGCGACCAGCGTTGCATGGGACATGGCGTCCTTGGAGCCCGCCGGCCTTGATCCCGCCGAAGCCGCAGCCGCCGTCACGGAAGGCCTGATCCTGGGCAGCTACCGCTTCGATCGCTTTCGCTCGGCCGATCCCGACGATCCGCCGCCGCCGAAGCTGGAGCGCCTTGCTTTCGGAGGCGTCGCGGACGACGCGGGGCTTGCGCCGGCCGTCGAAGCCGCCCGCATCGGGGCCCAGGCTCAGAACCGCGCACGCGACCTTCAGAACCTGCCGGCCAACTACGTCACTCCAACCGCGCTCGGGGACCGCGCCGCCGAACTCGCCGAGAGACACGACTCGCTGACAGCCGAGGTCCTTGGACGGGATGAGATCGCCGCAAAGGGCATGGGCGGGCTCGTCGCGGTCTCACAGGGATCCGATCAGGACCCGCGCCTGATCACGCTCCGCCACTCGGGAGGCGGCTCGGGAGAGGTGCTCGGCCTCGTGGGGAAGGCGGTGACATTCGACTCGGGCGGCATCTCGATCAAACCGTCGGGCGGAATGCACGAGATGAAGATGGACATGTCCGGCGGCGCCGCGGTGATCGAGGCCATGGGTGCGATCGCCGAGCTGCGGATACCTCTGAACGTCGTCGCGGTCATTCCCTCGACGGAAAACATGCCGTCCGGGCACTCGATGCGCCCCGGCGACGTGATCACCCAGCTCAACGGCAAGACCGTCGAGGTCAACAACACGGATGCAGAGGGCCGTCTGATTCTTGCCGACGCCCTCACTTGGTGCGTTCGCGAACAGGGCGCCGCCCGGGTCGTCGACCTGGCAACGCTCACCGGCGCTGTACTGGTCGCGCTCGGCTCGACCTACAGCGGCCTGATCTCGAACGACGACGGCTTCGCCGCTGACCGTCGAGGCCGCAGCGCTCGAGACAGGCGAGCTGGCCTGGCGGCTGCCCCTTCACCCTGACTATAAGAAGCTCACGACGGGCACCGTTGCCGACCTCACGAACTCGGCCTCGAAGCGCCAGGCAGGCACGATTTACGCGGGCTCCTTCCTGGAGGAGTTCGTCGACGAGAAGCCATGGGTGCATCTCGACATCGCCGGGACCGCATGGGACACGGAGCGGGAGTATTCCGCCAAGGGCCCAACGGGTTTTGGAGTGCGGTTGCTGGTGGCGCTTGCGAAGGAAATCGCGGCGGGCGGCGGGCGCTAGCTCAGGTCAGGACGTCGATCCAACTGGCGGGGTCCGTAGCCGTCTCGACGTGCGGCGGCTTCGCGAAGCGGGCTTCTGGGACGTCGATGCGCATCAGCTCGAGCATCGACCGCGCCAGGCCCAGATCGCCCCACAGGCGGATTTCGCCCCGCGCCATCTTTTGAAGGACCGCGCGTCCGCGCGCGTTGACCGGACTCGGCATTCCCATCCGAAGCGGCGCCGTGGTCAGGAGGACGACATCGGCCAGGCCGGCCGTGACCGTCAGATTCACCCGCTCGACCTCACCGTCGAAGACCTCGATCTGACCGCCCTCGAAGACCATGCCGACAGGCGGGTGATCGTCGCGAAAGCGAAGCTGGACCCGCCCATGGACCACCGCTGCCTGGTCGGGCCTCTTCAGGACTCCACGCTCGACGAGCGCATAGATGGACGGGGCGATCCCGCCGCGGAGAGTGCGGCCGAGCCGGATCGCCGGCGCTGGGGTCGTGGGCATTTCGCAAGGTTATGCTCGGCGCTCACCGATGGACTTTTCGCTCACCGACGAACAGCGCCTGATCCGCGACACCGTTCGCGACTTCGCGCGCAACGAGGTCCGCCCCGTCGCGGAGGAGCTCGATCGGACCAAGTCCTTCCCGTACGAGCTGGTGGCGAAGATGGGCGAGCTGGGGCTGATGGGCATCCCCTTCGCCGAGGAGTACGGAGGCGGCGGAGCCGACACGCTGTCCTATGCGCTGGCCGTCGAGGAGCTCGCCAGGATCGACTCGTCCGTGGGTATCACGCTCGCGGCGCACACCTCGCTCGGCACGATGCCGATCAACCTCTGGGGCACGGCGGAGCAGAAGCAGGACTGGATGCCCGAGCTCTGCGCCGGCAAGAAGCTCGCTGCCTTCGGCTTGACCGAGCCCGAAGCCGGCTCGGATGCAGGCAACACCCGCACGCGGGCAAAGCTCGACGACGGCGAGTGGGTCATCGACGGCACCAAGCAGTTCATCACCAACGCCGGAACCGATATCTCGGCTTGCGTGACGATCACGGCAGTCACGGACTCGGGCAACGGCCGTCCCGAGATCTCCAACATCATCGTGCCGAACGGAACCCCCGGCTACGAGCAGGGCGAGCCCTATCGCAAGATGGGCTGGAACGCCTCGGACACCCGGCCGCTCACATTCGACGGCGCGCGCGTCCCCGAGGGCAATCTCCTGGGACCTCGCGGCGACGGGTTCAAGCAGTTCCTGCACATCCTGGACGGCGGTCGCATCGGAGTCTCGGCCATGGGCATCGGCCTCGCGCAGGGCGCGCTCGACGAGGCCATCTCATACGCCAACGAGCGCAAGGCATTCGGCCAGCCGATCGGCAAGTTTCAGGCGATCCAGGCCAAGATCGCCGACATCTCGGCGCAGCTCGAGGCGGCGCGCCTCCTCACTTACCGCTGCGCGCTGCAAAAGGACGCCGGAGAGTCGTTCACCCTCACCGCCGCGCAGGCGAAGCTGATCACCGGGCGCCTGGCGGTCCGCGCGTGCGAAGAGGCGGTCCAGATTCACGGCGGCTACGGCTACATCGAGGAGTACCCGGTCTGCCGCTTTTACCGCGACGCGAAGATCCTCACCATCGGCGAGGGCACGGACGAAGTCCAGCAGATGGTTATCGCCAGGGGCCTGGGGCTGTAACCAGCACATAGGGCGGCCCGAGGGGCGAGTTTCGAGCGCTCGAAGCATTGGGGTCGTGATGGCGACCCGCATCCTTCGAGAGCGTGCGGCCGCGGCCTGGGAGTTGGTCCGCAGGCAGCATGGCGTGATCTCTCGCGCTCAATTGATCGGCTTGGGATACACGAGCTCAGCGATCAGGCACCGACTGGCGACCGGCCGCCTGTTCGAGGTGCACCGCGGCGTTTACGCGGTCGGAAGGGCCGAACTGAGCATCCAAGGGCGATGGATGGCAGCTGTCCTGGCGGCCGGCGAGGGGGCTCGCCTGTGTGGCCAGAGCATGGCCGAGCATCTCGGGTTTCGAGATCTAGGCGGCGGACCGATTGAGGTCACGATTCCCGCTGATTACTCGCGAAGGGTTAAGGGGATCTGGATCCATCGGTCAGATGTTCAGATCGAGCACCAGATCGAGCACAAGGGCATCCCGGGCGTAAGCGTCGTTATGGCGATGATCCAGATCGCATCGCGCCTCAGCATCGGTCAACTCGAGCGAGCGATCAACCAAGCTGACAAGGCAGACCTGATCGACCCCGAACAGCTGCGCCGATCGCCGCACGTTTGCGATGAGCCGATCCGAGCTCGAGCGGCGGCTTCGGCCGATCGCGCGCCGTGCGGGCCTGCCGCCCCCGGAAACCTGCGTCATGCACAACGGGTGGGAGGTGGATTTTCTCTGGCGTGACCTCGGGCTCGTGGTCGAGACGGACAGCCTCCGCTACCACCGAACACCCTCCGAGCAATATCGCGATCGGAAGCGAGACCAGGCCCACCTGGCCGCGGGCGACACGCCGCTTCGCTTCACACACGGCCAGGTGCGCTACGAGCCTGAAGACGTCGAGAACTCTCTGCGCAGCGTTCCCGCGGAATGTCGGCGCCGGCGCCGCTGAAGCCTTGAGGTCGCCCGGGCGACCACTTTCCTTCAAACGATTCGCAGGGCGGCTCTAGGTCAGGCCGTAGTGGGCCTGGACGGCCTGTTCCAGTTCGCCGTCGAGCGGGGCTTTTGGCTCGACGCGTGGAGCTCGGCGGATCTGGTCGCGCGTGTAGGGGACCCAGACCCGGCCGTTGGCCGTTACGGCGTCGCGGCTCGGGACGAGGCAGTAGTGCCCGAAGCGGCCCATGCGCGCGACGAGCCATTCCAGACCTGCGTTCGTCCCAACCATGCGGCCCTCGATCCGCCCGACCTGAGCGCCGCCCATCTCATCCAGCTTGTGGCCCTCGAGCGCAAATGGCTCCTGGGCAGCCGACGGCTCAGCCGCAGGCGCCGCTGGGGCTTCTTCAGAGATCGTGGTTTCTTCGTCAGCCATCGAGCGACTTTTCTAGCAGCTTGCCCGCGGCCGTCGCCGGGTCTGTCTCGCGCCTGACGACGCTGTCAAGGAGGTCGGCCCACTCGGAGTCCTTCTCGGTCCTCGTCTCCAGCTGACGGCGCATCCTGGAGGCGGCGATACCCAAAACCTCGGCGCGGAGATTCCGGGCGCGGCGCTCAGCCAGCGTGCCCTCCTCCTCGATGTGAGCGCGGTGCTCGTCGATCGTCTCGATCAGCTTGTCGATGCCCTGGTTGTTCGACGCTTCCGTACGGACAACGGGCACGCGCCACGAGCGCTGAGGGCCGAGGGCGAGGACCGCGCGCACCTCGCGCATCATCGTGTCGGCCTGCGGGTGGTCTGCCTTGTTGACGACGATGATGTCCGGAATCTCCATGACCCCCGCCTTGAGCGCCTGAATCGAGTCACCGGAGCCGGGCATCAGCGCCAGGACGATCGTGTCGGCGTGGTCGACGACGTCGATCTCGCCCTGGCCCACGCCCACGGTCTCGAGGAGCACGTCGTCCTTGCCGGCAGCGTCCATCAGGAGGGCCGCCTGCAGGGCCGCCTCGGCCAGGCCGCCGAGCGCTCCGCGGGAGGCCATCGAGCGGATGAAGACCCCCTCGTCCAGAAAGTGGTCCGAAAGGCGGATCCGGTCGCCAAGGACGGCGCCCTTCGTGAAGGGGCTCGAGGGGTCCACCGAGAGCACGCCGACCGTCCGGTCGGCCTCGCGAAGAAGCTTCGTCATCGAGCCGATCAGGGTCGACTTGCCCACGCCGGGCGGACCGGTGATCCCCGTGACGCGAGCCTTGCCCGTCGATGGGAAGAGCTCGGCGACCAGCGCGTCGCCCGCCGGGTCGCGATTCTCGACCAGGCTGATCGCGCGTGCCAGTGCTCGGCGATCGCCGGCCAGCAAGCGTTTGCCCAGGGACTCCTCCTTGGTGGCTTCGCCTGTCATTGACGGTCGAGGCTACAGTCCCGGCTCCATGCCCCACCCCATCCGCTTTCTCAGGTTCGCGCGACGTAACGGGATGCTGAACCACAGGTACGCGCGGCTCCTGTGGCGCTACTTCTGGCGGCGCTTCTTCACCGTCGCGGGTTGGCGCTGGGAGACCGATGGACCCGTCTTCTTCGGCAAGGGCCTCGAGCTTCAGATCTCCAAACGGGGGAAGGTCAAGTTCGGCCGATTCGTCTGGATCGGCGACCGTACGAAGATTCGCTGCCACGAGGGCCAGGTCGAGATCGGCAAGAAGACGGTGATCGGGCAGGACGCCACGGTCTCGGCCTATCAGCGAGTCTCGATCGGTGAGGAGTGCGTCATCGCCGATCGCGCGATGTTCATCGACTTCGACCACGGAATCGTCGAGGTGGAGCGCCCCATCCGCGTGCAGGGCATCTACAAGCGGGACGTGGTGATCGGATCGAACGTCTGGGTTGGGTACGGCGCCTGCTTCCTCCGCGGCGTCACGGTCGGCGACAACTCGGTGATCGGCACAAGCGCCGTCGTCGCGCGCGACGTGCCGGCGAATGCAGTCGTCGGCGGCATCCCGGGCCGCGTCATCCGCATGCGCGAAGCACCGCGTGAGCTCGAGTGGCCTGTCCCGGTTGAACCCGACCCGGACGCGCCACGAACGCTCAAGCCGCCGGGCGCCTAGGCGCGGCTGGCCGCCAGCTCCGCGTAGAGCTCGGCGGTGTCGGCCGCGACGTCGGCCCAGTCGAAGCTGCGGATGTGGTCGAGTCCTTCGGCGACGAGCCGCTGGCCGAGGTCCTCGTCGCACAGAACGCGCACGGCCACATCGGCGAGCGCCTCGGGGTCACGCGCACGGAACCGCAGACCCGCTGCGTCGTCGGGCACAACCTCGCGCAGGCCCCCGGTGTCGGCGACGATGCACGGACAACCGGAGGCCATCGCCTCGAGCGCCACGAGCCCGAATGGCTCGTAGATCGAGGGCACCACGCACACGTCGGCTATGCGATAGAGCGAGTGGAGCACGTCGTCTCCGATCCAGCCGAGGAACGTCCCGTGATCGGTCAGATCGAGCTCTTCAGCCTGCTTTCGGAGCTCCTCTTCGTGCGTTCCTGAGCCGGCGACCAGGAAGCGCGTTCCGGGCGCTTCTGCGATCACCCGGGGCATGGCCTCCAGGGCAAGCTGGAACCCCTTCTCATAGACGAGGCGGCCGATCAGGAGCACGAGCTTCTCGTCGGGCTTTGCGAACTCGCCGCGCAGGCGCGCGAGCTCCGGCTCCTCGCCGAAGCGCAGGTCGCCGGGGTCGATGCCATTGGGGATCACGGAGATCCGGTCCTCGTCGACGCTGAAGATGTCTGCCACCTGCTCGCGCATGTAGTACGAGCACGCGATGACGCGGTCGGCCCGGTTGGTGATCCAGCGCTCGACGCCATGGATGTAGGACTGGGGGTGCTTGTCGACCCAGCCCTGATGCCGCCCGTGTTCGGTCGCGTGGATGGTCGTGACGAGCGGGCAGTCGAAGCGGCGTGCCAGGTGGTCGCAGGCCATGGCGACCAGCCAGTCATGGCCGTGGACGAGGTCAAACTCGAAGCGGTCACCCAGCTCGACTCCCGCGGCGAGCATGTCCGAGTTCATCCGCTCGACCCAGGCGACGAACTCGGTGAGCTCGGTCGGGCGCTTCGGCTCGATGACGCGGTGGATGTGAACGCCATTCACGCTCTCGTCGGCAGGCGACTCCTCGCCTCCCCGCGTGAGGACGTGCACCTCGGTTCCGAGGTCCACAAGCGCCTCGGAGAGCTTTCGCACGTGCCGCGCCAACCCACCCTCGATCAGCGGCGGGTATTCCCAGGAGAGAATGAGTACGCGGGCGGGTTCTTGAGTCATGGGGCGGTCAGCGGGGCGAGGCTGAGGTCAGGCGCCAGATTGCGAAGCTCAGGCGCGGGAGCGGGCGCGGAGTGTATGGCGTCGAACATGGCCCGGGCGTGGTCGGTCACCCGGACGAAGGGGTAGTCCCCCGCCTGGCGCCGCTTGTCGAGGAACGCCCAGTCGCTCGCCTGGAGCGCCAGCAACTCACGCGCGGCGCGCGCCGCGCGCTCGGGCGCGAGCTCCCTGCCGGCGAGCTCGCGTACCAGTCGCAGCTCGAGGCGCCGAGCGCCCCACGCGAGGTCCGAGACCTCCGGCGAGTCCCAGGTCGAGAGGTCCTTGTGCTCGCCCCAGCTCGAGCGGTGGATTACTCGCGCTTCAGGCACGGTGCGCTCCAGGGCATCCGCCAGGGTCACAAGCTCGACGCCCGCGTCCTCCGCCGAGGCGACGACCTCCGCCAGCCACTCGGGCCCTTCCCACCACCAGTGGCCGAGGAGCTCGGTGTCGATCGCGAAGACGACGAGGCCTTCCGAGCCCGTCCGCTCGCGATGGCCGGCGAGTCGCTCGGAGATCGCAGCGACGAACTCGCGCCCCTGCTCGCGCGCCCGCGCCGCGCCCGCTTCGGGGTCGCGGATCTCTCCGCCGATCGACCACACCCGCGCACCCCGAAGCGATTCCCGGTGAAAGTCCGTGTGGACGGGATCCGACGGATAGCCGTCCAGCGACCAAAGCCAGGAGACCGCCTCCCAGTCGATCGGGAACGCGACCGGTCCCGCGTCCGTCGCGATCGGCCGGAGCGCGGCGAGGGGCTCCTCGTGGGCTGAGGCGTCCACGCAGAAGTGGGTCAGACCGTGACGCGCAACCAGCTCCTCGAGGCCCGGCGTATAGGCGCACTCGGGCAGCCAAATCCCATCGGGCTCGCCGAAGCGCCGCCGATGGGACCGGAGCGCCGCGTCGATCTGGAGGTTTCGGGCGGAGTCCGTAGCGATCAGGGGCAGCACTGCGTGGGTCGCGCTCGAGGTCATGAGCGAGACCCGCCCTGCCGCTGCCGCTTCCTGAAACGCGCCCAGCGGCCCGCCGAGCTCGCGTAGGCGCTCGAGACCGCGCTGATAGCGCTCAGCCTCGTCCATGCAGGGCGCTTCGAAGTCTCCGTCCTGCTCCTTTGCGTCGAGCAGGCAGGAGCCGAGGCGGAACTCCTTGCCGAACGCCTCCAGGCGCTCACCCAGCCCGGGCGCCTCGAGCTGGTCGGCCATGACGGGCGTCACCGTCATGGTCAGGCGCTCGGCGACCTCCAGGACGGGCAGATACGAGCGAAGGACGGCGTCAAAGAGCCACTCTTCGCCGAACGGATAAGTGCCAAACCCTTCGACGTACGGCATATGCGAGTGGAGGACCAGAGCGAGCATCCCCCGCGGAGAGGGGTCAGGCACCTTGCTGTCTTCGTTCCGTTCTCCTCCGGAGGCCATGGTGCCAGACCCCACTACGCTCGAAGCACGGCCAGGAAGTCGAGCGCCTTGTCGAGGTCACACTCCGACTCGTCGCGGAGCGCAAAGTCGGAGGCGGCGATCGCCGGCGTGAACCGGTCGTAGAAGGGCTTCGTCAGGCCCGCTGCCTTGTGCAGGCGGTCCCATCCGAGGCCGAGCGCGACCTCGTGGATTCGAAGCTTTCGCGCGTGGAAGACGCCGATGAGCCGCACCTCGGAGAAGTGGGGTTTCAGGAGCTCGCGGTACTCCGCGGCCGTGTATTCCCGCAGATGCCACGGGTTCTCGGATTTCTCGGCACCTTCGGGCGCCAGGGTCAGCCGGTTCGGAGTCGAGACGTAGGCAAGCGGCGCGGCCTCGGCGATCCGCGAGAGCAAGGCGCCGGGATCGTGGATGTGCTCGATCGTCTGTAGGAAGACGATCGCGTCGCACGGCTCGGAGTAGTCCTCGACCAACCCGCGCTCGAAGCGCAGGTTGGGCTCCGCATACCGGAGGCGGGCGTGCTCATGGGCCTCGGGGTTCGCGTCCACGCCGACAACTTGCGCCGCGGTGCGCGCCAGGGTTGCCGAGCCATAGCCCTCTCCGCACGCCAGATCGGCAACTCGGAGGCCGCGGGTGCGCTCCGCGATCCACTCATAGACGGCCAGATGGCGGCGGTACCAGTAGTTCTCCTCAGGGACGTCCGGAAGCGTGCGCTCGCCCGTCAGAGCGAGCGGCGGGACCCCTTCGGGCTGATTTGCCTGCACATAGGCCACGAGGAGTCAGGATCGTACGGCGCTTGAGATGCGGCGCATTCCCCGTGTGGGCGCACTACCCTTCTCCGCCTTATGCCGGCCTCTCCCACGGCTTCTCCGGAGCACATCCGGGACGTAAACGAGCGCTATCACGACTGCGCCGCTGACTCCTACGACGACAAGTGGGGGATCGACTTTGGCGACATCGGGCGCGATCAGACGCGCCAGAAGCTCGTGAAGGCGCTGGGCGAGCTGCCCGAGGAGCCTTTTGGCGACGCGCTCGAGATCGGCTCTGGCACCGGCTACTTCTCGCTCAACCTGATGCAGGAGGGCGTGATCACCAATCTCGTCGCGACCGACGTCTCGACCGGGATGCTCACGAGCCTCTCCGCGACAGCCGAGGCCCTGGGCCTCGCGGATCGGGTCGAAACCCGCCAGGCCGACGCCGAGGAGCTCCCCTTCGAGGACGAGAGCTTCGACCTCGTCCTCGGGCACGCCGTCCTTCACCACATCCCCGATCTCGCGAAGGCCTTTTCCGAGTTCGACCGCGTCCTTCGCCCGGGCGGAGCGATCGTCTTCTGCGGCGAGCCGTCCGCCTACGGCGACCGCCTGGCCGCTGTCCCCAAGCGCATCGGCGCGGCCGGCGCTCCAGCGTGGCGGACGCTGATGCGCGCGCGTCCCGCACAAGTCAACGGCGCCCATGAGCACCCGCACGACGGCCACGGGCTCGAGAGCGAGGTCGACGTCCACGCCTTCGACCCCGGCGCGCTCCGCGACTGGATGGCCCAGACGGGCTTTCGTGACATCCGCGTCCAGGGCGAGGAGCTCCTCGCGAACATGTACGGCTGGATCCTCCGCTCGCTCGAGTCAAGCGCCAAGCCCGAGGACGTTCCCGACCGCTGGCGGTGGTTCGCCTTCCGCAGCTACCTCGCACTGCAGCGGGCCGACGTGAAGCTGCTCGAGCCGCGCCTTCCCGCGCAGCTCTTCTACAACCTCGTTCTCAGCGCCCGCAAGCCCGTCTAGCGGCGCTAGCCGAAGGTGAAGGCGTAGCCGGTGATTCCTGGCGCGAAGCGGAGCGTGAGCGTGTGCTGGCCCGCATCATCCAGTTCGACCAGGCGGTAGAGCCGCTCGCTCGAGATCTCGGCGACGCCGTTCTTGACGTCGGAGCCGGCGTTCGAGTCCGAGACCGGCTCGCCGTCCAGCAGCACCTCGAGGGGCGCCGGGCCGCCCTCGGCGCCGAGGACCAGGAACACGTTCTTGGCCTGGAAGCGGAATGAGATCTCTGCGCCGTCGACCGAGGTGGCGCCGTCGTCGGTGACCTCCCACGTGCCGTCGTACGCGAACTCGTTGAGGTCGAGCGAGTCGGCGGCCGGCGCGTCGAACGCCGTCTCGCCGTTGCGAACGGGCTCGACCCAGCCATCCGCGCGAAGCGAGCCAAGGTAAGTCTCCGGCGACATCAGCTTCGGATCGATGCTCTCGCCCTTGGCCTTCGCCTCGGCGCCAAGGTCGCCGTCGCCCGCTTCCGCGAGCAGCGAGCGGATCGCCTGCTCGGTCTCGTCGTATGAGCCTTCGCCGAAATGCGTGTATCGGACCTGGCCGTCCGCGTCGATCAGGTACTTCGCAGGCCAGTACTGGTTGCCCCAGGCCGTCCACGTCGCAAGGTCGTTGTCCTGGACCACCGGGTACTCGATCCCGTTGTCGGCGATCGCGTCCTCGACGTTCGACGCCTCCTTTTCGAACGGGAACTCCGGCGCGTGGACGCCGACGATCGTCAGGCCATCGTCGCGATACTCCTCGTCCCAGGCCTTCAGATACGGCAGCGTGCGGATGCAGTTGATGCAGGTATAGGTCCAGAAGTCGATGAGGACGACGTGTCCCTGCTCGACCTCGTTCGCGATGGAGATCGGCTCGCCATCCGTGTTGAACCACTGCTGCGTTCCCGTGAACTCGGGCGCGGTGCCGAGTTCCGGCAGCACGATGTCCGGCTCAACTTCCTGATCGGCTTCGGCCGCGATCGGGCCTTCACCCCCGCCTCGTACTTCCGCGAGGTTGTCGGCGACGGCATCGGATTCTTCGAGGTCCCCGGTCGGGTTGACGAGGAACGAGGGCAGGTCATCCGCGATCGCCGTCTGGAAGCGGATGTCGAGCTCGGCCGACATCGCGACGGCGGTCAGCACCATCAGCGCGCCCATCACTGCCTGGACCCGGTTGCGCCAGGCACCCATGCCGTCGATGAGCTTTCGCCCGCCCAGCATCAGCGCGTAGAGAACCGCAGCGGACCCGATGGCGTAAGCGAAGGCCACGGCGAGCTTTCCGGCGGTGAAGTCCTGCGACGCCGAGACGGTGATCACGCCCGCCAGGATCGGCCCCGCGCAGGGCGCGTAGACGAGGCCAAGACTTGTGCCGAGGACGAAGCCGGGCCAGAACCCGTCGCCCTTGGCGCGCTTGGGGCCCGGTACAACGCGGCTGATGAACGCTTCCAACCGGTCTGCCAGCGGAGGCACGAGGAGGATGACCCCGAAGACGAACAGGGTCCCGATCGCGATCCAGCGCACCAGGTCGTCGGGAAGGCCGAGGGCGTCGATCACGTAGACGAGCGCCACGGTCGCGAATGTGAACGCGACCACGATCCCCGTGACGACGCCCAGCGGGCGCCTGCGCCCGCCCGTGACGCCCGCCGAGAGGACGGCTGGGAGGATCGGCAGCACGCATGGACTGAGCGCCGTGCCGGCGCCCGCAAGGAACGCAAAGAGAATCAGGAGCGTCATAGCTTGGGGAGGCGGGAGGCATTCGCCCCGCCGTCTCTTCTACGGGGTATCGCGCGCGCGCGGATGCGTTACGCGACAGACTGGCGATGTGAGCGCGGACGGACACGCAGACGTGGTCGTCGTAGGCGCCGGCATAGCCGGCCTGACCGCCGCGCGGCGATTGGCCCAGGGCGGAGCCGACGTGGTCGTTATCGAGGCCTCGGACCGGGTTGGTGGGCGGACCGTGAACGAGGCGATCTCGGAGTCGGAGATGACCGAGATGGGCGGCCAGTGGGTCGGGCCGAGCCAGGACCGCGTGCTCGCGCTGATCTCAGAGCTCGGGCTCGAGACGTTCCCTACCCGCACCGAGGGACAGAACCTGATCGAGCTCGGTGGACGCCTGCGGCGCTACCGCGGCACCATCCCCAAGCTCTCCCCCATCGTCCTTGCCGACCTTGGGGATCGCCCGCCTGAAGCTCGGGCGGGCCGTGCGGAAAGTCGACCCGGTCGCACCGTGGGAAGCGGACGGCGCGGACCAACTCGACTCGATCACGTTCGGCGAGTGGATCGAGCGGCACACGCGAACGCGCAAAGCGCGGGACCTGATCGCGCTCAGCTGCAAGACGGTCTGGGGAGCCGAGCCGAGCGAGCTCTCGCTCCTGTGGGCGCTCGCCTACATGAATGCGGGCGGCGGCTTCGAGAAGCTCCTCGACGTCGAGGGCGGCGCTCAACAGGACCGGATCGCCGGCGGCTCCGCGTTGATCGCCGAGCGGATGGCGGCTGAGCTGGGCGAGCGCGTCCAGTTGGACTCGCCAGTGACCAAGGTTCGCTGGAACGCCGAGGGCATCGAGATCACAAGCGCAAGCGGCAGCGTTCAGGCGCGGAATGCGGTGATCGCTGTCCCACCGGCCTTGGTCCGTGCGCTCGAGTTCGATCCGGCCCTGCCCGAATCGCATGCGGCGCTGGCCAATGCGTGGAGCGGCGGACACCTGATCAAGCTGACGGCGACCTACCCCGAGCCATTCTGGCGGTCCGACGACCTGAGCGGCGAAGGCGTCGGGACCACAAGCGTCGTGAGCATCACGTTCGACAACACGCCGCCCTCCGGCAAGCCCGGTGCGCTGGTCGGCTTCGTGGGCGCCGAGGATGCGCCGGGATACGCGGAGCTGCCCGCCGCGGGCCGGCGAGAGGTTGCCCTTGGCGGCTTCGCGCGGCTGTTCGGACCCAGGGCTCTCGACGCTGACTCGTTCCGCGAGCGCGACTGGCTTGCCGAGGAATGGGCACGGGGCGGCCCGGTCTCGAATCTGGGGCC
Organism: uncultured bacterium; assembly: GCA_963772035.1. Lineage (GTDB taxonomy): Bacteria > Actinomycetota > Thermoleophilia > Solirubrobacterales > 70-9 > JALZKA01. The sequence continues at coordinate 756,200 of CAVYVT010000005.1, forward strand.
GGGCGTCCTCTCCAAGCACGGGAAAGCGCTTCGTCGAGCCCGCAGGCCCGCTGCACTTCGCGGCTACCGAGTACGCCGTCACGTGGTGTGGCTACATGGATGGCGCGGTGCGCTCGGGCGAGTCGGCGGCCCAGGCGATCCTCGAAGAGGGTGAAACGTCCAGCAGTACCCCCTATAGGGGGTAGCGTCGGACGTTTGGGTGGTCAGGCGTCGCTTTCGTCGGCGCCCTTCGGGCGGGCGCGGAAGAGCTTCTGCTCGCCGTCGATGCCCTTGAGCTTCCTGGCGCCTGCGTACGACCAGGTGTAGTCGTCCTCGAGCGCGTCATGCATCGCCTCGTCACAGACGACGCTGCCGGCACGGGCCATGTTGGTGATCCGGCTGGCCAGGTTCACCGGCCGGCCGTAGTAGTCGCCGCCGCGAGCCACGACGCGGCCATATGCGGCGCCCGCCCGGAGAAGCGGAAATCCTTCGCCCTTCTCCTCAGATCGGGCGACCAGCTCGAGTGCCGCGTCCAGGAGGCGCTTCGGGTCGTTCGAGGTCAGCATGACCGCGTCTCCGATCAGCTTCACGAGCCTGACCGGGCCGCCCGCGACATCGCCCGCCATCTCGGACAGCTGCTGGGTCAGGTCGCCGATCTCGGCGGGGTCGAGGCGCTCCCCGAGCTTCGTGAACCCGACGAGGTCCGCGAAGCAGACCGCGACCTCCAGGCCGCGCTCGACTTCGGATGAGATTTCGGTCGACGCAAAAGCGTCGTGGCGGATCTGCTCGCGCATGTGGAGCTGGAGTGCGTACTCGAGGACCGAACCGAGAAGCGGGCCGACCCCCTCCGCGATCGCGGCGAAGCGCTTTCCGACCTCCAGTTCGGATTCGCCGTCCTCGGCGAAGACCCGCAGTCCAAGGCCCCTGTTGGCGGCCGCGAGCTGGGACATGGTCATGCCGATCACCCTCGAGACCTGAAGGAGCTCGTCTTCCGGAATGCCTGCGTCGGTGAGCGTCTTGACGATCTTCGCCGCATCGACGTCGCGCTCGGTGAACGCCTTCTCGTCCTCTTCGGGCTCCGTCATGCCGAGCGCGCGCCAGTTCTTGCGCAGGAACTCGACGTCGACTTCGGCCTTCTCGGCCACCTCTTCGCGCGTGAGCATCGGGCCGTCTCCGGAGAGCGCCTGTTCGAGCGGCAACAGGACCAGCCGGCCCTCCTGGACCGCCTCGCGAAGCTCCTCCAGGGTCCGGCCGGACTCGTGGAGCTCGTCGAGGAGCTCGGCGCGCCCCTCGCGAGCCTTCCCCTCCAGATCTCCGAGGAGGCCCTCGTCTTCCCAGTCAACGCTCATTGAGCGCGCATTCTGCCGAACGCGCGACGCGGGGCCCCCGCTCGTGATCGGACCTACACTTTCCCTTGATGGATGACGACGCCACAAACGAGCTGCCTCTGTTCGAGCTGCCGATCGTCCTCCTGCCCGGCGAGCTGATGCCGCTGCACATCTTCGAAGAGCGCTACAAGCGAATGATCTCCCACTGCGTCGAGGCCGGGGAGCCGTTCGGCATCGTCCTTCGCGACGACGACGGAAGCGCCAGGCGGATCGGATGCACGGCGCGCGTAACCGAGGTGCTGGAGGAGTTCGACGACGGGCGGATGGACATCGTCGTGACGGGCGAGGAGCCCTTCCGGGTGCTCGAGCGCTTCGACGGCGCCGATTACCCGGCCGGCGAGGTGGAGGCGGTTCCCCGTTCCGACGGCGAGGACGCGGGTGACCCCGACGCCGCGAACGACGCCCGCGAGACCTTCGCCGACCTGGTCCGCCGGGTCTCGGGCTCAGAGCCGGAGATCGACGGCCTGGAGGACAGCGACTCCTATGGAATCGCGGCCCGCGTGGAGCTCCCCGTCCTGACCAAGCAGCGCCTCCTGGAGCTTCGCTCGGAGGCTGAGCGGATGCTTTTGCTTGGCGAGGCCCTTCACGACCTGGTCAGGTTGCTCAAGCGCTCGAGAGAGATAGCCGAGGCGGCGAAGATGAACGGGAAGGTCACCTTCTCGTAGTCGGGATGGCCGGGTTGGGCCATCGAAGTTGGCCGCTTTGGGGGAAGAAACGCGAGCGGTTTCGCGATGGACTTCACGCTGTCCCCAACTCAAAGGAGCAGCACCATGAATCCGACAGCAGTTTCCATCCGCGAAGAAGCTCGCGCAACCGACGTCGAGCTGACATTCGATCCAGCAGGGCGATCCGGAGGCCGCTTCGGCGCGATGATCTACAACCGCGCGCTGTCAGCCGGAGAGCGCAAGGGCATGGGCGATCGCCGAGCGCGGCTCATCTCCGGAGCTAAGGGCGTGACGCTCGAGATCGGAGCCGGGACCGGGCTGAATCTGGAGCACTATCCCGATGCGGTGGACGAACTGATCCTGACCGAGCCCGTGCGGGCGATGGCGAGCCGAATCGATACCTCGGCTGAGGACCGGTTTCCGGTCAAGGTCGCCTGGGCCGACGCGGAGAATCTCCCTGTCGCGGATGGATCGGTCGACACCGTCGTCTCGACGATGGTGCTCTGCACCGTCCAGGACCTCGACGCGGCGCTCTCGGAGATCACCCGGGTGCTGAAGCCAGGAGGGCGTCTGCTCTTCTGCGAGCACATCCGAGCTGACAGCGAGCGTCTCGCCCGCTGGCAGAACCGCCTTGCACGCCCATGGGCGATCTACGCCGAGGGCTGCCGGTGTAACCAGGACACATTGCCCGAGCTCGAGGCGCGCTTCGACGTGAGGATCCGCGAGGTCGCGGAATGGACCGGGATGCCGGTGCTCGTACGGCCGCTGATCTGCGGCGAGGCGACGGTCCGGTGATCGGGTTGCCGGCTCGGCAGATGGCGGCCGCCGGAGAGGCGCTGGGCGAGATCATCATCGCCCAGCGCTTCAACGGACCCCCCGAGAGCTCGAATGGCGGATACGCGTGCGGCCGCTTGGCTGAGTTCGTCGGTCCGGTTGCCGAGGTGACCCTCCGTCTTCCGCCTCCGCTCGAGAAGACGCTTTTCGTGCAGGCGGACGGGTTCGGCGGCGCGAGGTTGCTCGACGGGGAGAGTCTTGTCGCGGAAGCGATCCCGGTCGAGCCATTCGAGCTCAACCCACCGGCGACGCCGACCTTCGAACAAGCGGTGGAAGCATCCGCTGCGCACCCTGGACGCGGTATCCGGCACGTGCTCTCGGACTGCTTCGTCTGCAGCCCGTATCGCGCGAAGCCCGGCGACGGGCTGGGCATCAGCCCAGGTTCGCTTAGCGCCGACCCCACGGTTGGCTCGGCTCCGTTTCATCCCGACGACAGCGTCAGCGACAACGGCTGGGTGAAACCCGAGGTCGTGTGGGCAGCCCTCGACTGCCCGAGCTATGCGCCGTCGGTGATGGCGACGCGTCGCATCGCACTGCTGGGCCGGCTGCGGGCGATGCGCCACCGCGAGATCCGGGCGGGCGAAAGGCTCGCTGCCGTCGGTTGGACGCGCTCGAGCGAGGGGCGAAAGCACCGCACCGCGAGTGCTTTGGTTGGCGAAGACGGCTCCGTGGCGGCAGTCGCCGAGGCGACCTGGATCGAACTTCGCTCCTAGATCAGCCCGCGTGTCGCCGCGTGCGCAGCCGCGGCGGCGCGTGATGGCTGGCGAAGCTTTGTGCGGATGTTCGCGACGTGGCGGTGGACGGTGTGCGGGCTCAACACGAGCTCCTCCGCGATCTCACGGTCGCTCTTGCCACGCGCCACGAGCTTCAGGATCTCGAGTTCGCGAGCCGAGAGATCGGTTTCGGGCTGAGCCCGGCTCGACGCGGCAGTGGGGGATGCACCGGCATCCACCTCTGGATTCTCGACGCCAAGTCCGCGCAGGACGGCTTCGACGACCTGACTCGAGTCACCGTGCCAGGGCAAGTGATCGGAACCGTCGAGAGCGATGAACCGGGCGGCGGGGATCTCCGCCGCCAGCGAACGGCCAAGGTCGAACGGAATTGCTCTGTCGTTACGGCGGTGAAGGACGGTCACGTCCGCGTCAACAGTCTGAAGTCGGTCAGAAACGTCAAACGAATAGACCGCCGCCAGTGACGCCGCAGCGACCTCGGCCGAGGCGGACTGTCGCTGAAACGAGACAAACCGTTCCCGCTCCTCCCCGCTCGCGCTGGGAATGAACGCGTCGGTAAGGACCTTCGAGCCGATCCCCCAATGCGTCCTGATGAGCTCCACCATCGTTGCTCTCGACTCCGCCGAAGCGATCTCGCTCCCGCGAGCGTATGAGCCATAGACGACGAGACGCTCGAAGAGCCCCGGCGTCGACGCTGCCATTGCGAGTGCAACAGGGCCGCCCGCGGAACCGGCGTATCCGTCGAGTGGGCCGCCGCCGACCGCCTCGATGACGCCCGAGAGCACCTCGACCTCCTCATCGAGCGACCCGGGAGGCGATCCGTCATCGCCCGAGACGCCCGTCCCCGGGCGGTCGTATCGAATCACCGTGCGGTAGCGGGCCAGGTTCGTGATCAGCCTCCGAAACCGCTCGTCGACCCAGTCGAGCTCGAGATGGCTCATCCACCAGCCTCCGATAATCAGCGGCGGGCCCTCACCAACCGTCGCCCATGCGACCTGGCGTCCCGCGACTTTGGTGAACCGGATGGCCTGCTCCATGGGAGGAAGCTATCTCGCCGGGCCACCGGGCACCGGCGGACTACGCCCAGGCGACCGCCCCGCCTCTTCGCGGGTCGCCCGCCGCGTTCAACTCGCCGGTCTCGGGATCGCGTGTGACTGCCTGGACGCCGCCGAAGAACATGTTCCGGTCGGCCCAGCGGTCGACCTCCATCTCGCCGGTCCTCGAGCTTCGCGAGCGCCTCGGCGTCCACGCCCGGCTCCGCGCTGACGATCCCATCCTCGAAATGCACCCGGGGAGCTTCAACCGCTTCCCGCACGGGCAGCCCGTCGTCGACGAGGCGCAGGATCACCTGAACGACCGCCGAGCGGATGCGGTTGGAACCGGCGCTTCCGAGCCCTGCCTCGAGCTCTCCGTCGCGAAGGATCACCGTCGGCGACATCATCGAGGGGAGGCGAGTGCCCGCCTCCCACAGGTGAAAGCCCAGCGGGTTCAGGTCTTCCTCGCCGAGCATGTTGTTCACATGGATGCCGGTGCCCGGCACGATCAGGCCGGAGCCTGTTCCGTTCGAGCATGTGACCGACGCACAGCAGCCGTCCCCGTCCATCGCAGTGATGTGCGTGGTCGCGCCGAGGCGGCTCGAGACGCTCCCGGCGGCATCGTCGAGCGTCTGCGGGTCCAGGAACTTCGAGGCGAACCCCTCCTGGGACAGCCCGCGGACGAAGTCGTCTCCGCGCACCCCCTGCGCCTGGGCCATGACCGCGACCAACTCGGCGACGCCGGACGAGCCGATCCGTTCGAGCAGCTCGAGGGCATATGCGATGAGGGTTCCGCCCTGATGAAGGCGGAGGGTTCGTCACCACTTCCCGGTCACGGAAGCGGGCACGAACCGGCTCGCGCACCACGGGCTCGTATCCAGCCAGATCCTCGGGAGCCAGGGTCCCTCCTCGCTCGAGCACCCATTCACTGACCCGGCGCGCGATGTCGCCTTCATAGAACGGCGCCGATCCCTCGGCTCCGTAGAGCTCCAGGGCGTCGGCAAGCTCGGGGAAACGGAAGGTGTCGCCCTCGTGGAGAAGCCGGCCCTCTGGCGCGTAGATCTCGGCGCTCTCCGGCTCGTGCACGAGGATCGGCGACAGGATCTTGAAGAGGTAGCTGCCCATCGCGTTGATCTCGACGCCGTCGCGCGCGGCGGAGACCGCCGGCCCGACCAGCTCGGAGAGCGGCATCGACCCGAAGTCCCGAAGGGCGCGCTCCAGGCCCGCGGCTGTGCCCGGCACCCCGCACGAGGCGGCGCCGATATTGAAGACCTGCGAGACGGAGTCTGTGAACTCGACAGGCGCCGCCACGAGCTCCGAGGTCCGCTCCGTCTTTGCCCGCCCAGGCGCCTCGACGAAGAAGTCGATCAGCGTCGAGCGGTCCCCGTTGTGGATGAGCATGAAGCCGCCTCCCCCCAATCCCGTGAGCGAGCTCTCGGCGGCGAAGGACGTGAGGACGGCCGCCACCGCGGCGTCAACCGCGTTACCGCCCTGGCGGAGCGCCCACGCGCCGGCCTCGGCGGTGGCGGCGTGCCCTCCGGCGACAACTCCCCGTTCCATGCGCGCAGCTTAGGCGCGCCTTCCGACCGCATCCCGTAACAGGGGTCTGACCCCGGGTCTGGCCCTTCTTGGCGGAGGTGTCACGCCCTGTCTTGCGTCTGTGTCGTCGGTGTGCAATACTGAACTGAATGGTTCAGTATCAAAGAGAGCGAATCGACCGGGCCTTCGGCGCTTTGGCAGACCCCACGCGCCGTGCTGTGCTTGACCGGCTGGCTGCCGGCAGCGCGACGATCTCAGAGCTCGCGGCGCCCTTCGACATGTCCCTGACGGGCATGAAGAAGCACGTCGCGGTCCTCGAGGACGCCGGCCTGGTCGCCACCGAGAAGGTCGGGCGCCAGCGCCTGTGCTCGGTCGACCCCGCCGGACCGGATCCGGCTCAGTGGTGGATCGAGCGGCACCGTGCTGCGCTGGAGGACCGTCTCGATCGCCTCGGAGAGCTGTTGGAAAGTCAAACGGAAGGAGCAGCATGAGTAACGCCACGAGCAACAAGCTCACGGTCGAGGCCCAGGGCGAGCGCGAGATCAGAGGCGAGCGCGTGTTCAACGCGCCACCCGAGAAGGTCTACGCCGCCATGACGGATCCCGAGCTGATCCCACAGTGGTGGGGCCGACGCAAGGACACGACCATCGTCGAGGAGCTCGACGTGAGGGTCGGCGGTCGCTGGCGCTTCGTCTCCGAAGGGCCTGACGGCAAGCACGGCTTCAGCGGCGTGTACCGCGAGCTCGAGCCGCCTTCGCGCGTCGTGCAGACGTTCGAGTGGGACGGGATGCCCGGCTACATCTCGGTCGACACCGCCGAGCTCGAGGACCTGGGCGACGGCCGCACCCGGGTCATCTCCACGTCGACCTTCCATTTCGGAGAGGAGCGCGACGGCATGCTCTCCTCCGGCATGGAGATCGGCATGGGCGAGTCCTACGACCGCCTCGAGGAGCTGCTGGAGACGCTCTAGTTGCGGCCCGGCACGAACTCCGGCACATCGAGCTCGAGGTCGCGCGGACGCGATTCGAACTCCTTGGCCGTTCCGACGCGGCGCTCTGGTGGGCGTCGCGTCGCGGTCGTCGTGGTGCCGGCCTCGCGCTTTGTCGAGGTGGAACCGTCCGCCTTGCGGCCGCGGCCGTCGAAGCGCGTGGCGATCACGGTGACCCAGACCTGATCGTTCAGCGACTCGTCGATATTGGCGCCGAAGATGATGTTCGCGTCGGGGTGCGCAGCCTCCTGGACGACCTTCGCGGCGTCCGAGACCTCGAGCAGCGTCAGGTCTTCGCCCGCCGTGATCGAGAGCAGGATCGATCGCGCTCCGGTGACCGAGGTCTCCAGGAGGGGCGACGAGACTGCCTTCTCCGCAGCGGTGACGGCGCGGTTGTCTCCCGCGCCCATGCCGATGCCCAGCAGTGCCTGACCGGCGTCGCGCATCGTCGTGCGGACGTCGGCGAAGTCGAGGTTGATGAGACCCGGAAGGGTGATGAGCTCCGAGATGCCCTGAACGCCTTGGCGGAGCACGTCGTCGGCGACCTGGAAGGCCTCGATCATCGTGGTGTTCTTCGCCAGGACGGACAGAAGCTTTTCGTTCGGTACCACGATCAGCGTGTCGACCTCGGACGCGAGAGCGTCCACCCCGTCGTCGGCCTGCGTGGCGCGACGCGTGCCCTCGAAGCGGAACGGCTTCGTGACGATGCCGACGGTCAGCGCGCCGACGTCGCGCGCAAGCCGGGCGACGACCGGAGCTGCTCCGGTTCCGGTGCCCCCTCCGGCGCCCGCGGCCACGAAGACCATGTCGGAGCCCTTGAGCAGGCGCTTGATCTTGTCCTGCTCTTCGAAAGCGGAGCGGTAGCCGAGCTCGGGATTCGAGCCCGCGCCGAGTCCGCGGCTTGCGCCCGTGCCCAGATGCACGGTTACGTCGGCCAGCGACTGCTGAAGGGACTGAAGATCGGTGTTGATCGCCATGAACTCAACGCCGGGAATTCCGGCTTCGACCATGCGATTGACCGCGTTGACGCCGGCGCCGCCGACGCCGACCACGCGGATGACGGGCGTGTGGGGGCCGGTGTCTTCGAATGAGCGCGAGTAATCGGGTTCATCGCGGCCGTAAATGGCGCCCGCGGGCTCAGGGTCCTCGGCAAAGATCCTGGACAGCCGCTCCTTCGCGCCGGGAGCCGACGAGCTCTCGGCGACCGGGTCCTCGTCCTCGACATCGAAGATCGGCGAGCGGGCCGGAGGCGCCTCCTCGGGCTCACGAGCCCGCTGCGGGGGCTCGGACTCAGGCTCGGGGTCGCGTGCCTCGGGCTCAGGAACGGCCGGAATGACGCGGGTCTCGTCGTCGCGCCCTTCGCGGCGCGGCGGCAGTGAGGGCGCCTCAGGCGGATCCTCGGGCTCTTCGGTTGAGCGGAAGAGGTCTGCGAGTGGACCCTCCCTCATGCTTGCCCTCTTACGTCGCGCCATGGCTCAAGACCTCCTTGGCGAGCTCCCGGTAGTAATCCGCGGCGTTCGAAGTGGAATCGTACTTCAGGACGCTGGCTCCGCGCACCGGTGCCTCGGCGAACTTGATCGCCTTGCGGATCCGGGACTTGAACACGAGGTCGCCGAAGTTCTCCTCCAGGAGCTCAACCGCCTCCTTCGCGTGAACCGTCCGGGAGTCGAGCATCGTGGGCAGAATGCCCTCGACCTGGACCTTCGGGTTCAGATTCTCGCGAATCATCTCGAGCGTGTTCTGAAGCTGCATGAGCCCTCGCATCGACAGATACTCGCACTGGACGGGCACGATCACGCTGTTCGACGCGGTAAGCGCGTTCACCGTCAGCAGCCCAAGGCTGGGCGGTGTGTCGATGCAGACGAAGTCGTAGTCCTTTTCGACCCCGCGGATCGCCTTCTCGAGCGAGCGCTCGCGGCCGATCTGCGTTGACATCGCGATCTCGGCGCCGGCCAGGTCGATCGAGGCGACGGCGATGTCGATCTCGCGCTTCTGGATCACGTCCGTGAGCGGAATGTGGTGGACGAGGACGTCGTACATCGATTTCTCGACCTTGTCGGGGTCGATGCCCTGGCTCATCGTCAGGTTGCCCTGCGGGTCCAGGTCGATGCAAAGCACCCTGTAGCCGGTCTCGGCGAAGGCAACTGCCAGGTTCAGGGTGGTCGTCGTCTTCGCGACGCCGCCCTTCTGGTTGGCGAACGAAATCACCTTTGCGGTGCCGACCTTCGGCTCGAGATCCTCCTCGTTGAGGTTCGGCGTGCCGGCGCTGATCGCGCCGCGGCGCGGCGAGAGAGCGTCCTCGAAATTGATGCGGCCTGCGTCGGGATCCTCCGGCTCGGCCGGGGCCGCCGGCGTCTCCGGCTTCACCTCGACGGCAGATGACCCTGTTGCCTCGGCGGCCTCGAGCTCTGAGACCACGTCGGCCACGGGCTCGCTCTCGATTGCCTCCTCGGCCTCGGGCGCATCAGAAACCGGCGCAGAAGAGTGACCTTCGTGCGTGGTGTCTGGCACGGTGTCTGGCACCGTTGGCTCTGGCGCCTCGGAGCTCTTCGGCTCTTCGAGGCGCTCGGGCACGAGCTCCCCCAGCTCGGCGAGCTCGGCGCTCAAGTCTTGGTCGTGTGTGGATTCGCGGCCTGCGGTCGCCGGACCATGTCCGCCGCCGTTTCCGCCGGAGTGGCGAGATGCTCGATTGAAAAGACCCATACGCTCGCGACTATTCGCACCTGCGCCGAGGTTTCCTTCTCGTGAATGAGGAGGCGCGTGCAAGGATCGCCGGGTCAAAGACCTCTTGGACAAGCGGCTCGTCGTCGTGACGGGCAAGGGGGGCGTCGGGAAGTCGACCGTCGCGCTCGCCCTGGGAATCAAGGCCGCCGAGCAGGGCCGGCGGACGATCGTGTGCGAGGTGGCCTCCCAGGAGCGCATCTCGCAGGCGTTTCGGGGCGCCAACGTCGGCTTTGTCGAAACCGAGCTCCAGGAGAACCTCTTCGCGATCTCCATCGACCCCGACGAGGCGATGCGGGAGTACGTACTGCTGTCCCTCCGGGTGAAGGCGATGCGCGACCTTTTGTTCCGATCGAAGCTCTTCACGTACCTGGCGGCCGCCACACCCGGACTCCGCGAGCTGGTGACCATCGGCAAGGTGTGGGAGCTCGCGCTCGACCAGCGGAAGGTCAAGTCGGGAAAGCCTTACGACCTCGTGATCCTCGACGCTCCCGCGACGGGTCACGGAGTTGGCTTCCTCCAGACGCCGAAGACCTTTGCGAACGTGGCTCGGGTCGGCCCGATCGCGACCCAGGCCGAGACGCTGAACAAGTTCCTGACAAACCATCGCAAGACCGGCGTGGCGATCGTCGCGCTTCCCGAGGAGATGCCGGTCAACGAGACCGCGAGCCTGGAGCGGGACCTGACGAGAACGGTCAACGTGGCGGTCGACCGGATCTTCATGAACGGGCTCTATCCCGACCGCTTCTCGCCGGCCGACGAGAAAGCCTTGACCGCGAGCTCGAAGAGCGTCTCCGGTTCGGCCAACGACGCAATCGATGCGGCCCTCGCGGTGAGCCGTCGCTCTGCGTCGCAGCGCGATCAGCTCACCCGCCTCGAGAGCATCACCCGCGCGCCGGTGACGACGCTGCCGTTCCTTTTCAAACCGGAGCTCGGAGCCGACGAGCTGAAAGAGCTCGCGGAGGTGATCCCGTGACCTCGGTGGCAGAGCTCGTCCGCGACAAGCGCATCCTGATCTGCGCCGGTCCCGGCGGCGTCGGCAAGACGACGACGTCCGCGGCCATCGCGGCTGGAATGGCGGCCCGCGGCCTCAAGGTCGCCGTTCTCACGATCGACCCGGCCAAGCGCCTGGCCGACTCGCTCGGCCTGCCGGAGCTCGGCAATGTCGAGCGGCAGGTGGACCCATCCCTGTTCACCCAGGCAGGCGTGGATCCGGGCGACGGGGAGCTCTGGGCGATGATGCTCGACTCCAAAGCCACCTTCGATGACGTCGTCGCAAAAAACGCTCCGGACGAGGAGACGCGGGACGCCGTGCTTTCCAACCGGATCTACAAGGAGCTTTCCTCAGCCCTCGCGGGCTCCCAGGAGTACATGGCGATGGAGAAGCTCTATGAGATCTGGTCAGAAGACCGCTACGACCTCCTCATCCTGGACACTCCCCCCTCCCGCAACGCGCTCGACTTCCTGGAGGCGCCGAACAGGCTCCTCCAGTTCATCGAGGGTCGATCACTGCAGGTCTTCCTTGCGCCGACGGGCTTCGCCGCAAAGGTGGCCGGCCGCGGAACGTCGGTGATGTTCTCGATTCTCAGAAGGATCACCGGCGTGGACCTCCTTCAGGACCTGTCTGAGTTCTTCGGCTCGTTCGCGGGCATGGTCGGCGGCTTTCGCGAGCGCGCGACGAAGGTGAACGAGCTGCTCGCTGACGAGCACAGCGTCTTCGTCGTGGTCTGCGGCCCGCAGGCGGAAACGATCGCCGAAGCCTCGTACTTCCGCGACAAGCTGGCCGAGCAGAAGCTTCCGTTCGGAGGCGCGATCGTCAACAAGGTGCACCGCGCGGGCGGAGACCTTTCGGGCGACGCCGCCGGTGAGTTGAAGAAGGCACTCGGTGACGAGCTGGGCGATCGGGTCGTTGCGAACTACGAGGATTACCACCGGCTCGCCGACCGCGATGCGCTGAATATCGATGGGTTGGCAAAGGAGCTCGGGACGGACAACATCATCCAGGTGCCCTACCTCGACCGGGACGTACACGACCTGGCGGGGCTGTTCGAGGTGAATAACTTCCTATTCGAATGAGCGGCTGGTCCCACGACGACATCCCTTCCCAGGAAGGAAGGACGTGGGTCGTCACGGGCGCGAACAGCGGCATCGGGCTTGTCACCGCTCGCGAGCTCGCCCGCGCCGGCGCAAAGGTGATCCTGGGCTGTCGCGACCCGGAGCGCGGCCAGCACGCCCATGAGGACGTGAGCCGGGCTGCAAGCGGCCCCCCGCCACAGTTGGGGCGGCTCGACCTGGCTGACCTCAGCTCCGTCCGCGACTTCGCGAGCGTCGTCTCAGAGTCGGTCGAGTCGCTCGACGGCCTTGTGAACAACGCCGGCGTCATGGCGCCTCCCCGCGAGGAGACCGCCGATGGCTTCGAGCTTCAGTTCGGAACAAACCATCTCGGCCACTTCGCCTTGTGTGGCCTGGTGCTCGATCGCCTGATGGCTGGCGAAGGCGAGTCCCGGGTCGTGACCGTTTCGTCCGTAGCCCACCGCACCGGATCGATCGATTGGGACGACCTCCAAGGGGAGCGGAGTTACAACCGCTGGCGCCGGTATGGGCAGTCCAAGCTCGCCAACCTCCTGTTCGCCTACGAGCTGGGCCGGCGATCTGCGGCAGGCGGCTGGGGGATCACCAGCGCCGCGGCTCATCCTGGCTACGCCGCGACACATCTCCAGTCCTCCGGCCCGGGCCTGGGCGGCGGCATCGTCTCGCTCCTGAACGTCACGGTCATGAAGGTCACGAACCTCATCGCCCAATCCGAGGAGATGGGCGCGCTTCCGTCGCTCTATGCGGCAACCGTTCCCGAGATCACATCAGGCGCCTACGTCGGCCCGTCCGGTCCCGGAGAGGCGCGCGGGCATCCCAAGCTGGTCGGCTCGACGCGAGCGTCGCGCTCGGAAGATGACGCGGAGCGGCTGTGGGAGATCTCGGAGGAGCTGACCGGCGTCAGCTATCCAGCACTGGACTAGGTACGCAGATACCTCTTACGCGCGCCTTCGGTGCTTGCACCTGCTTCTTTCGGACCTAAAGGTCCTCATCTGAGATCTTTGCTCGGCGCTTTCGGTCATAGCCGACCTCGTGCACCGACCACTCGGTGGTCTCGGGGCGCGGGAAGAGGAATGACACCCGGCTCGCGACCTCCTTTCGGTGGTGGTCGGAGTCGGCGATCAGCGCAGCGACCGGGCCATCGTCCGGGACGGCGCGAAGGATGCGCACCTCGGCCTCGGGCTCGGTTGCCGCCTCGGCCTCCAGCTCCGGCTCGGGGAGGCTGAACTGCGCCTGGGGTTCCGGCGTTCGCTCGGGCAGGGGGAAGCGCGGCTCGCGGTCCGGCTCACGCTCAGCGCGCGGCGCGGGCTCAGACCACTCGAAGCCGGGATCGACGCCCGGTGCAAGATGGTCGTGGATCAGATTCTCGGCGCGCACGAACTTCGGGCCATCCGGCTCGGCAAACGGCTCTTCCGACATCGGGAGCTCTTCGTCCCCGTGCTCGTGCGTGATCTCGGGCTCATCGACGGGCTCGCCATCGTCAGTGAACGGCGACTCCTCCACCAATGAGGCATCGAGCTGTTCAGCGAGTTCTGCTTCGCGCATTGCCGGCTCCCCACTCTGCGGTCTCGCCGCGATCGTTTGCACTTGTGCCCTCGCCCACGCGGAGGCCGTCTCCGAGAAGGATCTCGTCGGCAGTCGTCCGAAGCTCCGTGCCCAGGTGGCCGAGAGAGGCATCGCGGAGAATTGCGCGCGTCATGTCCTCGACCTCGGCGGCAACCTCGGCCGGCAGATGCGGATCGCCCCCAAACGCGGGCTCGCCCGACCAGAGCTCGCGCTCGAGCGCGATCGCGCGGTCGATCACGGACTTCACGGCGGTGCGATCGTCCGGCTCTGCGCACAGCGAAGCGACGCGCATCGACATGCTCAGCGATGCGGGGCCGCCGCCCTCGAGCAGAAAGCGCAGGGTCAGGAGATAGTCGTTGAGCGCTTCCAGGGTCACCGGCCGCTCGAGGCCTGCCTCGAATCGCGAGACGGCCCGCGCGAGGATCGCTGCGAATCCGCCCTCGCCGCGAGTCATGCGATGGAAGGGAGTGGATGTGTTCGAGAGCCCGCGGGACAGCGCCGCGAGGTCGCCAAGCTCGGTGTCCGCCAAGCGGTAGCCGCCCGACCGCGGGCGCCCGGCGCCCGTCGACACGCGGCGCCAGCGATCGCCGCCTGCCTTGACCCAGGCGTGCGGGCCCAGCGCCACGCCGCCGGCCTTGAACAGGCGCAGCGTGGTCACGACCTGCCTGAAGGCAGCAACAGCGCGAATGCCGACGTCGCTTTCGTCGGCTTCCGCGCCGATCGCGTCGATGCGGGCGACGACCAAAAAGGACGGCTCCCAGGCTGCCCCGCCCATCCCGTCCATGCCGCGTGCCTCGGTGGGCACGTCAACGGTGTCGGAGCGGACGATCGTGGCGTTCGCGAGCTCGAGCTTTTCGACCTCCATCTGGAAGCCGCGCAGGGGCACCGCGATCTCAACCTCGCCGAACGAGACTTCGCCGCAGTCGAGAAGCTCCTCGATCGTCTCGGCAAGGCGGGTGTCATCGAGGGTGAAGTCTGTGGAGCCCTGCCAGAGGCGGCAAAGGAAGACGACGCCGGCCAGCTCTGCGCGGCGGCGGCCGTCTGCGGGGACGGGCACGCCCATCTCCTCGAGGTAGGAAGTCGCAAGGCCGTCGGACTCGAGAGCCGCACAGGTGGTGCCGAAGGAATCGAGGGCAGCCAGCTGCGACGCGTTGTCGCGGATGAACGCTGATGTCTGCGGCACATACTCCGCAAGCGGTGAGCCTGCCCCGGACTCACGCACCTCGTAAGGCACCTCTACCCCCGAAGCCAGGAGGTCCCGAAGGAGCAACGCTGCATCGCCGGCCATCGTTTTCAGCCCCTCACGGAGCACCAAGTCACGCATGGCAGAGAGATTCTGTGAAGCGCTCAGCCCTCCTTCATGCAACGGCGCTTGCAGCGCCCGGCGAAGTGGCCTCCGGCTAGGCGGCTGCGGGCTGACGCTTGTCGGCGTCGAGCCATGCCTGCCCGTAGGCGCGCATGTCGTCGATCAGCGGCACGAGGGCCTCGCCCTTGTCCGTGAGGGCGTACTCCACGCGCGGCGGAACCTCGGGATAGGTGTGGCGCCCGACGATGCCGTGCTCCTCGAGGCAGCGAAGCCGAAGCGACAGGGTGCGAGGGCTGATTCCCGCAAGGGAGCGCTCGAGCTCGCAGAAGCGCCTGGAGCCACCCGCGAGGTCGCGAATGACCAAGAGGGTCCATTTGCCGGAGATGATCTCGGCGGTTCTACATACGGGGCAAGTCGAGTCCATCTGGACTCAAATGATAGCCAAGACTTCACATTGTGAAGCTTTGGCTGAGCGGGGACTATTACTGGCCGAGTAGCTCGCCCACGGGGCGGGCGGGCGTGGCGACGGGTTCGTCGGGGGGAGGCTCCGCTGCGCTTTCGTTGCCGTTTCCCATGACCTGCTCGATTCCCGAGGCGCGCTGGCCGCCGGCCTGAAGCATGAGCTTGAAGTCGTGCGGGCTCGAGGCGCCCGCCATCGCGTCCTCTTCGGTGATCGTCCCTGCCATCACGTGCTTGAGGAGCGCCTGGTCGAACGTCTGCATGCCGTAGTACTCGCCCTCGGCGATGACTTCGGTGATCTTGCCTGTCTCGTTCGGGTTCAGGATCAGGTCCTGGACGCGCCCGGTGACGACGAGGACCTCGCAGACCGCAACGCGGCCGCCGCCGACCTTGGGCATCAGGCGCTGGCCGACGACCCCGCGAAGCGTCGAGGCGAGCATCACGCGAGCCTGCTGCTGGAGGTGGGGCGGGAAGAAGTCGATGATGCGGTTGATCGTTTCCGTGGCGTCCAGGGTGTGAAGGGTCGACATCACGAGGTGCCCTGTTTCTGCGGCGGACAAAGACGTGCGCACCGTCTCCTCATCGCGCATCTCTCCGATCAGGATCACGTCCGGGTCCTGGCGGAGAACGCGCTTCATCGCGCGCGCAAAGCTCTCGGTGTCCTGGCCGACCTCGCGCTGGTTGATGATCGATCGCTTGTCGCGGTGGAGGTACTCGATCGGATCCTCGAGCGTGACGATGTGCTCGGGCTGGGTTGAGTTGATCCGGTCGATCATCGCCGCGAGCGTCGTCGACTTGCCCGAACCGGTCGTGCCGGTCAGGAGGATGATTCCGCGCTTTTCGTCGGCCAGGTCCTTGATCACCTGGGGCAGGCCGAGGTCGTCGATCGTGCGCACCTGGAAGGGGATCGCACGGCAGACGATGGAGACGTGGCCGCGCTGGCGAAACGCGTTCACGCGGAAGCGGGAGACGCCCGGAACCTCATAAGAGAAATCGGCCTCGCCGACGCTGCCGAACTCGGCGAGGAGATTCGGGTCGTGACAGATGTGATCGAGCGCGGAATCGGTGTCCTCGGGCGTGAGCGGCTGCGTATCGGGGATCGGCTCGAGGATGCCGTGGATACGCGCCATCGGGTTCGAGGGCACCTTGACGTGGAGGTCTGAGCCCTCGTGCTCGACCACGTAGCGCAGGGCCTGATCGATGTCGAATGCCATCAATAGGCCTATCGGGTGCCGCGCCGGGATTCTTTAGGCGTAGCGCTGCGCATTTCACCTATCTGCCAGGCGTGAACGAGATGAGCTCCTCGCGGCCCTCTCCACCTGAGATGTGGAGCGCCAGAACCAGGCCTACGTCCTCGGCGTAGAACTTGTGCTCGGAGACCTTCGGCTCCAGCGGGTTGGTGTCCCGCGTCATCAGCGTCTCGGGGTAGAAGCCGGCGGGTGCCTGCGCCATCTCGCCGAGGCTCAGAACCTTGCCCTCATCCTCGGCTTCGCCCTCGTAGTACTCCTGTCGGTAGGTCATCCCGACCTGAGGCTGGGCCGGCATGACGATGCCGGGCTCGGCGCCATCGACACCCGCCTCGAACGAGCCACAGCGGCACACGCGCTTGCCGTCCTCGTACTCAGCGGTGTCCTCGCCGAGATACCAGACGTTGCCCACAGAGTCCTGCGCGTACCAATCGTCTGTGATCTCGATCGGCTCACCCGCCTCGGTCACGACGTCGCGGACGATCAGCGCCTCGACCCCGTTGGCGATCGTCTTCGTCTCGCCGGTCACCTCGACGACGACCTTCTGGTCCGACTCGTCGGCTTCCGTCTCGGAGTAGACCCAGCGGCTGCCCGGCGCCAGGGGCAGGTACGGGTTGTCGATCTCCGTCGTGAACTCAGCGGGGTCGAGCTCGACGGGCTCGGAGCCTTGTGGCAAACCGGCATGAGGGTCTGACCCCGGGTCTGACCCTTTGTCGTCAGAGCCGCACGCCGCGAGCGCAGATACGAACGTAATTGCAACAAGAGTGAGAAATGCGCGGTAGGCCGTCATAGGAAGCTCCTTTGGTTGGTGGGGAGAGCACCATCGCGCGGGGCGATGAAAGTCCCGTGAAATCGCTCGATCCGTTTTCATCTGGCTTTCACGTCGAGAAAGGAGCCTTCGCAGGCACATGCGGATTCTCATCGCAGAAGACGAACGCAAGCTTGCGAGCCTCCTCAAGCGCGGGCTCGAGAAAGAAGGCATGGCTGTCGACGTCGTCGGCGAGGGACCCGAGGCGCTCGCGCGCGGACAGGCGACCGAGTACGACGCGATCGTGCTCGACGTCATGCTTCCGGGGCTCAATGGCTTCAAGGTTTGCCGGGCGCTTCGCGAAGCCGGCGTCTGGTCGCCCGTTCTGATGCTGACTGCCCGAGACGCCGTGCGCGACCGGGTCGAAGGCTTGGATGCGGGTGCCGACGACTACCTCACCAAGCCGTTCTCGTATGCCGAACTGCTCGCACGCCTGCGAGCCCTCGTCCGGCGAGGTGCGCCCGAGCGCCCCACTGAGCTCACAGTGGGCTCGCTTCGGCTCGATCCGGCGCAGCGAACAGCGTGGCGCGGGGAGACCGAGGTCGAGCTCTCGGCCAAGGAGTTCTCGCTCCTCGAGACGTTCATGCGGAGCCCTGGCCGGGTGATGAGCCGCTTCGAGCTCCTGGAGCACGCGTGGGACTACGAGTACGAGAACCGATCCAACGTCGTCGACTCATACGTGCGCTTCCTGCGGGCAAAGGTCGACAAGCCGTTCGGCGTCGTCTCGATCGAAACGGTTCGGGGTGCGGGCTACCGCCTCCGCGAGGACGGCGGGACATGAACCGCCTGTCGGTCCGCCTCCAGATCACGCTCGCGTTCACGGCCGCGATGGCGGTCGTGCTCGCCGCGTTCGGCGCGTTCATCTTCATCCAGACCCGCGATCAACTCGACGAGGGTGTGAACGACAATCTCGAGATCCGAGTCGCGGATGTCGCCAGCCGCAACCTGGGTTCGGCGACTTTGAAGCAAGAGCTCGATCCGGAGGACAGCTTCGCCCAGATCGTCGGAGCGGACGGTGAGGTCGAGCTCTCGACCGAGCAGGTTGCGAGCGACGGAGCCATCGTCGAGAACCCGGGTACGACTGACTTCGAGTCCATCGAGGGCATCGACGGGAGGGTTCGAGTCCTCGCGGTGCGCGTCGACGACGGGAGACTGGCCGTTGCCGGCGCCACGCTCGAGGATCGCGACGAGTCCGTTCGGAACCTCGCGCTCCTACTGGCAATCGGCGGCCCGGTCGCACTCCTCTTGGCGAGCTTCTGCGGCTACTGGGTGGCGGGACGCGCACTCGACCCGCTCGAGAGGGGCTATGAGCGCGAGCGACGGTTCGTCGACGATGCCAGCCACGAACTCCGCACCCCGCTGGCCCTTCACAAGACCGAGCTCGAGGTTGCGCTTCGCTACGCCGAGAACGAAACGGCGCTGCGCGCGGCGATCGCGTCGGGCATCGAAGAGGTGGACCGGCTCTCGCAGCTCGCGGACGACCTTCTCGTGGTCGCGCGATCCGGGGACGAAGGCCTTGCTCTGACGTCTGAAACGCTGGACGCCGAGGCACTCCTTCGGACGGTGGCAGGTCGCTTCGACGCGCGAATGCGCTCCGCGGATCGCTCGCTGACGGCGGTGGCGGATCCAGATCTGGTTCTCCAGGGGGATCGTCTGAGGCTGGAGCAAGCGCTGACGAACCTCGTCGAGAACGCCATCACCCACGGGGCGGGGCGAATCGAGCTCAAGGCTCAGCGCTCTGGCGCAGACGTGAGGCTCTCGGTCAGCGATGAAGGCGGAGGCTTCGACGAGTCGATTTCGAGAGCGGGCTTTCGAGCGCTTCAGCCGGGGCGACGAGGCGCGAGGTCGCGGCGGTTCCGGCCTCGGCCTCGCGATCGTCGAGACGATTGCCGTCGCCCACGGCGGACACGCCGGTATCTCGGCAGATCCACAAACCACGGAGGTGTGGATTGACCTGCCGAGCGCCGTTTGAGGCTTTCATCGTCATTTCACGCCGCCTCCGTACAACCTGCGGTACAACTTGAAACCGACGAGTCCACGGAGGCTGATGAACATGGAGATGAAGAAGAAGATCGCAATCGGTACCGCTTCAATCGTCGCGGCAGGCGCTGCCGCCGCCGGGATCGCCGTCGCGGGAGGCGGGGATGACAACGAGGCGCCGATCAAGGGATCGGCCCTTGACAAAGCCTCCGAAGTTGCCCTCGAGGAAACCGGCGGTGGCACCGTCACCGAAACCGAAACCGGTGACGAGGAGAGCTACTACGAGGTCGAGGTGACCCTCGACGACGGGACCCAGACCGACGTTCAGGTCAACCGCAACTTCGACGTCGTGGGCTCAGAGGACGACCCTGCCGGCGAGGACGAGTCGGGCGCGGACGACGACTGACCCGCAATCTCAGGACGATTCGAGAACGAGGTGGAATGTAAGGGCTTAGGCTCAGGCCTTCCTCACCTTGAAGTTCGAAACGGCGGGCGTTGGATCGGTGCCGGCCGAGTTCTTTGCGCGCACGCGGATCCGGTGCTTGCCCTTGTCGAGCCCCGAGTACTTCTTCGGGGATTCGCAGTTCTTGAAGGTCTTGTTGTCGAGGCTGCACTGGAAGGTCGCGCCGGCAGGGGGATCCGCCTCGAACGAGACCTTGGCCGTGGGCTTCTTCGTTGTCGTGTCCTTCGCCGGCTTGGTGATGATCGTGTCCGGCTCGCCCCCTGACGCTCCCGCGGTCGCCCAGGCCGGGTAGGTGTCGTTGACCACCGAGTCCGTGAGGTTCGCGAAGTTGGCCACGGGGTTCGTGGCGGACATCGTGTAGATCTCCGATCCGAAAGTGGCCAGGAACATCGTTCCGTCGGGAGACCAGACCGGATACTGAATCGACGTGCTGGTGGAGAACTGCGTCGGATTCGAGCCGTCGGAGTCCATGACCCAGAGGCCGTCGCTCCGTGTGAACGCGATCTGGTTCCCGTCGGGAGACCACGTCGGCTCGATGCTCTGGGTGCTGCCGAAGGTGAGCTGAGTCGGGTTCGAGCCGTCCGCGTCCATCACCCAGATGTTGTTGCCGTCGTAAGGGCCCATCGGGTTCCCGTCGACATGGCCCGAGTTCACAAACGCGATCTGCGTGCCGTCGGGCGAGTACTCGGGATGCGCTTCGTAGGCGATCGCCGTGTCCGTCAGGTTCGTCTTGTTCCCGCCGTCGTCCGCGTCCATCGTCCAGATGTCCTGCTGGCCCTCCTGCGTCATCCAGGCGATCGTCTCGCCGTCGGGAGAGAAGGCAGGCGTCGCATCGAAGTCGTCGTCGTTGTCGGTCAGTGGCACCGGGTTGGAGCCGTCGGAGTCCATGACGTAGATCTCGGCGTCGCCGGACGTCCCGTTCGGCTGCCGGAACTTCATCCAGGCGACCCGCGAGCCGTCCGCCGAGATCGCCGGCCTTTCATCGCCCAGAGCGTCGTCCGTGAGCGGATCCTTTGCAGAGCCGTCGGCGTCCATGCGCCAGATGTCGTCCCCGGCTCCCCAGACGATGGTTCCGTTCTCACCGGCGGGCGTAGCGAGCGCTGCGGTCGGCGCGATTGCTACCGCCCCTGCGGCAAGTGCGAGAACGACGACTCGCCTACCCCTCATGAAGCGACGGTACCGCGCACGAAGGCGCGGCGCAAGTCAGGCGACGTCGCGGAGCTTCTGCGCTTCGGCGAGCGACTGCAACTTCTTGAGCGACTGGTTCTCGATCTGGCGGATGCGCTCGCGCGTGACGTTGAACGTGCGGCCGACCTCGTCGAGAGTGCGGGGATGCTCGCCCCCGAGCCCGTAGCGGAGCTCGAGCACGCGGCGCTCGCGGTAGGAAAGGTTCTCCAGCGCCTCGCGAAGCGCCTCCTTGGTGAGCAGGTCCGCGGCGCGGTCGAACGGCGACTCGGCCTTCTCGTCGGCGATGAACTGCCCGAACTCGGACTCCTCCTCGTCGCCGACCGGCTTCTCCAGCGAGACGGGCGCCTGAGCGGAGCGCTTGATCTGATCGACCTCTTCGGGGTCGATGCCGGTGACGTCGGCGATCTCCTCGGGCGTGGGCTCGCGGCCCAGCTCGGTGACGAGCTTGCGCTCGGCCCGGCCGATCTTGTTCAGCTTCTCGACGACGTGCACCGGAATGCGGATGGTGCGCGCCTTGTCGGCGAGAGCGCGCGCGATCGCCTGACGGATCCACCACGTGGCATAGGTGGAGAACTTGAAGCCCTTGCGGTAATCGAACTTCTCGGCTGCGCGGACGAGCCCGAGCGTGCCTTCCTGGATCAGATCCAGAAAGGGAAGCCCCTGGTTGCGGTAGTTCTTCGCGATCGAGACGACGAGGCGGAGGTTCGACTCGACCATCTTCTGCTTCGCGTCGAGGTCGCCGCGCTCGATGCGCTTTGCGAGATCGACCTCTTCCTGAGCCGTGAGGAGGCGCACCTTGCCGATGTCCTTCAGGAAGAGCTGAAGGGAATCGGTCGTCATGTCCGCCTTGAGGTCCAGCGCGGGCGACTTGCGGCGCTTGCGCTTCCCATCGGCTCGCTGCGTATCAGCGCTCTGCTTCTGCGCCGGGTCGACGTCGTCGACCAGCTCGACTCCCTGGCTCTCGATGAAGCCGTAGAGCTCCTCGATGTCGCCCTCGTCGACGTCAACCTCCCGCAGCGCGGTAGCGACGTCGCCGTAGGCGATCACGCCTTCAGCCTGGCCCTTGGTGACGAGGTTCTTGACCTCTTCCAGTTCCTGCAGTTCCGCGGCAACCATCAGCTCGCTCGCCTCTCCTTGCTCCTCGTCAAAAAACCTTGGTCTCCCACACAGACCTCGTCCTCTATATCGGACGCCCCGAAGCGGTTGATTAGACCTGAGACGATCGTAGCCGCTGCACTTCACTTCGCCAGACGCGGGTAGATTCCCCTCATGGCAGAAGATGGCCCCGAAGCCCAGTCCGCCAGCGCAGACAGCCCCGAGGGTGTTTTCGGCAACCTCCCCTCGACGAGACCCGGCTCGCGGAGCCCGCGGCGCCGAGGGTCTGACGCCGAGAAGGGCGCTCCGGAGGCCGAGTCTGCCGCTCCGAAGGCAGAGCCCGTCGCTGCGACACCCGAACCGGAGCCGCTGCCCGAACCGGAGACGCCCGACTACGAGCCGGACCCGCCGCAGCCGAACGACGATCCGCTGGCGCCGCAGCCGGGCATCCACGGCGTCGAAGATCTCGCATGGGCAAGCGTGGCAGTGGTCGCCCAGGCCGCAACCGCGGGCATCCGGTTCACCAGCAAGGCACTCGAAGCGGCTCGTAAGTCGATCGACAGGCCTTGAGGTCGAGAACACGCGACTGGCTTAGCGCCTTCTGGCACCGGGCCTACCGAGAGAACATCACGGGGATGGCGGCCATGGTTGCCTACAACCTGGCGCTGGCCCTCTTTCCGTTTGCGCTCCTGATCCTCTTCGTCTTCGGGAAGGTGATCCAGTCCGGCAACATCGAGGACACGGTAATCACCGACCTTCAGGGGATCTTCCCCGCCGTGGAGGGGGATGAGGTCGAGCGGGCGGTCGAGCGCATCCGCGACAGCTCGACGACGATCGGCATCGCCGCCGCGCTGGGCGCGATCTGGATCGGCGCCTCGTTCTGGGGCGCGATGGACACCGCGTTCTGCCGCATCTATCACGTCGAATGTCGAAGCTGGCTTGCTCAGAAGCGCTTCGCGCTGGTGATGCTGCTCGTGGTGACGCTCTTTCTCGCGGCGAGTGTTGTCATTCCCGTCGCGGAGAACCTCGCGGTCTCGAGCGCCGACGACCTCCCCTTCGGGCTCGACGAAGTGCAAGGGCTGGCGAGCATCATCGTCCTCGTGCTCGCCCTCGGGCTCACCTTCGGACTGGTGAGCTTCATGTACTACGTGGTGCCGAAGGGGCACGTCCCTTGGCACGGCGTCTGGCCAGGCGCGATCTTCGTAACAGCGACGACGGCGATCGGCAACGCCGTCTTTCCCGTCTACCTCACCTCGATCTCCGATATCGACAAGATCGGCGGCGCGCTGGGTTTCATTCTGATCGCGCTGATCTGGTTCTACCTCCTCTCACTGGCAATCCTTGCGGGAGCGGTGATCAACGCGCTGAGATATGAACTTCGGGATACGGGAAGCCTTGACCTGCCCGGGTTCAGGGAGAACGGAGAGTGATCTGGGCGTACGGCCGACAGACTCGCGCCGCTTCGCGTACGGAGACCCCGGCACGGGTGACGGTTCTTCCTGATCCTGAGACCGGTCCCATCACAACGAGCGGAGCGGTCAAGTCGGTCCAGGAGGCAAAGGTGGAGATGCCTGCCGACGTCTACCGCCAGATGTGGAAGCCCGAGTATCTGGAGCGCCTCGCTCGGTCCTACTGGGCCTTTCTGACAAAGGTCTCCCTGGGAGCGATCCGGGTCGTCTACGAGCCCTCGTCGCGGACGGTGGTCTTCATCTCGCGGCGGCTGCCTCTCCTTCGCTTCAGAAAGCCGGAGTACACGACGGGCCCCGGGCTCGGCCAGGTGACGTGGCGTATCGAACGCGGGCTACTGGTCGCGCCGAACGGCCGCGGCCAGGGCATGCTGCGGATCACCGTCCGAAGCGATGCCCCCGACGAACCCTCAGAGGACGCGTGCATCCACGTGCGCACGGAGGTTTCCAACTTCTATCCGTTCCTGCGTGGTGGCGGCTGGTTCGCCCGGATCGGAGTGCGTATCTACTCCGAGACGCAGGTCCGCATTCACACGTGGGTGACACACGGGTTCCTGCGCTCGCTCGCCCGGCTCGACCTCCCCCGCTCTCCGGTCGGCGCCCTGGCGGCGCACGGAGAGGAGATGGACGACTTGGAATCCATGCAGGACGGGACGGCCGGAAACTGACCGCCGCGTCGGTGCCCTGACCGATCGCGCCGCCTACGACTCTGCTTTTCGCTCCTCAAGCGCCGCCTTCATCGCCTCGTCGATGTTCATCGGCTTGATGTCGAAGAGGGCCATGCCCGACGGGTCCTGAACGATCGTCTCGACCTCCATGCCGCCGATGAGCGGGCGGGCGACGCCGGTGTCGACGGGCGTCACGAGACCGATCCAGTGCGACGAGAGGCCGGGCGAGAGGACCGGCACGCCGATGCGGGGGCGCGGGTTGATGTTGAGGCCGCGCGCCATCGCATCCATCATCCCGCCGTAGGTCGTCACGTCGGGGCCACCGATCTCGATCTCGCGGCCGTGCGCGGCCTCGATCCCCGGGATATCGGCCAGGTACTGGAGGGCGTCTGTGATCGAGATGGGCTGGGTCTTCGTGCGAGCCCATCGCGGCGTGACCATTGCTGGCAGCCTCTTCACGAGGTAGTAGGGGATGAGAAACGACTCCGAGCCGGCGCCGATGACCGCGGCGGCCCGCACGTAGGTGACCGGCACGCCCGACGCCTGGAGGATCTCGGCGCTCTCGTGGCGGCTCTCGAGGTGCTTCGAGCCTCCGTCGGACAGCCCTCCGAGGTAGACGATGAGATCGACTCCCGCAGCCTTCGCCGCTTCGCCAAAGTTCTGTGCGCCCTTTTTGTCGCGCTCTGCGAACGAGTCGTCTGAAGCGCCACGCCCCATCGAGTGGACGAGGTAGTAGGCCACCGAAACGCCTTGAAGCGCCTCAACCAGCCCTTCGTCCTCGAGGACATCGGCCTTCACGACCTCAGCGCCGGCGTCTGCCAGATCCTTCGCCTTGTCCGGGGTGCGAGCCACGGCACGCACCTTCTCCCCGCGCTCCAGCAGCTCGAGCGTCAGCTTCCGGCCGATGTAGCCGGTGGCTCCGACCACGGCAAGATGGCGTTCCGGCTTGTGGTTCCCGCGTTCCACGCCCTCCAACGTACCCACATCGCCTGCGCGTACGCGCCGGCGATCAGCCGTACCGGCCGCCGGTGATCTCCCGCAGCTTGGCCTGGTCGTGCCGCGCCTGCACCGTGCGCACGGTCCCCGACCTCGAACGGGTCACGAGCGACTCCGTCGAGGCCTGACCCGAGCGCGGGTAACGGACGCCCTGGAGCAGCTCGCCGTCGGTCACGCCGGTCGCCGCGAAGAAGACGTCATCGCCCGAGACGAGCCGGTCGGCGGTCAGGATCTCGTCCAGGTCGTACCCCGCGTCGATCGCCTCCTGGCGCTCGGCGTCGTCACGGGGCCAGAGTCTTCCCAGCAACTCTCCTCCGAGACACTTGATTGCCGCGGCCGAGATCACACCCTCGGGCGTGCCACCGATCCCCCACAGGAGATCGACGCCGGTGGATTCAGAAACAGCGAAGAGGGCAGCGGAAACGTCGCCGTCGGAGATCAGCCTGATGCGCCCGCCTACCTCGCGGATCGCCTCCATCTGCTCCTCGTGGCGCGGGCGATCGAGAATCATCACCGTCACTCCGCTGGGCTCGGTCCCCTTGCGTTCGGCGACGCGCTCGATCACCGTGGTGAGCGGCTCGTCAAGCGTCAGCAGGTCTGCGATGTCCACACCGCCGGCGAGCTTCTCCATGTAGACGCATGGCCCTGGGTCGAACATGGTCCCCTGCTCGGCAAGGGCGATCACCGCCAGGGCTGAGGGCATTCCCTTCGCGCAAAGGGTCGTGCCCTCCAGCGGGTCGACCGCGATGTCCACCTTGGGAGGGCTCCCGTCGCCGATCCTCTCACCGTTGTAGAGCATGGGCGCCTCGTCCTTCTCGCCCTCTCCGATGACGACAACACCGTCCATGGGCACCGTGTCCAGGAGTAGCCGCATCGCGTCCACGGCGGCCTGATCCGCGGCTTCCTTGTCGCCACGGCCGGTCCAGCGCGCCGCGGCCAGCGCCGCTGCCTCGGTGACGCGGACGAGTTCGAGCGCAAGGTTGCGGTCGGGCTTCGTCGAGTCGCGGACGTCCTGAGAGATGACTCCCATATGGCGCTAGACGGTGCCTGGCGCCTTGCGCTGCTGGCGCCCGCCCGACGCCATCGAGCGCAGGAATCCGACGATGCCGATGACCATCGCGGCGATGAGGGCGACCCAGTAGCCGATGCCTAGGCTGATGCCGAAAGTGATGCCCTCGGCGGGCTCGGGCTTGTACATGATCCCGTTGTAGGTGATCAGGACGAAAGCGGCAAAACCGGCGACCATCGTCATCTCGCCCGGCGGGTAGGAAAGCTTGTGACCGCGGATCAGGATGTAGCCCAGGATCGCCGGCGCAAGGGCGGCCAGAAGCAGTACCCACCTCAGGATCGGGAACGTTTCCCAGCCGGTGCACGAGTAGTCGTCAACGCCACAGATCCAGGCACCCTGCTCGGCGCGCGCCGGCGTATCGGTCAAAGAGAACCACTCCAGGAAGAAGAGGCTCAGGGCGAGCGCTAACGCAGCGACTGCGCCGGCGATCGTCCTGTTTCGGTCCAGGGCCGAGAGCTCCATCCCGGCGCGAGCCTATATCAATAGGTTCCAGGCATGAGCCGATGGGGATTGACGCTGCCGCTGCCCATGACCTCCATCGCGGACCAGGCCGATCTGGTGAAGCGCGCCGAGGTCGCCGGCTACACGGACGTGTGGTCTGGCGAGACGGCCGGGCCGGATGGCTTCACCCCGCTTTCGTTCGCAGCCGCTCATGCGACGCAGGTGCGCGTGGGAACCGGAGTGGTCGGCGTCTTTCAGCGCGGTCCGGCGCTCCTCGCCCAGCAGGCCGCGTCGATGGCCGACGCCACTGGCGGCCGGTTCGTCCTCGGCATCGGCGCGTCCTCGGACCGAATCGTCGAGGGCTGGAACGGCATCCCCTTCGAAAAGCCGTACTCGAAGGTGAAGGAGACGCTCGACTTCCTGGACGTTGCGCTCGCCGGCGACCGCACGCCGAACGGCTTCAAGCTCGAGACGAAGCCACAGCACGAGATTCCGGTCGTCCTGGCCGCGCTCCGAGGGCGGATGCTCAAGCTCGCGGTCGAGCGGGCAAGCGGCGCCTTCTCGAACTTCCTGCCGATCTCCGGCCTCCCCCAGGTCGTCGAGGGAATCGAGGGCGCCCCGGGCAGCTTCGAGCTCCTGTGCCGCTTCTTCTGCCTCCCGGGCCCGCGCGAGGAGGTCGAACCCATCGCCCGGTTCATGTTCTCCTCCTACATCACGGTGCCGGTCTATGAGGCCTTCTACCGCTGGCTCGGCCACGGAGACGCGATCGATCCGATGGTCGAGGCCTGGAAGGCCAAGGACCGCCAGAAGGCGGCCGCCGAAGCGCCCTGGGAGCTGATCGACGAGATGTTCATCCTGGGCGAGCCCGACGAGATGCACGAGCGCCTCGCGCGCTTTACCGAGGGCGGAATCACACTTCCCGTCCTGACGCCCATCACGACGCCCGACAAGCTCGGGGATCTGATCGAGGTTCTCGCGCCCCGTTAAGCCGCGGGACGCGCGAGCGAGAGGCCGAAGAGGCCCTCTGGGTCCGTCCACCAGCCGGTCATCTCGAGGCCGGCCTCGGCGTAGATTCCCTCCAGCCCCTCGCGGCGGAACTTGGTCGAGATCTCGGTGCGCATCTCCTCGCTGCGCTCGAAGCCGACCGTCAGGTCGAGCGCCGAGATCTTCACCAACTGGCGCCGCAGCGAGCGCAGGCGAATGTCGACGAAGAGGTTCTCGTCGTCCCAGAAAGCCGCGTGCTCGAAGCTCTCGAGGTCGAAGTTGGCGCCAAGGCGCTCGTTCAACACCTCGAGCACATTCAGGTTGAAAGCGGCCGTTACGCCAGCCGAATCGTTGTAGGCGGCCTCGAGAGTTTCTCGATCCTTGATCAGGTCGGTGCCCAGGAGGAAGTGGTCTTCGGGCCCCAGCAGGTTGGCCACGCGAGCCAGGAACGACGCGCGCTGCTGCGGCTCGAAGTTGCCGATGGTCCCGCCCAGGAACGCGATCACGCGCGGCCCCTCGAGGGGAATCCGCTCGAGGTCCCGCTCGAAGTCGCAAACGAGCCCGCGGACCTGGATCCCGTACTCCTCGGCGATCCTGGCCGCGGTGCCGCGCGTGATGGCTTCGGAGATATCGACCGGCGCATAGGCCCGCAGGCCGCCCGCCTCCTGCATCGCGTCGAGCAGCACCCGCGTCTTCGACGCGGATCCCGAGCCGAGCTCGATCAAGGTCGCGGGATTGGCGGCGGCTTCGACGATCGCAGGCGAGTCGATCTCGAGGATCGCGCGCTCGGCGCGCGTCGGGTAGTACTCGGGCAGTTGCGTGATCTGCTCGAAGAGCTCCGAGCCCCGCTCGTCGTAGAAGTAGCGGGGCGAGAGCTCCTTGAACGGCTTCGTCAGTCCGATGCGAACGTCGGCCGCCATGCCCGAGAGCGGACCGCCGGGCGGCAGGTGGACGGCGACCGAGACGTCGGGAGCGGTTTCGGCGGCGGAGGCCATCAAACGTCCCTTGCGCAGCGGAGGCCCGAGAAGATCTGCCGGCGCTGCGGCAGGTCCCAGTTTCGGAACGTCGTGCGGATCACGCCGGGATGCGTTGCCCACGAGCCGCCGCGAAGCACCTTGTGGTCCGGGCCGAAGAAGACCTTCGAGTACTCGTCGTAAGGGAACGCCTCGAAGCCCGGATAGCCCTCGAAGTCGGAGGAGGTCCACTCCCACACGACGCCCGTGGACTGAAGCTCGCCGCTCTGCGCGGCGGCCTCCCACTCGAACTCGGTCGGCAGGCGCTTGCCGGCCCACTCCGCGAAGGCGGTCGCCGCACCGTGGTCGACGTGAACCACGAACTGGTCACCGTCGACCTCCCGCGTCTCGCCCATCGCAGTCCTCACCCAGGCCCCGTGCCCGTCCCGCTCCCAGTAAAGCGGCGGCTCCGCACCGGTCGCTTCCATGAACCCGATCCACTCGCGGTTCGTCACGGGCGCGCGGTCGATCTCGAACGCGTCGAGCTCGACGGTGTGCCGGGGCCGTTCGTTGTCGTATGCAAAGCCGGTCTCCCCCGCGCCGATCTCGTACTCGCCGGCCTCTATGGGCAACGCATGAGGGGTCTGACCCCTCAAAGAACGCTCACGATCGACAGCGAGGGCGCCTTCGACGGGGTCGTACTCCTCAACCATCTGCAGGAGCTGCAGCATCGTCTCGTTGTGCTGTAGCTCGTGGGCGAGGATCAGCTCGTAGACGAGCCCGTCCCGCAGCAGACGGTCGTCCGCGTCCTCGAGCTCGATCCCATCCAGGACCTCAAGCGTCCGCTCGCGCACTTCGGACATGTAGGAGCGAAGCTCCTCCCCGCGCAGGATCGGCAGTTCGTTGCGGGTCGCTCGCGGGTTTTCGATCGCGTCGTAGAAGCGGCCGAGGTCGCCGTCCATCGGCTCGCGTCCTCCGATTGTCTGGACGAGCCAGAGCTCCTCGAAGTTCGCGATGTGCCCGAGGTCCCACGCAAGCGGCGAGAGGATGTCCGAGTACACGCGGTTGAGCTGATCGTCGGAAAGCGGCTCGACCAGGCGAAGCGTCGACTCGCGCGCCTCTGCGAGGCGCTCCGCGATGGTGCTCTTCAGGTCGGTCCGGGTCTGCGAGGTCGCGATGATGAAACCCTAGTCACCTCGGGCTCTCAGCCGTTACATGGTCGTTACTGAGCCCCGGTAGGCTCCCGCCGCTATGGACTTGAACGGCGCGAGCGCGCTCATCTCAGGCGGGGCCTCAGGACTGGGCGAAGCGACCACCCGGCGGCTCCACGCGGCGGGCGCAAACGTCGTCATCTCCGACCTCGACGCCGGCAAGGGCGAGGCGCTTGCGTCTGAGCTCGGAGACCGAGCCGGCTTCGTCGAGGCGAACGTGATGGACGAGGCGCAGGTTCAGGCCGCGGTCGACGCTGCGGCCGCTGCCGACGGCGGCCTTCGCATCTCTGTCTGCTGCGCCGGCATCGGATGGGCCCAGCGGACGACCTCCAAACAGGGCCCGCACAATCTCGAGTACTTCTCCAACGTCGTGAAGGTCAACCTGATCGGCACGTTCAACGTGCTGCGACTGGCCGCCACGGCGATGTCCGAGAACGAGCCCGACGCCGACGGCGAGCGAGGAGCGTGTGTGAACACCGCATCCGTCGCCGCGTTCGACGGCCAGATCGGCCAGACGGCTTACGCGGCTTCCAAGGCCGGGATCGTCGGCCTCACCCTGCCGGCGGCACGCGACCTCGCTGGACGCGGCATCCGGGTCAACACGATCGCGCCGGGCCTGTTCGACACGCCGCTCCTGGCCGCGCTTCCCGAGGAGAACCGCAAGGCGCTCGGCGCCGGCATCCCGTTCCCGTCGCGTCTGGGCGTTCCTGACGAGTTCGCGCATCTCGCCGTCTCGATCCTCGAGAACCAGATGCTGAACGGCGAGACGATCCGTCTCGACGGCGCGATCCGCATGCCGCCCAAGTAGCGGCGAGCTCTTACTTCAGCAGCACGAAGTTGATCAGCGCGGCCGCTCCGCCGAGTCCGATGACCGCGCCGCCGATGTCCGTGTAGAGGCGGTCCCGCTTTGGGATCCGTTCCGCTTTCGCGGCCGGCTCGGGACGGGCTGCGCGCGCCAGCTCGGCTTCTTCGGCCTCGCGGAAGTAACGGGCGATCTGCTCCGGCGTCGGAGGCTCGTCTTCCTCCGCGTCGGGCTCCGCCTCGGCGTCCGGCTCCGCCTCACCTTCCGGCTTTGCCTCAGCGTCAGGTTCGTCCTCGTCCTCGTCGTCGTCTTCGAGCTCTGCCTCGGGCCAAGGAGCTTCGACGAGCCTGAGCTCCGGCTCATCGGCAACCTCGGGCGCGAGCATCGCTTCGCTTTTCGAGAGCGTCTCGGCGAACGCCTTCAGCTCGGAACGAAGCGCCCGTGACGCCTCGCCGAAAGCCTTGGCTCGTTCGGCAAGAGCCTGCTCGGCCCGCTCGACGGCGCTGACCGTCTCGGCTATTGCCTGGGCCTGACGGCCGGCTACCTCGATGCGTCGCTCACCCTCCGAGCGGGTTTGCCCGACGATTTTGTTCGCAGCCAGCTCGGTCGACTCCAGGAGTTGCAGCCTGAGCGCCTGCGCGTGTTCCTCAGCGGCCGTGCTGAGCGTCGCGGGCATTGCTTCCCGAGGCACTTCCGAGCGGGCATGCGCTTCGCGCTTAGCCATGCGCGGGACGCTAGACGCGGTATCGGACGAACTTACGCCTGCACGCGTTCGCGTTCCGGAGCCGATGCAGCAACGCCGAGCATCGGGTCTTGGCCGTCGAGGCCACCGTTGGCCGGGTCGGCCAGCCGGATCGCCTCGGCGAGGTGCTTCGAGCGCATCGCACGGATCTCGGTCAGCGGCTGCATGATGCCCCTGATCGCGAGCGCGCCGCCCACGAAGCGCGGCGCCCAAAGGCGTCCCGAGCGGCGCTCGATGCCTCGGTCGATCGCGTCGACGGCCGCCGAGAGCGGCACGGCCTTTCGGATCGGGCCGGGCATCATGCCCTCCATCGCCTTGGTCGATGGGTGTTCGAAGCTCGCCTTGACGAGATCCGTCTCGATGAAGCCGAAGTACGCGCAACCGGCGCGCGCTCCGGTGGGCGCCATTTCGACGCGAAGCGAGTCGGTGAGCGCCTCCACCCCGGCCTTCGACGCGGCATAGGGACCCATGAGCGGCGCATGTGCCGCCGCCGCCAGCGAGGCGATGTTCAAGAGGTAGCCCTTCCGCTCGATGACGTGCGGGAGTACGGCGCGATCGGTGCGCCAGACGCCGAACAGGTTCACGTTCATGGTCCGCTCGATCTGCTCGGGCGGAGCCGTGATCAGGGAGCCGACGGTGTGGATACCGGCGTTCGCAATGGCGACGTCGATACCGCCGAAGCGCTCAACGGTGCCCTTGACCGCGCGCTCCAGCGCCTCCGTGTCGGTCACGTCGGCCTCGAACCACGCGGCGCGGTCGCCGAGCTTGGCTGCGCGCTCCTCCAAGAGGTCCGGCTCGAGCCCGACAAGCGCGACGTTCGCGCCCTTCGAGTGCATCCGCTCAGCGACGCCGCCGCCGATCCCGCGCGCGGCGCCGGTGACGAAGACGGTGCGGCCGTTGACGTCCAGCTTGCGGCCCATCAGGCAACCTCGGCGAGCTCGCGGCGGTCATTGGCAGCGGGCGCATCGGACTCCACCCAGACGTACTCCGCGGGGTCGAGCTTTCGCGTCGACTCGTAAAAGCGGAAGGTCTCGCCAGGCCACAGGGTGATGTTGCGGCCCAGAGCGTCGAGGTACCAGCTCTTGCAGCCGCGAGACCACACGGCGTTCCCGAGGTCGGACTGCATCTTCGAGTTGTAGGACTCCTGCGCGGGCTTCGACGGAGCCACGGACGCGCTCCGGCGTCGGGCCTCCTCGATCGCCTGGACGACCAGGCGGATCTGGCACTCGATCATGAAGATGACCGAGTTGTGCCCCAGCCCGGTATTGGGGCCGAGGAGAAAGAACAGGTTCGGAAAGCCGGCGATCATCGTCCCGCGATGGGCCTGGATGCCCTCGCGCTGCCAGAGCTCGGCGAGCACCTGGCCGCCCTCTCCAGTGATCTCGACCGACGACGCCATCGCCTGGGTGTCGAAGCCGGTCCCGTAGATGATCACGTCGGCGTCGCGCGTAGTGCCGTCCGCGGTCGTGATCGAGTTGGGGCCGACCTCGGCGATCGGCTCGGTCACGACTTCGGCGTTGGGCCGGTCAAGCGCCTTGTAGTACGTATTGGACATCAAGAGGCGCTTGCAACCGAACTCGTAGCCGGGAGTGAGCTTCTCGCGCTTGACCGGATCCTTGACCTGGCGCTCGAGGTTCTTCATGCCGGCGCGCTCGAACAAGCGCCCGAATCGCTTGCTGGTGATGCCGCGGTACATCACGAACTCGAGGTACAGGTAGATGCCGCGGCGATACGCGCGCTGAAGGATCGGGAAGCGCCGGTAGAGGGCGCGCTCGAACTTCGTGATGTGGCGGTCGAGCTTGGGCAGGACCCACGGGGCAGTGCGTTGATAAAGGTCGAGCTGGCCGACCTCGCGGGAGATCGCCGGCACGAACTGGATCGCCGAGGCGCCCGTTCCGATCACCGCAACCTTTTTGCCCTTGAGGTCGACGGAGTGGTCCCACTCCGCGGAATGGAAGGCAGAGCCTTCGAAGCGCTCGAGGCCCTGGAGATGCGGCTTCGCCGGGACGTGGAGGCCGCCGATCCCCGAGATCAGGAAGCGGGCCGTGATCTTTTCGTTGCCATCGGGTCCCTCGCCTACGCAGTGCCAGAGTCCGGCGGCCTCGTCCCATGTCGCGCTGAGCGCCCTGAAGCCGAAGCGAAGGTGCGGCCGGACTCCGTACTTGTCGGTGACGCGCTCGAGGTACTCGCGGATCTCGGGCTGCGGCGCGTACATCTCGGACCAGTCCGGGTTCTGCTCGAACGAGAACGAGTACATGTGCGAAGGGACGTCGCACGCGCAGCCGGGGTAGGTGTTCTCGCGCCAGGTGCCGGCGACCTCCTGGGCCTTGTCGAAGACGACGAAATCCTCGATGCCCGCTTCCTTCAGTTTGATCGCGGCGCCGATGCCAGAGAAGCCGGTGCCGACGATGACGACCTCGTGGTCGGGCGTCGAGGCGGTGGCGGTCGAGTCGGCAGGGCGGCTGGCAGTGGCTGGCATCGTTCGGAGTCTCTCCTGAGGGTGGATTTCGTTGCTCTGAGCGGATCTACACGGTTACACTACTGTAAGTTACACTGGTGTAGCCTAACACAGGACGCCGAGAGTCGTTTCAGTCGCCATGTAGGCGACTCAGGCAACATTCACCGAACGAAAGCCATGGAAGCAGCAGCCCCCGTCAAGAGCCCCCGCCTCACCGGTCCGCAGCGGCGCGAGCAGATCCTGGACGTCACCAAGGCGCTCGCGGGAGAGCGTGGCTTCCATGCGGTATCGATCGACGCGGTCGCCCGCCGGGCCGGGATCACCCGCCCCGTCGTCTACACCCACTTCGACGATCTGACCGGGCTTCTGCGCGCGATGGTCGACCGCGAGGGCGCTCGCGCCGTCCAACAGTTGATGGCCCTCATCCCCCAGGAAACGGACGCCGACGACCCGGCCGCGATGCTGATGACCTCGCTGCGCGCATTCCTGGAAGCGGTCAGCGACGACCCGGTGACCTGGCGCCTCGTCCTGGTGCCGGCCGAGGGAACGCCCGAGGTCTTGCGCGAGCGCGCGATCCAGATCCGCGCGGCCGTCACCCAGCAGCTCGCCGCAATCGTCCCGACCGCGCTCGCCGGCGGGAGCACCGAGACGTCGCCGGACCCGGAGCTGACCGCGCTCACCCTTCAGGCGGTGGCGGAGGAAGCCGCAAGGCTGATCCTCGAGCGCCCGGACGAGTACTCGATCGAGCGCGTCATGGCGCACACGGAATGGATGCTCGGGCTGCTGGGCCTCCGCACCTGAGCCTGGCCTAGCCCGACGTCCCCGTCGCCTCGGGATCGAGGTAGACGTCCTTGAGCCAGGCAGGTAGGTGCTCCGTCGACCCGATGTACTCGCCCCACTCGTCGCGCATCGTCTCCAGCGGAATCACGCGCACGCTCTCGGACGGCGTCCAGCGATGCGGAGCGCCCTGCCAGGTGCCGACTCGCCCCGCGTGGCTCTTGGACGAGATCCAGTACCGGCCGGAAGCGGTGCTCCATGCCGCCTTCCCCGGCAGCCATCCCGTGTCGTTCACGGCATCGCCGGTCTCGTCGTTGTAGCCGTGGTGCGAGCTCGCCCGCTCCTCGATCCCGTTCGGGCCGATGCGCACCTGGAACGACTCCCAATCGTCGGGGTGGTAGCCGGCCCTCCCGAACAACTTTTCGTCGAACGGAGTGGTTGCGCTGTCCGGGTAGTAGGCCCAGTATTGGAGGTAGAGGTTGCCCGCCGCATCGCCCTCGCATCGCGCCTCCGGGGGCTCGGGAGCCTGGGGGTCGAGGCAGTTGACGACATGGCTGAACAGGGTGACGGGCTCGCCCGCGTCGGACTCGGTCGTCTCGCCCGACGCCGGGCCGTTCGCGCAGGCGTCCTCGCGGCACGTGCGCCAATCGACCGGCACGGAAAGCATTCCTTCTTCGTACTCCAGGGTGGGAGCGCGAAGGCTGACGAGCTCGGCCACCTCCGCCCCGTACGCGAGCGTCAGGGCAGAGGGCTGACCGCCGCATCCCTCGCCGAGGTTGACAGCGCAGATCAGGCGTTCCGCCAGCGCTCGGGCAAGGCCCACGCCGGGCAAGTGCACGCCGGCCGCGACCATCGCGGCGAAGGCGAGTGAGACCACGAGCACGACTCCGAGCCAATCCAGGCTCGCCTGCCCGTCCTCGCGTCGGCACGTGCCGGCTTGCACGATGAAAGCAAGCCCGCGGCCCGCGACGAATTGGGAACGCTCTGCATGGGTACCGTGTCGGCATGGCGCCAGATCACCCAGAGCTTCCAAGGAAGGAGGGCCGTGGCTTCAAGAGCTACGTGCTGATCGTTGCCGGCATCCTTATGGCGATCCTGATCCTCCAGAACCTGCAGGAGGTAGAGGTGAAGTTCCTCATGGTCAACACCACGATCCCGCTGATCTTCGCGCTCCTGATCGTCGGCGCTCTGGGCGCACTCGTCGGTTGGGCTACGCCGCGCGTTCGCCGCGGCGGCCCTGATCGCGACTAGAACGTCGGGCGCCTACAGGTCTTCGATGGCCGCGGCGATCTCGCCCGCGGCGGCCTTCGCGTCGGCGAAGAGCATGTCCGTGTTCGGCAGGTAGAAGAGGTCGTTGTCGATGCCTGCGAAGCCCGGTGACATCGAGCGCTTGATGACGATGACCTGCTTCGCCTCGTTCGCCTCGATGATCGGCATGCCGGCGATCGGCGAGTCCGGGTCATTCTTCGCTGCCGGGTTCGTGACGTCGTTGGCGCCGATGATCACGGCGACGTCTACGCGAGGCATCTCCGGGTTGATGTCCTCCATCTCGCGCAGCTTCTCGTAGGGCACATCGGCCTCGGCGAGCAGCACGTTCATGTGGCCGGGCATGCGCCCCGCGACCGGGTGGATCGCGTAGTTCACGTCCACCCCGCGCTTTTCGAGCTGGTTCGCCATCTCCTTCACCGCGTGCTGCGCCTGCGCCACGGCGAGGCCGTAGCCCGGGACGATCACGACGGAGTCGGCGTAGGCCATCTTGATAGCCGCGTCCTGCGCTCCGATCGAAGTGTGCGGCCGCTCCTCGCCCGGAGCCCCTGATGCGGCCGGGGCGCCGCCGAAGCCCGCGAACAGGATGTTCGGAATCGAGCGGTTCATCGCGGTGGCCATCTCCATCGTGAGGATCGTTCCCGAGGAGCCGACCAGCGTGCCGGCGACGATCAGGGAGACGTTGTCGAGCGAGAACCCGGCGGCAGCGGCCGAGAGCCCGGTCGCCGCGTTCAGAAGCGAGATCACGACCGGCATGTCCGCGCCGCCGATCGGCAGCACCACAAGATTGCCGAGAAGGGCCGCGCCCACGAGCACCGCGATGAAGAGCCCCTCGGAGGGGTCGTCGGAGGAGGCGAGAACCACGCAGGCGACGAGGAGCCCGATGAGCAGCAGCGCGTTGATCACCTGCTGGCCCGGCACGGCGATCGGCTTGGTCGGGATCAGGTCCTGGAGCTTTGCGAAGGCGACGTTCGAGCCCCAGAACGAGACGGACCCGATGACC
Source organism: uncultured bacterium (assembly GCA_963772035.1). Classification (GTDB taxonomy): domain Bacteria; phylum Actinomycetota; class Thermoleophilia; order Solirubrobacterales; family 70-9; genus JALZKA01. The sequence continues at coordinate 793,118 of CAVYVT010000005.1, forward strand.
GCGGCGAAGAGGATCGGAATGAAGGTCTCGAGCTCGAACGCGGTCTCGTGGCGAAACTCCGACCACGCGATGAGCGCGACCGCGCCGCCGCCGACGCCGTTGTAGAGCGCCACCATCTGCGGCATCTCGGTCATCTGGACGCGGACCGAAGCGATATAGCCAACCGCGGATCCGACGACGAGCCCGCCGATGATCACGCCCCAGTTGCCGATGCCGTCCAGGAGCAGAGTCGTGACGACGGCGATCACCATGCCGCCGGCTGCGATCAGGTTGCCGTTCTTGGCCGTGCGCGGGTGCGTGCCCTGCATCAAGCCGAAGATGAAGAGCGAGAACGAGACGATGTAGAGCAGCGTCGCCGCGTCGCCGCCCGGCTCGAAGACGCCTGCAATCACTTCGGGACCTCAGTCGGGTCGGACTCCGGCTTGGGCTTTCGGACGAACATGCCGAGCATGCGGTCGGTGACCATGAAGCCGCCGACGATGTTGATTGCGCCGAACGCGATCGCGATGAAGGCGATCGTCAACTCAAGTGCGCCCTCCGCGTAGCCGGCGACGATGAGCCCACCGAGCATGACGATGCCGTGGATGGCGTTGGTCTGCGACATCAGCGGCGTATGGAGCGTCGCGGGCACCTTTGAGATGACCGAGAAGCCGACGAAGGCGGCGAGGACGAAGATCGTGAGCTCGGTGACGACACTCATCTAGCTGTCCTTTCGCCGCGGATCTCACCGTCATGCGTGATGCACGCCCCGGCGATCACCTCGTCGTCGAAGTCGATGTCGAGGGCGCCCTCTTCCGAGACGAGCAGGCCCAGGAGGTTCTCGATGTTCTTGGCGTAGAGCTGCGAAGCGTGCGCGGCCATGTCGGAGGCGAGGTTGGCCGGGGCGATCACCTTGACTCCGTTGTCGGAGACGACGGTGCTGCGCGCCTCGGTCAGCTCGCAGTTGCCGCCCGAGTCGCCCGCGAGGTCGATGATCACGGAGCCGGGCTTCATGTTCTCGACTGCCTGGCGCGTCAAGAGGATCGGGGCATCGCGGCCCGGGATCTGGGCGGTGGTGATGATCACGTCCTGCTTGCCGGCGTTCTCGGCCAGCGCCTCGCGCACCTGCTCGTTCTCCTCATCGGTGAGGGGACGGGCGTAGCCGCCCTCGTCCTCCGCGTCAGGGATGAAGTCGAGCTCGAGTGGACGGCCGCCGAGCGATGCGATCTGCTCCCAGGCGGCGCGGCGGATGTCGAAGCCGGAGACCACGGCGCCCAGGCGCTTGGCGGTGGCGATGGCCTGAAGGCCGGCGACGCCGGCACCCAGCACGAGGACCCGGGCAGGCGAAACCGTGCCCGCAGCGGTGGTCATCATCGGGAAGAAGCGGCCGGCTTCGCGCGCGGCCAGGAGCGTCGCCGCGTAGCCCGCGACGTTCGCCTGCGACGAGAGCGCGTCCATGGCCTGCGCGCGGGTGATGCGCGGAATGGCCTCCATGGCGAAGCTGGTGACGCCCGCGGAGGCCAGGGCCTTGTTCGTCTCGGCCGAGGTAAGCGGAGCGAGGTGGCCGATCAGGATCTTGCCCCTGCCGACCTTGCCGATCTCGTCCGTGGTGGGTACTGCGACGTGGACGACGACGTCCGCATCCCAGGGATCGCCGATCTCGGCGCCCGCCTCGGTGTACGAGGCGTCGGGGTGGCCCGACTCCTCACCGGCGCCGGATTCGACGACGACGTCGATCTCCTTGGCGGCCAAGGACTTCACGACATCGGGGATCAGCGCCACGCGGCGCTCGCCCTCAGCCGTCTCTTTTGGAACCCCGATCTTCAAAGCGCGCGAGAGCCTATCCGGCTAGGTCACGATGGACGCCGGTTACCCGTCGGAACGCTTGATTCCGCACTCGGCGCACCCTGATTCCAGTCGATCGAGCCCAAACGCCTCGACCGGCCCGAGCGCGCCCGCGCCTGCCTGAGCCGCTTCGCCCCTGGCCGTCGCCTGGGCCGCCCACGCCAGGATCAGCCCGGTGAACTCATACCCGCTGATGCCGCCGGTTCCGACCGTCGCAACCACCTTGCCCGACTCATCGAGCGCCTCGGCGGCAAACAGCGAGCCGCCGCTTTCGCGTGCCTCCTCGTCGGGACCGCCGGTGGACGTCTTGACGAACCGCTCGACTGCGGCGCCGGTCACCTTGGTGAAGCCTGGGATCTTCGCCATGCCCGACCCTACGAATGCGAATCCCTGCATAGCTCTGCTCTGGCGACCGAACCAACCCAGGTAGACCTCGACGTCCTTCAGGCCTGGATAGATCCGGGGAAGCGAGAAGGCCTCGGACGTGCCGACCGAGATGCCCGGGCGCTGCCTGTAGCCGACGCCGAACGAGTGCACCTTCTTGGCGCCGCGCTCGGTGACGAGCGAGCCGTCGCGAAACTGAAAGCTCGGCTCCATGAGCACGCCCATCAAAGATGCCCGGGTTCCGCCGCTCATGCCGCCGAGCCCTCCCCCGGTGCCGAAGTAACCGATACGGACGGCCGTGGCGTTCTCGGCTTCGGCCAGCGCCAGAGCCCCGGTCAGGTTGCCGGGCACCCAGTCGTAGCCCATCGCAGTCATCGCAACCGTGCCGCTCTCTTCGGCGCGCGGACCTGCCTCCTGGAAGACCTTGCGGACGAAAGGCGGCTCGCCGGTGGAGTCGATGTAGTGGGCCCCGGCGTCGACCGCGGCGTCGAGCGCCGCGTCGCCCCAGCGAGCGAACGGGCCAACGGTGGTGACCAGCGTGTCGCCGCGTTCGACGAGTGCCCGGATCGACCCCGGGTCCGAGACATCCGCGACGGCTGACTCGAGGCCTCCGAGCTCCGCGGCGAGGGCCTCGACGGCATCCTTCCGCCGCGCCGCGAGCACGGGTTTCATCCCGCGTTTCACCATTGCCCGCGCGGTGAGGTCACCCGTGTAGCCGGTCGCCCCGAACAGCACGACACGGCCGGTCGCTGCGCTTGCCTCGCTCATTCTCGCTCCTCGATCGCCTTGGCCGCCGCGGCCGTGGCGGCCGTGTCGGTTCTCAACCCTGCCTTCTCGCCCTTCGCGGCCTTCTCGCGCGCCGTCGCCTCTTCAACCGCGGGCGCCATCTTCAGCATGTCGCGTTCCAACAAGCTCGGCGCCAGGCCGCGGGCCCTGAAGAGCCCTCCGATGAGCCCTTTCGGGGCGCTCACGCGGCGGGACCGGCGATCGATTCCCTGTTCGATCGCGTCGACGGCCTTCGCGATCGGGATCAGCTTCTTGAGGGGGCCGCTGAAGTTGTCGCGCATCGTCTTGAAGATCTCGCCGTGCTCCTCGGCGCCCTCGACCATGTCAGTCGCGATGAAGAGGAGGTAGACGACGCCCACGTCGACCCCGAGGTGCTTGACCTCGCGGCGGAGCGTGTCGCCGAGGCTCTCGACGCCGGCCTTGGATGCGCCGTACGCGGCGAGGCCGGGCGGCGCGCCGATCGCCGAAGCGGAAGCGTTGAGCAGCATGTAGCCCTTCGAGGCGATCAGGTGCGGAAGGCATGCGTGAACAGTGCGGTAGGTGCCAGTCAGGTTCACGTCGACCTGGACCGCAAAGACCTCGGGCTCGGTGTGGCGGATGGTTCCCTCGGTCGCGACGCCCGCGTTCGCAAAGCAAAGGTCGATGCCGCCGAAGCGCTCGACGGTCGCGTCCACCGCGGCGCCCAGGGCCTCCGAGTCCGTGATGTCGGCGCCGAAGGCGATGGCCTCCGCTCCGCACCTGTCAGCGGTCGCTTGCGCGTTCTGTTCGTCGAGATCGACGATGGCCAGGCGCCAGCCTTTGGCGGCGAGCCGCTCCGAAGTCGCCGCGCCGATGCCGCTGCCCGCGCCCGTGATGAACGCGGTCTTCATGAGAGGTGCCTGACCCCTTTCATGAGAGGTGCCTGACCCCGTTCAACCGGCTGAGTCGACGATCGCGGCGAGCCGCTTGACCGTGTGCACGCGCTGGTCTGAGTCGAAGTGGACGGCCGAGCAGATGAGGCGATCGACCCCGACCTTGGTGAAGGTCTCGATCTTTGACGCCACCTCCTCCTCTGTGCCGACCAGGGATGTGGCGTCCACCAATTCGTCGGGAATCGCGTTGTAGGCCTCATCGCGCTTGCCGTCGAGGAACAGGGACTGCACCTCGTCGGCCACCTCGCCGAAGCCGAAGCGATGGGTCAGGTCCACGTAGAAGTTGGTCTTTCGCGAGCCCATGCCACCGAGGTAGAGGAGTAGACCCGCCTTGACGACTGCGCGCGCCGCGTCGAGGTCGCCGTCGATCGCCACCTGCACCGACGGTGAGATCTCCAGGTCGGCGCGGGTGCGATCGCCCTTGGCGAATCCTGCCTCGAGGTGCTCGCCCCAGGTCTCCTCGAACTTGTCGGCGGAGAAGAAGATCGGAATCCAGCCGTCGCAGATCTCGGCGGCCATCTCGACCGACTTGCGCCCGATCGCGCCGACGAACACGGGGATCTCGTCGCGGACCGGGTGGAAGTTCAGCTTGAGCGCCTTGCCCTGGCCCGTCCCGCCTTCGATCGGCAGCTTCCAGTGCTGGCCGGAGTGCTTCAGCGGGCCCTTACGCGCGACGATCTCGCGGACGATCTCGATGTACTCGCGCGTGCGGCCCCACGGCTTCGAGTATTCGACGCCGTACCAGCCCTCGGAGACCTGCGGTCCCGAGGGGCCGAAGCCGAAGATGAAGCGCCCGCCCGAGAGGGCGTCGATCGTCGCGCCGGCCATCGCCGCGGCGGCGGGAGGCCGCGCCGGCACCTGCATGATCGCCGCGCCCAGCTTGATCGTCGAGGTCTGCGGAACGAGCCAGGAGAGGATCGAGACGACGTCCGAGCCGTACGACTCGGCGACCCACACGGAGTCGAAGCCCGAGTCCTCGGCGGCCTTGACGATCTCGACAGCCTCGTCGCCCTGGGGGCCGATCCCCCAGTAGCCCAAGTTCAGACCTAGCTTCGGCGTGCCCATCGGCGCCGGAGCCTATTGAGTTGTCGCTCCTACGGCTTCGCGTTGAACTCGAATGCTCCCGAGTCGCAGGCGTCGCCCTTCGGTCGCTTGAACTTCCGCTGGTCGAGGTTGTCCGTGGCTAGTCCGGCTGTGCGCCCTGCTCGTAAGCGCCCGCGTCGCATCGCGGTCCTCGCGGCCGTTCGTAACCCCGCTGATCCACGCCCTTCGCCGGTTTGCACTTTCTCTTGGGCACGAGATCCTTCGCGATGCTCTTGGGCGTGATCGAGATCGTCTCCGTAGGGCCACCGTTCTCAGCCGGCCCGGCGACGAGCCCAGCGTTTCCGCCATCGGTCACGTCGCTGTCGAGCGTTCCGCAGCCGGCGTCGTCGTAGGTGAAGACGTTGAAGCCCTTCGAAACCACTGCATCGCCGGCACAGACGTCCACCGCGATCGCAGCGCCGGGCAAGATCGAGTTTCGGAGGAAAACTCCGTCTCCGAACGACTCGATGTGGTCGCCCTGCCCTTCTGCAGAATTCTGGAGGAACGTGACGTGGGCGAGCTTGGCCTCGCCGGCCAATGCGCCGCCATCATCGGCACTGTCATTCCCGTAGAAGGTGGAATTCGTGATGGCGCTCTTGCCGAACAGCCTCACGGCCCCGCCGTCCGCACCCACTGCTTCGTTCAGTTCCTCACTGTCGTTGTTCGCGAACATGGTCCGCTCGATCTTCATGTCGGATCCGTAGATGGCCGCGCCGAGCGCAGACCCGCCGCCATCAGAGACGGTGCCGTTGTCCACGAACGTGGTGTCAATGACTCGTGCCCCGTTGGCGTAGATCGCTCCGCCTCGCGACGCCCCTCCGCTTGCCGTGTTGTTCTCGAAAATCGTTCGCCTGATGACCTCTGGTCCGTCGCTCAAGCTGTAGAGCGCACCGGCGGCCGTCGCTTCGTTTATGGAGAAAACCGATCGGTCGACCTTCAGGCCCTGGTCGCCGGCGTAGAAGACCCCGCCGCCGAGGCTTTCCGCTGACCCCGACAGCGCTTCCACACGCTTGAGCACCAGCGCACCATCCCCCACGTAGACGAGGCCTCCACTCGGCGCCGCGCCATCGTCGAGTTCGAGCTTCTCCAGGCGGAGCTCCTTCGCGCGGTCCAGCGCATGAATCACCCGATCGTCAGTGGCGTTTGCGGCGATCTCCGAGCTGTCGATCCCCTTGCCCCGGATCGTGAGCTTGCCGCCCCCCGTGTAGTCGAGGTCGCCGGTCTGGCCGGCATCCTCGTCGAGCCCGTCGATATCGAGGTTGTAGTCCGCAGCGTCGAGCTTGATCACGTCGCGGTCCGACCCGCCTTCGCCCTTCGCGCAGTCATCGGCTGAGACGTTGTCGTTCGCGGAGACCATGGCCTCGCGCAGCGAGCAGTCTCCGTCTACGGCGACTTCGTCGTCGACGGTGGTGACCTCGATCGTCGCGGCGACCGACGGCGACGCCGGCCAGAAGCCAAGCGCCGCCGTCAGCACGGTCGCGAATGCGATTCGAGTCCTCAACGGCTACTCGGTGTAGCCCGCCTGCTGCAGGTAGTCCGCGGCCACGTCGGCCGGATCCTCGCGGTCCAGCGACACGCGGGCGTTCAGCTCCTGCATGACCTCCAGGTCGAGCTGCTCCTGGACCAGCTCGATCGTCTCCTGGAAATCAGGGCCGGCCTCTTCGGCCGCTTCCTGGTTGGCCGTGACGATCACGTTCCCGGACGGGAGGAGCTGCTGATCGTCCTCCAGGATCGAGTACGTCTCGGGATCCTTGTAGAGCTGACCGTCGGTCGTGAACAGGATCGACAGATCCGCGTCGCCGTTGTCGAGCACGTCGTAACGGAGCTCGGGATCGACCGATTTGAAATCGCCGAACTTGAGCCCGTAGTTCTGCTCGAGCCCGAGCAGGCAGTCGATCCGCTCTTCGCACTCGGTCGTGCCGTAGAGCGTCAGGTCCTCTGAGACTCCCTCGAGGTCCGAGATCGTCTCGAGCCCGTCGGCTTCGGCGTTCTCCGTCAGGATTCCGACGCCATTGGCGCTGGTGAAGGGAGTCGGCGCGAATGCCACGAGGCCGTCGGCGCTGAGCTCCTCGTTCGCGAGGTCCGCGGCTTCCTGTGCGTCACCGGGTACCTCTTCCGGATCGACTCCGTAGAGGCTCGTGAGCGTCGTCGAGGTGTACTCGGGATACGCGTCGACCTCGCCGGTCTCGAGCGCCTTCTTGGCGACGACCTCAGAGCCCAGGTTGAGCTCGGTGTTGACGGTGTAACCCGCCGCCTCGAGCGCCTGCGCGTAGATCTCGCCGAGAATGAACTGCTCGTCGAAGTTCTTCGAGCCGATCGTCACCTCAACGCCTTCGTTGTCGGGGTTCGACTCGATCGCGGTCGAGCTCTCCGAGCTCGATTCGCTGCTGCCTGAATCCTCGTCGTCATCGCCGCATGCCGCAACGCCGAACGCGAGAACTCCCGCCGCGATCAGCGCGAAAAGGACGCGCGTGTACTTCATGAAATCCATTGGATCTGATCCCTCTCTTTGGTTCAAACTGACTTACCCGGTGCGTTGCGGCGCAAGCCTATGCGTTACACGGCCTCGCGTTGCAGTTTCACGCCGCGGGGCGTGAGCGCGCTCTGCAGGCCCGCGAGGCCGAGCTCGACCGCCAAGGCGAAAAGCGCGACCAGGATCGCGCCCGCGATCACCCCCGCGTCCCCGTAGACGTTCGGCGCGAGGATGAATCGGCCGAGCGTGTCAACGCTCGCCAGCGGCGCAATCGCCGCGGTCGCGATGACGTTGATCGCGCTGGTCCTGACTCCGGTCATGACAGTAGGAGCGGCAAGCGGCAGTTCGATCCGCAACGCGATCGCGGTCTCGGACATTCCCATCCCCCGAGCCGCCTCGACGGCGGTGCTATCGACCTGCTTGATCCCGACGAACGTGTTGGTGAGGATCGGTGGGACCGCGAGGATCATGAGGGCAAGCATCACGTTGTCGAAGCCCGTGCCGACGAAGGCCACGAAGAGCGCGATGAGGACAAGCTCGGGAAGGGCGCGCCCCGCGTTGCCCGCGGCGACGGCGAACATCTCGCCGCGGCCCCGGTGGCCGAGGTAGATCCCCAGCGGCAACGCAATCGCAAGGCCGAGAGCCATGGCGGCTGCGCTCAACGCGGCGTGTGTGAGGAAGAGGTCCCAGACCTGGTCGATGCCGCCTACCTCGCCGCGGGCGAGCGGCGACTCCTGACCGGAGATGATGAACTGGAACGCGTCGCCGAACGACCCGAGGAAAGCGACTGGCAGGTGTGCGAAGAGGTCCGTCATCCCGTCTTCAGCCGTCCTGCGGCCCGCCCGAGCGCGACACTCCTGCGGGTGGTCGCTTCGCCCGCCGTCTGCCAGCGCGTGAGCCTGCGCTGGCAGAGCAGGAAGATGACATCGAAGATCACAGCCATGCCCACGGCAAGGACGGTCACCACAACGATGTTCGTCTTGAAGGTGATGTTGGAGCCCGTGATGATCTGGCTGCCGAGGCCACCGCCGCCCGCGAAGTCAGCGAGCGTCGCGATCGCCACCGTCGAGACCGTCGCGATCCGAAGGCCGGCCACGATCTCGGGAACCGCCAATGGAAACTCAACCTTCCAAAGCATCTGGCGGGCGGTCATGCCCATCCCCCGCCCCGCGTCCTTGGGCCCGACCGGCACGTTGTTTAGACCCGCGACGATGTTGCGGTAGATGATCTGGACGTTGTAGGCGGTGAGCGCGATCAGCGCGGTGTCGACTCCACGCCCCGTGATCGGGAGCAGAAGGAAGAAGAATGCGACGCTTGGGATCGTGTAGAGGATTCCGGTGAAGCCGATGAGCGGCGGCACGAGCCAGCGTCGCCGGTGAGAGAGCACCGCCATGCCCATCGCCAGGACGAAGCCCAGGATCACCGAGAAGCCGACGAGATAGAGGTGCTCGAGCGTCGGTGTCACGTAGCGGTCGGAGAAGTTCTCGGCGATCCAGTTGAAGCAGAAGGCTCCGTTGTCCTGGATGCACTGGTCGCTCGAGTCGCCGGCGAGCTTGTCGGCGAGGGACTGCGCGATGAGGGTCGGATTCATCAGATACCGAGGGGCCGCTCAGCCGCGGAATGCTCGTCTTCCTTCGCCTCGGACGAGCTCAGGAAGTCACCCACGATCTCGATCGAGAGAACCCCCGCGATCACGCCCGAGCCGTCGACGACCGGCGCGTAGTGGCTCTCGGCCTGAAGGAGATCGGAAAGCGCATCCCGCATGATGTCCGAGGAATCAAGGATCGGATTGGGCGAGGAGTCGGCCACGCTCGGGACGATGTCTTTCTGGAGGTCCGTCTCGGAGAGCCAGCCCAGCGGCTTGCGGTCGGAGTCGACGAGGAGTGCGTGCGGCACCTCCGCGCCCTCGAGCTTCGCTCGCACCTCGCCCGTCGCCTGACCGACGAACGCCAGGGGCGCCTCCCAGAGGTCCACGTCGGACACCCGCATGAGGGCGAGCCGCTTCAGCGCACGGTCGGCGCCGACGAAGTCCTCGACGAAAGAGTTGGCCGGTGCCATGAGGAGCTCGGCCGGGGTGGCGTATTGGGCGAGCTTGCCGCCCTCCTGGAGGACCGCGATCCGGTCGCCCATCTTGATCGCCTCGTCGATGTCGTGGGTGACGAAGAGGATCGTCTTCTTCACCTCGGCCTGGAGGCGCAGGAACTCGTTCTGGAGCCGCTCTCGATTGATTGGATCCACTGCGCCGAACGGCTCGTCCATCAGCATCACGCCGGGATTCGCGGCCAGAGCCCGCGCGACCCCCACCCGCTGCTGCTGTCCGCCTGAGAGCTGGGCGGGGTAGCGCTCGCGCAGCTCGGGGTCGAGCCCGATGAGCCCGATGAGCTCTTCGACTCGCTCATCCGCTTCGGCCTTGTCCCATCCGAGCATGCGGGGGACCGTCGCGATGTTCTCGCCGATCGTCCGATGCGGGAACAGGCCGATCTGCTGGATCACGTAGCCGATCTCGCGCCGGAGCTCGAACGGCGTGCGGTCGCGGACGGACCGGTCGCCGACCAGAATGTCGCCGTCGGTGATCTCGACCATGCGGTTGACCATCCGCATCGCAGTCGTCTTGCCACAACCCGACGGGCCGACCAGAACGCAGATCTCGCCCGCCTCGATCTCCAGGCTCAGCGACTTGACGGCCGGGTCGGCGGCGCCGGGATACTGCTTCGTCGTCTCCCGGTAGGAAACCGGGAGCGCTTCCGCGCCGTTTGACGATGCCTCACCCGCCACCGCGGGCGATCGTATACAGGCTCAGTCCGCGGTGCGCATGGCCACGTACGTGACCCGCTTGCCCGACGTGTAGCGCTTGTGGAGCTCCGGCTTAGGCAGGAGGCGCGCGACCTCTTCGAAACCCAGGAACTCGAGCAGCACCTCGACCCCCTCGGGAGAGGGGAGGAACTGGGCCTGGGCGGCCTCGCTTCGCCACAGCGACGTGGACGCGCTCTTCGAGTCGAGCGAGACCTGATTGGCGACGTTGAGCTGCCAGTAGGGGCCATCGACGTCGGGGTCCACGTTCGTGTCCACGACCATCAGGCGCCCCGTGACATCGGCGATCTTCCGCATCCCCATCACCGGGTTCTCGAGGTGGTAGAGGAGGCCGAAGTTGAGAACGACGTCGAAGATGCCGTGCACCTCGGGGTCGAGCTCTTCGATGGGAAGCTGCGCGAACTCGACGCCTTCGGCCCCGATCGCCTGCTTGATGAAGTTGGCCTGCTCGATGTAGCGGTCAACCGGATCGATGCCCAGGACGTACTCGGCGCCGTCCTCGGCCGCCTTGAAGGCGAAGCCGCCTGCGTTGCAGCCAACGTCCAGAACCCGCTTGCCGGCGAGGCTGCCGCCGCAGGCTTCGAGCAGCGCGGGCCACGCGTGATCCATCATGTCGCTCATCCGCTGCTGCTGGCCGGGCCGTCGCGTCAGCTCGGGCGGGGTCGTCGTCAGGCCGTATGGGAGCTCGACCTCGTGGTGAAACGGAGCGAGGCGCTCGAGCTCGGCGCGAATGGTGTCTTCGGACATTTCCATCGGCGCTGGAGGCTAGCCGTCGCCGCTGTGTATAGATAAGCCGGTGGAAGTGGGAATGCACCCGCAGGGACTCTCAGGGGCTGAAGCTGCGCGACGCCTCGCAGCCCTGGGTGAACCGCCTGAGGGCAACAGCCGATCGGTCGCCTCGATCGTCGCCGGAAACGTCTTCACGCTCTTCAACGCGATCATCGGCGTCTTCTTCGTCCTCATCCTCTCGCTGGGGCTCTGGGCAGACGCGATCTTCGGCTTCATCGCCGCGCTCAACTCCTACATCGGCATCCGTCAGGAGCTGAAGGCCAAGGAGACCCTCGACGCGCTGGCGCTCCTGGTGGCGCCGAAGGCGCAGGCGATCCGCGACGGCGTGCCTGTCGATCTCCGCGCCGAGGAGGTCGTGCCTGGCGACGTCGTCCGGGTCGAGCCCGGGGATCAGCTCGTCGCCGATGGCGAGGTCATCCAGTCACGCGGCCTCACCATGGACGAGTCGATGCTCACCGGCGAGTCCGACGGCATCCGGAAGCAGACGCGCGACGAGGTGCTCTCCGGCTCGTTCTGCCTGAACGGCTCCGGCTACTACGAGGTCTCGGCCGTCCGCGAGAACTCGTACGCGGAGAAGGTCGCCGGCGAGGCGCGCGAGTTCCGCCATCCGCCGTCGCCGCTCCAGGAAGAGGTGAACCGCGTGATCTGGGCGAACACGATCGTCCTGATCCCGCTCGGCATCCTGGTCCTCGTCGCCCTCGGCGCCCGGAACACCCCGTTCAAGGAGGCGGCCCAGACCGCAACCGCAGGCCTCGTGACGCTTATCCCCGAGGGGCTCGTGCTCCTGATGAGCGTGACCTTCGCCGTCGCTGCCGTTCGCCTGGCCAAGCAGAACACCCTGGTCCAGCAGATGTCAGCGACCGAGTCGCTCGCTGCCGTGGACACGATCTGCGTCGACAAGACCGGGACGCTCACGGACGGCGAGCTCGAGCTGGTGGAGGTCGTGCCCGCCGATGGGTCCGAGGTGGCCTCTGCGGAACGCGCGCTCGGACGCTTCGCTGCGTCCGCCGGCGAGCGCAACCGGACCCTTCAGGTCATCGCCGACAGGTTTCAGGCGAGGCCGGAGCGGCCCGTTGCCGAGGTTCCGTTCTCCTCGGTCTGGAAGTGGTCGGGCCTGACGCTGAACGGGGGCTCCAGCACGTCCAGCTACGTGATGGGAGCGCCGGACATCCTGATCGCGAACGGCTCGCTTGAGCTGACTCCCCAGCTTCAGGCGAGCCTGGACGAACACACCGCGGCGGGCCGGCGCGTCGTCGCTTTCGCGGAAGCACCCGGGTCGCTGCCGTCCGATCCCGCCTCGGAGCCGCCACCGCGCCTGCGCCCGACGGCGCTGGTCGTGCTTTCGGAGCGCCTGCGCCCGGATGCCGCCGAGACGATCGCGTTCATGCGCGAGCAGCAGGTCGACCTGAAGCTGATCTCCGGTGACGCACGCTCCACGGTCACCGCCGTCGCCTACGCGATCGGCGTGCCGAAGGACGCCGGGGTGATCGAGGGACCGGACCTCCCGGAAGACAAGGCACGCCTGGGCGAGGTCGCGCTCGCCAACACGATCTTCTGCCGCATCACGCCGGAGCAGAAGAAGGCGCTGGTCACCGCGATGGCCGAGCGCGGCCGCTTCACCGCGATGATCGGGGACGGCGTCAACGACGTCCCGGCGCTCAAGCAGGCGCGCATGGCGGTCGCGATGGGCTCGGGCTCGCAGATCACCAAGGGCGTCGCGGACATCGTTCTCCTCAAGGACCAGTTCTCGATGCTCCCGCGGGCCATCGGAGAGGGAAGGCGGATCGCACGCAACATCCACCGCCTCGGCCGCCTCTACATGACCAAGTCGGTGTATGCCGCGACCCTGATCGCGTTCACGTCGATCCTCGGCTTCACCTTCCCGTTCCTTCCCCGGCACCTCACGATCGCGGCCTTCCTCACCATCGGCATCCCCTCCTTCGTCCTGGCTCTCGCGCCCAGCGAGGGGCCGCTCTATCGCGGGAGGCTCCTACGCGCGCTGCTTGCCTTTGCCCTGCCGGCCGGCATCGGCACAGCGGTCGCTTCGCTGCTCTCGTTCTTCTTCGTCGACAGCCTTGCGGGAGGAACCCTCGAGGAGGGACGCACCGCCGCGACCGTCACCCTGATCGTTCTCGGCCTCTGCTTCATCTTGCTGCTCGAGCGAGGGCCGGGCCGCGAGCACATCACGATCCAGACCTACATGCTCGCGATGATCGCCATCTTGGGCGCCCTCCTCGCCCTGGCATTCGCGATCCCGCCGATACGAGACTTCTTCGAGCTGGCTCAGCTCAGCGCCGGGCAGTGGTTCCTGTCTCTGGTCGCCGTGGCCGCCGGCCTCGTGATTGCCGGGCTCGGCTGGCGTTTGCCCCAGATCCAGGCCCTCGAGGCGCCGGTGGAAGAAACGTCTGATGCGCCGAGGGGACCCGAGCCAACGCATACCGCCCGGACCAGCGAGACTGAGGTCCTTCCCAGGTCATGAGCGAGCCACCTTCCGAGATCCGCCGCACGAAGATCGTCTGCACGATCGGGCCGGCAACGCGCTCCCGCGAGAAGATGTGCGAGCTGATCCGGGCCGGCGCCGATGTCTTTCGCTTCAACTTCTCGCACGGCACCGAGGCCGACCACGCCGAGAACGTCGAGATCGCTCGCGCCGCCGCCAAGGAGTGCGGCAAGGAGATCGGCATCCTGGGCGACCTGCCCGGCCCGAAGCTTCGCCTCGGCGACGTCGAGGGCGGCCGTGTCACGCTCGACGTCGGCTCCGAGGTCACGATCACTACGGAGCCGGTCGTCGGCGACGCGACGACGCTTCCCGTGTCGTGGGAGGGCCTGCCGAAGGCGGTCCGCCAGGGCGGAGACGTCTTTCTGGCCGACGGGCGTATCCGGCTGCAGGTGGTCGAAAAGAACGAACGCTCCGTGCGCTGCCGCGTCGAGGTGGGCGGGCCGGTTGCCTCGCACCAGGGCCTCAACCTTCCGGGAGCCGAAGTCACGCTGCCGTCGGCGGGCCGAGACGACCTCGCGTGGGTCGACTTCGCGATCAAGCAGGGCATCGACCTCCTGGCCGTGTCGTTCGTCAGGCGGGCCGAAGATCTCGAGCCGGTCGAGCGCCGCATCCGCACCAGCGGCTCCGACATCCCCGTCCTCGCGAAGATCGAGAAGCCTCAGGCCGCCGAGCGCGCCGAGGCGATCATCAAGGCAACGACTGCCGGAATCATGGTTGCCCGCGGTGACCTGGGCATCGAGCTTCCGCTCGAGCAGGTGCCGAGCGTCCAGCGCCGCTTGATCTCCCTGGCGGGCAAGCAGTCGCGACCGTGCATCACTGCCACTCAGATGCTGGCGTCCATGGTCTCGTCTCCCCGGCCGACGCGTGCCGAGGTCTCAGACGTCGCCAACGCCATCTATCAAGGCACGGATGCCGTGATGCTCTCTGAGGAGACCGCTGTGGGCGATCACCCGGTCGAGGCCGTCCGCGTCATGGACCGGATCGCCCGGGCGACGGAGCCCGAGCTCCCGTATGCGGACTGGGTGTTCAACCGCGCCGGATCGCACGGGGACGTCGCGGGCTCAGTCGCACGCGCCGCTGTCGGGTCTACCTACACCCTCGGGCTCGCGGCCCTGATCGTGCCCACCCGTTCAGGCCGGACGGCCAGGGTCGTCTCGGCGCACCGGCCGAAGGTTCCCGTGCTGGCGGTATCACCGCGGATCGAAACGGTGCGGCGCCTCAACCTTCTGTTCGGCGTTCAGTGCGTGATCGCCGAGGAGTGGACGGGCATCACGCAGCTGCTCGAAGACTGCTCCCGCCTGGCCCGTGAGACGGGAGTCGCCAAATCGGGTGACCTGATCGGCATCACCGCCGGCCTGCCCCGCCAAGAGCTCGGCACGAACCTCTTCGAGATCCACAGGGTTCCGTAGGTCTAGGCGCGCCGAGTGTCGTTTGAGTCGCCTAGCTGGCGACGCAGCTGACTCTCAGAGGCTTCAGCAGAAGGTCAGTGGCGTTCAGCGAAGGTCAGTGGCCGCAGACGGGCCACTGGTCCCGGCCCGCCTTGTGCATCCACTTGACGGCCACGACTGCCTGGACCTTCCAGGCGTAGTTGTGAGGATCCGTGCCCTTCGACCATGGCGCTGCCTGCCACGTCGACTTGAGGAACTGGAACGCACCGTGATAGTCCTTGCCGGGGCTGTGGATGTTCGGATCCTGGCCGGCCTCGCACTCACTGGTGTTGTGAGCCCACCTCTTGTCCTTCGCCGAGAATGAATCCCACTCTGCGTCGTAGCGATCGCCGCCGGACTCCTTGCCGCCGCCTCCGCCGTCGCCGCCGCCCGTGCCGACGCCGCCGCCTGCGAGGGCGGTGACGGCCGTGCCGAGCGCGATCATCGCGATCATCGCGAGGATCGCAAGGCCGCTCCGGATGTTTCCGGTGCTGGGCGTGTTCTCTTCAGTTGTGGACTTGTTGTCAGTCATATGTGCTTGGCGCTTGCGGGGTTAGCTGACGGGCTCGCAGCTGAGCTGAGTGGCTCAGGCGCTACGCGGCAGATGCCGGCGATTCGCCCCAAAACTCTTGGGTCCCCCGCTCTTCGTGGATATGAGACGAAGATTCAGCAGGAAGCTTCGGGGACCCTAGCAGAACGTGTGCGCAATGTGTGCGTTGTGTTAGCGACATCGTTTCTACCTCATCGGCATGCCAGGCTAGGAGCGTGAATCGGGCAACGCAATCGACGCTTGCCAGGGCTGTCGCCCCCGTCGCCCTAATGGCACTGATCTTCTGGTCGTCGGCCCAGAGCGGAGGCGGCGACATACCTGAGTGGGGGCACGTCGTCGCACATTTCCTCGAGTACGCGGCTCTCGCGGCCCTCTGGATCTGGGCGCTGCGACCGCTGATCGGCGATCGCGCGTGGCCCGTCGCAGCTGCCATTGCGCTCGCCTTCGCGATCTCCGACGAGATCCACCAGAGCTTCGTCCCGGGGCGCGTCTCGGACCCGCTCGACGTGGTCGTCGACTCGCTGGGGATCTGGGCCGCGTTGCTCGCCGCGGCCTACGCGCGCGGCAGGGCGTCGACCCGCCGGACCCAATCGCAAAGCAGCGGGTAGGCGTCGGCGGGCTTCAGGCAGCGCTCGAGCACGGCGTGGAATGCCTCGTCGTCGCCGGGCTCGGTATCCAGCACTGCGTACTTGAGATGCGGGAACGCGCAGACGTCCATCGCGCTGAACGTCTCGCCGCCCAGGAACGGCCGCCCGGTGAGCATCGACTCGAAGTAGGGCATCCAGCCGCGCGTACGCGCCATCAGATCCTCCACCGCCGCGGGATCCGGCTCGGGCTTTAAGAGCTCGTCGTCGAGGTCATTGGGAGGCCCCTTCCACACCTCGTTGAACCACTCGATGAACACGGCCACCGCAGCCCGGTCGGCCGGCGAGGCGGGGAAGAGCGGCGGGTCGGGAACCAGGGCTTCGAGCCGTTCGACGATCCGCATCGAGTCGATCACCACATCGCCGTCGATCTCGGCGACCGGCACGAGCTCCTGCCCCGACAGGTCACGCAACGCAGCGCGCTCGGCGGCCTCGTGTTCGACCCATTCGACCGCGATGCCCTTCGCCCCGGCGGCGAGGGCCACGCGCTCGACGTTCGTCGAGTAGGGGATGCGGTGAACCCGGATCACGCGCCAAGGCTCGCAAAGAACGCTCGTCGGGGCAATTCGGATTTACGGTCGCGACTATCAGCCGGGCTGATTCAGCGATTGAGGCCGAAGTCGCCGTACGGCTCGTCGCGCTCACGCACGGCTTCCTTGAAGCCCGCTTCCGCGGCGCGCTGCTGGAAGGCGAATCCCTCGGGCGTGTGACGGGCGATGCCGTCGAAGAACGTGCCCAGGACCTGCGTGGCCTGGAGGCCCTGCGCGTAGAGCGCCTGGTTCACGAGCAGTTTGTGCATGACGAGCTGGTTGATCGGCACTCGCGCGACCCGCTCGAGTAGCGACTCGAAGCGCTCGTCAAGCTCGGCGGCAGGCGCCGCCTCGACGGCGAGTCCCCACTCGACCGCCTCGGTCCCTGACAGGGAGTCGCCCGTGAGAAGAAGGCGCTTGGCGCGCGCCGGGCCGACCCGGTGCGCCCAGAGTGCCGTCGTCGGCACGCCCCACACCCTTGCGGGCGGGTAGCCGATCTTCGCGACGTCTTCGATCACCAGGAGGTCCGAGCAAAGCGCCATGTCGGTGCCGCCGGCAACGCAGAAGCCATGCACCTTGCACAGGGTGGGCTTCTCAGAATGGAAGAGGCTCATGAAGCCGCGCACGTTTCGCGACATCATCTGGTAGTCGGTGACGGGGTCCCACTGGCCATTCGGATCGTGGTTCTTCGCCATGACGAACGGGTCGATGGGCGAGCCGGAAGGGACGGAGTCGTCTTCGGTCAGGCCCATGCCCTCGGCGGACTCGACGAGGTCGTACCCGCCGCAGAAGCCGGTGCCGTTGCCGGCGAGCGCGATCACGTGGACCTCCGGGTCCAGGTTCGCCCGTTCGACGCACGCCGCGAGCTCGCGGGGCATCGCTGCGGTGATGCCGTTCCCCCGCTCGGGCCGGTCAAGGGTGATGCGCGCAATCCGCCCGTCGCGTTCGTAGGTCATCGTCTTCAGGTCGGGCGCCATGGCAACATCCTTCACCATCGCGAAGAAGAACGACACCACTATCGAGGCGGACGGGCGCGAGGTACGCGTTTCGAGCGCAGACCGTGTGATCTTCCCCGCGACGAAGGAGACGGGCGAGGTCACGAAGCTCCAGATCGCCGAGTACTACGTGGCCGTCGGAGACGGGATCATGCGCGCTCTCCGCGAGCGGCCGACCACGCTCGAGCGCTGGCCCAAGGGTGTCCACGAGGGCATGACCATCTCGACGCGCGAGGGCCACAAGGGCGACGCCTTCTACCAAAAGCGGATCCCGAAGGGCGCGCCCGACTGGGTGGAGACCGCCCGCATCGAGTTCCCGTCGGGGCGAAGCGCCGATGAGGTCTGCCCCACCGAGCTGGGAACCGTCGCGTGGTGCGCGCAGATGGGCACGCTCACGTTCCACCCATGGCCGGTGAGGCGCGCGGACGTCGACCACCCGGACGAGCTTCGCCTCGACCTCGACCCTCAGCCCGGAACCGACTTCGACGATGCGGTCCAGGTTGCCGGCGAAGCGAGGACCCTGCTCGACGAGCTCGAAATCACGGGCTTTCCCAAGACGTCGGGCGGCCGCGGGATCCACATCTACGTCCGGATCGAGCCCAGATGGACTTTCACCGACGTGCGCCACGCCGCGATCGCCTTCGGGCGCGAGCTCGAGCGGCGCATGCCGGGCCGGGTCACCACCAAATGGTGGAAAGAGGAGCGAGGCGAGACGGTCTTCGTCGACTACAACCAGAACGCGCGCGACCGCACGATCGCGTCGCCGTACAGCGTCCGCGCAAAGCCCGGGGCTCCGGTCTCCGCCCCGCTCGAGTGGGACGAGCTGAACGGCGTACAGCCCGAGGACTTCACAGTCGAGTCGATGCCGGCCCGATTCGCAGAGGTTGGAGACCGGTTCTACGCGATCGACGACAAGCACCATTCGCTCGAGCCGCTCCTCCAGATGTACGAACGAGATGAGTCCGAGGGCGAGGGCGACATGCCATATCCCCCGGACTACCCGAAGATGCCGGGCGAGCCGAAGCGCGTCCAGCCTTCACGCGATCGCGACCGGAAGAACGGCGATAAGAAGTAGCATCGCGCGCCAACGGGGCGGTCTCGTCCCCGGGAACCCGAAAACAAAGACGGAGGACTATGCGAAACAGCAAGTGGATCCTGATGCTCATCGGAATCCTTGCCTGCGGCCTCATCGCTGCCGGTTGTGGTGACGATGACGACGACAGCTCGAGCGACGAGCCGGCGACCGAAGAGAGCTCGGAGACGAGCTCGGAAGACACGGAGTCGGAGGACACCGAGTCGGGTGAGGGAACCGTCGACGTCGACGAGTTCCTCTCGTCTTGCGAAGAGACCGTTGAGGGCACGCCTGGCGCCGACACCGCCATCGCCGCTTGCGAGGACGCAGCGGATGCTCTCGAGCAGTGCGCCGATCAGGCCAACGCATCCGGCGACGAGGACCTTGCTGAGGAAGCGATTGCGCTTTGCCAGCAGGCCGCCGACGACGCCGTCAAGCAGTTCGAGGCCCTAGGCGGCTGACCGACTGACGCTCCCTCGGTTTAGGATCGCCGCGACTTGCGGCGGTCCGCCGCGGGGGTAAGACACACAGGAGGATTGAATGCGCATCACCAAATGGATGCTCGCGCTCGTCGCTCTCTTGGCCTGCGGCCTCATCGCCGTCGGCTGTGGTGACGACGATGATGACTCGTCGAGCTCGGACGAGCCGGCGACCGAGGAAGCCTCGAGCGACGATTCGAGTTCGGACGACAGCTCCTCTGACTCAGGCGTGGACGCGGAGTCGTTCCTCTCTGAATGCGAGGACGCGATCGCAGGGACGCCTGCCGAGGACGCCGGCGGAGCGGCTTGCCAGCAGGCAGCCGACGCGCTCGAGTCCTGCGGTGAGCAGGCCGAGGCTGCGGGAGCTGACGACGATGCGGTCGAGCAGGCCGTCGCGATATGTCAAGACGCCGCGGACCAGGCCGTCGAACAGCTCGAGGCAGCGAATCCCTAGAGCGCACGCGGTCGCATTACGGACCGCAATCTGAACGTCACCGGCCGCTCCGAAAGGGGCGGCCGGTTTCGTTTACTGCTCGAGCTGGTCGAAGGTGCACTCGCGCGGGTCTTTGTCCTCGCGCCAGCGGATGAGCTTGGCCCCGTGACGGATGCGGTTCGCCGAGACGTGGTCGAAGGTGATCTCGATCACGAGCTCAGGCCGGAGGTTTACCCACTGGAGGTCGCGGTCCCCGGTCCAGCGGCTGGGGTCGCCGGAGCCGCGCTCGCCGGTCTCGTACGGCGCCAGCTCGTCCACGAGCTCGCGCTTGCGCTTGGCCGTCAGGCCGGAGGTGTGGCCGACGACACGCAGCTCGTCCCCGTCATAGACGCCCAGGATGAGCGCGCCGACGGTGTTCTCTTCCTTGCCGGGGCGCCAACCGACCACCACGACATCGGCGGTGCGCACGCGCTTGATCTTCACCATGCCCTTTCGCTCGCCCGGCTTGTAGGTCGAGTCGAGCTCCTTGGCAATTACTCCTTCGCCGCCCTGAAGCCACGGCTCGGCCTCGGCCGGATCTTCAGTGAGGGGCGTCAGCTCGACCGACCCTGGCGAGTCCCAGCCGTCGATGAGGCCCTCGAGCGCCTCGCGGCGCTCCGTCAGGGCGAACTTCATCGCGTTTTCTTAACCCGACGGCCAGAATGTCGAAGGCGCGGAAGATCGCGGGTGTCTCCTCCGCCAGGCGGTTGATCCGCGACTCGGCAGGATGGATCCGGTTCTGTAGCGCGTCGAACACCTCCTTGCCGTCGGAGTCGAGGATCACCAGCTCGCCGTCGAGCACGTACTGGCCCTTCGGGAAGTCGAGCTCCGGGAAGTAGCGATGGAGCGGTTTGCCTCCGCGGCTCTGGACGAAGACATCTTCGCCGTCGACGAACGCGAGAGCCCGGAAGCCGTCCCATTTCGGCTCGTAAGCCCAACCGTCTCCCTCTGGGAGCGCTTTTCTCGAGAGCGCCAGCTGGGGCTTGACGGGAGGCTTGATCGGAAGCGCCACTAGGCGCGATCGTAGTCAGAAGCGGCGAATAGCGCCGACGCTGGCTCTCGCTCTGCGGAGCTCTCGCATCTCCGCGATCGCGTGGTCGTCGACGGGAACCAGCTCCGGGCGCAGCGGGATGGGCCGAAGCGCCTGCTCGCTCACACCGTCAGGGCCCCGCTCGACTCGGACGACACGGGCTCCACGGCGCCCGGCGAACGCCTCGACTGGACGGGTGCCCTCGAACAGGATCCCCGCGCCGTCGTCGATGCCGTAGCCGGCGGCCATGCCGCCTTCAACCTCTTTCAGGAGACAGCTCCGGCGCTCGGGATCGCGCGCGTAGTGAACGGAAAGAGTGCCCGGCAAAAGGCCGATCCCCTCAGCCGGGCGCGGCTCACCCGCCGACGAGGTGATCCCGTGCTCGAACCAGCACATCGCGCCCGCGCTCTGGCCGGCGAGGAGGATTCCCGACTGCCACGCCTCGTGCATGATCTCGGCGAGGCCGTGGGCACGCCAGATCGCCACCAGGTTCAGCATCGAGCCTCCGGCGGCGTAGATCAGGTCCTGCTCGAGGAGGTGATCGCGGAGGTTCACCCATTCGCGCTCCATGCGAAAGAGCGAAACGTGGGTCGGGCGGCAGTCGAAGCGGTCGAGGACCGCATAGAAGTTGGTGATCGACTCCTGCGGGTCACCGCTGGCCGTGGGCAGAAGGCATACCCGCGGGTTCGGCACACGCGTGAGATCGAGCAGGTGCCGGACGATCGCGCGCTCCGCGGGCTGCGAGCGGAACTCGTGGCCGCCGAGCGCCACGATGCGCGGGGTGCGGGCTTGGCTTTCCACTTCAGGCGGCGGCGGGCTTTCCGATCGGCACCGCGTCGACCACGGCTTTGGCGGCATCCGACATCTTCCCAGCCGCCTCGGCCACCGCGGCCTCTCGCCGGGACGGTGCGCCGAGAAAGTCTGCCTCGATGCGCTTCTCGACCACGCCGCCGGCCCCACAGCCGAGCGCCGCGGCGCCGGCCGACGGACGCGATGAGACGACCCGATGGAGAGCCTGGCCGCGGAAGTGAAGCGCAGCGCCGTCGTCGGCGGCGTACCCGGGGCGCATGCCGCCGCACAGAAGCCGGTGGAATTCGTCGCGTCGCTCCGGCTCGGAGTCGTAGTGCGCGGTGAAGCTCCAAGGGAGGAGCCCCATCCCCTCAACCCGCTCGGGCGAGTCGTAATACGCGGTGATCGAGTCGGTGAACCAGCAGAGAGCGCCGGCCGAGAGCCCGCAGAGGACGACGCCCGATTCCCACGCCTCGCGCATGATCTTGTCGATCCCGTGCGCCTTCCAGACTCCAAGCAGGCTGACGAGACTGCCGCCGCCTACATAGATCAGATCCTGCGAGAGCAGGTGTTCGCGCACGCTCGGGATCGCGCGGTCGCGCCGGAAGAACGTGAGGTGGGAAGCGTCGGCTCGCTCTTTCGCGAACTCCTGGTAGAAGCGCACCACGTAGTGGTCCGCGTCGCCCGAAGCGGTTGGCAGGAAGCACACGCGTGGGCGCGATTTTCCCGTCAGCCCAAGGACGTAGTCGTCCAATAGGGGATTGCCGCGCTCCATGGAGAAGCCACCGCCACCGAACGCGACGATCTGTCGACGCTCTTTCATAGTGGAAATATCGTCCCTGGAAGGCGTTCGATGCTTGTCCAGGTGTCCAGAGCTTCACCAAAACCTTTCGCCCCATGGTCCAGCCACCAAAATCCCTGCAAACGAGCGCCTCCCGGGGAGGTCGACGTTGTCGTTGTCGGCGCCGGAATCGTCGGTTTGGCGACGGCTCGCGAACTTTCGCTCCGCCACGAAGGCATCCGCGTCGCGGTGCTCGAGCGGGAAGCGGAGGCCGGCACGCACCAGACCGGACGCTCGTCGGGAGTAATCCATGCGGGCATCTATTACGTCCCCGGGTCGCTGAAAGCCCGTCTTTGCGTCGAGGGCGCACGGGAGCTCTACGACTTCTGCGAGGAACGCGGGATCCCCACCGAGCGCGGCGGGAAGCTGATCGTCGCCACGAAGCCCGATGAGTTGCCGCGCCTGGACGAGCTGGAGCGCCGAGGCATCGCAAACGAGGTGCCCGGCCTCGCGAGGATTGCCCAAGACCGGATCGCCGACATCGAGCCGCACGCCCGCGGCGTCGAAGCGCTCCACTCCCCCGCCACCGGCACCGTCGACTTTCGCGTGGTCGCCGGGGCCTATGCGGATGACGTGATCGCTTCTGGCGGCACCGTGTCGACGTCCTGTGAGGTGCTGGCCATCCGCGAGGGAGACTCGGGCGTCGAGGTCGAGCACGCGGGCGGAATCACCAAGGCGAGAGCGCTCGTGAGCTGCGCCGGCGCCTGGTCCGATCGCCTGGCGGTTGCCGCGGGCGCCCCGGCCGACCCCCGGATCGTCCCCTTCCGCGGCGGCTACCTGCGCCTGCGGCCTGAGAGGGCAACGCTCGTCCGTTCCAACATCTACCCCGTGCCCGACCCCGACCTCCCGTTCCTGGGCGCGCACCTGACCCGCGGCTACAACGGCGACGTGCTGCTGGGGCCGACAGCGCTAATGGTCGGAGCGCGAGACGCTTACCGTGTCGGCCGGATCCGCGGCCGGGATCTGTGGCAGACGCTCTCCTGGCCCGGCACCTGGCGCATGATGCGATCCCACTGGCGCGCGGGCCTGACCGAGATGCGCCACGCGCTGCGCCCGTCGGCGCTCGTCCGCGAAGCCCAGCGCTTCGTGCCCGAGCTCAGCCCGGAGGACTTCATCCCCGGCCCGTCGGGAATCCGCGCACAGGCACTCGCCAAGGATGGATCCCTCGTCGACGACTTCGTCCTTTCACGCACAGGCCGCTGCGTCCACGTCCGTAACGCGCCATCGCCTGCGGCAACCTCCTCGCTCGCCATCGCCCGGCTCATCGCGGACGAAGTGGAAATCTGAGGCCAAACGTCCCGCGGTCCCCCTATAGGGGGCAATGTCGGACGTTCGGTCCCTTTTGGGCGCGGTGCAGCGGGTAGGGTGCGAATCGTGGAAGCGGCCACGCAGGCAGAGATCGAGGGGAAGCCCGAGCGCGCCGTCTCGTCGTTCTCCAAATCGCTCTTCCTCGGCGAGATCCATGAGGACATGGTCTTCCCGTGGCCCATGCCCGATCCGGACGAGCAGGAGAAGGTCAAGGGCCTGATCCGCGCTGCCCGCGAGATCGCGGGCGACCAGGACTACGGCAAGTTCGAGGACGAGCGCTGGATCCCCGACAAGCTCCTGCGCGACCTCGGCGAGGCGGGCCTCCTGGGCCTCTACGTCGATGAGAAGTACGGCGGCCAAGGCCTCTCCCAGACCGGGTATGCCCGCGTCTTCGAGACCTTCACCCACATCGACGCGACCCTTTCGATCGTGCTTGGCGTCCATCAGTCGATCGGCTACAAGGCGATCGCGCTCTTCGGATCCGAAGAGCAGAAAGAGCGCTTCCTGCCCGACCTGTGCCTGGGAAAGAAGCTGGCGGCGTTCGCTCTGACCGAGCCCAGCGCCGGCTCCGACGCCTACAACATCGAGTCGCGCGCGGTTGAGCAGGCCGACGGCTCATGGGTCCTGAACGGCGAGAAGCGCTACATCGGCAACGGCTCGCGCGCGGATGTTCTGACCGTCTTCGCCCGCGCCGAGGTGGGCGGCAAGGACCGCCACATCGCGCTCATCCTCGAAAAGGGGATGAAGGGGTTCGAGGTCGGCGACCGCTACGACACGATGGGCCTCCGCGCAAACGACCTGCGCCGCCTGCGCTTCAACGACGTGAAGATTCCCGCCGAGAACGTGATCGGCGAGCCGGGCGATGGCTTCAGGATCGCGATGCAGGTGCTGAACAACGGGCGCATCGGGCTCGGCACGGGGGCCGTCGGCGCATCGAAGTACCTGATGGACCTTGCCATCGACCACTCCCAGGAGCGCCGGCAGTTCGGCCGCCCGCTCGCCGAGTTCGAGCTGGTCCAGGACAAGATCGGCTGGATGGTCTCCTATCTCTTCGGGCTGGAGTCCATGGCTTACATGACCTGCGGCCTGGTCGATGCCGGCGTCGAGGACTACTCGCTCGAGTCGGCAATGTGCAAGATCTCCGGAACCGAGTTCCTCTGGTACCAGGCCAACCGCGCGCTCCAACTCCGCGGCGGCGAGGGCTACATGAAGACGGACCCTTACGAGCGCCTCCTGCGCGACATCAGGATCTTCCCGATCTTCGAGGGCGCGAACGACGTCATGCGCTGCTTCGTGGCTCTCTCGGGGCTAAAGCCTCTCGGCGAAGAGCTCTCAGGACTCGGCGACATCGGGTTGAACGACCCGATCGGCTCGCTCGGCGTACTCGCCGACTACTTCGGCGGCCGCGTCAAGCGCGAGGTTCGCCCCGACAAGATCGGCAAGGCGCATTCGGAGCTCGCATCGCACGCCGACGCGGTGTCCGAACAGGTCAAAGAGCTCCGCGACATCTCCGAGGGCCTGCTCCGCAAGCACAAGAAGGACATTCAGGAAGCTCAGTTCCAGCAAAAGCGCCTGGCCGACGCGGCCGCCGACATCTTCGCCCAGGTTTCCGTGCTCTCACGCGTCACCGCGATCTTCGACGACCAGGGCGTCGAGCCATCGGGTCAGGAGCGCTACATCGCAGAGACGTTCTGCGAGCGAGCCGCAGCCCGAGTCAACTCGAACTTCCGCCAGATCCAGTCGAACGACGACGAGCGGATGAAGGCGATCGCCAAGCTCGCGTACAAGCGCGGCCAGTACGGCTACGCGCTATTCGGCGACGAGTAACGCTCAAACCCGAGGTCATAAGCCACATAGGTGCTTCGGAGAAAGCGCCTAGGCACTTCGCATTACGCGATGTAGGGTCGCGGTATGAGACGACTGATCTTGGGCTGCGTACTCGCGGCGGTCATGGTGGGTTGCGGGGGCGACGACGGCGAGTCGGCGCCGTCGCCGGCTTCCGAAGGCGAATCTCCGGGCACTGCCATCAGCGGTGAGGAAGAGATCCTGATCAAGACCTTCGCTGACCTCGCCTCCATCACGGATACGGGCGAGGTATTGGACGGATCCACGCTAGGCGACTCGCCGTTCTGCCCGAAGGGAACGTTCAGCGGCGGGCATGGCAACACCGACAACGGGTGGCTCGACCATACCTTCGAATGTCCCGACGGAACACTGTCGATCGCGTTCGATCCACGCAACGAGAAGAAGCAGAGTGCGAGCGGTCCCTGGGAAGTCCTCGGCGGCACCGGCGCATACGAGGGGATGGAGGGATCTGGCGATTTCAAGATCAAGTTCCCCGCCGACCCGGCTGTAATGGAGGGCCGAGAGACCTTCACCGGAACGGCCTCTCAGTAAGCGAGGGCGGCGACGAAAAACGCGGCGCCTAATACCCCGGCGGATGCCTGACCACGTATCCGGCCGAGCTTCGCGGTGCGGTCTGCCAGCGTGGCGGCGCGCCGGAAGTGTCGAACCTGAGTCCGGCCACTGTCATGAACGTGTGGCCGGAGTGCGCGTAGACGGTGATCCAGTTGCCGGGACCTGCGTCGCCCCACGTCATCAGACCCGTCGAGTCGAGCGGCGAGTCGAGGAATCCGCCGCCGTGGAGGACGTAGCTCACCGAGCCGGAGCAGTCGTATCCGGCGGCCTCGAAGGAGCCGTGGCCTCCTCCCCAGATGTAGGGCGTGTTGGTGATCTCGTTGCCCGCGGCGATCGCTGCCTTCACGGCCGCAGGAGCGTTGGCCGGCGCGTTGGCCGTGCCGTCGGGATTCAGCGTTGCCCGCGAGCCGCTTGGGGGCGCAACGGATTGCGAGTCGTCAGGAGTCGTCGGGGCCGGCGTCGAGAGAACATCCACCAGGTGCTCCTCCCTGCCGATCAGGTCGTCAAGGGCCTCGCGCCGATCATCTCGAAGGGATCGCAGCTCCGCCTCGCGTTGCTCGGCCTCTGCGCGCGCTGCCGCAAGTTGCTCTTGGCGCGCCTCAATTTCCTCTCGGGCGGCGTCGATTCTGGCGACGGAGTCCTCGGTTGAGCCGACCTTCTCGTCCATCGCGTCGCGTAGGCGCTCAACGCGCTCGACGACGCTGGTCTCGTAGTCGTTGATTCGACCGAGGAGATCAGCCCGCGAAGCGAGATCGTCCATCCCGTCCGCGTCGAGGAGTACCTGGACCTCGTCGACCTCGCCGTTCTTGTAGATGAACACAAGGAGGTCCTTCAGCTCGCCCGTAGCGACACGCAGACGCACCTTGGTTTCGGCCAACGCCGCGCGTTGCTCCGCCAGCAGCTCGCGGGCAGCCGCCAGCTCTTCTTCCTTCTCGGAGAGCTCCGCGTCCACCTCGAGCTCGCGGGTACGCAGCTCGCCGGCTCTCGCAAGCGCCGCGTCGATGGCCGCGTTCTCGTCGGCGAGTTCTTCGCGGATCCGATCCTGCTTTGCCCGCACCTCGTCGAGCTGGCTCTGAGCGCTGCTCTTCTGTCCTCCCACGAGAGCGAGAAAGACGATCGCCGCGCACATCAAGACCGCCGTCAAAAGACGGCGGCGAGAAGGGTCTGGATGGTTCAGGACGTGCAGCATCGGGCCGGCCGGAACTGGCGGCCAAAGCCACGTTAGGGCTCAAACGATGTGGCGGACGAGCCTGACGCGCTCGCGCAAGGCCGATTGCGCTACCCCGGGAGGGCCGCGGCCTCCGAAGCCTCGCCGGGGTCGAGGTACTCGCGAATCCGAATCACCTTGCCGTCCTTGAAATCCGCCAGCCACGAGATGGGCGACTCGACCGCAATGCCGCTCTCCCTACCGAGTCCGTGCAGATGGCCGATCGTCAGGACCCGCTCACCCAGGTCCCGGAACTCGACGGGCTCGGCGCGGAGCTCGCTGAATGCCTCCTCCAGCTCTCGGATCCCTTGGCGGGCGCCCTCGTGGCCCTTGTAGAGAGCCGCTTCACCCCCGAGCAACACCGGCAGCAGGGGGCGCCACTCGGCCTGGGGATGAAGCTCTTCCAGGAGCGCTTCGACGTCTCTGCGGTTGTAGGCGTCGATCCCGCGCTTGAAGGTCTCGACGTTCTCGTCCGACATCCCCCGCGAACCCCCTACGTTCGCGGCTCGTAGCGCATCGCCACCACGCCTGACTCGAACTCGAAGCGGTCCACGAGCATCAAGTCGATCGGCTGCGAGAGCCCCGCCAACAGCGTCGGTCCATGGCCGGCAACCTGCGGATGCACGACGAACTCGTATTCATCGATCAAGCCGAGCTCCGCCAATGCGAGCGGCAGCTGCACGCCACCGACGTAAAGCCCCTTACCCGGCTCCCGCTTCAGCTCTTGAACGGCCTCCCCGAGATCCCCGCGCAGGAGCTCCGCGTTCCAGTCGACGTTGTCCAGGGTGCTCGACACGACGTACTTCTTCGCCGCGTCGATCGTCCGGCCGAAGGGGGCTGTCCATTCGGGCCTCTCTGCCAACTGTCCCGACGGCCGCCAGGCTGACTCCATCATCTCGTAGGTCACCCGCCCGAGGATGAGCGCGTCGGCCCGCTCCAGGGTCTCCGTCGCGTGACGGTGAGTCTCTTCGTCCGGGGAGCCCGCACGGTGATCAACGCACCCGTCCAACGTGACGTTGATGGAGTACCGAAGGGGTCGCGAACTCATGGTCCCGTAGCGCTACTCGGCAGGTTCGTCGGCCGGCTCGGACTTCTTCGCGTTCACGACCGCTTTGCGCATCGCTTCCTGGGCTTCTTCCTTTGACATGCCCGATTCGCGGGCGGCCGCAGCGAGCTGGCGAACTCCCAGCTCGATCTGCCGGTCCGAGAGGTCGTCCAGGGGAATCCCGAGGTTCGCGTAGTGGTCGCGGATCTTCTTGATCATCGCTGCGCGTGCTTCGACTCGCGTCATCGCCGACAACGTACCGCGCTTGGGGCCAGAGAAACGTCCCGGCTCAGACAGCCAGGCCGTAGATGAGCGAGCGCATCGCGGGCTTGACGTCTTCGCGCGCCCGTTTGCGGGTCCTCAGCAGTCGCGACCATGATCGCCGCCTCGCCGACCGCGGCCACCAGGAGGTGGGCCAGCGGTCGCACCGGCTGCTCGGCGATCCGCCCGCTCTCGATCGCGGCGTTCAGGACGGCCTCGGTCAGCCCAAGGCCGTAGCGGACGTCGATCTCTCGCCATTCCTCCCACCCCAGGACCGAGGGCGCGTCGATCAGCGTGACCCTTGCGATCTTCGAGTCGAGAGCGACGTCCAGCACCGCGCCGGCGGCCACCTCGAGGGCTTCGAGTGGGTCCTCGCGCGGATTTGCCTCCAGCGCAGCGCCGATGCTTGCAACGATCTGCTGCTCGAGCTCTTCGTGGACTGCGCGAAAGAGATCGCGCTTGTCGCCGAAGTGGTGGTAGAGGGCGCCGCGGGTGACCTCGGCGCGGTCGACGATCTCCTCGGTGCCGACGTCGGCGTAACCGCGCTCGGAGAAGAGCTCGATCCCCACCTCGATCAGCTTCGCGCGGGTGGCCTCCGAGCGAGCTGTCTGCCGGCTCACCGACGGCATCTTTAGTGCGTCTCCTCACACATACATACCGTCTGTATGTTAGTCTCCTCGGCACGAGCCATACAAGCTGTATGTAACCAAGGAGGCCGGATCGATGGGTAGCGAGAACAAGTTCTGGAGGGATTCGTCCCTGGGGACGCCGCGCGAGCTCCAGCTGAAGGGCGGGCCGATGCGGGTATTCGAGGCGGGAACGGGCGAGCCGATCGTGTTCGTCCACGGCGCCCTCGTGAACGCCAACCTGTGGCGCAAGGTCGTGCCGCGCCTGTCCCCCGACTTCCGTTGCATCACGCTCGACATGCCGCTCGGATCGCACGAGCTTCCGGTGCCCGACGCGGACCTTTCGATCCCCGGCATCGCCGACATGATCGCCGACGCAATCGGAGAGCTGGGCCTGGAATCGCCGACGATCGTGGGGAACGACTCAGGCGGAGGCTTGACTCAGATCGCTCTCTCGCGCCACCCCGATCTCGCGGGACGTGTGGTTCTGACCAGCTGCGATGCGTACGAGAACTTTCCGCCGCGGTTCTTTCGGATCCTGCTCTGGCCAACCCGCTTTCCGGCGGTTGCCCGCGTCTTGTTCGCTTCGCTTCGCATCCGGGCCCTCCGCTCAACCCCGCTTGCCTTCGGTTGGCTCATGCGCTCGAAACTCGACCCTCTGGCCGGTGACTCCTACATCCTTCCCATCCTCACCGAGAAGGCGTCGGGGGCCGACTTCGCCCGGATCATCCGGGACATAGACCCGAAGTACACGATGGACGCGATCGAGAAGCTCCGCTCATACGACCGCCCGGTATTGATCGCATGGTCGCGCGACGATCGCTTCTTCCCGCCCGCCGACGCGGAGAGGCTCGCCAGAGACATCCCGGGCGCGCGGCTCGAATGGATCGACGACGCCTATACGTTCTCGATGGAGGACCAGCCCGAACGGCTGGCTGAGCTGATCGCCGGCTTCGTACGCGAGCCGGCGGCGGTCGCCTGAGCTACTCGGGGGGCTCGAGCTCTATCTCGGGCACGGTTCCGCCGTCCGGGGCGACCGGTTCCACGGGCTCGGTGCCTTCCGGCGTGACCTCCTCGCCCTCGGGAACGACCGGGGCACCTTCGCCAGGAACGGGCGATGAATCCTCGGGCCGAACAATCACCGTGCGCCCGTCGTTCAGCTCATAAACGGTGCCGATCTCCTCGCCCTGGCCGACGACGCGCTCGCCGGGCGCAAGCTGCACCTCGTTTGCGACCTCGTCCTCGGAGGCCGTGACCGATGCCGCGGCCTGCGCCTGCTCCAGTGCGTCCTGGTCGGTGAAGACCTCCTCGAGGTCCACTGAAGAGAGCGCTGCGAGGAGGAACGCGACGGCGAGGACGATGCCGAGGTCGAAGAGGTTGACGAGCCCGTCGAGCGGGTCGCCGCCCCGGTCCTCGTGAACTCTGGCGCGGGTTGAGACGGGCACGGGCTAGCTGCTCCCGCCGGTCTGGGTCGGAGGATCAGGCTGCGCGGGCTGAGCTGGCGCTGCCGGTTGAGCAGGCGCCGCGGGCTGGGCGGCGGGCGCCGCAGGCTGTGCGGGCGCTGCCGGCTGGGCCGGCGCAACCTGCGTCGTCTGCGTCGGGGGAGCGGGAATGGCCGGCTTCTGGGGCCCACGCGCAGCCTCGGGCGAGACGGCGCTGGGCGTCGCGCCACCCGGCGCAGCTGCCTGAGTTGAGGTCGCGGTCGGGCGCGGAAGGATCGCCCCTGGTGCGAGCGCTGACGCGATGTACTCAAGATCGGAGAAGTCCTGGCCGTAGAGGCGGTCGCGCACCAGCGATATGCCATAGGCGATGGCGCCGATCAACAGGCCGGCAACCGTGACGCTGAAAGCAACCCGGAGGTTGTCCGAGAGAGTCTCGATGTCGCCCTCCGCGAGTCCGGCGAGGGCCGGCGAGAGCGGGATCAGGGTTCCCATCAACCCCAGCGCGGGACCTACGCGGACGAGGATGCGGGTGCGCTCGAGCCTGCGGACGGAGGTGTAGTCGAACTCGGCGAGGTCCTTGGCGATGCGATCGGCGCCGTTCGCGGCAGAGCGATGCTCGACGATGGAGCCCATGACGGCTCGCATCGACTTGCTGTTGGCGATCTTGCCGAGCTCCAGATATGCCCGGCCAGAGTCGCCCGCGCTCAATGCCGCGCCGGCGCTGGCGATTGCCTGATCCAACTTGACGCGGCTGCGCCCGCGCCGCTTGATCAGCTCGGCGACGAGGCCGCCAAGCTCGAACACAACCGCTGCAAGCGCAAGGAGGGCAGCGATGAGCACGGGGACGCGCAGCGCCTCCGCGATGTCAAAGAGAACGTTCTCTACTTCCATGGAGGCGAGAGCCTACGAAGCCTGCTCAGGTCGGGGCGCCGTAGGCGGCGCGGCCGCACGTTTTCCATCTCGCGGCCCGCTCCGAGGCCGAAGAGGCCGACCACGATCCCTCCAGCTATCAGGGCCCCCGGCGCGCTGATCTCCTGGGCTTCCTCGATGGCGGCCTCGGGGTCCGGGGGCAGCTCCTCGCCCGGCGGCAGAGCATCACCCGATTCAGCGGGCAACGGTGGAATGGCGGAAAGCAGCTCTCCCTCGACGTCCGTGCCGAGATCCTCGAGCGGAGGCGTCTCCTCGGTGTCGGGCACCTTCGGCGTCGATTCCGGGATCTCAGCGTTCGAGCCCGAGTCGGGGAAGTCGTAGTCGTAGTCCGAGGAGGGAGGTGTGCCGTAGCTCGGCGAGGAGTAGCTCGGCGACGTGTAGCTCGGCCCGCTGCTGCCGCTGTTCGGCGGTGGCGGCGGAGCCTTGACCGGCGTGCCGATCGTCGCCTCTGCTTGCACCTGGCCGCTTTTGGTTCCCTCGACGTTGATCTGCACGCGACCGGCGCTGCTCGGGAACGTGTACTCGAAGGTGGTCCCTGTTCCGGTCTGACCGGAGCTGGCATTCCATTCGAAGTTGTACTGGCTATCAGGGCCCGGGGCATTCGCCCTGAACTTGATCGTTTCGCCGGTCTCGGGCTTGTCAAGCGGCGGCGTGATTTCGATCGGAACGCGATAATTCATGCGGAGGTTGTTGTTGCGCTCCGTCTGTGCCGGGTGATCGCCCTTTTTCGGGCGGAGGAAGTAGACGTTCTGCTGCGAGTTGTCGAAGGCGAAAACCGGCTCCCGCTCGCTCGAAAAGGATTCGTACTCGTCTTTTCGGACTTCAATACCGCCGATGAATATCCGCGTCCAATTGTCGCGGACCGTTGCATTGTCCAGGACTTTTTGGAGCGACCAGCCGGTGACGTTCTGCTTCTCACCGTCGGGCATCGTGTACCGGACGCCCTTGATGTCGGAGTTTTCGTAATTGATCTCGACTGGCACCGTCCCCTTGAGCCCGTCAACCTGAACGGTCGTCGAAGCCCAAGCCACCGCCGCCCAGATCAGGCCCACGAGGATCATCCCGAGGCCAGTCAGGGTGACCCAGCTTCGCCTCATCGATGCCAGCGCACGCGCGGTTCTTTCGTGCCTGCCCACCTCAATGACTTTAGAGCCTCAGGCCCCTCAGGACGGCACCGGAGGACCCCTGCGACGCTCTTGCCAGCGGCGCAGGCCGCGCTTGACGCGTCTCGCGATGAAGAGGACGGTCGTGATCCCCAGGATCAGCAGCACTGCCGCGATCGCCGCGGCCACCACGGGATTCTCGACGATGAGCACGGTCACTCCAGCCACGGCTAGGTCCTCGCCCAGGCTGACGATGATGTTCGACGCCGGCTCGGGGGAGGTGTTCACGCCGAGGCGGAGCGCGGCCTTGACGGTGTGGCTCGCCAGCGCGGTCACTCCCGACCCGCCGACGGCAAACGCCTCCTCGAGCTTGTCGAGGTCGGCGTCGACGCCATAGACGCCGCCGATCGCGCTCGCAATCGCCGGGCGCACCACGGTGTGGATGGCGTCCCAGAGGTTGTCGACGTACGGGATCTTGTCCGTGACGAACTCGATCAGGTACATCACGGACGCGACGGCGATCACCGGGTCCGATTGGAGCTGCTCCGGCACCTCCCCCACGCCTGCGCGACCGAGTATCCCGAGGAGGGCGACGGTCGCGTACGCGTTGATTCCCGACGCCCACCCGGCGCTGAAGAGTGTCGCTCCGAGGTCCACGGCGTGACCCTAGAGCGGTCGCGGGCCGTGAGTGTCATCTGCGTCGCCAGATAGGCGACTCAGATCACTCTCGGCGACCAGGTCAGTCCGCGAGGCCCTTATCGCGAAGCTCCGCGATCGCGTCGGGTGACTTGCCGAGGCTGCCGAGGCCCATTCCGCGAAGCACCTCCGGCGTCTTCGAGAACTGGATGTCCCCGTACTCGACGACCTGGATGTGGTTGCCCCACGGATCGCGAAAGTCGAGGCCTCGGCTGGGCACGATCTCGGCGCCGGCCTCCTCGAGTGCGTCCCGAAACGCCTCGCGGTCGTCGACCACGAGGCCGAAGTGCCGCTCGCTGTCTGGGGGCTGCGAGCGCCCTTCGGAGAGAGCGAGGAACTGGTCGCCCATATCGATGAATGCCATCCCGGGCACGCGGCCGCGCAGGTCGAGGTCGAACAGCGATCCGTAGAACTCGAGCGCCTCGTCGAGATCGCCCACTTCGAGCGCGATGTGGTTGAAGCCGATCGCCCTTGCTTTGGGCGTGGGCATTGCCGGTCCCGACCTTCGAGCCTTTAGACGCGCTCGACGATCATCGCTTCACCCTGACCGCCGGCGACGCACATGGTCTCGAGGCCGACGGCGTGATCGTCGGTCTCCATCACGTTCAGAAGCGTGGTCATGATCCGCGCGCCCGTCATGCCGAACGGGTGGCCGAGCGCGATGGCCCCGCCGTGGGTGTTCAACTTTTCGATCGGGATGTCGCACTCGGACATGATCGGGATGACCTGGGCTGCGAACGCCTCGTTCAACTCGACGACGCCGATGTCGTTCATCGTCATTCCGGTCCGGTCGAGGACCTTCTTGATCGCACCGATCGGGGCGACGCCCATGTACTCGGGCTCGTTGCCCCAGGTCGCGGTCGAGACGATGCGGGCCCGCGGCGTGAGCCCGAGCTCCTTCGCCTTCGTGTCCGACATGACGAGCACCGCAGCGGCGCCGTCGTTCAGCGGGCACGAGTTGCCGGCGGTCACGCCGCCCTCGCCGAAGGCCTCGGGCAGCTCGGAGAGCTTCTCGAGCGTCGAGGAGGCGCGTGGGCCGTCGTCCTTGGCAACGACGTTGCCGTCCTGGTCCTTCACGGCGACGATCTCGCGGTCGAAGAAGCCGGACTCCTGCGAACCAACCGCA
>CAVYVT010000006.1:0-44790 GCA_963772035.1 uncultured bacterium
TCTTGCCTGCTCCGGTCTGACCAGTAATCACGAAGAGGTCGAGTTCCTCGAGATCGATTTCCTGCTTGTCGCGATAGGCAGTAAAGCCCTGAAGCTCAACGAAAAAGCGGGCGCATTTACTTCCTCGAAGAGCTCGTTGAATAGCTTGATCAACGACTCATCGGGCGCCGACCCGTGCTGCTTTCGGAAGTAGCGCTCGAACAGTTGCTCCGGACTCATGCGCTTGAGCTCAGCAGCCCGCTTTTCTGGATCCTCACGTTCGTACATCAGCCGCACTTCCACGACGTTCTCACCAAGCACGTCGCGTACGCGATCTACAAGACCCGGAGCCGGCCCTTCGCATTCCAGAAACACGCGCAGATAGGCCTCCTCATCTACATCGACGTCCTCGATGGTGTCTAGTCGGGCCTCAACGTCGAGAAGCTTGCGACTCCATCAAGCCTTACCTCCCTCGTCTGGGCCGGCCGCCCTGGCTCAAGCTCGACGAGGGTCACCGACTTTGTCTGGTCGGCCTCCCCGAAGTCGAGCTGCAGCGAGAGCCGGCGTAGCGGGCGGGGGTCGCCGCCCCGGGAACGTCCTGCGGCCGGTGGACATGGCCGAGCGCGATGTACTGGGCGACGTCGGCAGCGCCGCGGCGTGATCGCGAAGATCTGGCCGATCGTCAGCTCGCGCTCGCCGCCGCCGAGCCGCGCCCGAGACGAAGAGGTGCCCGGCGAGGATCGTCACCTTCTCGGGTCGAAGGGCTGGCAGAGCGCGCCGATAGGCGCGGCAGCTCCTCGGCGTACGCCTTGTAGGGCTCCGCCTGCTGGCCCATCATCTCCTCCGCACCGAAGAGCAGCGCTCGGCGACCCAGGGCAGGACGGCGACCTGGGCAGCTCACCGTTGCCGCGCGGCGGAATCTCGATCACGCCGCCCTCGTCCGGGCGGCGGACGTTCGGCGGCAACGAGACGCGGCCGCCCGCAGCAGCGCTTCGACGGCACCAAGCGCTGGCGTAGTCGTGGTTGCCGGCGACGACGACGACCGGGATCCCGGCGCTCCGGAGCGCGAGCAGCGTCTCGTAGACGATCCGCTCGGCCTCGGCCGACGGGGCGAAATGCTCGAAGACGTCGCCGCAGACGAGGACCAGCGTCGACCTCCTCGGCCTGACCGCGATCTCGACGACCTCGGCGAGCACCGCCTCGGCCTCGTCGAGCCGCTGGCGGCGGTGAGCGTCTTGCCGACGTGCCAGTCGCCGGTGTGGAGGATCTTCATTTCGCGAACCGCGCGAAGGGATCGTCCCGGCCGCTCGGCTCCGCCGCCTCGCTCTGCGCGCGTCGCCCAGGACGGGAACGGGAAGTGGACCTCGAGCGGCACCGGGATGTGCGGCTGCTGGAGGAGCATCGAGCCCGGGCTTGAGGATCGCCGCGCGCTGGCGCGCCGTGGCGGTCAGGAAGCCGTACTCGGCGCGCTGCGCCTCGGCCGGGTCGAGCCGGCCGACGACGCGGATCGCGGAGTTCGCGACGATCGCGGCGCTCGACCTCGCTCGCCGTCTGCTGGGCGCCGATCAGGATGACGCCGAGGCTGCGGCCGCGCTCGGCGATGTCGAGCAGCACCTCCTTGATCGGCGACCAGCCTCGCGCGGCGCGTACTTGTTCAGCTCGTCGAGCACGAGGAAGACGAGCGGCCGCGCGCTGCCGGTCGTCTCCTTCTGCTCGAACAGGCGCTTGACGACGACGCCGACGACGAAGCGCTTCGCGCGGTCGTGAAGGTTGTGGATGTCGATCACCGAGACCTGGTCGCGATCCCAGTCGATGCGGTGCGTTTCGGGCTCGGGTGCATCGGCGCCCTTGATCAGGTGGCCGCAGTGGAAGCGCGCGCCATCGAGCCGGCGGAGGAACGCCGAGACCGTCCCGGCGCGGCATAGCCGCCCCAGCCGGAGGCCGTCGTCCGACAGCTGCTCGTCGATCAGCTCGCAGAGCTCGTCGAAGGTGCGGATGCGCCGAGGCTCGCCGGCCTCGTCGGAGACCGACCGTCGCCGGCGAGTCCGGGACGTCCTCGGCTTCGCGGTCGAGTGCGATCTCGACGCGCGCCACGAGGTCGGCGATCTGGCTGCGCTCGTCGCCGGCCTCGGCGAACATGAACCGAAGCAGCCCCTCGCGGACGACGTCGCGGACCGTCCAGAAGTAGGCCGGACGCCCTCCTGGCGGCTGCCGGTGTCCGGCACGGCGTCGCCACCGCCGCGCCGGACCGGCGCCCAGAACCCGACCGAGCTCGAAGGGCCCGGCGGGCAGCCCGAGCTCGCTCGTAGCGCGCGCGGCTCGCTCGTCGGTCAGGCCGCTTGTTCGGCTGTCGAGGAACAGGAGGTCCTCGCCCTTGACGTTGAAGATCAGCGCCTTGGTGTTCGCCGCCTCGCCGCCGAGCACGCCGGAGTGGAAGAGCGAGTAGAGCAGGAAGCTCGCGTAGCGTCGTCTTCGTCGCGACGCCCGAGACGCCGGAGATGTTCACGTGCGCGCCGCGGCGCCCGTCGAGGAAGGCGAGGTCGAGGTAGATCGGCTGCCCGTCGCGCGAGAGCCGCGGCGAGCTGGCTGCTCCATGCGGTCGAAGTAGCAGAGCCTCGTCGCGGTCGGCGCCGCGCGCGGCGACGAGGTCGCCCGGCTGGGGCGGCACCTAGAGCTCCGGCTCGAAGCGGGTCGTGACGACGTGGGCGCGCGCGCGATCTGCACCGGCAGCAGGCCC
This sequence comes from uncultured bacterium, assembly GCA_963772035.1. Classification (GTDB taxonomy): domain Bacteria; phylum Actinomycetota; class Thermoleophilia; order Solirubrobacterales; family 70-9; genus JALZKA01. The sequence goes on from CAVYVT010000006.1 coordinate 2,717, forward strand.
TCCTCGGCAAGGAAGACGTCGCTGTCGAAGCGGCTGCCCTCGTGCTGTGCGCGGACCATGTCGACGACGCCGCGAGACGGAGCAGCGGCGCCGGACACCGGCGTCTCGACAACCACGACGTCGTCGAGCTGGAGGTAAGCGTCGGCTGGATGCCGACCCACCACTCGAGCGGGGTTGAGTCTTCCGTGCCGAGGACCATGCCCACCGGCCGCGGTTCGGATCAGGCCATTCGACCCCCCACAGGGCCGTTCGAGGCGCGCCGGAGGATCATCGCGTCGCCGAGCCGGTGACGGAGCACGCGCTCGAGCTGCGCCGACCGGATAGAGGTTCTGCGGCGCTCGCGGATCCGCCCAGGCTCGCTGGCGAAACGCGGCAGGACGGCGGCGGCGAGATCGGCGAGGCGCCGGGCGGCCTCGAGCCCGGCGGCCGTCGCCATCTCGAGGCGGACGACGCCGGCCATCGTGCCGTCGATCGGGCGCCGGGCCAGCGAGACGCAGATACCAGCTGAACCGCTCGAGCCGCTGTTCGCCGAGTTTGAAGATCGGCGTACGTTCGCCCACGCCGAGCAGCGCCGAGGATCGCCGCCTGGTCCGGACGAGGTACGCGCGGTTCTGGCGCTTGATCATGCCGACGACGGGGCCCTCGCCGCGAAGTAGGTCAGCGGGCCATCGAGCACGACAAGCTCGGGCGCGTCCGCCGTCAGCATCATCCTCGGCGAGCTCCGCCTCGGCCTCGCGCATCGCGTTCTGCAGGCCACGGAGCGGATCGAGCGGCCCACTCCCAGGCACGGACCGGGGCGAAAACCGAAGGCACGGCGCCGACCTTAGCTTGAAGCCCTCGGACGCCATTCCCCCGCCAGGACAACCTCACGGCCGACTTGCACGGCGCCGATGCAGGGCGGGGTCGACAGAGCCGCTCCAACCGCCCAGGAACCGGCCAATGCCGACTCATCGCCATCCTCTTCGGCGAACAGGCGGGCATCGATACGCCTCACTCCATCGATGAATGCACAACAAACGCCTCCCGCCCCTTCGGGAGGCCAATCGGCTCCAACGTCAGCTACTTCAACTTCAAGGTCGAGACCGACTACATCTTCCAGCTCAGTCTCCAGCTCAACCGACGCGCCATAGCCGGGGTCCCAAGGGTTACTCGTAGCCTCATCTCAACACCGAGTCGCGTGGCAGCCGCAGCTCCTGACACGGCGGGCTCTTGATCGAGCATGCGTCATTCGTGACCGACTGCGTCGGTCGATCGCGAGTTCTTCGCTCAAGCATCGCGTGCAGCCATCAGTCGGGCTTTTTCGAGTCGCTGATGGAGCTTCTCTGGCCAGACCCAGGGGCGTGCGGTGCAACCTCGTATCGCTCAAGGATCGCGACCTCTGCGGCCCTGTCCTTACGCTTCCGATAGATGATCGCGAGCTGTTCGTAGTACCAGGGCGCGACTCCCCATTGCTGCTCCGCCGCTTCTGCCTCGATCACCTCAACGAGTTCTAGAAGGAGCGACTCGGCCACGTCATTCCGACCATGCCGCTTGAGCGCTTTCACTTCCTCCACGTACTCGGTGTAGGGCTTGCCACGAAGGGTCCCAGCAGTGGTTCTCGTAGAAGTTGAGGTAGGGGCCTGGGGCGCAGGCGGACGTCGCGAAACGCCCATCCGGAACTCACATGTCTCTGGGTAGGCGAGCTTCAGGACCACGCCAAGACTGGGACGGTCACTCTCCGCCGTTCAGAAAAGCCGTACACGACCCACCGACGTATCCAGCCTCGCGCAGAGCGCCAAAGGTGTTCGCGTAGCGCACTGCGTCTTCCCGCGTGAGATATCCGATCTTGCCCGTCGACGCATGCAAAGCGATGGCGTGCCGGTCGTGAACATTGTCGGGCTCGGGGACGAGGGCGGCCGTAAAGCTGGGGCGTCCATCCATCCCGGGAACACACTGTTGGACGAGAGCGCGGAGCGCGTCCTGGTAGTGCGATTCCCCGACGACCTTCATGAAGCGATCGTCGGGGAGCGGCATCAAACGCCCCGAGATCTGGGTTGGTGCCATGTGGACCGGGCCGGACGCCGAATCGACATCCCGTCCGAGAAGTGGATCAGAGAAACCCCATTGTCTAACCCTCGCTCTCGGTCGGTCACCTTTCTCCTCCGATCGGCAAGCGACACGCTAACGACTATCCAGTGCAAGGCACTAACTGGGTAGTTTGCCCGCCGCGAGCGTTGCTCGATCAGAAACGACTCGCCAGGCTACGCGTGGGTTGATTTGTGAGAGTGCAGTACAGGCGAGTGCCGGTTCTACCTCGGCCGCAAACCATACTTCCCTTCGGGCCCAGGACGGCCTTCGCCGCGTTTTCGGTCTGTATGTCCGGATTGAATTCGTCACCCGCTTGATTGAGCGGCGTCGCCAACTTGAGAGCAACGGATCCTGACAGGATTCGAACCTGTGACCTTCGGTTTCGTAGATAAACGGTCACCGGCGCGAGGCGGGAGATCTACCCGCTTCGCTAAGTGACATCCTCGTCGCCGCTCGGGAACGCAGCCGCCGCGAAGTCGGCGCCGCGCGACGGATCGGGCGCATAGTCCGCATAGATGCTCGTGGTCTTATAGTCCCGGTGTCCCATCCACTCCTGGATCGCCCGGAGCGGAGCCCCTGCCGCCGCCATCTGTGTCCCAAACGTGTGGCGTAGATCGTGGAATCGCACTGGACGGATCCTCCCTCGAGCGAGCGCCGTCTTAAACCGCTTTCGCATTTCGAAGGGTCGTAGGGGCCGCCGGTGATCGCATGCGGAAAGACAAGATCGCCGTCATCTTTGGTCGACCGGCGGGGTTCTCGAAGCGGCATTTGAGCTCGTCGAGCAAGTCGGTCGGCCATGGGCACAGCCCGACTGGAACGGCGACTCTTCGGGGTCGTGAACTCACCGCGGGTGTAGCTGCGCCGAACGCGAATTACTCTCGCGCCCCAATCGACGTCCCGCCAGCGGAGGGCGATCAGCTCCCCCTGCCGCAGACCCGTCATCGCCGCTGTTAGGCAGAGCACCCGGTCAGTCGCTCCAAGTAAATCCTCGGGCACGGAATCGAGCAGGCTCCTCAGCTCCTGGCGGGTGAGAAAGCGGATGTCTGGGTCGGCCCCGACCGGCCCGGGCGATCAACCGCAGCAACCGGGTTGGTGTGACCCACCCCCTACGGACTGCGTGAGCGAAAATCCCATGCAAGAGCGCCAGATGGTTCGCAACTGTCTTCTCTTTCAGGCCTTCGTGACACCTGGAAGCGACGTATGCCTCGATGAGATCGGGCTCTATTCCGTCGATAGTCTTTTGTGCAAAGAACGGCACGAAGTGACGGTGAATGATTGAGCGGTAGTCCCGGACCGTCGTCTCGCGCCGCCCCCTGACCACCTCCACGTGGCGCAGATATCGCTCGGCAGCCGTTTCGAACGGATCTTCTCCTGAGGTGGCGGAGTCGCCGCGAGCTCCGCCATCAATTCCCGCAGCGCACGTTCAGCCTGGCGCGCGGTCAACCCGTCTTGGCCACCGGGCTGGCGCTTCCACCCCAACTTGCGCTTGACCTGGCGGGTGCCAACCCAGATCTTTCCGTACCAGGTTTCCCGCCCTGCTTTATCAGTGCGTATGAGCAGTGAGCCCGTCCCCGCTTGCCTGCGCGACCCGGCTCGCCCAGCACTTCGCGAACGCTGAGTAGTGGCCGCCATGGCGCCGGTGGGAGCAGCTCCTAAGTTCCGCATCGCCTATCGCAGCGCTGTGTTGCGTGGACCGGGTGCCGCAGGTGCACGCACGGGGCCGCACTCAAGACGCTCGACCCAGTCCCTGATCGACTCACGACGAAACCTCCGGTAACGCCCGATCCGAACATGAGGGATACGCCCGGCTCGAGCCTCGGCGTAGACCCACGAGGTGGGCACGCTGAGAAGTTCGGCAACGTCCTGCGCCGATAGAAGGGCTCCGTTGGCATATGCCTGATTCGTGGACCATATGGTCCATATTAGCAGGTGCGGAGCTCCTGCGCTCCCCGACCGCCACCGGATAGTCCACGATCGGCCAAGAGCTAACGGAGGACGAGGAGGTCATCCTGAGCAGGTGGAAGACTGGCTCTGCTCGGATGCCAGAGACCACGGACTTAGCCTTTCGTCGAAGAACTCCCACGCCTGCTGGAGAAACGGGGGTACAGCCTGCGACGGTTGGCCGGCGAGGCAGGAGTAGATCCGTCGCACCTGTCTCGCGTTCTACGACAGACTGGCTACAAGACGCCCAGCGGCGAGCTCACGGGCAAGGTGGCAGAGGCCCTCGGGCTCCCCAGGGACTACTTCCCCGAGTATCGACAAGCGGTAGTACTCGCAAGAGTTCGGAACGACACGGAGCTGAGGGAAAAGCTCTATGCCCAGCTGAAGTAATACGGTCCCTCGCCTGCTCAAGCTTCAATCTCGGTGGGCCGCGCCGGCTGATTTCTGCGGATCCCGCGCGGCCTGGGTTGGAGTGACCAATCAGGGGCGCAGCCCTAACCACCGATACAACGTCGCCCGACTTACCCCAGCCGCTGCCGCCGCCTCTCCCATCCGGAGGTGGGGTCTTGCATCACGCACAACACGGCAAGTCTCGTCGACGTTGGCATCGAGCTCCGCTTGGAGCCTGACTCGTTCATGGCCCAGATGGAGGAGGCACTTGTACGCGTGGGTTCTGGAGGCAATCTCCTCGAGCTTTCGCTGCCTTGATGTCATCGCTGGGTGAGTGTCTCATATTAAGACAGAAAACGTCTCGATGTGAGGCTCCCGCCAAACCGGTCGATACTTGATCCGTGGGCACGTCGGACAAACAACGAAAGGCAAACATGGCTAATGCGCAGAAGAGCACGGGGCCGAAGACGGCGGCCGGCAAGGCAGACTGGCAGAAGGACCTAAGCACCGGGATCCTCTCGACCGAAACCCTGATCACCGACGGCGAATCAAAGGAGGATGCTGCCACCCTCGAGGCACTGCGTGAGGAGCTACAGGCGGACCTCGCGCCGCAGGGTCCTTTACAAGAGATCCTCGTCGACCGGCTCGTCGCGCTCGTTTGGCGCTGGCGACGTGTTCTGCGATTCGAGACTGGCGCTACCCGCGAGGGTGCCGATGAAGTCGTCGCCGACTGGATTCAACGGCAAAGAAGAGCGCAGAAGCGCCAAGACATCCTTCACAGCCTGACTCGGCCGCCCGGGTCTGGTCGTGCGCTGCCGCCCCCTGAATGGGAGGAAAGTGACGACCTCGAACTCGAGCTCGATTTTTGCGGAGAATTCGCTTGCTTCGATCAAGAAGCGCTTCTCTGGCTGCGATGAAGGCCTCGCGTATGCCCTCCTGAACGAGATCCAAATGCGGGACCTCGACCCTCACGCTTTGCTGGGCGTCGATGACGCCGTCGATCTTGCTGAGGAGGCAGGCTCTGGCGCGCTTTCCGAAGAGCAAATCGGCTTACTTTTCGAGGGATTGCGGTGGCCTGGAGAATCAGTGAGCGCCTGCTGGGCCAAGCTGGAATCCCTTGCACAGGTGAGGCGCGACGCCGCGGAAGAAGCGCTCCAATATCGGCGCCGCCAAGAGGACCGCCTCAAGAATGACTGCTGCCCTGTCTGAGTCCAACCTCGCTGGACAGGGTGATGCGTTACGAGACACATCTTCGCGCGAATTCACACGCACGTTGAGCCAGCTGAACGAACGCCAGTCGCTCGCACGGTGACGCCAGCATGACCATCGCTTATTGCGAAACGAACCCAAATCCGCGGACTCCTGAGAGCATCGCCAGACCCTTCTTGGTACCTCCTTGGTACCCCGCCCTGGACAGCGAAAAGCACTTCAAGGACCAGAAAGCACGCCTCAGCGGGCCTTTTCGTCTATAGCGGGGGCAGGATTTGAACCTGCGACCTCCGGGTTATGAGCCCGGAGGTCTGGTGCGCTCGACGATCACAGCCCGCCGACCTCAAGCAAGCTCTTCAGCCGATTGCGATATCCGCGAAGGTGCGGATAGGTCAGCGTCCGCTTCGACCCAGCCTTCCGCTCAGGCTTCGACCCGGCCTTCTTCAGCCGATTGGCCTCGCTCTCGCCGATCGTTCGGGTGCCATGAGCGACCGCGTTCCGAACGACCGCCACCTCCACGGCGCCGCCCTTCCCGCCCTTCACGTCATCCCAGGTCTTGCCGTTCGCCTTGATCAGCTTGCCGCCCCAGTCCTCGATCCCGGATGACTGTCTTCATGTCGATCGAGAGCTTCTCGGCTGCCGCCGCCTGCGTCAGCGCGAAGGAGTGCACCAGCACGGCACCCCAGAGGATCTCCTCGTCGCCGAGCGTCTCTAAGTGGTCATCCAGGTCCACGTCGTAGGTGACCTGGTCGCGAGTCGAGCGGATCCGCGCGCCATCGAAGTCTTTGAGGTTGAGCGACTCCCACATCACCCGCTCGCGCGCGAACACCACGCGCGAGCTCTCGAGGAACCGCGTCAGGCGCTCCCACTCATGCCAAAGACCTTCCATCTCTCCGCCTATCGGCCGTCGCGCGCCAAGGCCTCAAGATCAACATCCACCCACGACTGTTACCTTGCGAAGCAAGCAGGCGCGCCAGCCTCGGCCGCCTGAAGCAGGCGAGCGAAGGAGCACCATGAAGCGCTTGGCAGTAGCAGCGGCACTCGGAGCATTGGCCCTCACCGCGATCCCGGCTCAGGCCGGCGACAAGGAGAAGACCCGCGTCGCGTTCGTCGCGATCGTGCCGATCGGCATGGCGGGGTACAGCTACGAGGGCACGATCGATGCGAAGAAGAAGTGCGCCGACAAGCGCAAGGTGATCGTCTCCCGCAAGGTGGATGGCCCCGACCAGAAGATCGGCTCGACGAAGGCCAACGGCTCAGCCGGAGTCTGGAGCGTTCAGGATCCCGTGCCCGCTGACGGCAAGTACTTCGCGAAGGCGCCCGCCACGAACGAGTGCGAGGGCGACAGGGACTCGCTCAGTATCCAGCAGATGCGCTGACCGGCACGGCGTCCGCGGCAACGTCTTCGAGCAAGGCTCCCAGCTTCTCGCCGACCTCGCCCCAGCTGAACCGCGCCATCGCGTCCTCGCGAGCCGCGGCGCCGCGACGACGCCGCTCTTCCGAATCGCACACCGCCTCGACCATCGCGCTCGCCAACCCAGCGCCATCCTCCGGCTCGACGAGCCAGCCCGTCTTCCCGTCCTTCACGATCGTCGACGGCCCGCCGCGGTTCACCGCGATCACGGGCAGGCTGCACGCCATCGCCTCCACCAGCACCTGGCCGAACTGCTCGTTGACCGAGGCGTGGACGAGGACGTCGCTTGCCGAGAGGAAGTCGGGGAGATCTTCGTGGTCCTGCCAGCCGGCGAGGAAGACGCCGGGAACCCCGAGGCGCTCGATGGTCTCGATCGGATGCTCGCCCTCCCATTCGCCCGGGTATCCGCCGAGTAGGACGAGCGCGGTCGGTGAGTCGAACTCCACCCGGGCCTTCGCGTAGGCCTCGATCAGGAGCGGGAGGCGCTTGACCTCGGTGAACCGCCCGCTGTAGACGAGGGTCGTTCCTTCGAGCTCGTCCAGATCCGACTCGTCGTAGCTCACGCTGCCGGGCCGCTCTTCCGGGCGCCAGCCCTGCGGCTGCTCGACGAGGTGCTTCCGCCACAGCGCGCGGCGGTCGATCTCCCGCGGCTTGAACGCCGGGTCGAATCCGTTGGGGATGACGGCGAAGCGATCGTCGTCGAGGTCGAGGAGCGTCGCGGCGCGGTGGGCTCCCTGCGGCGTGTTCGCGACGAGCCGGTCGCACCCCTCGGCCCAGCGGCAGATTCGCTTTCGCCACTCCTCCGCGTAGCGCCAGCTCTCGGGCGCTCCCTCGGCGATCCGCTCGAGCATCAGGAGCTCGGGGCCGTGGATGTGGCCGATCACCGGGATGTCGGCGAACTCGCGGGCGGCCGCCTCGTTCATCGGCGTGAGGTGGTTGAGGTAGAGGACGTCGGCGCCGGCCGCTCCCGCCTCGTCGAGCTCGCGGGCCCATGCGTCGACCTGGAGCTCGAAGCGCTCGTCGTCGAGGCAGGCGAAGACGGTGTCCTGCGCTCCCGGCCTGTCCTCGAACGAAGCGTGCATCGGAGGCCAGTCGGCGCTCCTGAATGCGGTCGGCCTGTCCGTCGCGAGCGCCGGCGAGTAGTCGACGACGTGAAGGTCCTCTGCGCCGAAGAACCGCTCGGCCTGGGCGCACACCCCGATGTCGTCTCGCGACCCCGCCACCACCGTGACCTCTACGTCGGAGCGCCGCAACTGGCGGGTGAGCGCCCTCGCCGCGTGTGCTGAGCCACCCCTTGGATAGAAGTAACAGCCCATCACAACACGCATATCGATCACACGATGAAGCTACCCCGTTCGGGTTAAGTCATTCGAATCGGTCAGCGCTCGACGAAGGCCAGGGCGGTCGAAACCGGGCGCCCGTCTGGAATGTCGATGCCGTGCTCTTCGCGCGGGCGGTTGCGAAGGACTCCGCCGATGACGAGCGAGGCCGAGCCGCCCCCGTCGAGGTTGATCGCGTCGGTTGCGCCGAGGTCGATCATCGCTTCTGAGAGCTCGTCGAGCGTGAGCCCTACGTCGTCGTCGGTGCGCCCGTCGCAGACCGCGGCGATGAGCGTTCCGTCGGCGATGCCGAGCGCGGCGCGCGGGTAGCGGCCCGCGGTGATGTCGGAGTCGAACTGGCGCGCGCCGGCCGAGAACCCCTCGGGATCCACGCCCGGAGAGACGAGCCCCTCGCCGTCTCGCACGAGCATCGGCCCCGCCTGGATGACGTCGCCGCCGGGGTCGTCGCCGAGCTCGTACCTGGGCACCATGCGCACATCTCCGTTCGAGACCTGGAGGCAGGCGCGCGAGCGATTCCACGGCGGGTCGAACGGCGCGTGCTCGATGGGCACTCCGTCGATCCGAAGCTCGCCGAGCGGGGTCCCCGCCGCGCGGATGAAGAACCCGCCGATCATCGCGTCGGCGACCTGGTTCTCCTCGCACCACGCCGCGAGCGGGATGGGCGGCTCGAGCACCACCACGCGCGGGCGCACCTTCGAGCGCTCGAAGCGCCCCACGTGGATCGTGGTCCCCCGACCGTCCGCAAGCCGCCTCGTCAAGGATTCGTGCTGCGCCAAGCGCGGCGCACACTAGACGAAGCTGTCCCTCGAGCAGTGGCGCCGTCGGCAAACCGCATGTAGGGTGGGGTCTCATCCTGAATGGGGGTAGGAAATGGGACTCAGGCTTTACGCACCGGCCGTCGCACTGATCGTTCTCCTGACCGCGGGCGCCGGCAGCGCTTCCGCCGCGATCGGCTGCGGCGACGTCATCACCGAGGACACGAAGCTGAAGAAGGACATCGCCTGCGAGCTCGGTGAGACCGGCCTCGAGATCGACGGCGACGGGATCACCCTCAACCTCGACGGCCACACGATCCAGGGGGACGAAGCGGACTCCGCGTTCGTGGCCGTCAGGATCACAGGCGACGAGGACGCCGCGGTCCGGAACGGAACCCTCAAAGGGTTCGGCCGCAGCCTCGTCGCCTCGGGTGGAGCCGGGCTCCTCGTGGACCGCCTGAGCATCCGCCGCCAGGAGAACACGCCGATCCAGATCACCGCGTACAACGGCGCCAAGGTCAAGCGCTCGCGCATCAAGGGGAACGGAGTCGCGGGCGTGCTCGTCGACGGATCCGAGGGGGTCACCGTCAACGGCAACACGCTGACCAAGGCCGGGATCGAGTTCATGGGCGGCTCCGATCACACGGCCGCGGAGAACTCGATCAGGAAGACCGGCGGCTTCGCGCTCTCCGCTCGCCCAGGGATCAGCTTCGTCGGAGTCGAGGGCGGGCTCGCGAGGGGAAACCAGGTCGCCGAGACCGTGCAGGCGGGCATCGTCGTATCCGGCGGCCACGACATCGACGTGATCGGCAACGACGTCCGCGACTCGGAGCTCAGCAACATCAGCGTGCAGGGCGGGGCGGTAGCCACCCTCGTCGAGAAGAACGAGACCAGCGGCGGCTTCTTCGGCATCAACGCCGACGACAACGCGCTGGCGCTCATCCGCAGGAACACCGTGCTGGAGGCCATCAACGACGGGATCCACAACTCCGAAGAGTCGAACCCCGTCATCCGCAACACCGCCAATCGGAACGGCGACTACGGGATCGAGTCCGCCTCAGGCGCCCTGAGCCACGACAACGTGGCGAAGAACAACGTGAGCCCGGATCAGTGCTTTCCCAGCGCAGCCTGCAACCAGTAGGCCGGCGCTAGCCGCGCGGGCCTAATCGCAAACGGCGTAGACCGTGAACTCCTGCTTGATGATCCCGTCGTTCTCCCACTCGACGGCCCAGCCGTCGTCGGGCACGTTTCCGTTGTCGCCGTCGTCGATCGGAATCGTCTTGACGAGGTGAGCGTTCTCCGCGCCCTTCGAGGCCTAGCCGCCGCCTGAGGCCACGACGCCCTTCTTGCACATGGCCTTGAGCTTCACGTGCTCCTTGTCGGTCTTCTTCGTCTCCGTCTCGACTTCGGTCTTCGCGCCCTTCTCGCAGATGACGTTCACTGCGATCTCGCTCGAGTCGGCCTGGTCGTAGTGCCAGCCGGTCCACGTCCAGCCGTTGCCCTTCGGGAAGGTCGAGTTGAGGTACCACTTGTCCAGGGCATTGCCGGCGAAGAAGCCGCCTCCGCCGAGCATCTTCCCCTCTTCGCACTTGGCGGTCTCGGTCTCGGTCGCAGGGCCCGGGCCCGTCCCATGGTCGGCGGAGCCGCCGCTGAAATCGCCGAGCTGGATCTTCTTGCAGATCGCGAAGATGTCCGAGACCGACTCTGTCCCGAAACCGTCCCAGGCGCGCACGGTCCAACCGGGGTTGAACTGCGACGAGAGCGTGTTGATGTAGGAGGCCTCGGGGCCGCCGCCGAGCTCGACGCCGCCGCCCACCACGGCTTGCTCGTTGACGCACGGCACGTTGGCTCCGTTCTCGCCCTGAGGTTGGACGAAGAGCTCGTTGATCCGGTACGTGTAGCCGCCGGACTTGCCGATCGTCTGGTCGGTCCCCTGCGCCTGCGCGGCCTCAGCCACGAACAACACTGCGAGCGCCGCCAGTCCCGCCCCGATGATCGATCCCCTCCTGCGCATGGCGACAGTATTGCCGGTCAACGGGCTGTCTGCCAACCACCCATGAGGGTGAATCGCCCACCCCTCGCCTGAAGCGTCGGCTGACATGATGGCTAGAGGCAGACAGCTATCGACTTAAAAGCAAAGCCGTCGGGACATCGTCGTTCGCAATCGTCGCCCTCCAGCCATCCTCGGGGACCTTGCCCTTGTCCTTCGAGTCGTACGGAACCGTCGCGACGACATCGTGCCGAGTCGTGCTGCCGGCTGACGAAGCAGCCGCCCCCGATGGCGACCGAGTCCTTCGGGCACTTCGCGACGACCTTCTGACTGGATCGGTCGGAACTCACATCCTTGACGACGTACTCGACCGGCCCGCCCGCGAAGCAGAAGACGTCCACGAGCATGGTGTTCGAGGACGAGCCTGCCCGGTGGTGAGCGAAGGTCCGCCAGCCGTTGTCGGTCTCGGTATCGGCGTCGGTTCCGTCGTCGACCGGGAAGGTCGCGTTGAGCTGCCAGTCGGTCGTCGAGCCGACCATGCGCGCGCCGCCGCCCGGACTGCGCTGCCCTCGACGCAGCTCGCGGTCTCGCTGACCGCCGCCGGACCGGCGGCAGCGGTCTCCGGCTGCGGTCGCGAATCGGTCAGGGCGTTCACCTTCTTCGAGCAGATCGCATAGCTGCGGACCTTCTCTTCCTCGAAAGGCGAGATGCCAGCCCTCGACGAACCACTGCCGGTCGCTCACCTTGGAGTCGGTGGCGATCATAGGTGTCTGCGACGGGGCCGGAGACCGAGACGCCGCCCGAGACGCTGACCTGGCCCTCCGGGCAGCGCGAGTTCGCTTCGGCGAAGCTGCCGGAGGCGCCGGCGAGCGCTTCTGTTTGGCTGCACGTAAGTGAGGCCACCCGCCTTGCCCAGCACCTTGACCTTTGCCGCCTCCGCCGTAGATGCGCTCATCGCGAATGCGAGGATCGCCACCGCCACTGCCTGCTTCTTCAAGAGTCCACTCTCCCCGGTCGATTTCGCGGAATGCGTAACCGCCAGAATCGTCCACCGCCCCTCCATCACGGGCGCCTCGCCAGGATTCGAGGCTCTTCGCATCCCAGCGGGTCGAGCTCTCCCCGGACCTCGAAGACCGACGCCGGCTGGGGGTAGACCCGCTCGGTCAGCAAAGGGTCAAGGGCATCGTCGGCGTTGAGCCAGGCCCGCATCGGGAAGGCGGTCTGGGTGCGGGTGTCCGTCCCGTACCTCGTCGTGACGATGTAGTCGAAGTTGCCGGCGTTGACGCGGTTTCGGAGCTGTTTGCACGTGCGGGGCAGCGTGTAGGCGCCGTTGGGCCCCGGCATCCCCAGGTACTGCACGTAGTTGGAGAGGTCCGAGCCGTACCAGGCGTACTGGGTGAAGAAGACCTGACCCGCCCCGACCACTCCGATCCGCTTGTCCTCGAGATCCCGCGCCCATGAGAACGCCTCGACGGGGCCGGCTTCGCGGAAGAATGGCTCGGGATCCGCGTAGCGGCCCTCCGCGTACTCGAGCTGCTGTCCGCGGCCGAGGACCAGCGCGAGAAGGGACAGCGCGAGCGCTCCTCCGACGAGTGCCGCGCGTGGCGCTGCTTTCGAGGAGCGGAGCCACATCAGCGCGAGGGGTGCGCAGACCAGGAGCAGGGTGAGGAAGAGGGCGCCGCCTACGTGCTCGAGCTGCGGCGGCAGCGTCGTCACGGCGGTGATGGCGAAGGCCCCGGTGAGAGTCCAAAGGACCAGCCGGCGTCTCCGCTCCGGAACCCGGAGCGACCTCGAGAGCGGCATGACGGTCAGAGCGAGAAGAAGCGCCGCCATGAGGTATCGCGTGTTGCTGTAGAACCCCTTCGGCTCGCCCTCGGGCCCCGATGCGCCAATCGGGTTGAACACATAGAAGGCTGCGGTGAGGAGCGCTGCGATCGCAAGCACCCGCAGCAGGCGATCGCGCTCGCGCATGAGGGTGTGCGTGACCGACGCAAGTCCAGCCAGGAGGATCAGCGCGAAGAGCGGGCCGAGCGCAAGCTTGAGCTGCGGGAGGAACCAGTAGCGCACGACCTCGGGGTCGAACACGTATCCGGCGACGCTGTGAGGCGGCCGCGGATAGAGCGTCATCTGCTCGGGGTTCGGGAGGTCGAAAGGCCCGACGCCGCCGACCAGCGGCAGCGGGTTGCCGGCCATGGCCAGATTGCGCGCGTACCAGTAGGAGCCGGCCACGGCGAGAGCACACGCCAGGACGAGCGCCGTTCGCCGGCGGGCTTTTTGAGCCGACACGAGGATCACGCCGAGCGCGATGACGAAGACCGGAACGAGCATCGTCAGCTTTGCCGAGACCGCGAGGCCGCCGGCGACGCCGGCGAGGACGAGGGTCCCCGTCGCGAATGCCGGGCGGGCGGAGCGGGCCGGGTCAAGCGACGGTCCGGGAGCCCGTCCGCTCAGGAGAAACGCGACGAACGCGAGCAGGAGGGCCAGCACCATGATGTCGTTTCGCGCCTCGCCGGGCTGCGTCTCCCACATCACGTTCGTGTTCAGGACCAGGGCGGCGCCGACGAGCGTCTGCGGCCCCAGCCCGAAGGGACGGCCGACGCACCAGGCCGCAAGAAGCGCGACGCCGAGCCAGCCGAGATTCATCACGGGCGCCAGGACGTCGGAGTCGAAGAGCGCGATCGCGGCGCCGTCGATGAGCTCGTACGTGTGGGGGTAGAACCACACGCTGAGGCTGAGGGCGTCCGTGAAGTGAAGGCCCAGGGTCGATCCCTCCTGGGCGAACCGCGCGGCGGTTGGCATGTGGTACCAGAGCGTGTCGCCCCCGTACATGCCCTCGTCGAGGGCGATCTGCGTGGAGATGCTCCACTCGGCGAACGTCCAGATCGCCACGCCGGCGGCCACCCAAAGCGCGTATCGAGGCACGGCCGGCGGCAACCGGGGAGTCGAAGTGATGCGGGCCGCGCGCGTCCGCGCCACGAGACCGGCGCCGATCCCGATTGCGGCGAGGGCACCCGGGATCCACCCCGCGGACAGAAGGCCCGCGGTGCCGAGGAGCTTGCAGGCCGAGCACGACCATGGCGACCCCGATCACGAGCTCGGCCAGCCGGGACAGCGCTCCGGAAAAGGTGGGCGCAAGCCAGCGACGGAGCTGAAATGCCCCGAAGCCGACGGCAACTGCGATCAGGAGCAGGGATGCCCCGCCCTCGGCGTACGAGCCGAGAGATGGCGTCAAGGTCCCCCCGGGTCCGACATCTCGAATCCTTTCGAGTTGAGGTCTGCTACATACTGCGACCGACTGGAACTCAGGCTACCTGCAGACCGCCGAAGAGCCGAACTGCAGCTCGCCGGAGGTGTTGTTTTGGATCTTCGCCTTCCAGCCGTCGTCGGGCACCTTGTCCTTGTCGTCCTTCGAGTCGAACGGCGCCGTCGAGACGACGTAGGCCTCATCGGCAGCGCCGCTTGCGAACGCGCCGCCGCCCGTGACTGCGCGGTCATTCGGGCATGAAGTCTTGAGCGTTACGAGCTCTTTACTGGTCTCGCGCGATGTCGACCGGTAGAGCGGCTCCTTGCCGGTCAGGCAGACGACGTCGACCAGCATCGTCGAAGAGAGCGTCCCGTCGAGGTGCTGCGCGTACGCCCGCCAGCCGTCGTTGGTGGACGGGTCCGGGTCGGTCATATCGACCGGGTAGGTCGAATTGAGCCACCAGTCGTCGTTCGAGCCGATCAGCCGGGTGCCGCCTCCGGTGACAACGCCGGAGTCGCACGCTACAGCCGTACTGCCGCTTGCGGGACCCGAGCCAACAGACACAACCTCGGTGTTGGCGGACATCGTCGAGACCTTCGAGGTGCAGGTGACCCAGGCCGTCAGCTTCTTGTCTTTGCTGTTGATGCCGGTGTGCCACGCGCTTGCAAACCAGCTGCGGTCGTTCCCGAGGCCTACGGTCGAGAGCGTCGTGCCGCGGGCGTCCCCCGTGACGGTCGCGCCACCGCCCGCGTGGACCTGATCGCTGGGGCACTTCGCCACGGCCTCGGCGTCGTCGCCGCTACCGCCGCCGGGAAGCGTCTTCGTCTTCTTGACGTAGGTGAAGCCGCCCTCCTTGCCCAGAACCTCGGCGCTCGCCGGTGCTGCAAATGCAAAGAACGCGAGCGCTGCCACTGTCACTGCCTGCTTCTTCAAGAGTCCCTCTCCCTGGTCGTTCGCGGGGATCGTACGCCGTTCAGCGGCAGACGGCGATCGCCTGGAAGGTGAAGCTCGCATGAGTTTCACCCGGTCGTCCCGGTGGACGACAACTCTCGCGCGGGGAGCGCCAGAGCCACGAAAACCAGCCCGCAGAACCACGGTATGTAGAGGTAGAACCAGTGATCGACGGCGAGCTGCGACGCGATCACGACCGCTGCGGCCAGCGCCGCCACCTGCGCCGTCGTGCGGTCGCCCGGCCGGAACGCAACGGCGATCGCGAGCATGGCCGCCATCGCCAGCACCATCTTCTGCACGCCGTCGATCCCGTCGACCTGGCCCCAGATCGAGAACGGGCTGTCGCGGTCGAGCTGGCTCTCGACGGTGCGCTCGTAGAAGGTGGCGAGCCCGGGATCGACCGCCGGGTGGACGAGGAGAAGCGCGATCGTGATCGCAGCCGCGGCGCCGGCGAGGAGCACGGGCCGCAGCTGCTGTGAGCCGCGAGCGCCCACTTAGTTGCGCGGGGGCGGCATTTCCGGGCGCTCGCGCCGATGGGGAGAGGCGGTCCCAGAGGCCGCGCTTCCCCACCGCGTAGAGAGGCACGAGCGCGAGCGGCGCGAACTTCACCATCGCCGCGAGCCCGACCAGGACACCTCGCCCGATCGGCGAGCCGAGCGCGACCAGCCCCCACACCAGGAGCGCCGCGACCAGCGAGTCGTTCGTGTTCGCCTGAAGCGCATAGGTCGTGTAGGGGTAGGTGAGCCACGCAAACGCGAGGATCAGCCCCAGCCGCTGGCCCGCGTGGTCTGGTGGTTGCTGATTTCCGCGGATATCGCGGTTTTCCGCAACCACTACGTCGTCGCGGTGGCGGCCCGCGCGGAGGCCGAGGACGAAGAGGCCGAGGACCACCGACCAGGTCGAAGAAGATCGACGCCGCGTGTGCCGAGGGCAGGTTGTCCCACTCGCCCGACCACGGCAGGACGAGCTCGAACGGCACGTACGCCGCGTAGTTCGCCGGGCCGTAGGTGTCGCCCGTCGGCACGTCCTCGGCGAAGCCCTTGCCGTATATCGGCTCGCCTTGCGTGACCCGGTCGGCGCCGGCGACGCCCGCGAGCCCCACGTCGATAACTCCCGAGTCCGCGACGTTGAGCGTCAGCCGGAACGCGATCGCGAACAGGCAGACGACGAGCAGGGCAAGCCGCGGAGCGGTGGGGCGAAGACCCGACGCTTCGCCCGGGCGGAAGCCGACCCACAGCATTCGCCCGAGGAGGTAGAGGAGCGGCGGGTAGGCGAGCGGCGCGCTCACCCCGATCTCGCCGGCGTCGAAGAAGATCTGACTGACGCCGAAGCTCAGCAGCACCAGCAGGTCGAGGTGCGCGATCCGCAGTGGCTTTCGCCAGTCGAACAGGCCGAAGAAGAAGACGAGCGCGAGCGGGATCCACACCCACGGTGCGTTCAGGGCATGGCCGAACTGGCCCTCGTACCCACGCGCCATCGACCATGCGACCTGTACCCCGGTCCAGGTCTCGAGGACCTCGCCTGTGCCGCTGTCGATGACGACCTGCACGACCTCGGCGTCGTTGTCGAAGAAGCCGACCTGCCAGTCCCCGTCGTCGCGGATCTCCTGGCGCGTTTCGAGCCGGCCGAGCTCGGCCGTGAGCTCGGCCACCTCCGGCTCCTCTCGAGCGATCTCATACGCCTCGCGCCCGGAGACCGAGAACTCGGCGGGCGTCTCGGGATAGGCGTCGGGCGGCGCCGGCTGCTGCGCCGAAGCCGCCGACGGCAGCGCGAGGCTCAGACAGATTGCAATGACGAGGAGAAGCGGCCGCATGGAGCGATCACTTCATCAGATAGGGATCATCGTGAGACGACCCTCGTGGCGAGCGCGGCGGATTAGGATCGGCTGGCGATGGAGCTCGGGGGCGATACGAAAGCGGTGATTCTCGCCGCGGGGGCGATGTTCATGATCGCGCTCCTCCTGGGCGTGTGGAAGTACCGGCAGATGGCCACGTCAGAGAACCACCTGGCTCACCCTTACGTCGACACGGCCCACCGAGCAGCGCTCCTCTACAGCTTCGCGACTCTCCTCGTCGCCGTCTTCGTCCAGTTCAGCGGCTGGAGCGAGTGCGTGGACCTTGTGGCGGCCGGCGTCCTCTACTTCTTCTTCCTGGGCGCGGTGGTGGGCTACGCCTGGCACGGATGGCGCCGCGACACGGACAACCAGTTCCGCGACCCGACGCCCTCGGCGGGCGCCGTCCACGGGTACATGGTGCTCCTCATCGTGGGAGAGATCGGCGCCTTCGCGGTTCTGATGGCGGGGTTTGTCGACGGACAGCTGTAAGAGCGGCTACTTCGCGCAGAGCGCGTACGCCTCTGAGATCAGCTCTTCGCCGCCCTGATTGTCGACCGTCACCGATCCCCCGTCGTCGAGGTCGAGGTTCGCGTCGGCCGGACTGTCGGCGCCGAACATCGTGACTATCGCGCCCTGCTGTGTCCCGAGCACTCCGCCGACACCGGTCAGCTTCTCCTTGGGTGAGCAGAGCACTTCGCCGTCACTCTGGTCGCCCGCAGGGGCAGCGAAGAATTCGCGCCTCGCCTTGACGTTGGCCGCGCTGTCAACGATGCACGCCGCGTGGACCGTCGCGCCGATCAGCCCCAACCCGCCGTCGCCGGTGAACGCGAACCAGGCCCTTGCTCGGGCGCTGTTCGGGTCGTACTTGACGGGGATGCTCTCGAGGATGTCGTAGGGGAAACCGAAAGTTTCGAAGGTGTCGACCCCACCGCCCGACACGGTCGTGCCGTCGGGGCAGGAGACGCGTTTGCCCCCCGTGCCATTGCCGATGTCGGCCTTCTCGTACTTGACCTTCGCCTTGGCGCAGATCGCCTGCGCCTCGGTGTTGCGCGACATCGCCGCCGTGTTCCAAACGGTCGCGCGCCAGCCGTCATCCGGCTTTGAGTCGTTGTCGGCTCCGTCAATCGGATAGCTGTCCTGAAGCTTCGTTTCCTGGTAGGCGCCGTTGGAGAATCCTCCGCCGCCGGTCACCTTGAACCCGTCGGGGCACATCGCATCGACGCTCTCGACCGAGTCGCCCTCGACCACGTTCACCACTTCGACGGTCTTTACCTTGAGCGCGTGAGCGGGCGCTGCAACCAGGAGACACGCGGCCCCCGCCGCCAGAAATCCCTGAACAATTCGCTTTTTCACGGTGTGGAAAATAGCGCGACTCGCGCTCAGGTGCCAGCGTGAGCCAGGTCCGCTACTCCGGCTTCGCTCCCGAGGCCGAAATGCCCGCGCACAAGCCCTGCGATGTCGGTGATCCGCCACTGGTCGTGGAGCTTTGCGGCGTCCTCGTCGAAGCCGACCAGGACGAGCGGCGCGAGCGAGTCGGAGGCCAGGAGCGAGCCGTGGCTGCCGCCGCCGAGGTGCGAGGTCTGACCCCAGTCGACGCATTCGTAGCCCTCGGCGAGCGAAACGATCACGTCGCCCGAGTGCGGGTTGACGAGCGCCGACCACAGGCGGTCGAGCGCGTCGGGGTATCTGGTGCTGTCGATCGCCGCCCCGTCGACGGTGAGCTCGAGCGCTTCGAGATCGCCGTCGACGTGCCAGCGCTTGCCGCGGCGGTCGCGCTTGCCGGAGCGCCCCGGGCGGAACCGAAGCTCGCCGCGCGTTGTCTCGACCACGGCCTCCGTTCGCGGATCGCCGTCGACGGGCGATCCGGCGCTGCGGCGAATGACGGGCGAGCCGTCAGGGCGGGCGAGCCAGGCGACCAGGTCGGTGCCGCCGAGCGCACCCAGTCGCGAGCGGATGTCGGTGTGGCAAGCGGCCTCGCGATCCTCGTCGACGAGCACGTAGACCTGGCCCGCTCGCGCCCCGGGCGAGACCGCGAGCTCGGCCGTCTCCGGCGTGTCGGACGAGGGCTGGAGGACGCGCCACTCCTGCTCGAGCTCGGCGATCAGCTCATACGCCTCGGTCACGTCGGTCTGGGCGTGGTCGGCGACCAGGATCACCGCGTGCGTCTCGAGGAACCGGTCCATGCCGCCGCATGCCTCGACCAGCTCGCCCAGGCAGCGGTCGGCGTGAGCGATCGAAGCGGGCGTCGCGTCCGGTCCCCAGCGGTGGGAGTGGTGGTCGTTGTCGGGGAGGCTGAAGAGGAGGAAGTCGTAGGCGTCATCGGCGACGAGCTCCTTGGAGACGCACGCGGAGTACTCGTCGCGAGTGCCCGGCCGGGCGAAGGTCGGCTTGCACGGCACGGGGCGCGAGCCGAACAGCTCGCCGTAGAAGAGCTCGTCCGGGCCGTAGACCGCATGACGGAAGCCGGCGGCCGTGGCGCCGCGCTTCAAGAGCCCCTCGAGCGAGACCTCGTGGCGCGTGCGGCCGCGGTAGATCAGGAACGGCGTGCAGGCGGTGCGGATGCCGTTGTCGCCGAGCGTCTCGAAGAACGTCTCCACCTCGTGCGAGAGGTGGGCCATGTTCATGTTGTAGACGATGTCGTAGGTGGCCCGGAAGAGGCCGAACGCGCGCGTCGCCTCGAACGACGAGCCGTACTCGACGTAGCGCTGCTCGACCCGGTGGTACCAGTTCATCCCCGGGATCCAGTGGCGGTCGGCAGTCGCGCCGGTCGAGATCTCGGACGTACAGACAGGCGTGACGGACGGGAAGGCCGAGACGCAGTCCTCGATCATGTGACCGCGCTCGATCAGCGCGCCCAGGTTGGGCGCGTCACCTGCCTCGACGGTCTCCTTCAGCTTGTCGGTGCGAAGGGCATCGACGAAGACGAGGCAGAGCTTCTTCGGGCCGGCGCTCACCTGAGCGATCGAAGGCCCGCGTGCTTTTCTGCCGAGCGCTTCTTCCGCGCGAACGCGAGGTAGATGATCGCGAGGAGCGCGACGACTCCGATGTAAGCGGCGGGCCCGAGAAGTGAGATCCCGGCGAGCGCGACCGCGAAAGCCGCGATCAGGAAGGCGACTCCGCCGGCTCCGCCCTCGCCCGCGCGCTGACCCGCGACGGAGGCGACGTCGCGAAGCGTGAAGTAGGCGAGCGCTGCAACCGGCGCGCCGATCACCCAGCCCGGCCAGGCGGGATGGTCTGCGTCGGCCTCGGTCAGCGAGAAGCCGTAGAGGAAGGCGCCCAGAACGACCGCCAGGGCGGCGAGCGCGACGCCCACGTTTCCGCGGATCGCAGCGGCGCCGAACAGCGCGCCGGAGGCGACCGCGAGGGCAAGGCCCTGTGCTCCTGCTTCCGCTAGGTCCATCGAGGCGGGAGGCTAGTGATGTTGCTCAGGCGCAGACGACCCAGAGGACCGCGTCGATCTCGGTCCCCGCGGGATTCGCGACGGTCATGGTCCATCCGTCGTCCGGCACCTTGTCCTTGTCTCCCAAGTCGGTCGGCGCCGTGACCGCGACGTGGGCCTGCGACGAAGGACCGGACAGGCTCGGACCTCCGCCGACGACCGTCCTTCTTCGTGGGCACCTCTGAGTCAAGGTGATCACCGTCTGCGTCGAGAACGCAACGCCTTTTACCTCGTATCGGAAATTCTGCTCCATGCACACGGCGTTCATCGAGATTGGCGTGGAAGGGAAGGTCGGTCGGTGCCACGCGGAGAGAAGCCAGGCGTCGTCCGGCCTATCGTCCCCGTCCACGCCGCCATCGACCGGGGAGCCCGTGTTGAGCCACCACTCCTCGATCCCGCCTTCGGGCAGGATGCCGCCACTCGCGACGTGGTCGCTCCCGCATCCCGGAGCGAAGTTGGCGCTGGCGCTTCCGTTGACGTTCAAGACCTCGGAAGAGATTCGAGTGTTCTCATGCTCGGAGCAGATCCCCCACGTGGTGACCTTCCCCTTCGGGGTGTCGAAGTGCCACCCGCCGCCCAGCCACGACTTCTGCTTGGGACCCGAGGTCGAGACGTAGGAGGCGAGCGGATCGCCGGAGACGGATGTGCCTCCGCCCGCAACCTCGGCGCCATCGGGACACTTGGCTTCGGCCTTCTTGGCGGCGATCGTGCCGCTCGTCGTGTCCCCGAGCTTCTCCGACTTCTTGACGTAGGCGAACCCGCCCACGCTTCCCAGCTCCGCGGCGCTCGAGGGCGCGACTGCGATCGCAAGGCCGATCAAGGCCACCCCAACTGCTCCGGCAAGTCTCTTCGTCATCCCGGTCTCCCAATCTCGACGGTCGGCGCAGATTATCGCCATGGCGAAGTCCTTCTCGCCACGTCCCCCGTCCTTAGGTTTTCCCTGCCGGCCCGGCCGGTCCCCCCCGGGACCGCCACCGAGCCCTGAGCACCAGAGCCCCTCTCCTCAAAAAAACCCTAGGACGCTCATGCGTGAGTCTCCGCGATCCGAGAGACCCGCGCATCGGTGCGTTCACCTAACTTCCTTGCGGGTTTCTACTTACTCGAAAAAGGCGCTTTTGCCGCCCGATTCGGCTACGGAGTGAGCGTCAGCGCCGGGCCCGGGCAGCCCATCAGCTTCACCTCGAGCGGGCCATCGCCCGTGTAGGTGATGTCCGGGTCGCAGCTGAGCTTTGCCGGCTTCACGTAGACCTGGATCCTCGAGACGTTCTGGGCGTCGAGTTCGAGCTCGTCGGCCTCGGGTGCCGACCCGCCCGGCGCGACGTCGCGCGACTGGCGCTCGAACGCGAGCGCAGGGATCACGCCGCCCGTCAGGACACCCACGGAGTTCTGCAGGACGCCCGGTACGTCGTCGGCCTTGCCGAATCCGTGGGAGAAGGCGTCGATCGTGCCGAGCCCGTCGCCGGCGGTCTCGACGCCGCGCACCCAGTAGGCGCCGTCGGCCTGGGTCCCGAGCTCGGCGAAGTCCATCGCGGGGTTGCGGACGTAGGTGACGTGCGGCGGGTTCCGCACGACCCTGCGCTCGCCGAGGAACTCCGCTGCCGGGCCGTACTCGTCGTTGATCGCGAAGGTGAAGTGCTCGCCGATGAGGAAGGAGTCGAAGCGGTGCTCGAGCTCGGCGTCGGCGATCGCCTGGCGCTGCTGGAGCGAGCCGGCGTACGGGACGAGCTCGTCCTCGACTCCGACCCAGCTCATGATCGGAACGTGGCGGAGCGACGGGAGCATCGGATTCGTGTCGGAGCCCTCGACGCCCGCGCCCGAGACGCCGAGCGATGGCGGCCCGACCGTCGGCTGGCCCGAGGCGAAGAGGTCGGGGAACTGCGTTCCGAACTTGTAGGTGCCGTAGCCGCCCATCGAGTAGCCCGTCACCGCGGTCTTCGAGGGATCGAGCCGGTAGCGGCGCGCAACGTCCGCCCACACCTCGAAGACCTCAGCGCCGGCGAGGCCGTAGTACCAGCCGTCTGGCCCGCGGCTCTCCGGCGTGATCACGATGTGGCCCTTGCCCCGCTCGCCGAACTGGGACTGGTTCTTGGTCCCGTGCATCTGGTTGAACGAGCCGCCGAGCGAGTGGAGGAGGAGCGTCAGCCCGCGGCCGCGCGGCGGCGCCTGCTGGTTCGGAACGTAGATCGAATAGGGCTGCAGCCGGCCGAGGTACTGGCCGGGGCAGCCGTCCACGTCGCCGCAGCCGGCGTCCACGTACTGGACTCCCTGGCCGTTGGAGAAGCGGCTCGAGAGGATGCGGTTGATCGGCCCCTTGGTCGGGACGCCGGTGGGATCGCCCTTCAAGAAGTCCGTCTCGCCCGAGCGGAGCTTGCCGAAGTCGACCTCGGCGAAGAACGGCGAGAGGTTGCCCGTCTTCAGCTGCTCGCCCTGCGCGTTCTCGCGCCACCAGGCGGTGTCGGCGAGCGAGGCCGGGTCGGCGATGACCGGAAGCGGCTCGTCGAAGCGGAAGGCCACGTTGAAGATCGCCGTCGGCTCGGCGAGCCCGACCGCACCGCCCGGCTGGGTCGCGGTCGCCTGCGCTGTCGGCTGGAGGTAGGTGCCCGCGGCCTTGTCCCACAGGCCCGTTGCCGCGGCCATCCGCACCGTGGAGTTCCGCGGATCCCAGACCTTCGACGGGATCGAGAAGGTGATCTGGCGCCGGCGCTTCGAGACGCTGGCCTTGAGCTTCTTGCCCGTCTCCTCCCCCGCCTCGAGCAGCACGGCGCGCTTGCCGCGGACGACCGCGAACTGGTCGGCGGGCGCGCTGGCGTTCGCGCCGAACGGGAGCTCGACCGGCGCGTCCGACTCGCCCAGCGCGATCGTCGTCGCGACCGCCTTCGGCCTGGTCATCGAGTTGAAGGTCAGGCGGAAGTAGGTGGAGCGCCGGTGCGGCTTGACGCGGAACTCGACCAGGTCGGCGATGTTGTTGCGGTAGCGCTTGACGTTCGTCGGATACGTGTAGGTGCCGTTGGGCGCCGAGAAGGTGTCGTCGCCGGTTCGAGGGTCGGACGGGTCGCGGGCGAGGCCCTGCGCGCCGTGGTCGTCGTAGAGATAGTCCTGGTAGATGAACTCGCCTTCGACGTAGGCCGAGGCGCCCGAGACCATCAGCGGCGGGGCCTCCCATGGCGCCGCGTTTCGCAGCTGCGGCGCGGGCTTCGGCGCCGGTGCGTGGAGGAGTTCGGGCCCGGGGCCGCCTCCTGGCCCCTCCGGCAGCGACGGGTTGTGCCCCTCGTGCGCCGGCGATGCGGGGATCGCAAGCGCGCACGCGATAGCCGCGACCGTCAGTCCTCGCCTGTACGGAAGCATTGGTCCAAGGTACCGCCGCCTGCGGCCAGCCGCGCCGCTTGGCGAGAACGCCGACGCGCCCGCCTGTGGGCGAGCGCGTGAACGGCTAGGTGGAGCCCGGGTCACTCGATGATCTGCGTCGCGTCGGGAGTCACCTTTGATCGGCATCTCGGTGATCTCCTTCGGCTCGGTGATGCGGATGTGGTTGCCGAACGGGTCCCGCACCGCACCGTCGATGCCGTAGAAACGGTCGGTCGGCCCCTCGATGATCTCGACGCCCTTCTCCTTCATCTCGTCGAACGTCGCGTGGCAGTCATCCGTTTCGAGGATGAACATGCAGGCGTCGCCCTTCGACATGAGCTCCTTGATCTGCTCGGCGGAATCCTCGTCGCGAAACGAAGCGTCCGACTGCTCGAGGAGGAGGTTGTGGTCTGAGCCCGGGACCCGGACCGTCAGCCAGCGCATGACCTCGAGGTCGACGTCTGCCGAGACCTCCATGCCGAGCTTGTCGACGTAGAAGTCGCGCGCCTCGTCCTGGTTGTTGACAAATACACGTGAGTGGGTGATCTCTTTGAACATGAGGCCAACCTAGAGCGGCTTCCGAGCGCCCGCTTCTCCAAAAGTGCTCACTTCCGGCACGAAGGGGTCAGACCCGGGGTCAGACCCTTGTGGCGTTGCTCATAAGCGTGGGCGGTCCCATTTCGCTGCGAAGCAGCCCGGCACTCCGGCTCGGATCGCCGCCTTTGGCGCCGCTTGCTCTCGCTCGCGGTAGTCGGTCGGAGAGATGCCGACGATCTCCGAGAAGGTCCGGCTGAAGGTGCCGAGGCTGCGAAAGCCGACCTCGATCGAGATGCCGGTGACGTCTTCGTCGGTCTCGCGGAGCATCCACATCGCGCGTTCGATGCGGCGGCGCTGGAGGTAGCGGTGGGGCGTCTCGCCGAACGTCTCCTTGAACGAGCGGATGAAGTGCGCGCGCGAGAGGTGGACCGAGTCGGCGAGCGACTCGATGTCGAGCGCGTCCGCGTAGGCGCGGTCCATGGTGTCTCGCGCCTTCAGCAGGCGGCGGTTCTGGACGGCTCGGGGCTCGGCGGCCACTACGTGCCGCTCACCGGACGACCAGCTCGTCCGCGACCGCGCTGCGGCAGTAGAGGACCGAGCGCCCGTTTCGCTCGGCGGTGACGAGCCCCGCATCCTTCAGCGCACCGAGATGCTGCGAGACGCCGCCGGCCGTCATGCCAAGCCGCTCGGCCAGGTCGCTGGTGCTCCTGGGAGCGTCGAGGTCCGTCAAGAGCGCGGCCCGGGAAGCTCCCATCACCTTGGCGAGGCCCTCGGGCGCGACGCGCTCGCCGGACTCCCACAGCAGGGCGACGCCGCGCGCCGGATAGATCAGGGTGGGCTGCCACTCCGCCTCGACCATCGCCCAGGTCCGGGCTGAAGAGAAGGCCGACGGCAAGAGGAGGAGCCCCTGACCGTGGAGCGATCCGTCCGTGTCGCACTTGTTCTCGGTCAGCGTCAGCGTCCTGTCTGACCAGACGACGCTCGGGTGGAGATCGCCGAAGAGCTTCTCGAGCCCGCCCTCGGTAAGCCGGCGCGAGCGATACATCAGGTCCGCCTCGAGCAGCGAGCGCAGGCGAGGCCAGTGCGGCTCGACCGCCCGCTGCCAGAAGATCTGCAGCACGTCGGCGAGGCGCTCGACCTCGCCGCGCGGATCGGCGAGGAAGGGCTCCAGCGTCTCCGGGTCGTTGGCGTCGTCGATGAGCATCTGGATGTCGTGGAGGACCTGGTCGGTGGGCGTGGAGCGGACGATCTCGAGCTCGTCGGCGAACGAGGCAAGCGGGGTTGAGGGCGGGGGCGTCAGGAAATCGGCGATATAGCCCTGGCTTGGGAGAAGCGCCAGGGCCGGAGTCAGGTCCATGTGCCTGATCAGGGGGCGAATCTGCTTCACCCAAGGCAGGTGCGTAGCCACGAGACTGGGATTGCGAAGCGCGTTTATGGCTGCAGCCGTCTCCCACATCGGCGAGATGGCAAAACGGACCTTGGCGAGGTCCTCAAGCTCGAAATCCCAATGAACCATTAAGTCCAGTCTAAATCAAGCGCGACGAACTTGCAATCGCGGGATGGTGTCTCCAGAACCCGAGATCGATCCGAGAAGGAGCATCGCATGTACCCATCGCAGTTCGCACACCTGAATCAGGCAGAGCCGACCAAGGCCGACAGCGCCCAAGCCGCCGCGCGGCGCGCCATCCGCGGCAGTGGTCTTCGCACCTCGCGGCCCGGCATCGCGCGCTTTGCGTCCAGGGTCAAGCGGGTTGCGCCACACTTCACGAGTGGCCGAGCCCACCCCAAGATCTGACGAAGAGCCGGAGCGCCGCGACCCGGCGGCGACGCGCCGGCACCGCAAGGCGCACACGAGCGCCCGCGACCTTCAGCGCTACGCGGGCCTCTTCGCTCAGCGGACGAGCGTCATGCGCTCGTCGGCCATGCGGGACCTGATGGAGATCACAGCCCGGCCCGAGGTGATCTCGCTCGCCGGCGGCCTGCCGGACACCTCGACCTTCTCCCCGCAGTCCTTCGCGCGGCAGATGACGAAGATCGCGCAGGAGTCCTCGGCCGAGGCGCTCCAGTACGGGCCGACCGAGGGCTTCGCCTCGACCAAGGAATGCATCCGCCAGGTCATGGCCGCGGAGGGGATGGACCCCGATCCCGACGACATCGTCGTCACCACCGGCGGCCAGCAGGCGATCGACCTGATGTGCAAGGCGCTGATCGACCCGGGCGACGTCGTCATCGCCGAGGCCCCCACCTACCCGGGCGCGGTGCCCGTCTTCTGCTCGTACGAGGCCGAGACCGTCCAGGTCGAGATGGACTCCGAGGGCATGAACATCGCGCTCCTCGAGGTGGCGCTGTTCGACCTCGCCGAGCAGGGGCGAAAGCCGAAGATGATCTACACGGTCCCGTCCTTCCAGAACCCCGCGGGTCAGACGATGTCGCTCGAGCGGCGGCAGCGGCTCGTCGAGATCGCACGCGAGCACGAGATCCTGGTCCTCGAGGACAACCCCTACGGGCTCCTTCGCTACGAGGGCGACCCGCTCCCGACTCTTTACGAGCTCGACGGCGGCGATTACGTCGTCTATCTCGGCACGTTCTCGAAGATCCTCTCCCCCGGCCTCCGCCTCGGCTGGCTCTGCGCGCCGCCGCCAGTGCTCGCGAAGGTCGTGCTCGGCAAGCAGGCCTCGGACCTCTGCACCTCGACGCTCGCGCAGTACTTCGTCGACGAGTTCTTCGCCGAGGGCCGCTGGCGCGAGTACGTGGACGAGCTCTGCGACGTCTACCGCGTGCGCCGCGACGCGATGCTCGAGTCGCTCGAGCAGCATTTCCCATCCGAGGCCACCTGGTCGGAGCCCGAGGGCGGGCTGTTCCTCTGGGCGACGCTCCCCCACTACATCGACACCACCGACCTGCTCGCCCGGGCGCTTCGCGAGAACGTCGCGTTCGTCCCCGGCGTCGCCGCCTTCGCCGACGGGGTCACCGGCAAGAACTCGATGCGTCTCAACTTCTCAGGCTCGACCGAGGACGAGATCCGCGAGGGAATCCGCCGCATCGGCTCCGTCATCGCCGAGCAGGTGGCGCTTTACGGCGCGATCACGCGCGAGCAGCCGAGCCTGGGTGGGGACAGAGGTCAGGCGAGGGGTCTGACCCCAAGCGTGGCGTCTGACCCCGGCGACGCCCCGGCGGTGCGCCCGGCGGGGACGTGGTGCCCATGCGCCGGAAGGAGCCCGAGGCGTGAAGGTCGCGGTCTTGAAGGGCGGGCGCTCGCTCGAGCGGCAGGTGTCGCTGAGCTCTGGCGCCCGGGTTGAGGATGCGCTTGCCGGAACCCACGACGTGGTCTCGCTGGACGCGGGCAACGATCTGGTCGAGCGGCTCAAGGCCGAGCGGCCCGACGTCGCGTTCGTCGCGCTTCACGGCGCCGACGGCGAGGACGGCACCGTCCAGGAGCTGCTCGAGATCCTCGGCATCCCCTACACCGGCCCGGGCGTGTCGGCGTGCCGGCGCTCGACCGACAAGGCCGAGGCCAAGCAGGCGCTTCGCGAGCACGGGATCGCCACGCCGGACTGGGTCTCGTTCTCGCAGACCGCGTTCTCGGAGCTCGGTGCAGCCGATGCGCTGGAGGAGATCGAGGAGCGGCTCGGCTACCCGCTGGTCGTCAAGCCCGCCCGCGGGGGCTCGGCCCTTGGCGTGAGCTTCGCCGCATCTCGAGACGACGTTCCGCAAGCGATCATCTCGGCGTTCTCCTACGACAACCGCGTCCTTTTGGAGCGCCACGTCAACGGCCGCGAGCTCTCGGTCGGGATGCTCGAGGGTGAAGCGCTTCCCGCCGTCGAGATCCGCCCGCACGACGACGACCGCTACTCCTACGAGGCGCGCTACGAGATCGGCCGCACCGACTTCATCTGCCCCGCCGAGCTGGGCGACGACGAGGCCGTCGTCGCGGAGACGGCAACCGCCACCTGGGATGCGCTCGACTGCGCCGGCTTCGTCCGCGTCGACCTGATCCTGAGCGATGCCGGACCCGAGGTGCTCGAGGTGAACGCCGTTCCGGGCCTGACCGACACCTCCCTCTTCCCAATGGCCGCCGAGGCTGCCGGGATCGACTTCGAGGAGCTGTGCGACCGGCTCGTCACGTCGGCGGCTGAGAGGATGGTCGCGTGAGCCAAGCCGACAAGGCCGAGGCGTTCCGCGCACTCCATGCGGGCGAGCCGTTCGTGTTCCCGAACCCTTGGGACGTCGATTCCGCAGTCGGACTGGACGGCCTCGGCTTCAAGGCGCTCGCCTCGACGAGCGCCGGGTTACGCCGAGCGGCTCGGGCGCGAGGACGGCGAGGTGACGCTCGATGAGATCGTCGAGCATGCGGCCGAGCTCGACGGCGCGACCGATCTGCCGGTCGCGATGGATCTGGAGAACGGCTATGGCCCCGAGCCCGCTCAGGCGGCGCTTGCAATCACGCGCGTCGGCGAGGCGGGCGCCGTGGGCGGGTCGATCGAGGACTGGGATCCCGGCGACAAGGTGATCTACTGCCTTGAGCATGCCGTCGCGCGCGTCGAAGCCTCCGTCCAGGCCGCACGCGCGTTCAACTTCCCGTTCACGCTGACGGCCCGCGCCGAGAATCAGCTGCGGGGCCTCAACGACCTGGACGACACGATCACGCGGCTCAAGGCGTTCGAAGAGGCCGGCGCCGACGTCCTCTACGCGCCTGGCCTTCGCTCTCACGACGAGATCCGCACCGTCTGCGACGCGGTTTCGAAGCCGGTGAACGTGCTCGTCTGGCCCAACCTGTCGGTTCAGGGCATCTTCGAGGCGGGCGCCCAGCGCATCAGCTTCGGATCGTGGCTCTGGGAGGTCTCGAAGCGGCGCGGCTTCGATCGCGCGATGGAGGTCGCCGCCGAGATCCGCGACACGGGCGACCTCTCGGCGCTCACTTCAGAGGCGTAAGCTCGGCGCGCTCCCGACGACGAGTTCGGAAAGCGCCAACCGGGGGACGTCTAGCGAGCGCGAAAGCGGGCCATACCCAGTGGGCGCCTGAGACCCACGGGCCGAGGTCGAACCGGCTTGGGTCCGACCCGCTTCGCCGGGCGGCGCTCCCCCCTGTTTCCCCTCTCCATCATGCGCCTTGAAGCTACGGCGAAGGGGCGCCGCTCGACCCCTGCCGCGCGGTCCAGACTTGCGGCGCGGGAGTTGGCCGCCCTGGGCGCTCAATCCACGAGGCGCCGCTCGACCGCCCAGCGGCTGAGCTCGTGGCGGTTCGACAGCTGCAGCTTGCGAAGGACGGCCGAGACGTGCGCCTCGACGGTCTTCGGCGAGATCGACAGCTCCCGCGCGATCTCCTTGTAGAGGTATCCGCGGGCGATCAGGCGCAGCACCTCGCGCTCGCGGAGGGTCAGCTGGTCGAGCTCGGGGTCGGCCTCGGCCTCGGTGATCTGCCCGGCGAAGGCGTCGAGAACGAAGCCGGCGAGGCGCGGCG
Organism: uncultured bacterium; assembly: GCA_963772035.1. Taxonomy (GTDB): domain Bacteria; phylum Actinomycetota; class Thermoleophilia; order Solirubrobacterales; family 70-9; genus JALZKA01. The sequence continues at coordinate 32,634 of CAVYVT010000006.1, forward strand.
AGAAGACGGCGTCGCCGTCGCGAACGCGCGTTACGGCGTCAGCCAGCTCGGGGCCCGAGATCGTCTTCGTCACGTAGCCACGTGCGCCCGCCCGGACCACGGCGATCACGTCCTCGGCGGCGTCCGAGACCGAGAGCGCGAGGAAGCTCTGCGCCGGCGCGGTCTCGGCGACCCGGCGGATCACCTCGACTCCGCCGCCGCCCGGCATGTGGACGTCGAGGAGAACGACGTCGGGCTTCGCTTCTGAGATCAGCCGCACCGCTTCCTCGACCGACCCGGCGTCGCCCAGGACCTCGACCAGGCCTTCGAGTTCGGCGCGGACGCCGGAGCGGAAGAGCGCGTGGTCATCGACGATCACGACGGTGGGGGTCATTCGCCGGCTCCCGTGGGCTCGATCGTGAGCTCGACCTCGGTGCCTGCCTCGCTCGAGCGGATGCGCGCGGTGCCGCCGGAGCGTTCCATGCGCCCGATGATGGACTCTCGGACCCCGCGGCGGTCGTCCGGCACGCCGTCAGGGTCGAAACCGTCGCCTCGATCGCGCACGAAGACCTGGGAGCGCGACGGGTCGAGCTCGGCGTAGACGGCGATGTCCCCCGCGTCAGGCGCGAACTTCGCCGCGTTGACCATCGCCTCGCGGGCCGCGGCCAGGAGGGCGTTGCCGGCCTCGCCGACGGGCGCGTCGCCGACCGCGACCACCTCGATGGGCACGCGATGCGCCGTCTCGACTTCAGCGGCTGCCTCGTCCAGAGCCGCCGAGAGGCTGGCCGACGCCGGCGGGCGATCGCCCGTGAAGAGCCAACCGCGGAGCTCGCGCTCCTGAGCGCGGGCGAGCTGCGCGACGGCGCGCGGGTCGTCGGCGCGCTTCTGGACGAGCGTGAGCGTCTGAAGCACAGAGTCGTGGATGTGGGCTGGCCATGTCGGCGCGCTCCTGCGAGCGGATCCGCTCAGCCCGCTCGGCGGCGAGGTTCCGGCCAAGGCGCCACCAGAACGGCGCAAGGATGAGACCAAGGGCCAGGATCACGATGACGATCGTCAGCACCGCGTCGCCAAGCGAATCGAGAGCTCCAGTCCTCGACAGGACGATCAGCGCCGCGCCGCCGATGAGTGCCACGCCGAAGCCGCCGCGGTAGATGTCTCGCAGGCGGTCGCGCTCGGGCGCAGGCTCCGGCTCGCGGGGCTCGGCGGGAGCGGTAAGCGTTTGGGAGGCCGTCGGAGCTGCGACTGCCGGCTCGCTCGGCCGGCGCCATAGGAGCGCGATGCCGCTGACCGCGAAGAACAGCGCCAGGACGGCGCCGAACAGACCGAACGAGAGGTCGATGGCGCCGTCCTGGTCGAGTAGGAGCACGGCCCCGGTCGCAATCAGACCGAGGCCGGCTCCCAGTGAGAGTCCGTCGAGTCGCCGGGTCATCAGCCCTTGCGACCGCCATTCGCGGCAGGCTCGGGCGCGCACGCGGCGGCCATCCGGTCGCGCAGCTCGTCCCGCGCGATGCCGTCACTGCCGCCGAAGTGATCGCCCAGGCCGACGTCGTCGTCATTGACCACCTCGATCTTCCCGGCGTCGAGGTGAGCGTCCAGCTCGAGCCGGGGCGTCGCGCGATAGCCGGAGCGGCTTGACTCGCTGGACTCCTCGCCCGCGATCTCGACCACTCCGTACCGGGAGTCGATGTCACCGTCGACGCAGACGTCCTCGGGCACGAGGACCAGCATCCGACCGATTCCCTGGTCCGCCTTGACCTCGATCACGCTGCGCTCGCTCCAGTCGAGGCCGCGCAGGTCGATGCGCTGGTCGCCGACGCCGAACTCGTAACCGTCATCCGGAATAGCGCGGACCGTCTGCGGGGTGTGGGTGGTCTGGCCGATGCCGCCCTCGAACTCGATGTCCGCCGCTGCGACGGTGCCGAGCGGTACGGCCAGCGCGAGGGCCGGCAGGATGAGCCAGCGGGCGCCGCCATTGAACGCGGCGACCACCAAGGCGACTCCGATCGCGATCACGGTTATCGCCACAAGCACTCCGTGTCCGGTCGCCGCCGCCCAGGCTGCTCCAACTCCCATGATCGAGAGCCCGATCAGGCCCGCGATGGCGACGAGGGTCAGAACCAGGATGCGCCCGAACGTTCGGGGCGCGCTGGACTTCTGCGTGCCGTCTCCGGGCTCGGATGGCACGAAGATCATGATCGCGAGATAGACCAGCGCGCCCAGGCCTCCGAAGAAGAGGGTCACTGCGAAGCCGATCCGGAAGATCACCGGGTCAACTCGGAAGTACTCCGCGAGGCCTCCGGCGACGCCGCCGAGCATCCGGTCCGAGCGCGAGCGCGTGAGGCGCCTCGTGCCGTCCGGCTGGGGCTCGGGCGGGGGATCCGCGGCGGGCATTACCTGTGTCGTGTCCTGTTCAGTCATTGGGTTCCTCCATCAGATAGTGGTTGATGAAGGAAGGCTCGCGCGGATCCGCGGCCCTGTCTATTGGGGATGACCCTTAGGGAGCCCGGGACGAACCCCGGGCCGGAGTGAGCCGGGCGAGGCGTGTTCAGCAGCTGTTCAACGTGTCCTTGCCAGAACCTCCCGAGCAATCGTCGTCCTTCGGACCGCCGTCGAGCGTGTCGTCACCGTCGCCACCTTCAAGATCGTCTTCGCCGTCGCCTCCCTTCAGGGTGTCCCCGCCGTCGTCCCCGTTGACTTTGTCGGCGCCAGAGCCTCCCTTTAGCGTGTCCTTCGAGTCCTTGCCGCGCAGGTCGTCCTTGCCGTCGCCGCCCTCGATCGTGTCCTTCCCTTCGCCGCCGACGAGCTTGTCGGCGCCCTCGAGTCCCTCCAGCGTGTCGTCCCCGTCACCGCCGTCGATGACGTTGTCGTCCTCCTGCCCCATGATCTCGTCAGCGAACGCCGAGCCCACCACGTCCTCGATCTCAAGGACGGTGATGGCGTCGACGTCTGCCGTGCCGAGACCGCTTGCGAGGTCGAGCTCGACAGCGCCCGACGCTGCGGAGAAGTCCAGTTCATCAACACCGGTTCCGCCAAGGACGATGTCACCGCCACCGCCGCCGTCGATCACATCGTCGCCACCGAACCCGCAGATCACCTCGTCGGCGGGGGTCCCCGCAAGCGCCGGATCGTCTCCTGAGGTGCCTTCGACGTCGCACGTTCCCTCTGGGACGTTGGCGGCGAGCTCCGATGTTGAAAGCGGCTCTCCCAGGGGGCTCAACAGGGTCGCCGTCGCGCTGACCGCCTGACCCGCGCCGGCGGACCCCTCGACGATGCCGACGAAGTCAGCGGCGCCGGATCCGTCGGTGGTGACGTCGAAGGCGCCCAGGAAGGTCTCAGCTTCGCCGTGCCCCGACGAATCGCCGACGGCGTTGGAGAAGACCTCGATCCGGAAAGTCGACGCGGGGGTCGAGTCGAGCGTTCCGGCTACGGCGGTTGAACTGGCGTTGGCAACCGCCGTGAGGGCAGGAAAGTTCTGGAGGTCGTTGTCGCCCGCGTCGCCGTCGCTGGGGTCGTTCGGAGTGACGCCCTGAATGCCAAGGTCGATCCCAAGGCCGTCGCTCGCGGTAATGGAATTCCCGAGGACAGAGACGTCCTCTGAACCGAAGGCGATCCACACGCCAAGTCCGTTGTCGCCGATCACGTTCCCGTCGCCGGGATCTGTGCCGCCCACGCGTTGCCATCGGAGCCGGTGAAGAACACACCCGCTGCGTCGTTGCCGAGCGCAGTGGTGCCGTCGGCGCCGACCCCGATGTGATTCCCCTGGATCGCGATGCCTGAGGTGCCGGAGTTGCTGACCCCGTCCTCCCCGTTCGCCGAGATCACATTGGCTCCGGCGCCGCTCCCGATCTGAGTGTCGGTCGTGTCGTTCAGGTTGATCCCGCTGTCGGCGTTGCCACGCGCCGCGTTGCCCGTCAGATTGGTCCCGATGTAGTTGCCGAGTACCTCCGTTCCCGTGGTGGAAGCGTCGATGATCTCGATGCCGTCGCCCGAATTCGCCGCGATGAGGTTGCAGTCGCCGGTGCAGGGACCTCCCGCCGTGATGCCACCAACACCGCCGATTGTGTTGCCCGTGGCCGGATGGTCCGGGTTCCCCTGGATCGAAATGCCGTCATCGCCGTTGGCGATCGGGTCTACACCGTCAGCGTCGGTGCCGATGAGGTTGCCGGTGATTGCGGCGTCGCTGGCGCCCGCTGCTCCGGCGGGCTGGACGACATTGATCGAGAGCTCGATTCCCTGCTCATCGTTTCCGGAGATGAGGTTGTCGGCGATCGTCGCGCCCGCGACATTGCCGCTGAAGAAGACCCCGGGGCCGCCATTAGCGATCGCTGCCTGCCCCGCGACCCCTGTCCCGATCCGGTTGTTCTGAATCACCAGGCCGTTGATGGCATCCGTCGAGTCCGTGCGACTGGCGGAGATGCCGGCCTCGCCGTTGCCGGAGATCAGGTTCGAGTCGGCGAGAGCCGGTCCGCCGATCGTCGCCGAGTCCGCGAGCCGAGCCGGCGGCCTCGACCATCGCCGCCATCAAAGCGACCGCTTCGGCGTTCGAGAGCCCCTGCGCTCGAGCGAGCGATTGCCAGGTGGTGAACTGGAGGGCGTGGGAGACGGCGGCCGCGGTGCGACGGCGTGCGGAGCCGCGCTCTGGGCGGCCTTTCATCAGGATGTCGCCCGCCGCGTCCAGAAAGGCGAACATCGCCTGCCGCGGGGCGTCCATGGCGGGCACCATGATGAGCGTCGCGGCTGGTCCTCTCGAGCATCGGCTCGTTGTGCGAAAAGAAGTCGTAGAAGACGGCGAGGCCGTGGCGCAGGCGCTCGCCGCGGTCCTTTATCTGCCTTCCACGACTCGATGTCCGGCAGCGGATTCCGCGCCCAATAGTGCGCGGTGCATGCGGCGAAGAGAGAAACCTCGTCGGGGAAGTAGCGATAGACGGTGGCGCGCTGGACGCCTGCCTCTTCCGCAACTCCGCTGACCGTTGTGCGAGCCGGGCCGATGGAGCCGTGGAGCTTCACCGCGGCCTCGGTGATGCGCTCCCGTGGTCGCGTCCTCCTGTTCGGCACGAGGCCTTCTTCCGGTATTCCCGCTTTTGATTTCGCTAGCCATTGGTGTTCAATCAATCTTGACAGATGCTCCGGATCCATGCTACGTTCCGTGAACACTGCTGTTCAACGAAATGAGGGGAGCCTCAATGACCGCCGTAACCGCACCATCCGACCTCCGCCGCTACGACGCATCTCAGGGCCCGCGCAAGCTGGGACCCGAGGACGGCAAGGCCGTCGACCTCACCTCCCTCGGCGTCCGCTTCATGGCGTGGACCGAAGAGACGGGAGGCGGGTTCTCGCTCGTCGAGCACCCGATCCCGCCGCGCTCTCTGTGCGCCCCGGTTCACAAGCATTCGAAGGAGGATGAGTACTCGTTCGTCCTTGAGGGCCGGATGGGCGCCCTGCTGGGCGATGACACGGTGTTCGCCGAGGCCGGCGACTTCGTGTTCAAGCCCCGCGACCAGTGGCACACCTTCTGGAACGCGGGCGACGAGCCCTGCCGGATCCTGGAGATCATCTGCCCGGGCGGATTCGAGCACTACTTCGACGAGCTCGCAGAGATCACCTCGCGCCCCGACTTCGAGCCGGCGATGATCGCGCCGGTCGCAGTCAAGTACGGGATCGAGTTCGACTTCGAGAAGATCCCGGCGCTCTGCGAGGAGCACGGGCTCCATTTCGGGCTCGGCTAGGCCGTCACCGACTCGCGCTCCCTTGCGCCCAGGGTCACGCTGGCGCCCATGTGCGGGCGGATCGTGATGTTCCGCCGGCGGGCCAATTCGGGCTCGCCGGAGGTGGCGGCGATCTCGTAGCGCCGGACGATCTCGGCGATCACGACCTTCATCTCGAGGAGCGCGAAGCTGGAGCCCAGGCACCGCCGGCGCCCGCCTCCGAACGGGAGCCAGGTGTAGGTCCCGGGCTTCTCGTCGAGGAAGCGCTCCGGGCGGAAGGTGTAGGGGTCGGGATAGATCTCGGGGTCGTGGTGGATGAGGTAGGCGTTGACGACCAGGCTCGGGCCCGGCTCGTAGTCCCAGCCGCCGATCGTGACCGGCTTGGCGACGTAGCGCGGCATGGCGTTGGGCACGACCGGGCGGCTGCGAAGGCCCTCGTTGATGGTTGCGGTCAGATACGGGCCCGAGTCCTCGGAGTCGACCTCGCGGCGGAGCTCGGCGAGGACGCGAGGCTCACGCGCCAGGCGGGAGAAGATCCACGCCATCGACGACGCTGTCGTCTCGTGTCCGGCGACCAGCAGGGTCATCAGCTCGTCGCGGAGCTCGGAGGCGCTCATCGGCGAGCCGTCCTCGTGGCGGGCGGCGAGGAGCATCGACAGAACGTCGTCCGAGTCCTCGTCGCTTGAGGCGCGGCGCTCGGCGATCTCCGCGGCGAGAAGCTCGTCCACTTCGTTCCGGCGGTCGACGAAGCCCTTGATGGGGCCGACGGCGTTGAAGATCCGCTCGGTCAGCTCCAGGCGCGCCGGATCCTCGGGAGGCGGCAGGAGCGTGAGCGGGTTGTCGCCATAGGCGAGGAGGGTCGACAGGCTGTCGCGGAGGGCGTCGAGGCGCGGCCCCGGCTCGAGTCCGAACACCGCGCGCAGGATGATCTCGAGCGTCAGCGACTGGAACCGAGGGTGAAGCTCGGTCTGTCCGCCTCCCCACCCCTCGATCTCGTCGATGGTCACGCGCGCGACGAGGTCGGTCAGTCGCTCCATCCGCTCGCCGTGGAAGGCGGGGAGCATCAGCTTTCGCTGTGACATGTGCGCGTCGCCGTCGAGGAGGAGCACGGACGACGGTCCCACGAGCGGAAGGAGGACGCGCGCTCCGATGCCCGGCATGAGTACGTCGGGCGGCGCCGTGAAGACCTCCTTCGCCTCCTCCGGGTTGGCGATGATCACGAACGGCGGCGTGAACGGGAAGCGGGCGGTGTACCGGTTGCCGTACCTGGCCCGGTTCCCCTCGAGCCACGAGATCGGGCGCACCCACATGCCGATTCCCTGGATCAGGCTGGGAACGGGCGGCCCGGGCGGAAGCTTCTGGCCCATCACGCTGACCATCCTCCCACCGTCGTTGGCAAACCGTGACGGTTGTCACACGAAAGCGTGCCGCCCGTGCCTGGGGTCTGACCCCGGGTCTGACCCCTCGCTTTACGGAATGAAGTGCCTACTGGTCTTCGGCGGCGAAGTCTTCGGGCGTGACTTCGTCGAGGAAGTTCTTGAACTTCTCGACAACCTCGTCCTGGTCTTCGACCTCGTGCTCGAACTCGATCGATGACTCCTCGATGACGTCCTCGGCGGCGAAGATCGGCGCCTGACAGCGGACGGCGAGGGCGATCGCGTCGGACGGGCGCGAGTCGATCTCGATCTCGGCGCCGTTCACCGAGATGGTGATCGATGCGTAAAAGGTGTTGTCGCGGAGCTCGGTTACGGACACCCGCTCGCACTTGGCGTCGAGCTGTTCGAGCATCTCGATCAGAAGGTCGTGGGTCATCGGGCGAGGCGTCGACGCACCCTGGAGCTTCATCAGGATCGCGGCAGCCTCCGGGTGACCGATCCAGATAGGCAGGAACCGGTTGCCGTCGGTCGTTTTCAGCAGCACGATGGGCTGCTTGCCGACCATGTCGAACGACACGCCGTAGATCTGCATCCGCTGCACAACGCTCAGCTTAGAGCGCGCGCAGCCTTCGGGAAGCCACGCCTGATCGAGCGGGAAAGCCCCGCAGCGATCACCTTGGCGAGCCCGGGAACGCCGGCCTCGAAAGTGATCGTGTAATCGATGTGGCTGCGCCCGTCGCCCGTGGTCGAGAAGACCTGAACGCCCAGGTGGTCCTTGAGGGGCGTTCCCTTGGTGACGCGGTACTCGATCCGCTCGTTTGGGATCGCCTCGGTGACCGTCTCCTCGAAGGGCATGATGCCTTTGACCGAGAGCTTTCTGACCGAGCCGACGCCGTTCGGCTCGGTGTCTCCCTCCTTGATCCGCTCGACGTCGATGCCGAAGAGGGAGCTCAAATTCTCGTGCACGGTGAACCACTCATACAGGCGCTCGACCGGTACGTCGAAGTCATATGTCTCGTGAACGACAGCCATCGGGGCGGGAAATCTATCCGGTCGCGGCTTCATAAGAGAAGCTCTCATCTTCCTCTCACGCTGGTGTCATAACCCGGGCGGAGGATGCTTCCATGCGTCGGGGGATGCACTCGTTGCCTGGGAGGGCTTCGAGCGCGAGCAATTGTGCTCGCGGTCGGAGCGCTGTGCGCATTCGCGCCTGCCGCCTCCGCCCAAGACCCGGGCCAGGTCGGCTCGTGGGGCTCGCTTCAGACCTATCCAGTCGTGCCGGTCTCGATGGGCGTCACGCCCGACGGGAAGATCGTCGCCTGGGACCAGGCGAACCAGCCGCCGAACTTCGGTGCCGTCCCCAACAACGGGCCCGCGATGATCCTCGACCCGGCGACGGGGAACATCACCCGGTCCAACAACATCGCGCCCAAGATCACCTTCTGCAGCCTGATCACGACGCTTCCCGACGGGCGGCTCGCGGTAATCGGCGGCGGCTCCGACTCCGGCGCGGGTGCGACATCCGAGGTCCAGATCTACGACGCCGATTCGAAGACGTTCTCGGTCGCCGGCCAGATGAACTTCAAGCGCTGGTACCCCGGTGGCACGATCGACCGCGACGGCAACCCGATCGTCGCCGGCGGCACCAGCACGGGAATCGAGCGCTTCGACCAGCTGACGGGGGCGAGCACCAACCTCAACACGACCTTCCCCACCAACTGGTACGCGGACCTCGTCCGCACCCAGAGCGGCAACTTCGTGATCGAGGACGTCGGCGACAACGCCACGCAGGGGCCGGGCCGCTACCTCCTCGACGGCACCAACCTTTCGTCGATCTCGGACACCCAGAACCTCCAGGCGCGCCGGCGTGGCGTCCGGACGATGATCGGGCCGTACACGATGTTCTACAACTCGGGCGGGACCTCGACGGACAGCATGATCCTCGATGCCTCGGGCGCGTCTCCCACCTACACGAAGGTCGCGAACAGCCGCTTCCCCCACATGACCGGTCAGGCCGTGACGCTGCCGACCGGCGACGTCCTCGCAGTCGGCGGCAACAGCTCGGGCAACGACACGAAGGGCACGCCGGTGATGACGCCCGAGCTCTACTCCACCGCGTCCAACACCTGGACGAGCATGGCGGACATCGCGCGGCGGCGGACGTACCACTCGGTCGCGGCGCTCCTGCCCGACGGCCGCGTCTGGTCGGCCGGCTCCTCGTTCGACGAGGTCCAGGAGCCGAACGGCCAGTTCTTCAGCCCTCCGTATCTCTTCCGCAAGGACGGCTCGGGCCAGGCCGCGCCGCGCCCGACCGCCACCGGCGCGCCTTCGACGGTGGCCGCGGGCCAGTCGTTCTCGATCAACACAGCCAACCCGTCGAACATCGCCTACGCCTCGTTCATCCGCATGGCCGGGACGACGCATCAGGTGAACGCGGGTCAGGCCTACGTGAAGCTGAACACGACGCCCGGGACAGGGAGCGTCTCGATGACCGCGCCCTCGATCGACGAGGCCCCGCCCGGCTACTACATGGTGTTCCTGGTCGACAACGAGGGCGTGCCCTCGATCGCCCCAGTCGTGAAGCTCGAGAAGACAGCGGGCCAGGCGCCGCAGCCGCGGGTGACGCAGAGCTCTCAGGCCGGCTTCTCGAGTCGCGCGTGGAACGCATGGAACGGCGACAAGTCGCAGGGCACCGGCGGGAGCTACGCCGTGACATCATCCGAGAACCAGCCCTGGTGGCAGGTGGACCTGGGCGCGAGCCGCACCGTCGACGATTTGGTCGTGACGCTTCGCTCCGACGCCAACACCGAGCGGGACCTGTGGGTCTTCACCTCGAACACGCCGTTCAACTCGACCTCCGTCTCGGGCCTCCAAGCTCAGGCAGGCGTCACCGAGTACCGGATGCAGACACCGTCGGGCAACGTCGGCACCGCCCCGATCGACACGACCGCGCGCTACATACGGATCCAGGATCCTGGGACGAGCACGGCACTGACCCTGTCCGAGGTCGAGCTGGCAAGCAATCAGAACCCGACGGTTTCGCTGACGTCCCCTGCGAACGGCGCCAGCTTCACGGCACCCGCGTCGATCTCCTACGCGGCGGACGCTGCCGACGCCGACGGCAGCGTCTCGAAGGTCGAGTTCCTCCGCGGCTCGACGGTGGTCGGCACCGACACGACCGCTCCGTACACAGCGTCCGAGTCCGGTGTGGCCGCCGGGTCATACACGCTCAAAGCGCGGGCGACCGATGACACAGGCGCCGTCGTCGACAGTTCGACACGGACGGTCACCGTCACGAGTACGGGCGCCGGGAGTCCCTCGGTGTCCCTCACCTCGCCCGCGGCCGGCGCCAGCTTCACCGCTCCGGCAGCCATCTCGTACACAGCAACCGCGTCGGATCCGAACGGCAAGGTGACGAGGGTCGAGTTCTTCCGCGGCACGACCCTGGTGGGCAGAGACAACAAGGCTCCGTACGCCGCGTCGGAATCAGGCGTCGGGACCGGCACCTACACCTTGAAGGCGAGGGCAACCGACAACAGCGGCCTGGTCGTGGACAGCGCGACCCGCACGGTCACCGTCACAAGCGCGAACAATCAGAGTCCGTCGGTCGCGCTGAGCTCACCCGCGAACGGCGCCACCTTCACCGCGCCGGCGGCCATTTCGTATGCGGCCAACGCTTCCGACTCCGACGGAACCGTCACGAAGGTCGAGTTCTTCCGCGGCTCGACCCTGGTTGGGACCGACAACACCGCTCCGTACACAGCGTCCGAGTCCGGGGTCGGCGCCGGTACGTACACGCTGAAGGCGAGGGCCACCGACAACGGCGGCGCAGTCGTCGACAGCGCGACTCGCTCGGTCACCGTCACAAGCGCGAACAATCAGAGTCCATCGGTCGCGCTCAGCTCACCCGCGAACGGCGCCGGCTTCACCGCGCCGGCGGCCATTTCGTATGCGGCCGACGCCTCCGACTCCGACGGAACCGTCTCGAAGGTCGAGTTCTTCCGCGGCTCGACGCTGGTCGGGACCGACAACACCGCCCCTTACACAGCGTCCGAGTCCGGGGTCGGCGCCGGCACTTACACGCTGAAGGCGCGGGCAACCGACAACGGCGGCGCGGTCGTCGACAGCGCGACGCGCTCGGTCACGGTCTCGGCCGCAAGCAACCAGAGCCCGAGCGTGAACGTCACGGCGCCCTCGAACGGCGCGACCTTCACGGCTCCCGCGAGCTACACGTTCTCCGCCAACGCCTCCGACTCCGACGGAACCGTCACGAAGGTCGAGTTCTTCCGCGGCTCGACCCTGGTCGGACACCGACACGACCTCGCCGTATTCGGTGAGCGACTCCGGCGTGGGCGTCGGCAACTACGCGCTGACGGCAAAGGCGACCGACTCCGGCGGCGCAACGACCACGAGCTCCGCGGTGAACATCACTGTGAACGGGGCAGCCAACGGCCCCGTCGCGGCATACGCGTTCGACGAGGGAATGGGCGCGACGCTTCCTGATGAGACCAACAACGGGCACCACGGGGTCATCAGCGGGGCTTCGTGGGACAGCGCTGGACACAGCGGTCAGGCGCTCTCGTTCGACGGCGTTGACGACATGGTCACGATCGCCGATCATGCGGCAACTCGATCTCACGAGCGACTTCACGATCGAAACCTGGATCAAGCCCGACGTACTTTCGGGCTGGGAGATGGTGGTAATGAAGGAGACGCCGCCCTTCAACCTCTCTTACGCTCTCTACGCAGGGACCGACGGCACACCCAAGCCGCACGCTTGGGCCACAGCCGGGGGCGCCTTCAGCCCAAGCGCCATCCCAACCGGTGCCTGGAGCCACTTGGCGACGACACTGTCGAACGGCACTATGCGCCTCTACGTGAACGGCGAGCTCGTCGCGTCCGGAGCGGCCTACCCTGCGGAGCCCTCGAGCGGGGATCCTTCGGCTCGGCGGAAACTCGATGAGGAGCTTCCAGACGTTCGACGGGCTGATGGACGACGTGCGGATCTACGACCGAGCCCTGTCCGCCGCTGAGATCGTCACCGACCTCGGCACACCCGTTCCGCCCGGCTAGGACCGAGCGCCTAGGCTGGCAGGG